>CAZRCI010000009.1:0-155286 GCA_964598535.1 uncultured Planctomycetaceae bacterium | reverse complement strand
GGCGCCAAAACCCTTTGCGTGCTCACGCGCGCCGCTGCGCGCCGACCTCACGCCCAATTCAGCGACTCTAACCACACTCGTGGAGCATCACTTCGATTCCTTCGGAGGACACGAAATACTGCCCCACGCGCAAGCGATTTGGTGCAAACAAGCAACCATGAAACGTTGACGGAGCCTTAGCTTTGACTCGGCTAATCACCCGTTTTTTCGATGGCGCGAGCGATGAGTTCATCCACGCGCGACGAGCCCGCAAGCTCGGCCACGACGCGCGGATGGGCAAACACACGAACCCGTTTGACGTAGTCGTCAAACTGCGTGCCCAGCGCCCGAACGACGGGCGAAATCTCGCCGAGCGGGCGATACTGGTTCTGCTTGGGAAAGAAGACCTCGATGTTGAAGTCGACCTCCCGGGCAACCGGGGGAGCGTCGAACAATATTTCGTGCGGGGCGACCACTCGGCCCAGCTCGGTGCTGGCACAAGCGGCAAACTGTTCGGCGCAAGCGGTGAGCCAAGGGTATGGCCGCCGCGCCAGCCGACGAAACAACTCCTCGTTCGTCGGATCGTGGACGCTATATTGCGCAAGGCGTTTGTATAGCCGGCGATGTGAGCCAAATAATCCCGAGAGCAATTCAGCGGCCGCGCTTCTGGCTTCGCTGCCGCCGGCCTGTCTGACGAGCGTATCGATCAGCGGCGCCTCGGTCTGCCGAAAGAGCGTATCCAAATCGAGTTGACCATGCAGCAGGTAGAACGCCCTTTGGAGCATCGCGGTCGCGCTCCGAACGCCATGATGCCAATACACTTCGCTGAACATCACGTAGCGGGCAAAGACCATCATCTCGGCCGCGGTCTTGCCCTTTTCGGTAATCGCCAGGCCGCTGCCGGCGGCGTTCAAGCACAGACTGCCGATGAGTCGCGCTTGGTCAAAGTTGCGACCGTAAGGGACGCCCGCGTGCAGGCTGTCGCGATAGAGATAGTCCATTTTGTCGATGTCGATCGGCCCCGAGAGGATACTCGCCAGCAAGCGGCTCTTGGCATCACGGGGCTTGCCCGAGAGCAGAGCCACGACATCGCGGGGCTGAATGGACCAGTCTTCCCGCAAGGCATCCGCGATTTCGCCCTCGAGCAGGAAACTGTTCGCGAACAATTCGTGCTCGGGCACGCTCGGCAGGCGTATGTCTTCGATCGGGTGGCAGAACGGCCAATGTCCCAGGTCGTGCAACAGCGCCGCGGCGATAAGCAACTCGGCATCCGCCGCGGAGACGAGTCCGGCGAAACGCGGATCGTAAGAGAGCTGCCGCAAGAACAGCAAGGCCAGGCGATATACGCCCAACGAATGTTCGAATCGCGTGTGCAGCGCCGCCGGATAGACGAGCGACACGAGCCCCAACTGGCTAATGCGTTGCAACCGGCGAAACTCGGCGCTGTCGATGAGCGCGCGCACTCTGGGGGTAAGAGGAACGCCGATCTCGGCCGGAATCCGCACGAGCGCACAGCCACCGTCCAGGCCGGCAATTTCTGGCAACTCGCGAATGGCGTTCATGGTGCGGTTCTGGGGCTCGTCAGAACGGGATGGGAGAGCTCGCGCCTGCCTGCTCCCAAAGGTGCGGCATTCCAATCGCAAATCGCAAGAAGATGGTCACGAACAGGAAAAAGCAATAGTGCAGGGCCGCGTTGCCGAAGTCGAGGTCGAGCGTGGCGAATGAAATTCCAGCGCCCGCCGCGACGAAGACGGGAATGACAAACACCCATTGCCAGATTTCGCCGGTAATGATGTCATTGGCCGCAAGTGGCCAGTACACGGCCCAGAGCAAGGCATACGCCCAACCGCAGAGCAAGCAACGGAGAAGCAACGCGCGGCCGCGATAAGGGTCGCCTTCGTCGTCGGCCAGGAAAGAGTACGCCGCTAGAGCCAGCGCGGGCGAAACAATCGCCAAGCCAACCGCCGCGATGAGTACTTTGCTGTCGTCGGGCGCTAACCGCATCATGAACGCTACGGCGAGCGTGAGCACGATCGCGCCGACAATGGCCACGATCAGCGTCGGCGAGAGCTTTCTCTGCACGCGCGCGATCGGCTTGAGGACCGGGCGGCCCTTGGCGTCCTTGGCGCCGCCATAAGCCTCGGGCGCATGAACCTTGATCTCCTCGGCCGCCACGTCGGGCACCGTGATGACCTTTTTGCACTTAGGACATGGCCCCTGCTTACCGGCGAACTTTTCGCTGACGTTGAAGCGGGTTTGACAGCCGGGGCAAAGTACCGAGATGGGCATGCGGGCTACTCTGGGTAGTGACGGCAAAGCTGCTGGTAACGGCAAACCTTTGATTTTAGCTGCCAAGCCGCGACTTGTGGACAGGGGGGGGCGGCATGCGAGATCGCCGCGAAAATAGTCGCAGGCCGGGGCTCATGTGCCAGGATAAGCCGCTGAACGCGTCTCCGACGGGGGGGCGGGGCCGTCCGCCCCAGGCTTACTCCACTTCGGCCAGATCGGCTTCGGAGATCATCGTGAAGCTTTTACGGTCGAGCGTTTCCAAGCCCATCTCGATGTTGTCGACCATCAAGGCCACGGCCGGTCGACCACGCGGGCGGAGGATCAATGGGTAGGCCTGGATGATGTTCACCTCGGCCTGGAGCAGCGCCGTGCATACCTGCAAAAGCGGTTGGTTCCCCTCCGGCAACTCGACCCCGATCAGATCGCTTTCGATCAAGGCCAGACCAGCCCGTTCGAGAATCTCGCGCCCCTGCTCGGGATGGCTCAAGAGGAAGCGAACGAAGGAGCATTCGGCAGAATCGTTGATCGACAGGGCGACGATCCGCACGCGGCTTCCCTCGAAGCGACGGATGACCTCCAGAAGCTGGCCGACCCGGTTCTCCATGAAGACGGTGAACTGACGGATCGTGGGGTAGTTTCGTCCCCGCATGGTCGAGTAACCGGTCCCGGTGCCTTCACCAACACTCATGAATCAGCCAGCTCGCACGGAGAAAAAGTTGCCACTAGAACGCCGGCCGGAAAGCGAGAGAAGCGGACCTTCCCTGGACCAACGGACGGCAAAGAAACCGCTCTTTTATAGGTCATAAGGCGAGAAGCGTCAAATTCAAGGAGTGTGGAGCTCGCACCCCTCCGGCTGGGTGCTTTAGCAGGCTGCTGCGAAAGGTCCGTCGCGACCTTTCTTAGCCTCGTAACGTACGAAGCCAAGCGACAAGCTCCACTGCCCCGCTGCGTTCGGCGGCGGCGAGCGGCGTGAGGTTGTCGTAACCAATCCAATCGATATCCGCGCCGCGCGTCAGCAGATATTCGGCCGCTGCGCGCTGGCCGCCATGACAAGCGAGCCAGAAAGCTTGTGTGATTTCCTCGGAATTTGGCGAGTCTGCGGACAAGAAGTCTTCAACGCGATCCATGAGCCCCAGAGCCGCCGCTTGCCAGAGATTCGTTTTCGCGCCCCGCTCGATGAGCCGGCGCGCGGCATTCCATTGGCCAAAGGCCACGGCGTCGGCTAATGGTGTTCCACCACCGATTACGGCGCCGGGGGCTTCAATGTCAGCACCCAGGGCGAGCAGCTTGTCGAGCACGGCCACGTCATCGCAGCTTGCCGCCCAGTGGAGCGGCGTTTCGGCGTGCGCGCCGCCGAATCGGGCATTTACGTCGGCCCCGGCGGCGACGAGCGTTTCGATAACTTGCGGTCCATTGGGACGATGTCCCGGGAAATCGGTCGCGATGTGCAGCAGCGTGCGTGCGCCACCGCCCTGGCAGCGGCCCGCAAGGATTCGTGCGCTGGCGAGTTGCGGATGGTCTCTGAGCAGGGACGCAAGGCGTGGCACGTCGCCGGCATGAATCGCCGTCGTTGCTTCAATCGCCAGGGGATCGATCGCGCTCAGCCCCAGCATTCTCCCCCCTCCTCACGTGACGCACGATTGCCAATCTATAAACCGTAACGAGGCATGTCGGCCGGCTTGCTGTTCCCTGGAGTACCCCTTGCCGTTACCATTCTGGGCATGTTATTCACTCATGAAATAGACGTCCGCGTTCGCTATCAGGAAACGGATGCCCAGGGACGGCTGCACCACGCCAATTACCTGACGTACTTTGAAATGGGGCGGACCGAACTGCTACGCGCGGCCGGTATCTCCTATCGACAGCTCGAAGACGAGGGCTGGCTGCTCGTGGTGGCCGAGATGAACTGCAAGTATTACAAGGGGGCCTGTTACGACGATCTGCTACGGCTGCGAACCTCGCTAATCGAAGCGCGCGGAGCCCGGGTCGTCAACAAGTACGAGGTCTTTCTGAGCGACGAGCTGATTGCCGAGGGCGAGAGCGTGCTGGCCTGCATCAACCGGCAAGGGCGAGTCTGCCGGCTTCCTAAAGTGCTGTTGTTTCAGAACGATCAAGTAGGTTGAAAAGACCGTTGTGGTCCTATCGTGGACTTTCTCAGCCTCGCGAGGTGCGAAGCTCGGCTTCTATTTCCAGGATCGCATCCATGCGCGATCCTGTCAGGCGGCTGGCGGTCACTTGGTGTCGATCCGCGTCACCTTGATATCGCGCAGCGCGGCCGTTGTTGAGAAGCTTGCGATGCCCAGCGGACGAGAAAGTTCGACTTCGGGTCGAATTGAAATCCGGCGTCCCTTGGCTTCGACATCAGCCATCTGCTTATCGTCGATCCAGGCCTCGATCTTGTCTGGCGTGACGCGCACCCGGATTTTGTGCCAGCGGCCATTTTCGAACTCTTGGTAGCGTGTGGTTTCATTTTCCGACGCGTCAAAGCCGTCGAGACTGGAAAGGCCGATCACGCCGCCTCCCCACCCGCCAACGATGAACGTGCACGGATGTTCTCCCACGGGAAACGTCAGCCCGCAGAAGAAGTCGCTACCGTCGACGCGTTTGGCTTCCAACGAGATCTCATAATTCATCTTGGGATAGTCGCCGGTCCAGGTGATGCCCGTCAGCGGATTGCCGGCGCGGAGGATGAGCTCGCCGTTTTCAATTTCGACGTCCCCCTCGCCACCGAACGCGGTGCACGTCCAGCCGGCCAAGGTCTTTCCGTCAAAGAGTGGTTGGGGAGCATTCTCGCCGGCGTACAAGCCTCCCGAATCGAAGGACAACGCCAGCCAGGTCAGAGCGAGTCCAACGAGCGCCACGATCCGCATGAGATTTCCTTCGGCTATCCAGGGATTGATGATGGTGCCAAGCGGTCAGGGAGAATTCTCCCTCGCAGATTACCATACTGCGGGGGCAGCCAACCGGCAAGAAAATGGCCCGTCACGCGGGGTTTTCACCCCCTTGGTTCGCGTCGGAGAGCAACTAGAATAAGAATTCTCGCCGGCTCCCAACGCGCGGAGCTGATCAGCCAACCGTTTTTTATCCGCTAGATCAGGAAAGCCAGCCATGCGCAACCCCCTCCGAGTTGGTGCCGCGGCATTCTGCGCCGCGGCGTTCTTGTTGTCGCCCGTATCCGCAGAGGCCGTTCAATTTCCGGACAAGAACCTTGAAGCGACGCTGCGGGCGATGGTCTTCGAGAAACGCGGGAACGCCGAAGAGCTTACCGAGGACGATCTGCGAAAGATTTCCACTCTCGAAGCAAAGGGACGCGGTATTCAGAATTTGGCCGGCATCGAGCACTGCACAAACCTGCTCTTGCTCGACTTGTCGAACAACGAGGTTTCGGACATCACGCCGATCAAAACGCTCAAAAATTTGCAATCGCTCACGCTGGCCAGCAATAAGATCGCGGACATCACGCCGCTCATGGAGCTCGAAAAGCTCCAGTATCTCAACTTGCAGGGCAATCAGGTGCGTTTGGTCCAGCCGCTAAGCGGCATGACCAAGCTATCGGCGCTCTATCTGGCCGAGAACCAGATTGAGAATGTCGCCCCGCTGGCGGGTCTTGCGCGGCTGTCGTCGCTCGATCTGGCTAAGAACAAAGTCAGCGACATTGCCCCGCTGGCAAACATTCCGCGGCTGAACGTACTGAAGCTGAGCGACAACGCCGTGCAGGATATTTCACCTGCCACGGCCAATCCGCCGCAGAGTATGTTGCTCATTGAGCGGAACAAGGTCGCCGATCTGAAGACGCTCGTCGAAGCGGCCAAGGCCGACGCCGAAGGAAGAAAGGCGTTTGCTCCGTTCTTACGACTGTACCTGGAAGGCAACCCGCTTTCGGAAGCGGCCCAGGGTGAGCAGCTTGCCGAGCTTAAGAAGAGCGGCGTGCGAATCGAAAACTAGCAACGAGCAGGCTGTTCCCGTGCTAGTAGACGCGTTCCCAAGGCGAGCGAGGCTCGTTCTTGGCTTCGCGCGGTTGAGGGGTTTTTCGGTTTTGCGCGGCCGGAGGAACGTACGATCTGCGCGGCTGCGAGCGTGTGCCGCCCGTCGTTGGTTGCGCGGTCGCTGCCGGAGTACGCTGCTGGAGCTGGCGTTGTTGTAGTTGACGCTGAAGCTGGCGCTGCTGCAACTGCTGTTGCTGATGTTGCCGCTGCTGGAGCTCGCGGCGCTGTTGTTCGAGTTCTTGAGCCGTTTGGCGGCGCAAGGTCTGCCAGTTGCGGGCCGCATCCTCGTCTTTGCTGGAGCCTTGGTTCTCTTTGGGCCCAGTCAGGTCGCGCAGAGCATCTGTCGATCGTTGCCACAGATTACGCTTCGGAGGTTCCGTGGCGGGCGGAGCCGCTGGCCGTTGGTTGGCCCTGGCCGGAACGCGCGGCGCGGCCGGTAACGGTGGCGCCGGAAGCCGCAGCGGGACGGATGACTCCGGCCCCAGCATCGGACGACCGTGCTCGTCGAGCGGTGTGATGCCATCGTCCACTGGAAACGCCGGCTTGGCCGCGGGGGGCGAATACTCCGTGGCGTTCTGCTTGGTCGGGACGGGGGCGGCTTCGCTTGTTTCGAGGCCGGGAAGTAACGGCCCTTCGAAAGCCCTGGCTGGGCAAGCAATGGCCATCGAAGCGACCAGCAAGCAGGCCGGCAACCGCTGGAGTGCGGACTTCATCACGTCGGCGAGGCTCCTAACGTACGAACGGTCCAAGGCGAGGGACGAGCAGGCAGTGGCCCGCGTTAGGTTTATTTTCGACGATTCTCGGCGGCGGAATGCGGATTCGCGGCGTGGCCGTCAGAACCGGCTTTTTCGCTTAGCGCTTCCCACGCATTAATCGTGGCACGGTGCTTGCACTGCTAGCACCGCGAACACGCTTCAGGGTCGAGTTGGGGGGTGTCGGGCGCAACCGCCAGTCGCCTCAGGTTTTGCGTTCCGTCATCGCGCGGGGGATAGGGTCATGGCCATGCGTTCGAGTTGGAAGGGCTATTTGAAACTGAGCCTCGTTTCGGTACCCGTCCAGGCCTTTAATGTGCTCGCGGCAAGTGGCGGCGGGCTTCGCTTCAACCAACTGCATGCCGCGTGCAACAGCCGCATTCGGTATCAGAAGGTCTGCCCGATTCACGGCGAAGTGAGCAAGGACGAGATCGTGCTCGGTTACGAGTACGCCAAGGGCAAGTATGCGATCATCGACCCCGATGAAATCGAGAAGCTGCGCACGGAAAGCGACAAGTCGATCGAAATCGAAGAGTTCATCGAGCCGGACATGCTCGATCCGATGTACCTCGATGGGCGGAACTATTACCTTGTGCCCGACACGCCCGTCGGTCAGAAGCCGTATGCCGTGCTGCAAGAAGCAATGGCAAAGCGTAATCGATGCGGAATTGCTCGCGTCGTGTTCTCTGGCAAGGAGCAGTTGGTGCTCGTGCGGCCGCTCGACGGGCTGCTGATGATGTCGATGCTCAACTACCACGCTCAATTGCACAAGCCCGAGGCTGTTGCCGACGAGATTCACCGCCCGGAACTGGCACGGCAAGAGGTGAAGTTGGCCGAGATGTTGATCGACGCCTCGACGGCGAAGAAATTCGACATTGCGGGTTATCGCGACTTGTACACGGAACGGTTGACCAAACTGATCAACGCCAAGGTCGCGGGCAAGGAAGTGGTTGCCCAGCCCGAGGAAGAAGAACTTCCGGTGATCAATCTGATGGATGCTCTCAAGCTGAGCTTGAATCGCTCTGGGAAGCAGCCGGTGGCGAAAAAGCTTAAAGCGGCAAAAAAAATAACGTCAAGCAGGCGACAAACGGCCGCCAAGAAGCGAAAATCATCCTGAGCTGCTTCACGAACTATTTTGGTAACATGAATGCGCGGCGTTTGAACGACACACCGTCGCGATGCAATGGAGTGTTTCTGCGTGGCCCAACCGATCGCAAGCATGGGCGTCTTGCAAGGCCAACTGGTATCTGTGGCCGGTAGGCTAGCCTCGCTGACTGCCCGCGAAGCCCGGCGATTGATCGAATCGCAAGGGGGACGCTACATGCGCCGGATCTCGCGAGCGACGACGCTCGTGGTCGTCGGCCGCGATGGGTGGCCCTTGGCGCGCGACGGGCGTCCCACGCCGAAGTTACGGCGCGCGCTTGCGCTGGCTCAGGAAGGCCTGCCGCTGGAGATCGTGCCAGAAGAAGAGTTACTCACACGGCTGCACTGCTCGCAGGGGCGTCTCCAGCGGCACTTCACGCTCCGCGAATTGGCTCAGATGCTCGAGGTTCCGCTGGCGCGAGTCGACATTTGGCTGCGCTCGGGGCTCATCAGCCCGGCGACCGAATCGGATGGAATCCGGTACTTCGATTTTCAGCACGTGGCGGGCGTGAAGAGCTTATGTGAACTCGTACGAGGCGGGGTGACCACGGCGCGGCTGCGTCAGAGCCTGATGCGGCTGCGAGATTGGCTGGGCAATCTCGACGATCCGCTGTCGCAATTGATGCTACTGGAAAACTCCCGGCAACTCGTCGTGCGACTGGACAATGGTCAGGTGGCGGAGCCCCACGGCCAGCTTTTGCTTGCTTTTGAAAGTGAGCCGGCCGAACCCGCGCCGGCCATTGTGCCGTGGATCGCCAATCAACGGTCGGCGGCCGAATGGTTCGAGATTGGCTGTCAGGCCGAGCAACGAGAAAACTTCGGGCAAGCGATCGACGCCTATCGCGAGGCACTGCTGGTTGGCGGACCGGCCGCGGAGATTTGTTTTAACCTGGCCAATGCTCTGTGCGCGCTAGGCGATTTCGCCCGGGCCAGCGAACGTTATCGGCAGGTTTTGGAGCTTGACCCGAACTTCTGGGAAGCGTGGAACAATCTGGGCACGGTGCTCACTTACGACGGTCAGAATGAACAGGCCGTGGCTGCCTATCGCCGCGCGCTCAAACTCCATTTGCACTATGCCGACGCTCATTACAACCTGGCCGACACGCTGGAAGATCTCGGCCGCCATGACGAAGCCCTGGAGCATTGGCGGGCATATTTGGATCTTGAGCCGCGTGGCGCCGGGGCGCAATACGCGCTTGAGCGACTGCACGAGCTCATCGAATAGCCTGGAACGTCACAGGGCTACCGTCGTTTTGCCACGGTTCGGCGGTTAGTTCGCGGACGCCGTCGACTGTTCGTCGGCGGCCTGTTCGCTTTTTTCTTTGAGCAGGTCGGCGCCATCCTCGGGTGGTCTCGCCTTCTCGGCTTGCTCCTTGAGTTTTTCCGTTTCGCTTCCGAGCCCTCCCTCGGCAGTCGTCGAAACCTCGGGCTCGGGGGCCGGTGGTTTCGGTTCTGCCCGGTCAGGGGTCGTCCATGGCGGAACGCTGCGTTTCTCAGGCTCCGGAATTTGGAGCGGCACGCCTTGGGGGAAGACGACTTCGCGGGCTGCGTCGGGCATCGTGATGCCGTCGATTTCGAACCGCTGCTTGATGAGCCTCAGGATCGAGGAGCGCACTCTCTCCCAGCTATGCTCCCTTACGTCGACCCAGTAGTAGATGCGCAGCGTGACGCTTGAAGCATCGAGCGAAGCGGCCAGCACCATCGGCTCGGGGTCTGACAACACGGCAGGATGCGATTGAAGCACCTCGATCGCTGCCGCTTGAGCGACCGCGATGTCGACGTCATAGCCAATTCCGATCGTGAAATCGTCGCGGCGGTTGGGGTTGCTGGTGTAGTTGGTGATCGTGCTTTTGTAGATGACAGAATTGGGAATCTGCACGTGATTCCCTTGGAATGTCATCAGCACGGTGGAACGAATCGTCATGCGCTGGACGATGCCGCGGATACCGTTGATTTCGACGACATCGTTGTTGCGAAAGGGCGTTTGCACGCTGAGAAAGATACTGGCCAGAAAGTTCTCGGTAATGTCGCGAAAGCCGATACCGAGTACCAAGCCGATCAAGCCGGTACCGCCCAGCACGGTGAGCGCGATGCCGGTCAGTCCGGAAACATACAGCACGACATACAGGCCGCCCAAAAAGACCACCACGCCACCGATCCAGGCCGCGATGCTGCGCAAGAGTTGGCTGCCGAAACGATCGCGCAGCACGTATTGCAGGAACTTGCGCGTGAGGCGGGCCACGAAGAACGCCAGCACGATGACTCCCAGCGAGAAGATGATCCAGGGAAGCTGGCGGATGCTCTGCCGCCAAAGTTGGGCGATGCCTGCCCAGGCGGGGCCAAAGTCCCAGGCGTTGCCCGGCAAGACGTCGATCAAGTTGACGACGGCCACCACGCCTTGCGTGCCGCGCGCGAGTTCCCCGGCCCAGGCCCTGCGCTCGTCGGTCGTCGTTTGTCCGCGCAAGAAAGCCACGCCCTCTTGAACCGAGACGTTGGGCTCATAGAACCAGTTGGGGGTCGCTTTTAGGATCCGTTCGAGCCGCCGGGCGATCTGTTCGTCGCCAACCTTGGGCTCAACCTCGATTTGCGCCGCGGGCGCTTCAGGCGCGGCTTCTTTACCGGGAGGCTGAGCCTTGACGGCATCGCCACCGCCGGGCAAGGGAAGTTGAGCGTAGCCCACAGCTGTGATCGCGGTGAGCGAGATCGTGAGCAACAGGGTCTCGAAGAAGCGTCGGCCGTTTATCGTCAGGTGCATGGCGAGCGATCTCAGGACGTGCGGAAATCTTCGCAAAACGAGGTGGCTGGCCCATTATTCGGACCAAGGCAACCCTGGGATCCTACCGCGCGATACCGAGGGCATACCAAACGTACCAAATGATTTGGTAGATTAACCGCTGGTCTGACGCCAATCGGGCCCCGAGGACGCATTGTAGCTTCCTCGGTGTGCCCAACGATTCGCTCGCGAATACTTGAAACTTTCCAGAGGTCACGATGGCTCTGCGTTATGGCATTGTAGGCGGTGGGTTTATTTCGGCGTTTCAGCTCAAATCGCTGCGCCAGGTGCGTGGTGTCGAGGTGGCGGGACTCGTCTCGCGGCGGCCGCCCGAAGCCCTCGCCGCGTATGTGCGCGAGAATGGTCTCGGCGAAGGAACGATTTACGGCAGCATTAAAGAGATGGCGCCGCACGTGGATGTCGTCGCCATCTTCGCGCCAAACTTTGCCCGGGTGGCGATGGTCGAAGAGCTTGTGGACGCGGTTAAGGCCGGCGCCAAGCTCAAGGGCGTGATCTGCGAAAAGCCGCTCGGACGCAACCTGGCCGAAGCCCGCAAGCTGCTGGAGCTTGTCGAGAGCGTGAAACTGCCCCATGCGTATTTCGAAAATCAACTACACATGAAGTCGCTCCAGGCGCATCGCGCGCAGCTTGCCCCCATCATGCAGGCGATGGGGGCGCCGGTGCTCGCTCGCTCGGGCGAAGAGCACGCCGGTCCGCACAATCCCTGGTTCTGGGATCCCGTGCGGCAAGGGGGAGGCGTGATGAGCGACATGGGATGCCATTGCCTGGCGGTCGGCTGGTACGCGCTCACTCCGCCGGGTAAGAGCCCCACGTTTCTCGAGCCGCAGAGCGTGATGGCCGACCTTTCGCTGCTCAAGTGGGGGCAGCCGCGGTGGAAAAAAGAGCTGCTCGAGCGTCATGGCGTGGACTACGACAAGACGCCGGCCGAGGATTTTGCCACGGGCATGGTCACGTACAAGAACCCCGAGACCGGCGCGAAAGTGAAGAGCCAATTCACGGTCTCCTGGATGTACGACAAACAAGGGCTGCGGCTGGCGCTCGATGGCATTGGCCCGGGTTATGCCTTTGAGATGAATACGCTCCGCTCCCCGCTGGAAATCTTCATCGGCGACGTTGCCGCCGAAGGCACGGCCGATAGCGAGTTGGCGCTCGAAAAGTCACAGTCG
This sequence comes from uncultured Planctomycetaceae bacterium, assembly GCA_964598535.1. GTDB lineage: Bacteria > Planctomycetota > Planctomycetia > Pirellulales > PALSA-1355 > JALHMI01. The sequence goes on along the minus strand of CAZRCI010000009.1, from coordinate 143,177 downwards.
ACGCGCGGCCTGCTGGCCGTGCATAGCAACGAAGCCGATCTCTACGGCTACAACGATGAGAATGAGGACGCGGTGGCCGCGTTTACGACCGGCCGTTCGCCGATGCTGGACTGGAATTATGGTGTCGAGATCGTTCGTCTGACGATGGCGGCCTATATGTCGGCCGAGCGCCGGGCGACGGTCGATCTGACCGATCCGGCCACGGCGAGGGAACTCGAAACGTACGTTCCGCTCATTCAACAAGGGCGCGGGGCCGAAGTGCTTTGAGAGCTTGCTGGAGACTGGGTGGACCCTTGCAATAACGGTCGGGCGTGGGCGCGAATTCCGTTTCTGACGAATCTGCCGCCCGCTGGCAGGCTGTATCCGGCCGGTCGGCCGCGCGAAAATTGCAGCTCAAATTCGCAGGGCGTAGAATCCAGTAACGCGGGAGATTGATGCCCGCGGCGCAAGGTTTTCCGGAACAGCCGACCACGAGGTTCGACGCTATGTCTCACGACCGCCCTGAAATCGAAGCCTGGCTCAGCGACCGCGGGTATCCGCCCGAGGCAATTCAGAAGATCATGGAACGGCTCGATCGTTTCGACGATCGCGTGAATCGGGACAGCCTGTTCGACGCCATCTCAACCGGCGAAGTGGACATGGCCGCACTGATCAAGGAAGCGTTGGCTGAATAGAGCGGGACGATCAATCGCCCCCCGCATGCTCGTCGCTCGTAAAACGATCTTCGGAAAGGTGGAAATCCACCACCAGCGGCAAGTGATCGCTGGCGACCTTGGTTAGCGGAGTTCGCACGACGCGGGCTTGTTTCACGAGGACGCTGCCACGATAGAAGGCCTTATCCAACGAGCCCATTGGGAAGTACGCCGGGAACGAACGGAAGCGTGAAATGGGCGCGGTGATCTGGACGAAATCGTGCCGCGCAAAAGGGCCCGCTCCAAGCGTATTGCGCCAGTCGTTGCAATCGCCAGCGACGAGCACGGGCAAGTCGCCCGCCTGGCGAAACAGGTGGTGGTTGAGCAGGTGATCGACCTGCCAGTGGCGTTCCTTCTCGGCCAGCCCCAGGTGCCAGTGCACCAGGTGCAGGGGGCCTTCCGGCGTCTCGACGATTGCCAACTGCGCGCCGCGGGATTTCTTGCCCGGCATGCGCAATGAAATCTGGTGGCAAGCGTACATCGGCCAGCGGGAGAGAATTATGTTGCCGTAGCTGCCGGTCCTTAATCGCACGGTCGTTTGGCGGAGCCGAGCAACCGAGTTGAAGTGCTGGGCCAGCAATTCGCATTGGTCGTGAAAACGCGAGCGACGGCATTTGTTGTCGACTTCTTGCAAGCAGATCAGGTCGGGATTCTCGGCTTCGATCACATCGATGACGCGATTCAGATTGTACCGCCGATCACGGCCGCCGATTCCCTTGTGAATGTTGTAGGTGAGTAACCGCATTCCACGTGCTTCCGAGAAACCCGAACTGCTGGCCGCGAATTTTATCCTCCTGGCCCGACGTTCGGACAGGCCAACCGCCACGCTTCAATAGTATGCTACGCAGGTGCCGGGGGGCTTGGTTCGCGGGTGATTTTGCGGATGATTTGCCGGCCCTTTTCAAGCGGTTCTGAGCGGATCGCCATGCTTGCGAGGGCATTCCGGAGCGGTTAGCCTAGTGCATTGTCAACGCTGCGAAGTTGGGTTGCTGACATTCTAGATCCTAACGTGGCATCCAAGCTTTGAGTTGTGGTAGAGCACTCGCAGGCGGTTGAAGGATGCCAGCGTGGCGTTCGTCAGCCAATTGCCCCACTTGCATCAGGAGTTGCCGGCGTGCGTGAAACATTACCTTCGCGGCCCATGCCCCCCCTGTTTTTGATGCTCGTGCTGGGATGCCACGTGCTGGACGCCCGAGCTGCGGCGGATGAGCTCCCGATCGCCGAGCGGGTGCCGCCCGTGAAGCTCTTTGAGGTCGACAACTATTGCGAAGGCGTCGTGTTCGACGCCGACGGTCGTGGTTACATCTCGCACGGCAAAGTGATCGTTCAGTTTGCACTCGACGGAGAGAATAAAGTCTGGGCCGAGACGGGCGCTCCCAACGGGCATAAAATTCTGGCCGATGGAACGCATCTGGTTTGCGACGCCAGCCAGCACGCGGTGCTGCACTTATCGGCCGACGGAAAGCCGCTGCCTCACGCTTCTAGTTCGTGCGACGGTGCGCCGCTTCGCGGTCCGAACGATCTTACGCTCGACACTCCAAACGGCGGGTTCTACTTCAGCGATCCGGGAGGTTCGAGCGACGTGGAGCCGATCGGCACGGTGCACTATGTCGATAGCGCTGGCAAAACGCATCTGATCGATAGCGGCTTGGCATTTCCAAATGGCATCGTGCTCGCGCCGGACGGAAAAAAGCTGTACCTTGCCGAGAGCAAGAAGAACCGCGTGCTGGCCTACGAGGTGCTTTCGCCCGGCAAACTTGGCGTGCGGAAGGTTTTCGCCGATTTGCCGACTAAGGACACTGCGGCCGGTCAGATCGACAATCAACCGGACGGCATGTGTCTCGACGCCGAGGGCAATCTGTACGTCGCGCACTATGGAATGAAGCAAGTACAGGTGCTCGATCCCCGCGGAAAGCTGATTCGGCGTTACGGCGGCGGTAACGTGACGACCAGCAACGTCGCCTTTGGCGGACCGAACCGCGAGCAACTGTTCGTCACCGGCGGCCTTGGCGCCGAAGCTGGCGGTGGCGGCGTGTTCCGGCTCGATCTGAGGGTGCCGGGGCTCGACATTCTTCCTCGCTCGAAGTAGTCGCCAGGGCCTCCGATTCGGCGTTTCGCCGAAGTGAGACCGCAAATTTTCTTCACTGCAAAGGCCCGAGCTATGTTTCGCACTTTTGTCGCCTTGGCGATCCTGCTGGCGCTCACGCCCGTGGCTCTTGCGCATGACGTGTATGAGCTTGGCCCCGACTCCAAGCCTCAACCGGGCGTGCCCGAGGGCACGGTGACGAAGCATTCGTTCACGAGCAAAGGAGCCTTTCCCGGTACCGAGCGCGACTATTGGATTTATGTTCCCGCTCAGTACAAGTCGGAGGAGCCGACCTGCGTGATGGTGTTTCAGGATGGCCAGTGGTACGTCGACAGAGATCGCGATTTTCGGGTTCCGACGGTGTTCGACAATCTGATCCATAAAGGAGAGATGCCGGTAACGATCGGCGTGTTTATCAACCCGGGCAAGATTTCCGCGGCGGTCGAAGGCGCCGCGGCCCGCGAGAACCGCAGCTTCGAGTACGATTCGCTGAGCCCGCAGTATGCGACGTTTCTGGAAAAGGAAATTTTGCCCGAAGTGGCCAAGGGCTATAAGCTGAGCGACAAGCCGGAAGAGCGAGCGATCTGCGGGATTAGTTCCGGCGGCATCTGCGCTTGGACCGTGGCCTGGGAGCGACCGGACTTGTTTCGCAAGGTGTTGAGCCACGTCGGAAGCTTTACGAATATTCGTGGCGGGCACGTTTACCCGGCGTTGATTCGCAAGACGGAGCGGAAGCCAATTCGCGTCTTTCTTCAAGAGGGCGACGAGGACCTGGACAACGTTCATGGCAATTGGCCGCTGGCGAACCAGCAAATGGCCGCGGCGCTGAAGTTTGCCGGTTATGACTATGTGTTCGAATTCGGGCATGGCGGGCATAACGGCAAGCATGGCGGTGCGATCCTGCCGGAATCGCTCCGTTGGCTGTGGAAGGACGTGGTAGAAGCGAAAAGCAACTCCGCTGCGCCGAAGTAGAGGCGAAGTCGCTCGTCAAGAGCTGGGCAGGGCTGCAACGTCCGTAGGCAAATGCCCCGTCGCATTTTTGAGGGGCTGACTTCTCCTGCTATAGGCATGTGTTCCGGCAAAAAAATGAGCGGCTTTCCCGGAGGTTGCCATGCGGCGCGAGCGGTGTATGCCCCCTTGCGAGGCTGTTAGATTCGCATTAGGCTTGGAGCCTACTCTCGCTCCTCCGGCTTCCTCTTCGCTCGCCTTTCTCAGCGCCAAGGTTTCTTCATGCAGCGGTCAGATTCCTCGTCTCAGGCTTCCCGCGGTCAAGCGGCGGCGCGCGGCTGGTATCCGTGGGCTGTCGTCGGAATGCTCTGGTTCGTGTGCTTTTTCAATTATGCGGACCGTCAAGCGATCGCCGCGGTGCTGCCGGTGCTGGGCGAGGAGTTTCAGTTCTCGAAGACCGAGCAGGGGTTGATCGCGTCGGCGTTCATGTGGGTTTACGCGCTGAGCGCGCCCTTGGCCGGCGGAGTCGGCGACCGCACGTCGCGGAAGCTGCTGATTCTGGGCGGGCTGTATGCCTGGAGCATCGTCACGGGGTTTACGGCCCTCTGTAGTCGGCTGTGGCATTTTGTTCTCGTGCGCGGGGCCGAAGGACTTGGAGAGACATTCTACTTTCCGGCGTCGATGTCGCTCGTTAGCGACTATCACTCGAAACGCACTCGTAGCCGGGCGATGAGCCTGCATCAAACGAGCGTGTATGCCGGAACGGTGGGCGGAGCCTGGTTCGCCGGCTGGATGACCGTGGCGACGGGCGATTGGCGGTGGCCCTTTGTGGTGTTGGGGGTGGCGGGGGTGCTCTTGGGGCTGATGCTGGCGTGCTTCATTCGCGAACCGGAACGCAACGAAGCCGAGCGGCTCGAATCGGGAGAGCTGGACGGGCACGAACCCGACACGATTCACCCGACGATTGGCACGTCGAGTGAAGTCCAACGCGGCTTCGCTGCCGGAGCCTTGGCAACGTTTGTCGACGTTTTGAAATTCGGCAAAGAGCTGTTGTTCAACCCGCCGGCGCTGTTGCTGGTGCTCGCGTTCTGCGGAGCGAATTTCGTGGCGTTCGTGTTCATTACCTGGATGCCCACCTTCCTGCGTGAGGTCTACAAGCTGGACCTGGCGGCGGCAGGATTCGCGGCGACGATCTATATGCAGGCGGCCAGCATGGTGGGAGCGATCGTGGGCGGTTTGCTTGCCGACCAATTGGGACAGCGCCGGGCCGGTGGCCGCAGCCTGGTGCAAGCGATGGGACTCGTGGCCGGAGCGCCGTTCATTTATTGGGTTGGCGTTACTCCGGAGCTGAACACCGTGCTTATCGCGATGACCTGCTTCGGATTTGCGAAAGGCATTTACGACTCGAACATCTGGGCTTCGCTCTATGACGTGGTGCCGGCCGAGAGCCGCGGCAAAGCCGTCGGCTTTACCAACATGATCGGCTGGATCGGAGCCGGCGTTGGTGCCACGGCCTTCGGGGCTGTCGTCGACCGGGGCTACACCATGAACCAGACGCTCTCATCGACCGCGGTGATTTATATCGGCATCGCGGGCCTGCTCGTTGCGGCTTCGCTGCTGGCGGCAAAGCGCGAACGGCAGGCAAGCGTCGGCGCGTGACGTTTCGTTGGTGCGGCAGGTTCTCCGAAGACCGCGATGCGGCCGAGGCCCCAAAGAGGCGGCGCGCAGCTCGCCCCATTCGGCAAGTCCGCAATCTCGACCTATCACGACCTCAAGAAGGCGGCACGAAAAACGGCCGCGCGGCTCCTCAGATCGCAAAATCAATCGTTGATTTCCACGGCCGTGAGCGTTCCGGCCCTCGAATCGGGCACCAGGATCTTTCCCTGGGCATCGATCGCAATGTCGGCCGCCGACTTGAAGCCATCGGCAATCAGTTTCGGCTCGGCTCCATCGGCGTCGATGCGAAACACGCGGCCGCCGCGCACGTCGCCAACATAAACGCGGCCCTGGGAGTCGCGGACAACACCGTCGGCGCCGCCCAGCCCCGAGGCGATCTCGGTCGCGGACCCATCGGCAATGCGGACTCGAAAAAGTTTTCCGCTGGCGACGTCGGCCAGCAGTAAATGCTCGTCGCCATCGACCAAGAGGCCGTTCGGCCCTTTGAATGCGGGCGCGGTGCGAGTGTCGGCCACGACCGAGACTTTTTGGTCCGGCGTGATGCGGAAGATGACGCCGTTGCCCGTGAAGGTTCCGGAGTCTGAGACGTACACGTCGCCGTTGGGGGCGATTTCGATGTCGTTCAGAAATCGGGGCTTTACCGGAAACGCGTCGGTGTCGGCCAGCACCGTGGCGCTGCCCGCGGCGTCGATTCGCCAGACCTTGGTCAGGTCGGCCACATAGAGATCATCTCCCTTGCGGTCGATGCCGCGCGGATCGCTGAGGCCCTCGGCAATCACGCGCACGGCGCCGCCGTCGATGACCACGACCTGGCCATCGTCCACGTTGGGCTTGCCCGTGATCGTGACGTAGATCCGGCCGTCCTCGCCGGCGACCGCGGACTCGGGGTTGTTGAGGTCCGAGGCCAACAGCGTCTTTTCAGCCGCGGCCGCGCGAGACAACCCTCCAATCAGCAGCAGGAACAGAAACATATAGCCGACGAGCGACCGCGTGCGGTTGATTTTCGCGAGTGAGGTCATGGTATGCGATTTCATGGGTGCTCCGATGGCGTAGCGCTGGTGAATTGGATACTGGTGTGGAGATGTCCGAGGCTTGACTAGTTCGTGATATTCGCTCAGATATAACGAGCGCGTGACCCGATTTCAACCACGCACACTGACGATTCGCAAATCCTCCCCTGCCGCGGCCGGCGAAAAGGATCTATCCGATGAGCACGACGACCATTTCCCCCCGTCCCAAGACGACGATTCGCCAAACCAAGCTCTTGATTGACAATCAGTGGGTCGATGCCGCCGGCGGTGAGCGATTGACCGCGATCAATCCGGCGACTGGAGAGGTCATCAGCGAGGTCGCCGCCGGGGGCGCGGCGGATATCGATCGCGCGGTAAAAGCCGCCCGACGAGCGTTGGAGAGCGGTCCCTGGAGTACGCTCGACGCGGTGGAGCGAGGCCGGCTGCTGTTCAAGCTTGCCGACCTTGTGGAAGCCAACTCGCAGGAACTGGCCGCGCTCGAATCGCTCAACTCTGGCAAGACGATTAACGACTCGTTGGGCGATATGGCCGGCGTGGCCGCCACCTTGCGATATTACGCCGGTTGGGCAGACAAGATTGAAGGGCGCACGGTACCGATGCGCGGTAGTTTCCTCTCATATACCTTGCGTCAACCGGTGGGGGTCGTGGGGCAGATTATTCCCTGGAATTTTCCGCTGCTGATGCTGGCCTGGAAATGGGGGCCGGCCCTGGCTTGCGGCAATACGATCGTCATGAAGCCGGCCGAACAGACGCCCCTCTCGGCGCTGCGGATGGGCGAGTTGGCCATCGAGGCCGGCTTTCCACCGGGCGTGATCAACCTGATCAACGGGCTGGGAGAAACGGCGGGCGCGGCGCTGGTCGCGCATCCAGGCGTCGATAAGATCGCCTTCACCGGCCACGTGGATACCGCGAAGATCATTCAAAAGTCGGCCGCGGACACCTTGAAACGCGTTACCTGTGAGCTGGGCGGAAAAAGCCCGAACGTCGTCTTTGCCGATGCCGATCTGGACGAGGCCGTGGCCGGCGCGTTTCACGCGATCTACTTTCATGGCGGGCAGTGCTGCACCGCGGGTAGCCGCTTGTTTGTCGAAGAAAAAATTCATCGCGAGTTCGTCGAGCGACTGGCCGACAAGGCGGAGGGCCGGCGGCTGGGCGATCCGCTCGATCCGCGGACGGAGCAAGGGCCCCAGGTCTCTCAGGAGCAGTTGGACAAAATCCTGGGCTACGTGGCCCTCGGCAAGCAACAGGGAGCTCGCCTGGTGACGGGCGGACAGCGACGCGGCGAGCAAGGCTTCTTCGTCGAACCGACTATTTTCGATGGAGTCTCCGACGAGATGGACATCGCGCGGGATGAGATCTTTGGACCGGTCGTCAGCGTGCTGCCGTTTCGCGATGTGAACGAAGTCATCGAGCGCGCCAACCAAACCCACTACGGGTTAGCCGCGGCGATTTGGACCCAGGATATCGACAAAGCGCATCTATATGCAAAGCACGTGAAAGCCGGAACCGTGTGGGTAAACTGCTATCACGTGGTTGATACGACCACGCCTTTCGGCGGTTTCAAGATGTCCGGCAATGGACGTGAAAACGGCGAAGCGGCGCTGGAACACTACACCGAATTGAAAACGGTTACGGTGAAGCTAAAAGGAAAGTAGCGAGTCTTTCGGCTACCAACTCTTTCCGCCGGCACGGGTACCGCAGACATAAACATCCAGCCCCAGGGCCGCGGCCAGCGAGGCTTTAGCGGCTAGCGCTCGATCGGCTTCGGCCGCGCTGTTGGCATAAGCCACTTGAATGTGATTGGCTTTATGGCGGGCCATGAACTGGTCACGTGTAACGCCGTAAGTCACGGCGTGCATGATCGGCCACTCGGGCGTGGTGGCTTGCCAGCGGCGCTGGGTTTCGGCCTCGGGCAGTTCCACGACGCCGGCCCGGCCTATGTCCATCGAGAGCCGGTCGCGCTCGATGTAGACGCGCGACCAGACGATTTCACCCGGCTTGGAAATACCTTTGAGCGTGCCGCCGCCCGAGGGAAAGTACATGGCGGGCTGGCGTTCGCTGGAGGCGCCTTTCCAGCCGCCGATGAAGTGGGCCGGCGGGGCCGAGCCGCTGATAAGCAGTACCCAGACGTAATCCTGCACCGTGCCGCTCTGGTCCCAATCGCCCCAGCGGACGTCATGCAGGGTGTTTTCGACAGGCTGCCCCATCGCCTTGTGCACGCGGTAGGTAAGCAGGCCGTCCAGGCCGGCGCACTCGTCGACTTCGTTGAAATGAACGATGGGCTCGCCAGCGCGGATCGTGCGCTTGCCATCGCGAGTTTTGACGGGCGGACGGTCGGCGTTGTTGAGCGTGCCTTCGACCAGGTCGCTGGCCGGTAGCAGGTCTTTCAAACCTTGCTGGTATTGAATGCCGATCGCGTCGCAACCGAAGTCGTCCGCCAGGCGCACGGCGGCAATGTACATTTTGCACTGTTTGAGAATCTGCTCGGCGGTCAGATGTTCTTCGTGCTTGGGACCGGTGACGAACTTCAGCCCGCGCGACTCCAGCCATTTGCGCACGCCCAGGGCTTCAGCGTCGCTGACCTGCGTTGTTTCATAGTAGAGGGCCGACTGGCTGAGCCGTTCCTTGAAGCAGCCGGTGGGATGCAGCAGGTGGTCGGGAATGATCGCGTTGAACATGCCCATGCAGCCTTCGTCGAAAACGCCCAGAATGGCCTTTTCACGCTGGAGTTGAGCGGCGAGCGCCGCGCCGAGCTTGCGCTCCTTGGCCGGCAGGCTTACGTCCGCCAGCGGCCGCACGTGAGGCGTGCGATGGCGGAGCGTTCCCTTTTCGAGCCACGTAGCCAGCCCGCGGGTAAAGAATTTGTCGGTGAAGTCCTCACTCCACAGGGTCGAATACTTGCGCCCAGCCTTGGTCAGCGACCCGTTGAGGTTGAGCATGCCGACCAAACCCGGCCAGGTGCCCGACCAGTTGGCCACCGTGAGCACCGGTCCCTCGTGCGTGAGCAGGCCCGGCAGCACGTGGTGCGAATATTGCCAGACGGCTTCGGCCACGATGAGCCTGGCCTGCGGATCGATCTTGCGGAACGCTTCGATACCCTCGCGCTGCGAGCCGAGAAAACCGTGCTTCTCGACGGGCTTGTAGGGATGAGCCCGAACGAGCTCGTAGCCGGCGTCGGCGACGGCCTTGGCGAGGGCCTTTTCCATCTCGGCCTGGGCGGGCCAGCACTTCTGGTTGGCCGAGAGCCGCAAGTCGCCGCTGGCGACCAGCAGCACCTGGTTCTTTTTGACGCGTTCGGGCTTAGAAAGCGTGGGAAGCGTGTAGTCCGCCATGCGACTTCGAACTCCGCGGAGAAAACGTACTTGGGTTGTGTCAGTGGATGTAGCACGAGATTACGCCAAGGGTCCGCAAAACGCTAGCAGGCTGCGAAAAAACTCCGCGACCTGATAAGATCGCACGGAGACGATCTCAAAATAGCGACGTAAGTCGTTATTTTGCGAGCGGTGCGGAGTTCACCTCCGCACTTCGCGAGGCTGAAAAAGTTCACGACGGATTTTTTCAGCCAGCCTGCTAGTGCTCGGTTCTCGTTTCATTTTCCGGTTCCATTGCACTGGGACCAGTAGCTTACTTGTTTGTGCCAAATCGCTTGCGCGTTTGACAGTAATTACGCGTGCTCCGATTGAATTCAGAGTAGGACGCTCCACTAGCTACCTCGCGTCCCGTCCGCTCCAAGGTTAACCGCACAGCGATGGCTTCCTTTTCGATCTCCCGGAGCATGGTCGCCCATGCCTGCCCCCGCCCTCGGCACGGCTCGACCGTGTCGAGCTTTATCGCGCAAGCCGACGGCGATACAATAAGATACAATGGCTCCAGGCGGGGTGAGCGCCCCTTAGGAGGTTGATCGTGGCTCGGCAATTCATGCATCTTCTCGCGGGTGGTGCGACACTGCTTCCCATGGCGTCCGCCTGGGGTGACAATCCGCCTCACCGCAACATTCCAATCGCCACACCCCAGCAAATCGGGGCCCTGATCGAGCGTCTAGGGGCGGCGGAGTTTGCCGAACGAGAAAAAGCTTCACGCAATCTGATCGCCATCGGCATCGATACTCGATCGGCATTGGAACAGGCCATTCATTCTCCGGACGCGGAGGTCCGTGTTCGCGCGCGCAATGTGTTGTCGACCGTACTGGCGAGCGACTTCGAACAACGGCTCGAAGCCTTTGCTCGCGCCGATGCAACCTCGAGCCTGACGCTTCCGGGTTGGGATCAGTTTGCGGCCATCTACGGCGATCATCGAGCCGCCCGCCAGCTATTCGTCGAGATGCAGCGCTGCGAGCCCGAACTGCTCGAAGCTGTCGCGACAGGGCCAGATCGAGCTACCGCGCTGCTCAACGACCGGCTGCGGGAAATTATCGATGGCCGGCGCGAGTCGCTGACGAATCTGGGAACGCTGTCCGCGTTGCTGTTCGTGGGCGCGGCCGACGCGGTCGAAGCCGGTGAGGACGGCTGTCTGCACGTGTATCCTTACGTCGTGCAGGCAACCTACCGCGGCAATCTAAATTCGCCGATGTGGCCGGGGCTGTTGAAAAAAATGGTCGGCCGTTGGATCGCTCGCGATACGACCCCCGCTATGACCAATCAAAACCTGACGCTGGCCGCCCAACTGGAACTCAAGCCCGAGACGATGGCGATCGCCAGCCGGGTGTTGGATGCCAAGGACAGCCTACCAGGTTCCAAGCAATTGTCGATGATGATGATCGCCCGATTCGGCGATCGCGACGACCTGTCGCTCGTTGAAAAGTACCTGCAAGACGCCACCGTCCTCGGCCAGGTCCAGGTCGACAATCCCCCGCGGCAGGTCGACCTGCAATTGCGCGACGTGGCGCTTGCGGCCGCCCTGCATATCACCGGGCAAAGCCTGACGGAATATGGCTACCACAACGTGCAGGAGTATGGGCCCACCGTCTTTCAAGTGGGAACTTTAGGTCTCGAAGACGACGAAACTCGCATCGCCGCCTTCAAAAAGTGGACGCAGTGGCGGGCCGAGCACTCGGATTGAGCCACCACGCCTCACGGCCAGCGGCCAAATTGACGACAGCCAGCGTCATCCAAACCGCTTGCTGGCTCGCTTCTGCCAGCATCTCCTGGGGATGCTGCCGCGCGAAATGCGTCGGCCTGTCTTGACGAGATGCACGATTTCTTCGACGATCCCGCCCCAACCCCACGTTGCCAATTGAAGCCGCGCTTTCAGCGCACACCGGCTCGAAAGGTCTCCCCCCCAATGTTTGCCTCCCGCGTCACGCTCCGTATCGCGCTACTACTTCTGCTTGTCGCAGGCCTCTCCCTGTTCTCTCAAGGCTGCAGCACCCCCTATCGCTCCGAAAAGGGCGCCGTCATCGGCGGCCTTGGCGGCGCGGGACTGGGCGCGATCGTCGGAAATGCCGTCGGCAATACAGGCGCCGGCGCGGCGATTGGCGCAGGCGTTGGCGCCCTCAGCGGCGCGGCGGTCGGCGGTAGCCTCGACGAGATCGAAGCTCAGAATCGCGCCGAAATCGAAGCTCGTCTCGGACGCCCTGCCCCGACTGGCGCGGTCACCATTGCCGACGTGATCTCCATGACCCGCGCCGGGCTGAGCGAGGATGTGATCGTCACATTCGTCCAGTCGCACGGCATGGCGGCGCCGATTCAAGCGGCCGATCTGATTGCGCTGCAACAACAAGGCGTAAGCCCCCGCGTGATGCAGGCGATGCAAGCCCCGCCGCCTGTTGCCGCGGCGCCAGCGGCTTATGGTGCGCCGGTCATGGTGGCGCCGCCCTACGTCGTGCCAGCTCCGGTCTATTACCCGGCCCCCTGCTATTATCGTCCCTATCCGCGACGAGGCGTTTCTTGGGGAATCGGCTTCGGCGGTCCGCTGTAGCTCGCCGGCACAGCTTTACTGGCTCGGCAATTGGCCCGGTTGAGGTGACGGCGTGGCGTGGCTAGCATGAAGCGATGCGCAACGCCACGAATCACCACGCCATGTCTTACACGACGGCCGCCGCGAAATTCCTCGTCACTGCCATCCTGGCGTCAGGCTCTGCCTTATCCGCCGTGTGTCTCGGTGACGATCTGGGCATTCGCGTGCCCCACGGCTTTGAAGTTTCGCGATACGCTGACGATTCGCTCGCAAGCAACATCCACTCCCTGACGATCGACGCGCACGGCCGGGTGGTTGTGGCCGGAGCCGGCTATGTAAAAATCCTCCACGATGACGATCACGACGGCCGCGCCGACCGCACGACGCTCTTTTCCAATCGTCCGGAGAGCGGTGCTCATGGCATGTATTTCGACGGCAACGACCTGATCTGCACCGGCGACCACGGCGTCCATCGCCTGCGCGATCGAGATGGCGACGGCCTGGCCGACGGCGATCTCGAAACCTGGACCAGGCTCGAACATCCGGAGCACGGCGCCAACGGAATCATTCGCGGTCCGGACGGCTGCTACTATCTCGTGTGCGGCAACGACGCGGGCATTTCGGCCGAGCACGCGATGCTCGCAACTTCGCCGGTAAAACAACCGCACTCGGGAGGCGTGGTTCGATTTTCGCCCGAGGGCCGTGTGCTCGACGTTTTTTCTCATGGCTTTCGTAATCCTTACGACATCGACTTCACGGCCGCCGGCTGGTTGCTCACCGTTGACTCTGACGGCGAACGCGACCATCACTTACCCTGGTACGCGCCGACGCGGATGTTCGACGTTGCTCAAGGTCGCGAACACGGCTGGTTGCTCAAGGGCTGGGCACAGTCATGGAATCGCCCCCAGTCGTTCTTCGACAATGTCGAACGCGCGGCCGAATTTGGCCGCGGATCGCCCACAGGGTTGGTCGTCTATCGGCACCGTCAATTCCCACGGCACTATCGCGGCGGAGCCTTCGCCGCCTGCTGGACATTCGGACGGATCTACTATGTGCCTCAGAACAATGACGCGTCAGGGTTTGGACAGCCCGAAGTCTTCCTTGAAACCACCGGCGACGCGGGCTTCGCCCCTTGCGATCTCGCCGTGGGGCCCGACGGCGACCTGTTCGTGGCCATCGGCGGCCGTCACACGCAGGGAGCCGTGTTTCGAATTCGTTATCGAAACGCCGAACGCGCTCACGCTCCTACCGTGGCCTTGCACCAGGTGCTCACTGCAGACCAACCACTGGCCAGTTGGTCGCGCACCGTCTGGACGCCGCAGGCAAATTCTCTAGGGCGGGACACGTTCGTTGCGGCCCTAGCCAACCAGAAACTCTCGACCGCCGAACGGATGCGGGCGACCGAGATCCTGGTCGAACTCTTCGAAGGTCTCAGGCCGTCTGAGGCGACGCAAGCATTGCCCTCCGCCGACGCACAACTCCGAGCCCGAATTGCATGGGCGCTTGGCCGGAGTTCGTACGAACGCGAGTCGCTGCCGATTCTTGCAAAGCTCACCAGCGACGACGCCCCTGACGTCAAACGTTTCGCATGGGAGGCGCTTGCCACGTGCGCCTCCCTCGATAAATCGGTCGAGCCACAACCCGCCTGGACAGATGGCCTGAACCATCCCGTCCGAAGAGTTCGGGCGGCGGCCATCAACGTGGCCCGTGGCTCAGGTTCAGCCAGCTACGAGCATTTCTTGCGTACCGCCCGCCTACCCGACGATGCCCGTCGCCTGAAATTAGCGCGAACGTGGGTCGCATTGCAGAACAAAACACCGAGGCTATCGTCCGAACAATTCGAGCGTTGCATCGAAATCGCTGGGGCGCCCTCCGAGGATGCCTCGTTGCGAGCCGAGGCGGTGCGTCTGATGCAGCTTGCCCTGGGCGATATTCGTTTACAGGCCGGAGCTGCGGAAGTGTACGCCGGCTATCAGGCACAAGACCTTGCTGCACTCGAGCCGGCTCGACGCTCGGCGGTGAGCGACCGGTTGAGCCCCGCATTCCCGACCGGCAACGCCGAACTCGATCGTGAACTGGCTCGCTTGTTGGGTATGCTCGCATCGTCGAGCAGCAATCTGCTCGACTCGCTGGCTGTCCAATGGACCGCCAACAGCACCGTGGAAGACGACATTCACTATTTAATCGTGGCGTCCCTAATCCCAGGCAAGCGGCCCTCTGAGTTCACGGCCGCCTGCGCCAGGTGCTTGCTGACGTTGCATCCTAAGTTGTCTCGGGCCGAGAAATTTACCAGCCGCAATTGGCCCGACCGCGTGGGCGAAGCCTGCGACGAACTCCTCAAACGCGATCCGAATCTGGCCAAAGTCATCGCAAGTAGCGAACTGCTCGCACATCCTGGACAGACAATCTTCGTCGAGAAGCTGCCCGCGGAGCTACGGGCAGCCGCGACGCGGGCGCTGTGGAAGCGATTGGAAGCCGCGGAGGTGCCCCCCACCGCCGAGCTCGTTGCTCTTATCGCCCAACTACCGGCCACTGAGGCAGCGCCCGTGCTGCGTCCTTACTGGGTGCAGCCCGCGCTGCGCGATGCCGTTGTTCTCGCGTTGGCCCAACGCCCAGAGCCCCAGGACCGCGACAAATTCATAGAGGCCCTCGGCTCTCCGCAACCACAGGTCGTCGAGCAAATCGCCTACGCGCTTCCCGCCTTGGGGGTCGCGCATACGACAACAGAATTGACGGCCGCCCTGCGCGCCTTGAAGCACGCCTGTTCACTCGGTAAGCAACCCGAACCGCGCACGGCGCTGATGCGGCTGCTGGAATTCTGGACGGAGGACGGCGCCGACGTCGAATGGGATCCAGACCCGACCAAGCAATGGATTGGATGGTATGAAACGCTCGCCGGTTACTATCCTGCGGAGTATGCGCGGCTCAAAGCCACATCGAGCACCGATCTGGCAGCTTGGCGCGAACGATCAGCCTTGATCGATTGGGACGCCGGCGATGCAAACGCCGGGCGGCAGGTGTTCGAGCTCCGATCCTGCCACCGTTGCCACCAGCAGAATGGCCGGCTTGGCCCCGATCTGAAAGGCGCCGTTACTCGCATGTCCAGAGATGATCTGTTCACGGCCATTCTCGATCCCAATCTCGAAGTGTCGGCCGCCTATCGGACGACGCTGCTCGCCACCGATGCGGGCCAGGTATATCATGGGATCGTCGTCTATGAATCGCCCGAGAGCACACTCTTGCAGACAGGTCCGGACCAAACGGTCCGCGTCACGAGCACCGAAGCGGCGGCCATGCGCCCCAGCAACCAGTCGCTGATGCCAACCGGGCTGCTCGATCCGCTGACGGACCGGCAGATCGCCGATTTATACGCATACCTAAAGACGCTCGGCGGCGACGCGCTGAACAAGTAGCAAGTTTGCCCCACCGGCTAGAACCTGACGATGGAACGCCAGCATGTCCCAGGATGATCCGGCAATTATCGATGACTCTCAATCGCAAGCCCGGTCGGCAGCGCCGTTATCGAGCCGTTGGCCACGTTTTGCCCGGTGGTTTCCCCTCGGAATCATTGCCTTCGAAGTGCTCGGCTTGGGCCTTGCCCAATATCTCGATAGCGCTGAAATCGTTCCGCCGGCAGAGATTCAACTGACCAAGAAATCGATCGTCGTGCTCGGCACCATCCTGATCTTTCTCTGGTTCGTGGTGCTCTCGCCC
Organism: uncultured Planctomycetaceae bacterium; assembly: GCA_964598535.1. Lineage (GTDB taxonomy): Bacteria > Planctomycetota > Planctomycetia > Pirellulales > PALSA-1355 > JALHMI01. The sequence continues at coordinate 127,134 of CAZRCI010000009.1, read as the reverse complement.
GCCCCTTATTCACTCCGCCGGCGCGTCGGCATCGTCGGCGGGGTGCTCGTGGCCTTGCTCGCGGCGCTGGTTCGAATCGAACGTGTGTCGGGCGACATCGGGCTCCAGCTCAATTGGCGTTGGGCATCAAGGGCGGACGAAACCCTGCCCGACGCGCAGAGTGCCGCCGTCGGCGCCGACGTCGACCTGCGGACGACCACCCCCACCGACGCGCCACAGTTCTTAGGACCTCTCCGCACGGCGGTCTACCCCACCGTGCAGCTTGCGCGCGACTGGAACGCACAAGCGCCAACCTTGCGCTGGCGCCAGCCGATCGGAGCCGGTTGGTCGAGCTTTGCCGTCGTGGGCGGCTACGGCGTGACCCAGGAACAGCGCGGTGCAGAGGAACTCGTCACCTGCTACAACCTGAACGACGGCAAGCTAATGTGGGCCCAGGCCACACCGGTCCGCTTTCACGAAACGTTGGCCGGCATCGGCCCGCGAGCGACCCCCTCGATCGACGATGGTCATGTCTATGCCCTGGGAGCGATAGGACACTTGCACTGTCTCGACGGCGCTACCGGCAAGGTCGTCTGGCAACACAATGTCGTCACCGAAACCGGCGCCACGCCGCCCCAGTGGGGAAAAAGCGGCTCACCGCTGGTGTATGAGAATCTCGTTATTGTCAGTGCCGGAGCCTCGGGCGGAAAATCGCTCGTCGCCTATGATAAACAGAACGGCCAGCTTGTCTGGAACGCCGGCGACGACGCTTCGAGCTATTCGTCTCCAGCGCTGGTGACGCTCTGCGGCGTGCCGCAGGTGGTAATCGTCAACGCCACGAAAACCAGCGGCCACGATCCACGGACGGGTACGTTACTTTGGGAACATCCCTGGCCAGAAGAAGGCGCCGCGTCGCCCAACGTCGCCCAAGCCGTCCTGGTCGACGGCGACAAATTGCTGCTCACCAAGGGCTATGGCGTCGGCGCCACGCTCTGGCAGTTCCGGTTCGACGGAAGTCAGTGGACGGTCACCCCGCTCTGGAAGAACAACAACCTGAAAACCAAGATGACCAGCGCCGTCGTCCACGACGGGCACGCCTACGGGCTCGACGAAGGAATGCTGTGCTGCCTGGAAGTGGCAACGGGCAAACGCCGCTGGAAACGCAATCGCTACGGACACGGACAGGTGTTGCTCGCGGGCGACCTGCTTCTGGTGCAGTCCGAAACCGGCGAAATCGCTCTCGTCGAACTCTCTCCGCAGAAATTCACCGAGTTCGCCCGGCGGCGCGTCATCGAGGGACAAAGCTGGAATTACCCGGTGCTCGTCGGCAACTGGTTGCTGGTGCGCAGCGAGCAGGAAGTCGCGTGCTATGAGCTGCCCGTGGCTTCGCCTTCCCCGGCGGGCGTCGTTTCTCCCTGAACGCCGATCGCCCTGTCGAGCGCGGGAACGACAATTTGCTTGGCCGCGGGAATCGGCTGTTCAAGCAACCAATCCTCGAGAATGATCTGCTCAACAGCCGGCGCTCGGAGGAGCGCCGTGCGCGAGGGAAGCAAGGCCGTAAGCCAGGGGCGGCGCACCGCGCGGGCCATTGCTCGCAGGCCCAACTTATTGAGCGAATTGCCGGTAAGCTGGGCCTGCACGTTATCGCGCACGCGGTGGAACGTGGCCGGCACGAGATTGGGCCCTGGCCCCACATGGAGCACCGTTTCCGCGCCGCAGGCCAGCGTTTCATAAACCGCATCCCATAGCCGTTGCGGATGGTCGATCCATTGCATCAGGATCTCGCGGGCATTGAAATCGTTGTAGCTCGCTTTGCCTGTGACCAGCGAGAACACCGGCGGGTCGGGCTTCGTGAACCCGCCAGGAATCGTGTGAGCCATAACCCCAACCCGGTTGGGGATGTTCTTTTGCCAGACGAGCGGCGTATGCACCGGCGGCCACTTGTCCTGATTTTTGCGCAAATACACTCGCTTCGGAAACACGTCGTGCATCAACTCGCTAAACCGGTCGACCGTATGGTTCTGCCCCAAGAGCAAAACGGTATTCGGCGCCAAAAACGACGAGATGCCAATAACGCCTGCCCCCTCGCTATTGATGCGCAGGCAAAGCCGCCGCACGTCGTCAAAGTCCAGCACCGGCCCGCGCGAGAAGAGTACGCCCATCGTGACATTCTCGGCCAAGGCCACGCAGTCTCGGGCAATGGCCAGCGGCATCCGCAGCGCGTGCTGAAACTCAAACACGCCCGAGGCGATCACCGCCGTCAACTCGCCCAGGCTGTAGCCAAAAACCAATCGCGCGCGGCGATATTGAATACCGTAAAATTCCTCCAGGATCTCAAGCTGGGCCAGCGACGCCGCCACGATCAGCGCAATCGCGTCGTGATAGGAATCCAGGTCGGTCTCCTGGTTTGCGCGTACCCGTGCGATCAGGTCGACCGGCTCGCGCAGCGTATCCGAGGCAACCTCGCCTGCCTCGCGAAGGTAGCGTTCCAGGATCGGTCCAAACCGAGGGTGAGCCAACAATTCGGCGCTACGCCCTAAATTTGTGGTGTTATACCCACGAAAGGCGACGGCGAACTGTCCGAACCGGTCGCGAGGGGTGCTGGCCATCGGGTGCAGATCGGAGTTGCGTTGCGGCGGAAGAAGAGTCGGCACGATAAGAATCGCCACACGTCGGGGGCGATTCTCTTCTCTATAATAATACCCATCGTCGGCAAAAAAACTTAGCCCTATCTGGTCCGCGGCCGGGCGGCGTCAATCGCGGGTTGTCGCCATAGCGGGCGAGGACTACAACAAGCGGCCAGGAACGCGCTGCCCCCTCCGTTATTCCGCCACTTTTTCTGGTAATTCAAAGATGCCTCGGTTCCCTCAGGTCGCCGTTGTCACGGGCTCGTCAAGCGGAATCGGCCGCGCGATGGCGCTTGCGCTAGCCGCCCCCGGCGGGGCCGTGGTGGTGCATGCCGGCCGCAACCGCGAGGGGGCCTTGGAAACGGCTGCCCTCGTGCGCGAGCGAGGCGCCGAGGCCCAAGTGCTCATGGCCGATCTCGCAAATGCAGACGCGCTTGACCGGTTCATCGATGAAGCTTGGAATTGGCGCGGCCACGTGGACATTTGGGTCAACAATGCCGGTGTCGACGTGCTCACCGGGGTGGCGGCCCAGTGGACATTTCACGAAAAGCTGGCGGCGCTGTGGCAAGTGGATGTCGCCGCCACCGTGGCGCTCTCGCGCGCCGTCGGCAGACGCATGCACGTCCGTGGCAGCGGGGCTATCATTAATGTCGGGTGGGATCAGGTCGATCAGGGAATGGCTGGCGATAGCGGCGAACTGTTCGCGGCGGTAAAAGGAGCCGTGATGGCATTCACCCGTAGCCTGGCGGCGTCGCTGGCACCCGCGGTGCGAGTAAACTGCGTGGCGCCCGGCTGGATCAAAACCAAGTGGGGCGCCGGCGCGTCGTCCGACTGGCAGCAACGCGCCGCGCGCGAGTCGCTACTCGCCCGCTGGGGCACGCCAGAAGACGTGGCGGCCGTGGTTCGCTTTTTGGCTTCGCCCGAGGCCTCGTTCGTCAACGGTCAGATCATTCCCGTCAACGGCGGATTTCGGCACGCATGACCGCCCAGCCGCAAACTCGCGAGCACATTCACTTCGTCACCGGCCGGCTGGCCGAGCACTCGCTCCGCCGGCAACTCGCCGACCTGGCGCCGCGCGTGGGCTTCGACTATTCTATCGACGTCTTGGGAATCACGGTCGCGGCGCTGTTGACCACGGATTGGATCGCCCCGCGCATCAAGCTCCCGCCGGGCGTCAACCGAATCGTGTTGCCCGGCTATAGTCAGGGCGACCTGAGCGCCGTCGAACGCGCGGCGGGGGTGCCCGTGGAGCGTGGCCCGCACGACCTACGACGACTACCGGAATACTTCGGTCAGCAAGTGCGCGACGCGAGCTTCGGCGACTACGATATCGAAATTATTGCCGAGATCAATCACGCTCCACGACTGCCGCTTCCTGAAATCTTGAGTGCAGCCAGGCAGTTGGCCACCGACGGAGCCGACGTCATCGACGTGGGATGCGATCCCGGCGAGCCCTGGGCGGGCGTGAAGGATTGCGTTCGCGCGCTCGTGGCCGAGGGGCATCGCGTTTCGATCGATAGCATGAACGCTCGCGAGATCGCGGCCGCGGCTTCAGCCGGCGCAGAGCTCGTGCTGAGCGTGAACAGCGCCAACCGCGAGCAAGCCGTCGATTGGGGCGTCGAAGTTGTCGCCGTCCCGGATGAACCGTCGCGCCTCGAAACCCTCGACGCAACGGTCGAATATCTCGCAGGAGCCGGCGTGCGCGTGCGCCTCGACCCGATCTTGGAACCCCTTGGCTTCGGATTTGCCGCCAGTCTGGGGCGTTATCTGGAGACCCGCCACCGTTATCCCGATGCGGAGATCATGATGGGCATCGGCAATCTGACGGAGCTGACCGACGCCGACTCCGCGCCGCTCAATGTTCTGCTTCTAGGCATTTGCCAGGAACTTGGTATCCGTAGCGTCCTCACCACCCAGGTGATCAATTGGGCGCGAAGCAGTGTCCGCGAGTGCGATTTGGCGCGGCGTCTGGTCCATTATGCCGAGGCTCAAAAGGTCTTGCCCAAGCGGCTGGAACCGCGGCTCGTCATGTTGCGAGATCCCAACGTCCTGGAATCGACGCCGGCTGAACTCGACGAGTTGGCCGCGCTGGTAAAAGATCATAATTATCGCCTGTTCGCCACCAGCGGCGAAATTCACGCCGTCACGGCCGGCCAGCATCTGCACGATGCCGATCCGTTCCGACTTTTCGAACAGCTCGCCGCGTGCGCCCCGCGCCCGATAGACGCCGCGCACGCATTTTACCTGGGCTATGAAATGTCGAAGGCCATGACGGCCTTGACGCTCAGCAAAAACTACCGCCAGGACGAAGCCTTGGACTGGGGACTCTTAACCCGCGTGGAACAACATCATCGTCTGGCCCGAAACGCTCGCGGAGCCGCGGCCAAGCGCCCGGAAGGCCCTGCACCGTGATCATGCCTGCCGAAACCGCGCTCGTCGAGCCCTACGATCCGAATGTCGACCTGGAACGGGCGTTTGTCCGCCTGGCCAGCCGTCCGCACGTGCTGTTTCTCGATAGTGCGCGGCGGCATCCCACGCTCGGACGCTATTCGTTTCTGACGTGCGATCCGTTCGACTACCTGGAGGTTGCAACCGACGGCGGCGATGCTCTGGCCGAGTTGGCCGCGCGCCTGGCGAACCATAAGGCCGCGACCATCGCCGGGCTCCCGCCCTTTCAAGGTGGCGCCGCCGGCCTGCTCGGCTATGATCTGAATCGCTCGCTCGAGCGAATTCCGCCCACGGCAATTGACGAGTTTCGCACCCCGGCCCTGGCCATCGGCCTGTACGATGTCGTGTTGGCCATCGATCATCTCGAATGCCGGGCGTGGATCGTCTCGCACGGATTTCCAGAAACGGAGCCGGCCTCGCGGCGCGCACGCGCGGCGTTTCGCCTGCGGCAATTCCGAAGCTGGCTCGAGAATGACACCTCGCTGCCCCCTCCGCCCCCGCAGGTCGTCCGCATGCCCCTCGACGAACTGGCACCGCAACACGCGGTGCCAGGGCCGACAGGGCTGACGAGCAATTTCTCCGCCGAGGGCTACCTGGCTGCGATTCGCCGCGCCATCGAATACATCCATGCGGGCGACATCTTTCAGGTGAACATTGCTCAACGGCTACTGTATCCAGCGTTCGGAAACGCGGTCGACCTTTACCGGCGTTTGCGACAGCGCAACGCCGCGACCTTCGCCGGCTACTTCGATCTGGGCCATAGCCAGGTCGTCAGCGCCTCGCCCGAACGATTCCTACAATCGCTTGCCGGCGAGGTGGAAGCACGCCCCATCAAAGGCACGCGAAGTCGCACGGCGCGCCCGGAAGCCGATCTCTTTTCCGGCGACGAGTTGCTCCAAAGCGAAAAGGACCGCGCAGAGAACGTGATGATCGTCGACTTGTTACGAAATGACTTGTCTCGGGTATGCACGCCGGATTCGGTCCGTGTCTCGGAGCTTTGCCGCTTGGAGACCTACGAATTCGTGCAACACCTGGTGTCCGCGGTTCGCGGCACGCTCGCGCCGCAACGAACGCCCCTCGATCTGCTGCGGGCCACGTTTCCCGGTGGCTCGATCACGGGCGCGCCAAAAATTCGAGCGATGGAAATCATCGCCGAGCTAGAACCTACGGCGCGGGGCGCATATTGCGGCTCGCTCGGCTATCTCGGGTTTGACGGTTCTCTGGACACCAGCATCCTGATTCGCACGCTCACGGCCGGCGACGGCTGGTGGCAAGCTCCCGTGGGGGGGGGTATCGTGGCGCAATCAATTCCGGAGCGCGAGTATGAAGAAACCTGGTATAAAGCGACGGGGTTGCTCCGCGCGTTGCAGTGAGCGCGCTCCTGGCGGGTGCGTTTGGCGATGATCGTTCTGATCGACAACTACGACAGCTTTGTTTTTAATCTCGCTCGCTACCTGGAGCGGCTGGGGCAACGTACGCGCGTCGTGCGGAATGACGAGACCACGCCCGGCGAGATTGCCACGCTGAGCCCCAGCGCGATCGTCATTTCTCCCGGCCCATGCACGCCCCAACAGGCGGGCTGCTCAATACCAGCGATTCGCGAACTCGCCGCTCAGATTCCGATCCTCGGCATTTGCCTGGGACATCAAGCCATCGGCGCCGCGTTCGGCGGGCGCATCGTCCGGGCCAAGGAGCCGATGCACGGCAGAACTTCCGAAGTGCATCACGCCGGCCGAGGAATTTTTACGGCGCTGCCATCGCCGCTCGTCGCCTGTCGGTACCATTCGCTAGTTGTCGACCGCGACTCGCTTCCCGACGAACTCGAAGTGACCGCCTGGACGTCGGATGGCACGATCATGGGCGTCTCGCATCGCGAACTGCCGCTGACCGGCTTACAGTTTCATCCCGAATCGATCCTCACCGACTCGGGGTACGCGCTTTTGGCCAATTTCCTCAGGCTTGCCAAGCGGCCTCTCCCAGAGATAACGCCCTCGATCGAAAGCGAGCGCGTCGCGCCGCAACGGCTATCGCCGTTGCCCACGTCTCCCGTTACGTTCTAGAACCGAACACAACTCGGTAGGATTTTTCCTGTGACGCTCGCCGGAAGACGCATCCTTGAAGGTCTCGTGACGACCCTCTTGCCCAATGGCGAGACGAATATCTCGCCCATGGGACCGATGGTCGACGACGCGATGAGTGAATTCATCCTCCGCCCCTACCAAACATCCACCACCTACCAGAATCTGAAACGCACGGGCGAGGGCATCTTCCATGTTACCGACGACGTCGAGATGATCGCTCAGGCGGCGTTGGGACAACCCGCCCCACCGCCGCCGCTCCAGAAGGCCACCGCGGTCGAAGGCCGGATTATCACCACGGCGTGCCGGTGGTATGCGTTTCGAGTACGAATGATTGACGACGCTCACGAGCGGACCGAGATCGAGTGCGTTGTGGTCGCCCACGGCCGCTTGCGCGATTTCTTCGGCTTCAATCGGGCCAAGCACGCCGTGCTCGAGGCCGCCATACTTGCTACGCGCGTCGCCTTGCTGCCCGCCGACGAGATTCGCGCCGAATTTACCAGGCTCCAGAGCCCCGTTACAAAAACCGGAGGCCCTGCCGAACTGCGGGCCTTCGCGTTCCTGAAAAACGAGGTCGAACGACGCCTCGCGATGCCAACCTCGGCTGGCAAACAAATAGTCGACGTTGCCACGGATGCGATAGAATAAGCGGCATGGCACGCATTGTCGAAATCACCACACCCAGCCGCTTGCATTTCGGCATGTTCTCCTTCGGCCGCGCGGATGTGCGTCAATTCGGCGGCGTCGGCGTGATGGTTGATCGGCCCGGCTTGCACGTGCAGATTCGCCCTGCGGCGCAATTTCTGGCGACCGGTCCCCTGGCTGAACGGGCGATCGCCGTGACGGATCGACTGGCGACCCAATGGCATCTCGACGAACTCCCCGCTTGTCAGATCGAGGTGCTCAACTCGGCGCCGGAACATGCGGGGCTAGGCACCGGCACGCAGTTCGAACTCGCTGTCACAGCGGGACTCAACGCGTTTCGCGGGGGAAGACCTCTCGGCGCCGAGCAACTCGCCAGGCTCTCTGGCCGTGGAGCACGCTCGGCAATTGGCACTCATGGCTTTCTGCACGGCGGTTTGCTGGTCGAAAGCGGCAAGCTTCCGAACGACGTTCTATCCCCCCTTGAGCGACGGATCGAGCTGCCCGATACCTGGCGATTCGTGCTGATCACGCTGCCGGGATCGGGCCTGGCGGGCGACGCCGAACGTCGGGCCTTTGGCGGCCTGCCTCCAGTAGCAACCGAGATCACCGCCAAGCTGCGGGCCGAGGTTGCCGACGAATTGCTCCCCGCCGCCGCAAATAGCCAATTCGAGCGATTCGCGGAAAGCCTGTACCGCTTTAATCGCGAAGCCGGGATGTGCTTTGCCTCCAGCCAGGGGGGCCCCTATGCAAACCCCAAGATTGCGCAACTCGTCGAAAATCTGCGTGCCTCTGACGCCCGCGGCGTCGGTCAAAGCTCCTGGGGGCCAACCGTCTTTGCGATCGCTGAAGATGAACCCGCCGCACGTCAACTCGCGCGGCACATCACGCGCGCCGCAGCTCCGCAGGCCAGTTGCCTGATCGTTCGCCCAGTAAATAATGGTGCCCAAATTAACACTACTGTCCTGTAATGAAACAATCCGCAGGCACGTTACTCTACCGGTATGGTAAATCGGGCCTTGAAGTTCTGCTCGTACATCCCTCGGGCAATTACAATCGGCACGCTCCCTGGAGCATCCCCAAAGGACTGGCCGGCGACGGCGAATCGCTGGAGGCCGCGGCCCGCCGAGAAACCCTCGAAGAAACCGGCATTTTGGCCGAGAAACTGCGAACTTTGGGCTCGATCGACTATCGCCGAAGCCGCAAACGGGTGCATGCCTTCTATGGGCAGTCGTTGACGGGCGAGCCATGCTGCACTTCATGGGAAGTCGACCAAGCAAAGTTTATCCCGGTGGCCGAAGCGCGGCGGCTCATTCATGTGGACCAGCGGCCGTTCTTGGATCGACTTGCAAAAATTTTAGGAGAAGAGTGAAGTCCTGCGGCCCGCCCGCCGTTCCTATCAACAGGCCACCTATCGCATTTCAACAGGCCCACCGTCGCATTCTGTACAGCCGCATGTTAATATCGCGCCATCCCCAATTAGCGCTCGAGTGAGTTTTTCGATGTTGTCGCTAGAAGATCAAATCGTGATTTCATTGCGGCGGATTAGCCAAGCCATCGACACCTGGTCGCGGCACATGCTTCAAATCTATGGACTCACATCGCCACAGCTCGCCACCCTTCGCGAGATCATGGCCGGCAAAAATGTTTCCACGGGAACGTTGGCCGCGGCGCTACATCTGAGTCAGCCAACGGTCACCGGCATCCTGACTCGGCTCGAGCAGCGTGGGCTCATCGCTCGGGTGCGGTCGGAAGATGACCGGCGAAGCGTCTTGGCCACCGTCACCGACGAGGGGCGTGAGCTAGCTGACAAGGCGCCACAGCTTCTACGCGACAGTTTCTGCCAGGAACTGCGTAAGCTGCCGCTCGATGAACAAGAGCGGGTCCTACACACCTTGGAGCAAATCGCGGCCATGATGCACGCGCCGGACGTGAGCGAAGTGCCCTATCTCTACAATGAATAATCGTAACAACGCATAGAATCGTTATCGGTTTCATCGGCATCAGCGGAAATATTGCTTCATGCCGGCGTGGTCGACGTACCGGTCAAGCACCCCAGCCTACCCCGTCCGTTCGTCTGGCAAGACAAATGCTAAATATTGCTAGGTTCCCATATTTGGGGCATGCACTCCGATATTCGTCCAGACGAGCATATTCATGCGTCTGCACTGGCAATGGCTGAAGCGTCTGATCCGCGAAGATGGCGGTCCAACATCCGTTGAGTATGCCGTGGTGCTCGCTCTCATCTTGCTTATAGCTCTGGGCGCAATTCGTACCTTCGGATCGGCCACCAGCAAATCGATTCGCAACTCCGCGCAATCCATCGGAAGCTAGCCCCCTCTCTAAAGGCGACCTCTTCCGTCTTCTTAGGCTTCCAATCTCGCGCGGGCGGTGCTTCGATTGCGATAAGCGATACCTGGCCTCCTCGGCATTCGACCTCATTATTTCGTCCCGGCCCAAGAATGATCGAGGGCAAGCGAATAGGGGGTCAGCCAGCAGAACCACCATTGCGGGAGTTTGAGAATGACGACATTGCTGACCGTCGGACTAATTGGGTTCTTGATCTTCATCCATGAACTCGGGCATTTGCTGGCCGCCAAAGCGGCCGGTATTCCCGTGGAGCGGTTCTCGATCGGCTTCGGTCGCATCCTGTGGCGGCGCCAACTTGGCGGCGTGGAATATTGCCTGTCGATGATTCCGCTAGGTGGATATGTAATGCCCGCCGTCCAAAGCGAAGAAGAACTGTTCGCAATTCCCATCGGCCGGCGAATCGCATTCTGGCTTGGCGGCCCGGCGGCGAATTTCCTCTGCGCGGCGCTCGTGCTAGCAGTGGTCGCCGCGGTTCACGGTGCGACGTCTCCAGGGGCGTTCCTTGTCGAACCGTGGCTCAAGACGGCGGAGCTCACGGAGCGGCTCGCCGCGGCGATTCCCAGTCTGCTTCTGCAACCCGATCGGCTATCGGGCGTGGTCGGCATCGTGGCCGCCGGCAACGAAGTCATGAGCGAGGGGTTGGCGAGCACGTTGCAATTCGCGGTGTTACTCAACCTGAATCTGGCGGTGTTTAACTTATTGCCGATTCCTCCCCTGGACGGCGGCAAGGTCTTCTGCGCACTGCTGGAAAAGATCCACCCCAGGCTGGCCCGCTTGCACACCGGAATGGCCGCCGTGGGATTGGCCCTGCTGGTGGGGCTCATGCTTTACACGACCGTGATGGATGTCGTCCGGCAGTTGGCCTGACGCCCTGTCCATCGCTACGTCTTCCTGCCGAACGTTCTCTGGGAGCCAATTTTGGCGAACGGGCCAGCCACCCTCTATACTGATGAGCAGCATCAACCGTCGGTCATCGAGTGAATGCCATCATGTACAAGCGACTCCTGCTCGTCCTTGCAACGGTTGTTCCCGGTATCGTGCTGGCCGCGGACTTCGAACAAACAAAACTCCAACATTGGCACCAGTGGCGCGGCCCACTTGCCAATGGCTTTGCGCCGCAGGCCGATCCACCGATCACCTGGAGCTCGGACTCCAACCTCAAGTGGCGCGTCGCCGTGCCGGGGCAGGGAGAATCGACTCCGATTGTCTGGAACGACCGGATCTTTCTGACCACCGCGATCAAAACCGATCGTCAGGAGGAGCAACCTTCTACCGAAACGTCCGAGGCGCCAGGCGGCAATCCATTCAACATCGAACGTCCCACGCATTACTATAAGTTCGTCGTGCAATGCTATCGCCGCGAGAATGGCAAGCTGTTGTGGGAACAGGTAGCCAGCGAAGCCGTGCCCCACGAAGGCCACCACAAAGACCACGGATATGCTTCTCCTTCTCCAGTGACCGACGGTCAGTTCGTGTACGCTTCGTTTGGCTCGCGCGGTATCTACTGCTATGACATCGATGGACGGCCGCAGTGGAATCGCGATCTGGGCGACCTGCGCATCTACCGCTTTTTCGGCGAGGCCGCCTCACCCGTCCTCGAGGGCAATACGCTTTTGGTCAACTGGGACCACGAGGGCGAATCGTTCCTCTATGCGCTGGATGCCCGAACCGGCAGCACCCGCTGGCAAGTGCTGCGCGATCCGGGAACCTCCTGGGCCACCCCGCTCGTTGTCGAGCACGACGGGCGCAAGCAGGTGATTGTCAATTCCAACAAAAAAGCTTGCGGATATGCGTTCGACACCGGCGAAGTGCGGTGGGAGTGCGGCGGGCAGACTCGGGCAATTATCCCCTGTCCCGTGGCCTACGATGGCACGGTCTTTCTCATGAGCGGCTACCCGGAAAGCGCGCTGTTCGCCGTGCCGTTGAACTCCCAGGGCGACATTACCGGCACCGACAAAATCGCCTGGTTCAAAACCAAGGACACGCCATACTGCCCGTCGCCCGTCCTCGTCGATGGGCGGCTCTATTTCAATAAATCGAACACCGCGATCTGGACCAGCCTTGACGCCAAGACGGGCGAGCCCCTCATCGAGCGTAAACGCCTGCCGGAGGTGCGAAACATTTATGCCTCGCCGGTAGCCGCCCCAGGACGGATCTACGTTACCGATCGCGAGGGAACGACGCTCGTGCTGGCCGACGAACCGGAGATCCGGGTTTTGGCCACCAACAAGCTGGCGGACGCCATCGACGCTTCACCGGCACTGGTGGGCAACGAGATCATTCTCCGCAGCAAGACGTATCTCTACTGCATTGGCCAGTGAAGTCACGCTATTTTTGCAAGCCGGGTGAAGCTTCGCTCCGCATTCGATGCTTGGCAACGAGTGAAGAGATCGCCGCATCGTAAGCCTCGCCCATATCGCAGGATTCGGCAAGGTAATTCGCCGCTAGGCAAAAGCCTGGACGCCGAGACGGGTCCTGGCATCCGCACGATGGGCATCCTACTCGGCTCGGCCGCCTTTCTCGTACAGCGCTCCCCTCGTCCGCAATCCCGCCCGCGAATTTTTGTCCAGTCGAGCCGCTTGAATACGCATTAAGGATCAATGCCAAATCAAGTTTCCTGGCGAGCCCCCCAACAGGCCCTCTCGAACGAAGGAGTCAAATCATGTTGAAAAAGTTGCTTATATTGGCCGTCCTGGTAACGAGCATCAGTGCCGCTGAACGGGCATCGGCGCAACACCTCGGACAATTCAAGGAACCGATCAATCCTCAAACCGGCATGTCGTCGGCGTACTATGCCTTTCGGCTGAAAGCCAGTTTCGAAATCCAGAAGCTCTGGTTACCGCAGTACGGCGACTTTCGAGCCGCGCGAGTCGTCTCGATGCCCGGTCCCGATTCCCCGCTGCATCAGTTAGGGCTGACCGTGGGCGACGTCGTCACTCGACTGGATGGCGTGCCGATCCACACCAATTCCGAACTGGACCGTCACGTTCGGGTCACGCACGTTCGATACATCAAGGCAGGAACAAGACAGGTGAGGAACGGCACCATCTATATCCCAACGAATGGCCTGAACTACCCTGACGGCAATGCGATGCTGCCGTAGCTCCTGCCAATTCCAGGACCAGCCGCCTTACCAAGCCGCCTCGCCAGCGGAATACTAACCGCGGGCAGGTGGCTTTTTTTCGTGGCGGTTGTCCAGTCGTGGCCTCGAGGCCCGCTTAGCAAGCTGTTTAAAGGTTCCGCGACGACTTCCGTCTGCTCGCGAATCCTCGACATGGTTAGACGCGGCCTTGTAGCGGCCGGCGCTAAACAATCGCTATAGTAACGTGATTCCATCAGGGTATATTTCAGAATCTCGCCTTGCAGCCGAGGAGCGGCCCATGCCCGAACTGCCCCAATCCACCGCACGCATCGAGGAGTGCCTCGAACGTCTTCGCCAGGGCGATGTTACCGCGCGAGAAGAGTTGATCGCGAACACCTGCGATCAACTGCAACGCCTGACTCGCAAAATGCTGCGTGACTTTCCACGCGTCAAACGCTGGGAAGAGACGGACGATGTGTTCCAAGCGGCGGTAATGCGTCTGTGCCGCGCACTCGAGAGCGTTGAGCTTACCGATAGTCGCCAGTATTTCCGGCTGGCCGCCGTCCAGATCCGGCGTCAACTTCACGATTTGGCACGCCACTATTTCGGCCCGCAGGGGCAAGGCGTCAAGCACCAGACACAGCCCGTTGACGCGTCCCAGAGCGGCCTCACGCCCAGGCATGAGGCCGGCAGCGTCACCCAAGATCCGCGGCGGATAGTCGAGTGGAGCGAGTTTCATGAGAAAGTGGATGAACTACCCGACCGCGAACGAGAGGTCTTCGAGATGCTCTGGTATGATGGGCTGTCGCACGCCGATGCGGCAAGGGTCCTGGGAGTATCCACCAAGACGGTGCAACGCGCGTGGATTGAAAGTCGTTTGATGCTACAAAAGGCCCTCGGTGGTGTCCCCATCGAATAACAAGCGTGCCGCTCGGCATGTCATCGTGTGAGTACTAACCCGCGGATCATTACGTTGCTCATGCGTTTGGAGGAATTGCGAGCCGCAGGCCGCGATGCTTCCCCGGCGGTAGTATGCGCCGAAGCCGATTGTCCCGAGCTCGTCGAGGAGCTTGCCGCCCAGGCGGCCTTGCTGCAAGCGTTAGACGGCCGGATTCAGTCCACGCACCCCGTAAAAATTGCTGGCGACGCTCCGCCTCTGTCCGCGCCGTCGGCCCCTATTAACGCGGCCGCCCGGTACGAACAGCTCGACTACCTGGCGGCCGGCGGCCTGGGCGTCGTCTATCGAGCGCAAGAGCAACACGAACTTAATGGCGGGCACGTCACGCGTCGCGTCGCCATCAAGTTCATCAAGCCCGACGTCGTCGGAGACGCCGATACGCGCGCTCGGTTCGAGCGCGAGGCGGAAGTTACGGGCCGGCTCGACCATCCCGGAGTGATCCCCGTCTATAACATGGGCGTCGATAGTAGCGGCTGCCCCTTCTATGCGATGCGTTTCATCGAGGGCGATTCGCTCGCGCGGCGCATTGATCTGTTTCACAGCGCATGCCAAGCCAAGGCAAATAATCACCAGCAGCGGCTCCAACTCTCCGAAATGCTGCGGCACCTGATTTCCGCCGCACGCACCGTCGCCTATGCCCACCATCGTGGCGTGGCACATCTCGACCTGAAAGACGAACACGTCATGATCGGCGCGTTTGGAGAAACACTCGTCGTCGATTGGGGACTGGCGATTGCCGTCAATGAAAAGCTGCCTTACCGACTCACCTTCTCGGTCGACCAGGTAACCGGGCTGCTCGATACCAATGTCGGTCCCTCGGCGAGTGGAATCGGCACGCTGCCATACATGAGCCCTGAACAGTGTGATGAAACCTGGGGATCCATCGGTCCGGCCAGCGATATCTATGCCCTGGGCGTCACGCTCTATCGGGTACTCACGGGACGCCTGCCGTTTAGTGGCTTTAACTTCCTTCGCGATTATCGCGAGCCTAAGAAACTCGGGCGGTTCCTTCGCCCTACCCAGGTCCGCCGCGGCGTGCCCAAACCGCTAGAAGCCATCTGCCTGAAGGCCATGGCGCCGCGACAGGAGGATCGGTATGTACGGGCCAGCGAATTTGCCGCAGACCTCGAAGCTTGGATCGCGGATGAGCCCGTGAGCGTCTACCGCGAGCCGCTCACCGAACGCTTGCTGCGGACGGCTCGCCGAAATCGAAGCTGGAGTGTCTCGCTCGGGGCGGCGGTGCTGCTGTGCCTGGCAATGGCGACTCTGGCGTCCTGGCTTCTGGCGCTGCGGGCCGATCGCGAGCGCGAGGCCCACCTGCTGGCCCAACAAGCCGAACAACGCGCTACCCAGGCGCTACATACCTTGGAAGCGGTGAACGTCGAAAGCTTGCGCAGCGCAGCGCGTTTTGCCGCCAGAACGATCGCGGGCGAAATCGACCGGCGCATGCGTTTCGTCGAGAGCAAAGCCAGCAGTCCCAAATTGATTGCCTTGCTGAGCGACGCGATCGGCCAGCCCAGAAACTCCGAGCCGCGGCTCAAGCTGCAAGCTTGGATCGAGCAGTGCAAGCGAACGTCCAGTGATATCGCCGCCGCCGATAGCTGGTATATCACCGACCACAAGGGTATCCAGCTCGCGCGCGTCGAACTGAGTGAAACGACCATCGACAAATGGTTTGGATACCGAGATTATTTTCACGGCCAGGGCGTCGATCGGCCGGCGGACGAGCGTATAGACTTCGCTCCAATCCGAACGCCCTACCTATCCAATGTCTTTGTCAGCGAGTCAAACCATCATCGCATGGTGGCATTCTCCGTCCCGATCTGGAGTGATCCCGCGAAGATCGAGCCGGATATACAGCCCCTGGGCATCCTCGCCCTTACCGTCGATATGGAAGTCCTGCGCATCGTGGTCGGCGATCGTCACACCGCGGTCCTGGCAGACTTGCGCGAGGATGTCCTGGAAGGCAAACAGAACCGGCAACGCGGGCTGATTCTGTTTCATCCGCAGCTTAACAATGTGATTGCCGAGCAGGTGGGAGGCATTGCTGCGGCAAGGCAAGCTCCCCGGCTACCCCCCGAACATGTGCAACGATTCCAGGACCTTGGGCAACGTCGCCTGTCGATGTTGGCGTTCGATCCGAAAATCGATAAGGATCTGGAGGGAAGTCTCATCAAGGACCATGTTGATCCATTGTCACCCGCTGCCGACCAAGAACGAACTGCGGTGGTCGAGCCGGTGATCATTCCCTGGCGTCGCGATGAACCACGGCTGGGCGACACCGGCTGGGTCATCATCGTGCATCAATAGCCGCGGCCACGGGCCCGCCAGGCATTTCGGCGAAGTGGAGATCAATCGATCCCAAACCGGCGGCGGAAGCGTGCGTAGTACGCTCGACGGGACTTACGAAAGTGGGCGATGAGGGACTCGAACCCCCGACATCCACGGTGTAAACGTGGCGCTCTAACCAACTGAGCTAATCGCCCTCACGAGATCAACACACGAGTCTATCGCAAAGCGTCCTGGCGTCAAATGCCGACGCCAGTTCTCCCAGGAACGTGCCTCAAAAACGAGCGTTCACGGACGAGTTACCCAATTTCCAGGGCCAATCGAGAAGGTCAACACTCGAATCTCCGGTTCAACTCCCCCCGCTCGGCAGAGGACGCCGGTATCGCACACAAAGCCCAATAGCTTAAACGCTACGACATTCGCTCCAAACGTAGCCGCGCGGCACAGGCCTCACAAAACAACACCTGAACAACACCTGACCGCCACTCCAGGAAACACCATATGGCCCATCGGGTGGGTACGACCGTAGCAAGTTGATCATTACGCTATTTGTAAGTTTACACAGTTGAGCACCTACACGCTTGCTCACATCGTGTATGTTTATATTTACATAGCACTAGCGCTCCCAAAATCCCGAACCCGAAAATGAAGCATCGCCGGAGCACCTAGCAATAACCATCACCGCAGTCGCCCGTTGACAACTCACTGGCCGGTGCCCTAACCAACTCGCAAGGGAGAAATTACCTTGGCAAAGAAAAAAAGCAGCTCCTCAGTATCTAAGAGCAATGCCGTATCTAAGAGTGATGCTGTTCGAGCAGTCATGGCCGCTAATCCGAATGCCCGCGCCAAAGCGATCAAGGAAGAACTCGACGCCCGCAAGGTCGATGTATCGTTAGCGCTGATTAACAAGCTCATTTCCGAGCGCAAACGAGGTGGCGCGGCAAAGAAGCCTCGCCGCAGCCGCAGTGGCGTTAGCAAAGCCGACGCCGTTCGCACCAAGTTCAATCAACTTGGACTCGACGCTCGTCCGCGCGACGTTATCGCGGCCCTTAAGGCCGAAGGCGTCAAGGTCACGTCGGCCCAAGTAAGCATGTTGCGGGCCAAACTGATTCAAAACGGCAATGGAACCACCGTTTCGGTTACCGCTAGTTCCGTGCCGTTTGAACACCTGGTCGCCGCCAAGCAACTCGCCGAACGCCTGGGAGGCGTTGAGCGGGCCCGGGCTGCCCTGGAAAGCTTCGCCCAGCTCGTGTCCAGTTAGTGCTTCCCTTACAATCTCACGCGAGAGGATTGTTAAAATAAGTCATCGTGGCTTATTGCAACCTCGCCAAGTGCGGATTCCAAGCTCCGCACGGCTCGCGTGTGAACGGAGAGGTAGGTAAGGAAACCGTGGATTGGACAGTGACGGCACTGCTGCTCACCGTACATTTGCTTCTGGTGGACGTCGCCATGATCGGGCCGCTGCTGGCGGTTTGGTTCGATTGGCGTTCGCGCCGGGAAGATAACCTGGCGCTTGCGGAGTTCGGACGACGCTTGGCTTGGCTGGCGATCTTCGGCCTGGTTGTCGGCGGAATATTGGGCGGTATATTGCTGGCCGTCCGCTACCTGTCCGACGAGCGCTACTTTCGCGCGCTCGCGGCAGTCCCGCCTGCTAGACTGTGGTTCGCCGGAGTTGAATGGCTGTTCGGTCTCATCGGCCTGACGCTATATGCCGCGTTGTGGCGTCGGTGGCAACGTTGGCGCATGGTACATGGATTGGTCGCCCTGGCCTCGGCGACCAATTTGCTTGTCCATTTTCCGACGCTGTTCATCGCGGTCTCTGTCATCGGTTCGCGGCCGGGCTTGGCTGGCGAACCTCTCGAACGCGCGGAGTATCGCAAGCTGCTGTTCGATACCGAGGTTCTTGCACGCGTGCTTCATGTCTGGCTTGCCGCGTCCGCCGTGACGGGGCTCGTTGTCGTGTGGCTGGCGCTCGGCAAACGCCCACTCCCCTCGCCCCACGAAGAAACGCGGCAAACGCCTGCCGACCGCTGTCTCAAATTGGGCGGACGCCTTGCTATGACGGCGGTCATGTTGCAATTCCCCGTCGGGCTATGGGTAGCAATGGTCATGCCCGAAGCCGCTCGCCGCAATCTGATGGGCCATGACGCCGCGGCAACCCTGCTGTTTCTTGCATCGGTTGCGCTGGCCATGTTGCTAATGAACCTGCTGTCGGCCGTGATCCTGGGCGAACACAAACGGACGATGGCACGCCGAGCTACGGTGGTCCTCTTCGTGCTTGTGCTCCTCATGGTCGGAGTTCGTTTACGCAGCAATAGGCCTGCCGATCATCGCACAGCGCCGGTCAAAGCGGCAATTCATTGCGATCTGGCTAGTAACGGACTTCGACCCAAAGCCGCCCTTGCATCGCGACGAACTTCCGGTTCAATGAAGTCACCCCACGTCCCGTAACGTCCCACCATTGCCGAGGACAACTGTCTTGAAATCGCTTGACTGCGTCACGATTGCCGATTCGGCTCATGGCTCCAAGGCCAAGATTTTGCCGGGGCTGGGGTTCAACTGCTTTGGCTTCGTCGCGAATACGCCGACAGGTCCGATCGAGGTGCTCTGGTCCGCGCCGGACTTTACCGGCGGCACGGCTAAACCGACGGGCAGCGGCATACCGCTAATGTTTCCATTCGCTGGAAGAATTCGCGGTGCGAAGTTCAACTACGACGGTCGCGCCTACGCGCTTGAGCCTCTCGACGGGCTCGGCAATGCCATCCACGGCTTCGTATTCAATCGTGCTTGGCGCGTAACGTCGCAGGAAAAAGATCGAGTCGTCGGAGGATTTCAAGGCTCGGTCGATGATGAATCGCTCCTGGACCTATGGCCCGCGGATTTTCGAATTACGGTCGAATACCGGATTGCTGGCAATACGCTAAGCTCGGCAATCCTGATCGAGAACCCCGACGATAAGCCGCTTCCGTTTACTTTTGGAACGCACGCCTACTTTCGCATTCCTCTCGGCGGTGGCAAAGCCGACGACTGCACGATCAAAGTGCCCGTCTCGACCAAATGGGAACTCGCGGAGCTTCTGCCCTCCGGCATCGTGCAACCAGCTCCGGACGCCGACAAGCTCGCGGTTGGAATCGCGGCAGGGGACATGTATTTCGACAGCGTCTTCGGCGGGCTGAAGTTTGAAAATCATCGGCTGGAAACATCGATCCACGACCCACACAGCGGGCGACGTGTAACGCAAGAATTCGACGATCAGTTCACGGCCTGTGTTGTTTATAATCCGCCGCACCGCGAGGCCGTGTGCATAGAACCTTACACGGGCCTTCCCGATCCGTTCACGTTGCTCGAAAAAGGCGTCGACCCTCACTTGCAAGTGCTGGGGCCAGGCGAATCATTTCGCACGCGCGTCGAAATCCGTGTCGATTAACGGCCTCTTGCGATAATGCCGCCTCACTTGCAACCGCATGCCGGCAATCTCGCCCGGGCTGCTGGCGGGCCAAACAGGCCATCGAGCCGAGCGTGCACCCTACGATTCACGCACGTCGAGCACGTACAACACTCGATTATAGCGCTCGAGAACATCGTTGCGGTCATCGACCTCCGGCAGATCGCGTTCGCAAGCTCGCCGCACCAGATGCGCATGGCGTACGATCGCGGCTTGATCGTCCGGACGGCGCACGACATAGGCCAATTGCGCGAACGCTTCGAGCAGATGAATCATCACGGCGGGAGTCGTGCTGCCGAATTGGCGAATCTGGTTGAACGCCGCGTCGGCGACATTCACGAAAGTCACTGCACGCGTAACGACTCGCAACTTGCCATGCCCATCGTACCGGCAGGGCGACGGAATCGAACGGCTCGCCAGTTCCCCCAACGCTTCCGCCAGCCAATCGATGCAAAGGATCGCGGTAAACGGATCATTGATCCCGCGCGACAGCGCGCGAGCGCCCACCTCAACCATCTGATCGACGGTAAACTCGATATCCTGGTACGGCGTGCGTTGTGCTTCCAACAGCAACGCTTCGTTGACGTGGCGCCGTAACGATTCATCGGCGGCCAACTCGGGCGAAATTTGCGCCACGGGACTGCCGGCCAGCACAAACTGTCCGGGCCGTACCAAAAGCCTTAGAACAAAATCGTGCTCGGTCGCCAACTGGACCAGGCGATTCACGTCGATTGCCGCCACGTACCCGCTGGCGTTGGCCAGGATTTGCCCGGCGGTCCGCTCAAAGTCCTGGGGCAGTCCTGAGTCGGTTGCCTCATTGCCGTCACGCATCTCATCCGTCAACGCATCAGGCCACAGGCGATCGATCGTCTCGTGCATTTCGCGGCTAACGGCCGCCATAATCTGATGAGCCTGGATCGATACCGCAACGTGGTGGATAAAATAAATGAGCACGCACAAACTCAACAGCGCCAACACGATTCCCAGCGCCACCGCCGCACCGGGCACGAACCTGCTCTCATCGTCTCCCAAGATCGTACGCAGCACCAGCAGGCAGTAGATGAACGTGCCCGTAAATGTTCCCAACACAAATTGATTGCTGCGGTCGCGGATGAAATTGCGGAGCAATCTGGGACCAAACTGCCCGGATGCCAGGGAAAGCGCGACGATCGTGATTGAAAACACGACGCCGGCCACGGTGATCATCGACCCGGCGATCGTCGACATCACCGCCCGAGCGCCCTCGGGCCCACCGCCATAGATCCACCAGACTTCCGTGCTGCGAGCGGCATCCTGAATCTGGTGATCAAAACTGATCATCGCCACCGCAATGATCGCAGCCAGAAGATTCAAAAGCGTAGGGACAAACCAATACGAGGTTTGCAGCGAGTCCCAATAGTACAGCAGACGCGTCCGCATTGCTTTTCGCTACCGTGTTGCGTCGAATAAACGGCTGGTCTCTATAGCGACGTAAGTCGTTATTTTGCGAGCGGTGCGGAGTTCACCTCCGCACTTCGCGAGGCTGAAAAAGTTCGCGACGGACTTTTTCAGCAGCCTGCTAATGCTCTGTCAACACGAGGTTGTCGGGTTCGCGTTTCGCGAGATCACTAGCTTACTTGTTTACGCCAAACAGCCTGCGCGTTCGGCGTCCTTTCGCGTCACCCGAATAAGCTGACGCTGCACTACATTTAGCGGCCGATCACAAGAACGGCCATTCCGCCGACTGACGTATCTCGGCCCTCTACGAAGCTATGATCGCGCCCGCGACTTACCACTCAAACCGGGCTCCCAACAGCTCGAACAGCCGTTCATTCGGCTCACGAAATTCTTCGCGTAGGCGCGCGACGGCGGCCGGGCTCATTGGTTCGCTGTAGCGCCCTCGATTGTGACTGCCAAAGTCGGCCGGCTGCCACTGGTCGAGTTCGAGAAAATCGAGCACCTCGGCAAATGCGGCGTCCGGCCGCTTAAAGAGCCGTTCGGCCTGGACAATGAACACTTGCTCACGAGAAAAACATTTCAACCAAGCTTCGAGCTGAACGGCGTAATGGCCTCGCGTGGCATAGGAATACCAGCGGTGCGAATCGCTTCGTAAACCGGGATCGTCGAGCAGTCGTTGCTGCTCCCCTGCAACACGCTCTTGCTCGATCTCCAATGCTTCTTCAAACGGCAGCGGCTCGTGCCCCCGACGCACGGAATGCTGGTAGTGAGAATAGGCCCGGTTTATCGGATTGCGAAGCAAGAATATCAGCTTCACATTCGGGAGCAGCGAATGAACGCGCCGCGGCACCCGCGGGTCGAACATGTAATAGGGGCTGGACTCGAACACGATGCGTTTTTGGCCGGCCAGCGGAAAATGCTTCCGATACCAACTCTCGCCGCGCTCGTGGGCGTCGTCGAAATAATGAACTTCCTTGGTATAGGAACGTGCACATTGCGGATGCCCACCGAGGTAATCAAACAGCGAGGTCGTTCCCGCCTTTTGAGCCCCGGCGATAATGCAATTGGGCAGTGGCCGCTGCGGGGCCGTAAGCTGCCGGTACCACGAGCGTGGCGAGGCTAGCTGGCGCGTACCACGAACCGTTGGCGTTTGCCAGAAGCGCGTAAAGCGGCTGTTCTGTCGCACTGAATTTTGCTCGCATCAGGAGGAGTGGATGGAACCTGAGACGAATCTGCCGATCAGGATGTTTGTTCGGCAAGCGCAGACACTCCACTTGACCGTCGCTTGGCATTGCCCCCTTGCCAGCACGCCAGCACTGGCGGCGCAAGCAACGAGCCGGCCCTCTCACACGGAAAGAACCGGCCCGATCGCATTGAAGCGTGTTGGCTAACGAGAACGCCGGTCTTATTTGGCCGCCTGCGCGTCCTCTTCGTTAGCCGGCAACTTGCCCTGGCTGATCAACTCGCCAAACGTCGGCGACGCCGAATCGCTCGGGTTCGACTTCATCGCCGCGACCTTCTCGAGCGCGTCTTGGATCTTTTCCTTGTCTTTGGCGTCGGTCTTCTTGTCGAGCAACTCGCCGAGCGCGTTGCCGTAGGCGTTCTTATCCTTCTTCTTGGCGCCCACATGGCAGATATTGCACTTGGCCTTTTTCACCGCGGCCGCGAGGGCCTCTTCCTCGGGCGTGCCGGGCTCTCCCTTGACGTACTTGGCCTCAAACTCCTTCTTAAATGGGTCGATGGCATGTGCCGAATCGATATGGGCCAGGAGCATGCCAGCCGTCATTCCAAACAACGCGAGCAGACAGAAATTCTTCATGGAAGTCTCACTTTTGATTGCGACACGATGAGCCAACGTAGCGGCAACGGCTCTGGCGGGAACGAAAACGTGGGATGGAGTCGAGGAGGGATGTTCCGGCCGTCACCTCGCACGGCCATTCGGTGCCTGTCGGCGTGGCGGCGCAGCGCTATTCCGCTACGGGAACCCAGTAGAATCACTGCCGAAAGAGCTGTCAAGCGACGCTCGATGGCCTCGAAACCGTGTAAAAAACGCTTTTTTAGCCGTCAACCCAATGCAGCCAGCCGTTTGCTAGCAACCTCATCCGGCAGAATAAGGATGGGCACATTGCCCCGCCCCACGTTGCCGTCAGTCACCGCCCGTGTTAGGCACGCCCATCGGTTCCGGCGGCATGCGCATGGGCTCGGCCGGCATCGGCATCGGTGTGGACATGGGCCGTGAAGCCGGCAACGTGGGCTCACTCCGAGTCGAATCGCTTCGCCCCGACGTTACCGCGAGCGTTGGCAGATAGGGCAACGGAGCGCCGGCGTCTGCGCCATCGCTCGCCCCTCCCACTGCGGCGCTCGTGCTCGACAGCACATAGTCAGATGCTAAGTGGGCGTGATACGGACGCGCGGCCGGCGGCGGGGCACTCCAAACCACGGCCCCCGAACCGGCGAATTGACGCCGGCTCGTAAACCGCGACCATTCATGCCAGTCGTCGAAGGTAAGCCGCTTCGATCCCCCAGGTCCCGCCGAATTCATCACCTGCCAGAAGGTGTTGAACCCTTGAAAGTAAACGCTGTCCGCGCTCCATTGGAAGCGGGCCAAAAACTCTTCGATCCCTGCGGAACCACGCTGCTCGATCAGCGGCGCCGAACCCCTCGTGGCAATGATGCAGTCGCTTGCGCGCATATCCACCACCACCTGATAGGGTTCCTCCTCGCTGTTGGTCATCAAGACCAGCCCGCTACCGACCATGGCGGTCACATGGCGCAACACCACCTCGACGCGCATCTCCTGGCGAGGCTCGAGCGATGTTCCCTCGGTAACCAACAACCGATCGCCAATCGCCAGCAGCCCGTCATTCCAGGTGAACCGCACGGCTTGCATTTCACTGTCTCGCAGCAAGGTCGCCTCGCCGCGGGCCACGCAGTTCTCGAGATGAATATTGACGACCTGGCTGGCTGCCGCTGCGGAGCCTGACCGAATGTCCATCGTACCGGCGCCAGGCGGAGACTTGATCTCGAAGATCGTGACTCCGCCGTAGTAGGGCGGCTGCGATCGGACAGTAAACGAGCAATTTTCAAAATCCAACAGTTCGGCATGCTGGGCCTCGAACAGCGCGCGCTCCGTTGGTGAATTGGCCGGCAACTCCAACTCCCAGTGCACGTTTCTCACGTAAAGTTGGCCGCCGGAAACACCGACCATCTGCGCACCGGCAAAGGGGCGGTCCGGCTCCGGAGCAAAAACCACCGTCGGCCGATAGCCGCTGCCCGAACGAATCGTAAGTCGGATATTGGAAAGCGCCAACGGCCGCTCCGTGCGGGAACCGTTGTAGTGCAACTCAATGATATCGCCATCTTTGGCGGCGCTGCACGCGGCCAACAAACTCGTATAGTTATTCGGAAGCGAATCGTCGCCGACCGTCAGGATCTCGCGCTGGCCAGGAAACGGCAAGTTCGGCATTCGCTGCGGATCGCTTGCGGTCCCTGCCAAATCAAGCTCATCACTCGTGTTGCTCACAGAACGCCGTTGCTGCGCGGCCTCGACCTCCTTTTGCATGCGGCTGACGAGATCGAGCAAGCCGTCCAAAAAAGGCGCATTGGGGGCCGGTGCGACAGGACCTACTCCGGAGGTCGTTGCCGGCCCAGCGTCATCTCCGGGCGGCCTCGCCGCCGGCGGAAACGCCTCGTTCATCGGCCGACTCGCGCGACGCGGCGACACCGGACTCGAGTCCTGACTTTGTGGTCGTGAGGACGATCCAGGCATTGCCGGTGGCAACAACGCCTCTGAACGCTCGCCGTCCGAAGCTTCGATCGTAGGAGTAACCTGCTCAACCCGCGGAGAAATCGATGGCTCGGCCGGGCGTACGCTCCACAAGGGTTCCGGTGGTAGCGACGCCTGAGAACCGGAAAACTCGAGCGCGGCCACCACCACCAGCAACGCAGCCAACGGCACGGCCCACGGCAAATGACGCTGCCACGGGCGCACGGAGCGCTGTGGCTGCAACGCGCTACGCGGCGGCGGCGCCTCGCCCAACGCAATACCCAGCATTTGTCCCAGCGGCACGAGCTCTTCGATCAACTCGAGGGGCTGCTGGTACCGCTCGGCCGGGTTCTTTGCCAGTAAACGCCCCAGCACCCGAGACACCTGACTCGGCAACTCGGGCCGCAGGCTGCGAGGATCCGGTGGCGCATCTCCCTGATGTTGCAGCAGCTTCTGCAACACGGTTCCTTCTGGAAATGGCGGCCGGCCGGTCAACATGAAATAGAATGAGCAACCAAGCGAATACAAATCGCTACGAACATCGGCACTGCGCGGATCGCGGGCCTGCTCGGGCGAGATATAGTCGAACGTGCCCAGGGTCACGCCGCTCGCCGTAAGATCGTTCGAAGCATGGGCCATCAGGTTCAGTCGCGCGAGCCCCATGTCCACGAGCTTCGCCTTGCCGGCCGAAGTGACCAGCACGTTCGACGGCTTGATATCGCGGTGGATTACCGAACGCTGGCTGGCATGATCGAGAGCCAACGCAATCTGATAGGTGTAACTAAGAGCCTGATTAAGCGGCAGCGGCCCCTCACGATCGATCAGGTCGCGAATGTTCACGCCTTCGATAAACTCGAAAACGATGTAATGCACCCCACGATCTTCACCAACGTAGAACACGCGGGCAATGTTATCGTGATTCAATCGGGCCGCGGACTGGGCCTCGTTGCGAAACCGGCGCAAGGTCTCTTCATCGGCCGACTGATCGCGCGAAAGAACTTTGACAGCCACCTCGCGATCGAGCGTGATGTCGTGGGCCCGAAATACAATGCCCATGCCGCCACCGCCGACGAACTTTTGCAGCGTGAACTGCCCGAGCTGCTCACCCTCCCAAATACGGGCGGCTTCTCCAGGAACGCCCCCGACATAGGGAAGATCGGGAACCGGCGGACGCGTAGAAATGACCGTCTGACCGTCGCTGGAAATTGGATTCGAAGCGGCGGAGCCATGCGACGAGCCCCGGCTCTCGGAACCGAAGGCCGGATGAAGGCTAGACCCCTTCGATCTCGGCACAGGCTGTTGGCTGGAGGCGTCGCTCATCGATCACTTGCTTGGCTGCGGGAAAAAATAGCCACCCAGCGCGTTATAATGCGCAACGCGGTGTCTTCGCCGCAGGTTTGGGGGCAACCCCCGCCACGCTCGACACGACACCGAGAACTTGGCTGCTTACGGTCGATGTGAATTCTCAGCCAAAGACGAATCGTTGGACGAGCTTCCGGACGAACGTCCGCCTTGAAGGGATGCCTGCTCGCCGCAAACGAAAAGCTCGTCACCAGCAATGCCTGATTCTAACCACAATCGAGGCTGGTGGTCAAATAAGCAACTAACGTTCTAGCCTAGAGTTAGGGCGACTCCGATACGTTGCAAATTGCGCTCGAGCGCGGCGCGGGGCACAAACGCTCTTGAGCGGGTCGCTCTCGTTGCTTTCCACCGGCGCTGAGGTACATTTCACTTTACAGTCATCTCGATTACAGCCATCCGACCACAACGAAATGCACGCCCGTGCGGGAGCCGAGCAATCCCCCCCGCCAGGATGGCTATGACGCCTCTTTCACCCACGATTTTTCTGGAAGGTACCATCATGACTTCCGCTAATGCCCTCGGTCGCCGCTCGTTCCTGAAACATTCCGCCTTGGCGGCCGCCGGTGCTAGCTTGGCCACACTTGCCGTTCCTGCCCGTGCTGAGCCGAAAGAGCCTCTATTCAAAATCTCGCTGGCCGAATGGTCGCTGCACAAAACGCTCTTTAGCGGCAAGCTTTCAAACCTGGACTTCCCCAAAACCGCCAAGGAAGACTATGGGATCGAGGCCGTCGAATACGTCAATCAATTTTTTGCCAAGAAGGCCAAGGACGAGGCGTATCTGAACGATCTCAAACAACGCGCATCCGATCTCGGTGTAACCAACGTCCTGATCATGATCGACGGAGAGGGCAATCTAGGAGATCCAGATAACGACCGACGCACCACGGCCATCGAAAACCATTACAAGTGGGTTGACGCGGCCAAATTTTTGGGCTGCCATTCCATCCGAGTTAACGCCCACTCGAAAGGAACTCCCGAAGAGCAAGCCAAACTGGTGACCGATGGCTTGCGCCGCCTAAGTGAATTCGCTGCGGCTCCGGGCATCAACATCATCGTCGAAAATCATGGCGGCCTATCCTCCAACGGAGAATGGCTAGCGAATGTAATCAAATCCGTGAATATGGATAACTGTGGGACCTTGCCGGACTTTGGAAACTTCCGCGGTTACGACCCCTACAAGGGCGTGGCCGAGCTCATGCCCTTCGCCAAGGGGGTGAGCGCCAAGAGCCACAACTTCAACGAGGATGGAAATCACGTCGAAACCGATTACGTCAAGATGCTGAAGATCGTGCTCGATGCCGGCTATCATGGGTATGTTGGAATTGAGTACGAGGGCTCAAAACTGTCCGAGCCACTGGGAATTCTGGCCACGAAAAAGCTACTCGAGAAAGTCCGCGCAGATCTCTCCTAAACAACCCAAACAAATAACTCAAAGGGTATTCACGAGATCCCGTGAATACCCTTTCTTATTTCCACGTCGTCGACCGAGCAATGCAGTCACAGCACCGCTAGCACCAGAAAATCCAGGGATTTTTTGACACCGTAACTAGACACTTAGTAAAACAAGAAAATGCCGTGTGCCTACTTTTTAGGCACAGCCGTGATGCCCGCAATTAAGGCAGCCCTGCCCGGGGTTTCAGCGGCTTCATAAAAATCGACGCAAGTGCTATGACAGCAATGACATTCGTGCTGTGACTTGTAAGCCTATTACGATTAGGGCGTGGTAGGGTCGATACTATGCGATCCGCTTTCCCCTTTCGTTTCAGGAGAGTGAGCATGAGCGAACAACGACAAGATGTCTTTCGCGCGGCGGAGGAGATTTTCGAGCAGCGTCCGAGCTGGGTGACCTTCTTCCGCGAAGTGCTGGGCGTGGATGGAATCGTGCGGCAAATGTACCGAACGCCCGAAGCTCTTGCCCAATTTGAGCAGTCCCCCGATTATCAAAAGATTCAGCAGATGCTCGCCAAGCTACGCGAGTGCGACGCCGACTTGCCTGGTGGCCCACGTGAACCCACGCGTGTGATCACCGTTCGGCTCCCCAAGAGCTTGCATGAATCGCTCAAGTCGGAGGCTCACGATCGGCACACCAGCATGAACAAGCTGTGCATCTCGAAGCTTCTGCAACAGATCGATGACGACCTGGTTCCGGCCGAAGTGGGTATGTCGGCAGAGCCCGCAGCCTAAGTGCCCTGCAATGTTTAGGGCAAATAAAAAGAGACTCGGAGCGAACCTGTAAGCCGGGTTCTGTTCCCCCGCGACAGCGCGTGCGCTGTCGCGGGGGAGCGGCCATTTCTCTGGGGCACCGGTTGCCCGACGCCTCTAGCAGCCTACCCGAGTGTCGGACGGGCCGAGCCGACCCGTTTGAAACGTACGTTTCAATCCACTCTGTTTGGCCTTGCTCCGGGTGGGGTTTACCTAGCCAGGCTGGTCACCCAGCCTGCTGGTGAGCTCTTACCTCACCGTTTCACCCTTACCGTCGGCGGCCGAAGCCGCCGCTGTGGCGGTTTGCTTTCTGTTGCACTTTCCCGGGCCTTGCGGCCGGTGGGCGTTACCCACCACCCTGCTCTAAGGAGCCCGGACTTTCCTCCCGGGAGCGTACAAGCGCCCCCGAGCGGCCGCCCGGTCCGCTCCGAATCTCTCTGCTCTCTACGTTACGAGCTACCCTGGCGGATGAATAGCTCGTCTCCTCAATTTCCTTTTGTTCCTTTTGCGCGGAATGGAAATTGACGGGACACAGAGAACGGCTACCATCCACTACTGAAACTGAGTCTCAATAAGCCAGCCTACCTGTCGGTCGCCCGCCTCTCGCGTCTCTTCTCGAAGACGCTTTCGTGGCTCAGTTCCTCAGAGACGTTACTCGTCCTCGTCAGTGCTGACTTAGTTCCTGACTTGGACTTGTCGATCGAGTTATACGTCGTCAGGAGCTGGGCTCTGATGACGTTGGGCGCCGTCGCCGCGATCGGGCTTGGCCGGCGAGATCGTCGGCGTGCACCAAGAATCTGAACCAGCGTTCACGGCCACTTCGAAACTTGTAACCCTGGGACCGCACGCTCTGGTCGCCCCTGTGCTGCGACACGACACGGAGGCGCCGAGCGTCGCGGGTTCCATTCCCTCCAAGGGAACTCTGCCATGCTGAAGTATCAGACCACTTTGATTGCACTCGCTTGTTGCGCGTTTTCCGCAACGGCGCATGCAGGTCCACTGAAAATCGAATTCGACTACAGTCTCGACACGGACGGCTTTTTCGACGCTTCTACCGCCGCGGGACTCGAACGGCGTGCGACGCTCGAATTGGCGGCAGCGTACTACCGGTTTCTCGACCGTCTCGCGCCAATTCAGCCCGTCGGCGAAGCCAGTTGGTCGGCGACGGTATTTCATCCGTCGACGTTTCAATCCGTGGTCGTTACCGATCGCGCCGTCGCGGCCGACACGGTCGTCGTCTATGTTGGCGGTCGCCAGATCCCTGTTGCCGGCGTGCTAGGCTTCGCCAACAGCGTGCGTAGCGTCACGGCCACCGGGCCGGCCGAATTTATCGATGCGGTTCACACCCGTGGCCAAATCGGCGCCGCCGTCCCATTGCCCCACGATTTTGGGGTAGCCATGGGCTCGATCACGTTCTTTCACAGCAGCGAGTTTGAATGGCACTTCGGCGCCACGACCGCAGGGCTCGACTCGACCAAATCCGACTTCCTGACGACCGCGATTCACGAGATTGGCCACTTGCTCGGCATGGGAGAAGCGGCGTCCTGGTTCCGCTGGGTCGAAGAAACCGAGTCGGGCGTCTTCTTTCATGGACCGGCCGCGATGGCGGCATACGGCGGCCCCGTACCGCTCGATCAATACGGCTCGCATTTCGCGTCGGGAATTCAAAGCACTGTCGACGGCGTCCCGCAAAGCCTGCTGATGGATTCGTCGACGCCGCGCGGGGTGCGCGAAGTCCCCACGCACCTCGATCTGGCGGCATTCCAGGATATTGGCTGGATCCTGGTCCCCGAGCCGGAAAGCTGGATCCTGGCGGCCGCCGCGCTGGCGTTCCTATGGTTGGCGCTGCCGAAACCGCGACGATGAACGCCGTCGCGTCCCGAATAGCCTCGCCTCGCCGTCAATCGGCGACCGGTTCCGAGATGAACTCCACCTTGGGGCTGCCGCCGCGTCCCGACGCCTGAAAAAACTCGCGGACGTAGCGAAGTTTTTCCTTCGTGTCCTCAGGGTTTTTGAAGTTGTCGCCCTTTTGCAGCGCGGGGCGTACTTCATCAAGCGTGCCAATCGGGGCGCTGCCGACGAGGACGCAGGGAAACCAGTACCCTTCACCATCGTCATCTTCAAGATAGAACTCCGCGTAGCAATCGCCCTTAACGAACACCGTGCGCGCGGGAATCTTCTGCGAACGGCACATCGCGACGAACAAAGACACGAGTTCGTCGGTATAGCCTTCACCATCGTGCAGCGCCCTTGCGGCTCCTTTAAGTGGCCCCTCCTTGAACTTCACGTGGGTGCGCACATAGCTGGCGAGTGCGGCGACCTGCTCCCAGACGGTGCCCGCGTCGGCAACTGCCTCCTTGGCCGCGGCGACAATCTTAGGATGCTTGCTTTCGATCATCGGGCTCGGCCCCAAATTGAGTTGCATCGCCCGATCGAGCCGTTTTGGAATGCGATAAATCGACGTGTCGGCGGGCGGCTGCATCTTACGACGCGTAATCTCGTAGATCACGATCGCATGCGCTTGTTGACCGCCGCCAAGCTGCGGAATTTCAACGACCATTTGTTTGAGCCCACCGCCGCCCGAGATGTCGCGTTCCGTGACACGCTTGACGTTTGCGGTAACGTCCTCGTTGAGGATCTTGACCTTTTGCTCAGGCCACTCGGACGGAATCGGAATGGTGGCGACGCCGCGAAACATATTGCCCGTGGCCTGGACCGTGACCCCCAGCTTGAGCTTGGTGGTGACTTCACCGCCAAGGACCGGGCCTTTTCCGTTGGCCGTGGATTCCTGGGCGACAGCCTGGAGCCCGCCCCACAACAAGAGAGCGAACAGCGTCATTCGCACGGCAATGTGTCCCGATAAGAAGGGCGTCCGTGCACGTGAGATAAAATAATCGTGACGCCGCGCCATCGCGGGCCGGGCGCGCAAGCAGCGCCTCCGCTCTATTTTAATTGGCAACGGCGAAACTGGTGCCGGCCACGCGATTGAAACTCTCCAAACGCGCGGCCACACCGCGTCGCGCATAACAATTATGCGGCATGCAGCGGCTGCAGCCCTCTGGGCAGGGAATGCTCGGGCGAGCAACCGCTCAAATCGATCGGTAACGGCCGCTCGAAACGCCAGACAACGCAAAAGCCTGCCCGACATGCGAGGGTGCGGCTCAGCACACTCCCAACCCTGCGTTTCGCGGTGGAAATATCCACCTACGGAGCGGGCGTGTATGCCTCGGGCCCCGGGATCGTTGTCGCAGGCCCCACGGTGGTAGGCGTCGAAAGCGAGGGCGCCGGCATCACGGTTGTTGGTCCAACCGAGTAGCCTTCCGGACTCGATGTAAATTCCGTAACCGACGAGCAGGCAGGCGCACAGCACGGCTGAGCAGGCACGCAAGGACGATACGCAGTCGTTCCGCGCCCCCCCCGGCAGCCGCATGCACCGGCTACAAGCACTACGCTCCCGAGAATCAGCAGCCTCTTCATGACTGTTAGCTCCGACACGACGAATGAATACCGAGCGAACATCTCAATCCCCCGGCAAGCAACTCTACCTCGCGGCGATGCGGCGGCAAGTACGGCGCGTTGAGTTTTGGCAACACGATGAAAAATTACCTCGCCCAGGTTGAAAAAGTGCTACATTCTACGTGAGGCTCGTAGTCGCCTCTGAATTTCGTAGTCCGCACTTCCGGAAACCAACGGTCCCCCTTCGCGCCAGCACCGTCAAACAGCATGCTCATGGACGATATCCATCGCACATTGCTGCCCACTCGCCACAACGTGCTGGCCGCACTCGTCGTTGCATCTGCCTGGCATCTGGCAATGCCAGCGGTTTCTGCTTCCGGCGGATGCTGCGGGCTTCGCCCTCAAGATCAACTGTGGCTCGTAAGCGATCGCGGCCTCGGCTGTGCCAGCAACTGCGAAACGCCGCGGCTTAAATTCTGGCGCTACAACTGCCAGCAACACTGGACACGTGCGGAGCTCGACGAGTTGCTGGCGGCTGAAAGTCCGCGGATGACAACCGTGGTGTACGTCCATGGAAATCGACTTTCGGCGTCGGAGGCCTTCGAGCGGGCTTGGACCAGCTATCGCGCCTTGGCGCGGCGCGCCGATGAACGGCCTATTCGCTACATCGCCTGGTCGTGGCCCAGCGAAAAGTCGGGCGGCCCGCTCCAAGATGCTCGCGCCAAGGCCGCCCGCACCGATACGACATCCTATTACCTTGCGTGGTTCGTGGATCGGCTGGATCCAAACACTCCGCTGAGCTTATGGGCCCATAGCTTTGGCGCGCGAGCCACGACCGGCGCTCTACATCTGCTAGGCGGTGGACAACTGCGCGGCCAGGTTCTCGAAAGGGTGCACCCCGAGCGTACACCGGTAAACGTGGTGCTCTTAGCCTCGGCCTTGGATAGCCACTGGATCTTGCCGGGGCGATTTCATGGACAGGCGCTCACCATGACGTCGCACATGCTGTTGGTGAATAACTGCGCCGACCGCTTGTTGAAACACTATGAACTCATCTCGGGCTGGCGTTCCGGTCACATTGCGCTCGGCCATCTAGGCATCAATCGGCGCGCGCTCGGACCGCAAGCTTCCAAGGTCACGCAAATCGATGCCAGCAATCAAGTGGGCAATCGGCATCTGTTCGAGCTCTATATGCGGTCGGCAGGACTCATGGCCCGCATACGGTCCATTCTCTTATCCGCTCCTGCTGGCGTTTATTCCGCTGACCTGGCCCCCATCGCCGAGGGCGTTTCGCCCTCGAGCCCGACCCCGGATGACGCCTCAGGCAAGGACACGGAGCTCGAGTTAGTCACCGCTGTTGGCACGCTGTTCGCCGACGATTTGACAGCGGACGATTTGACAGTCAATGGCTCGGCTGCAAATGGCTCGGTAGCGGCGCAATAAGAGGCCCTCGAGTTATGCAGGACGTGAACTGGGCGGGCATCGCAACCGTTTCTCTCCTGTATCTTGTCTTTCTCGCCGTCGGGTGGCGGGCGTCTCGTAGGATCACAGTCGGCAGCGCGACAGAACTCCTCGTCGCCGGGCGCGCCATGCCCTTTTGGATGGCGACCATCACCATGGCCGCCACCTGGATCGACGGTGGTTATCTGCTCGGAACCGCCGAAGGCGCGATGACCAGCATCGCTTCCGGCTGGCAAGGAGGCATGTGTTTCGGCCTGAGCCTTGTCTTGGGTGGCATGTTCTTCGCTCGCAGGATGCGCGAGCTCGAATTCGTCACCCTGGTCGATCCACTTACCGCACGGTTTGGACACCACTGGTCGGTGGTGCTCTCGGCGCCGGCGCTGCTCGGAGAGATTTTTTGGAGCGCAGAACTGCTTGTCGCGATCGGGGCAACGTTCGGGGTAATGCTCGGTCTGAATCTCACGACTGCCATTCTGGTTTCGGCGGGGGTCGTAACGCTCTATACCATTTGGGGAGGCATGTGGAGCATTGGCTATACCGACACCGTGCAATTCGCGCTGATCCCGTTCGGACTGCTGATCGCCTTGCCGATCGCCGTGGGAGCGGCCGGCGGATGGCTCTCCGTCTGGAACACGTACTCGACCGCGCACGGAACCGCGGCATTCCTATTTCCGTCGCCAACCCCGGACGGCTTTTGGACTTCGCCCCGCATCGTGGGCTGGTGGGATCTCTCGATCATGCTCGTACTGGGGGGCATCCCCTGGAACTGCTACTTTCAACGCATCCAAGCCTGCGAGACCCCTACCAAGGCCCAATGGCATTCCATCGTCGCGGGCCTGATCACCATGGTGCTCACGATTCCCCCGCTGCTGCTGGGTATGATCGCATTCGCCTATCCACACTGGTCGGACAGCGCTCGCGAACAGTTGGCAACATCGCCGACGATGGCCCTCCCGCTACTGTTTCAATATGCTCTGCCTCCGCTGGTGGCGATCCTCGGGCTCACCGCGATCGTGGGCGCGGTGACCTCGAGCTTCAGTGCCTCGATCCTGTCGGCCGGCTCGATGATCAGTTGGAACATGGTCCGATCGCTGGTCCTTCCCAACGTGTCGACCGCCGGGATGAGGAGAGTGATTCGAACGTCGATCTTGTTACTTGGCGCCTTGGCCGCAATCCTGGCTCTCGAAGTTCAAAGCGTGCAGCGACTCTGGTTTTTTACGAGCGACCTGGTGTTCGTGCTGCTGTTTCCACAACTTCTCTATGCGCTTTTCGATTCGCGCGTAAATCGAACGGGATCGATGGTAGCGTTCGCCGTCTCGCTCGTGCTGCGTCTGGGAGGCGGAGAGCCGATCTTGCGCGTACCGCAGTTTATCCCCTACGGCGAGTTGTTCGCGGCCTGGCTGCCAGGGGAAAACGCCGCCTGGATGGACGAGACGGGCGCCGCCACGCTGTTTCCAGTTCGCACGGTGGCCGCGGTCACGGGGCTCATCCTGATGCCAATCGTGTCACGCTTGACGGCGCAGTGGGATCCTCCTCAGCCGATTCCGATGCCTCCCCCTCGGGACGCGAATCAGCAACCGCCGGAAATAGAGTTTTCAACGACCACCGACAGATAATTCACGAGATCGTATGATTCAACGCGAACACGATACGCAACCGTTGTCGCCGCCTTTGCATGGCAACAACCACTTCGAGCAACCGCCCTGGCCGGCCTGGGTCGCGTGGATCGCCCATGCGTTTACGGCCGTCGGCATCGTGCTCGCCGCGGGAATGGCGGTGGCGATCGTCGAAGGCACGAGCGAGTCGTTTCGCCTGGCGTTCGCGCTGATGCTTGCGGCCTGTCTCGTCGACGCGACCGACGGTTCACTGGCGAGGCGATTGCGCGTCAAGGAGTTGATTCCCGGCTTCGACGGGGCAAAGCTGGACGACATTATCGACTACCACACGTTTACCAGCCTGCCGCTGCTCCTGATGTGGCGCGCCGAGATCGTGCCCGAAAGCTTATCGTGGGTACTCGTGGTGGCGCTCGTCGCAAGCGCGTACGGGTTTTGCCAAACCCAGGCCAAAACGAGCGATGGTTACTTCGTGGGGTTTCCGTCGTACTGGAACATCGTGGCGTTTTATCTCTATGTGCTTCAGTGGCCCGGCTGGCTCGCGGCCGTGCTGGTGCTCGTGCTCGCGGGCCTGACGTTCGTGCCCAGCTACTATCTGTATCCTAGCCGGGGCGCCATTCTAAGTCGGCTGAGCAACTTCTTAGGGGGCGTTTGGGTCGTGATGTTGCTATGGATATTGTGGGCAATCCCAACCAGCGACCCGCCCGAAGATCCGAAGCTGGCCGACCAAGCTTGGCGCTGGACCATGATCTCGCTTTTCTACCCGGTGTACTACATGGTTGTATCGTGGGGGATCACGCTCCAGCGTTGGAAGCACCACCGGTGAACAATCACGAAGCAGCGTCAACCCGATTTGTTCCGGGGGACGCGAAACGAGAAAACCAAGTGCTGACAGAGCACTATCCGGCCGCTGAATGCGACTCGCCGTCGCCGCCAGCCAGCGGTTCGAGTTGTTCAAACGTAGTGGCGCGTTTAATCGCCAGCAAACGTGCTTCGGAAGATTCGATCTGCGCGAGCAACGTATCAATCGTGGCCTCTTTCGCTTCTTCGAAACTGGCGAAGCGAGTGGAGAAAGCCTCGGCGGCCGAAGCATTCTCGGACGTCCGAATCTCCGGCTTCGAGGCGGCTTTCTTCGTTGCCGCGCGAGTCCCCGCTGGCGATTTAACTCCTGGCGGCTTGACCACGGACTTGGCAGACTTGCCCGACGTTGCTTTAGCCCGTTTCTCAGTTGCCGGCTTACTGGCGGCAGGCTTTGCTTTCTTGACCATGATCGACTCCGCAGTTCATCAAGTGGTGCTCATTGCGCCGGCTCCCGTCAACCGCCAGACCGATCGCTGTCCGGCTGTACCATGAATACCGCGCAAATCACCGCCTGTCGACCATCTCCAATGAGCGGAACACGAAAGATCAGGGAGATTCTTCGCGAATTGTTAGCTCGGACGGCGCCGGTCTAGCCTATGGACCAATCGGCCGAGAGCCTGCCCGCGCAATTGCCGCCGTGATTACCAGATAATGCCTTGCAGCAAGAACAGTCCCGCGAAAGACCCGCATCCCAAGGCAGCGCCGGCAATGGTTTGTGCAAGGGTATGCCGCTTTAAGTATAAGCGGGCCCACATGACGATCGGCACGAGCACCGAAAACAAAACCGCGCCGCCACCGATTCCCAATGCGGCGAACGTAGCAAGCCCAGCCGAGGTCGACGTGTGAATGCTGATCTGCCACGCCAGGGTAATGGCAAACAGGATTAAGGTCTGCACGAGAGCGGCAATAATCGGCGCGACAAACGCCGCCGGCGC
This sequence comes from uncultured Planctomycetaceae bacterium, assembly GCA_964598535.1. Classification (GTDB taxonomy): domain Bacteria; phylum Planctomycetota; class Planctomycetia; order Pirellulales; family PALSA-1355; genus JALHMI01. Next base: position 90,123 of record CAZRCI010000009.1, on the reverse strand, counting down.
GCCAAACCCAACCAAAACGACAACCCCCGCCAGCGCCCCCACCGATGCGGCCGCGAACGGCCCGATGCGCTCGTGGCGGTTGGGCAGGTGAATATCGGTCACGCGGCCGGTCTTCACCAACCAAATGACATACAGCATCGGCAGTGGAACCGCGATCGCGAAATAAAGCATGGCATATCGCAGCATGCCCGGATCGCCCGTCGCCCAAACGCCCAACAGCAGCCCAGGAACGGCTAGCGCCGCGGGACTCAGGACATCCGAGATGACGCGGGCCAGCAGATATAGGGAGCCGGGCCGAGCGGCCGAGGCGACCGCTGTCGAAGCAACGCTACTCAAAGGAAAGACTCCAAACACAGCGGGCCGTACGGCAAGGCGGAATAAACCGAAATAAGAGCGGAACTAAGAAGTGCCACCCAGTACCGTTGTATCCAACAACCGGATCGCTCCTGCGGTGCGCGAACGATCATGAAATACGACCAATCGCACCGCGATGACTCCGAGTCCGGCCCTTCTACCTGCGAGACATTGACAATTTAGTTGTAACCGAATTTTGCGAAATGTCACCAGTTCCGGGGCATTTTTCTCGCCAGGCGGAATCCAAAAAACGCAGCCAATTGCCGTGCATAATGCCCTCGATATCGCTTGCCGAGTACCCCCGTTTTGCCAACATTTCGGGAAGCCGGGCAAGATCGGCAATCGTCTCCAAGTCTGCGGGGGCTTGCTCCCGACCGAATCCGCCGTCCAAGTCGGTGCCAATGGCCGCGTGTCGCGCGTTGCCAGCCAGTTGACAGACATGATCGATGTGGTCGAGCATGTGTTCGAGCGTGACGCCCACTTCCCGCGGCATGGTCTTTCCACGGACCCAGCCCGGCACCATCATCCAGGCGTCGAGCGCGGCGCCAATTACCCCGCCGCGGGCAATCAACTCCTTGAGCTGTTCGTCCGTGAACTGTCGAGGATCGTCTACCAACGCGCGACAATTATTATGGCTGGCCCAGACCGGACCAGCGAAGTGGTCCAGAGCCTCCCAGAAGCTTTCATCGCACAGATGGGTGGCGTCGAGGATAAAGCCGAACTGCTCCATCTCGTGCAGTAGTTCTCGGCCGAGCGATCCGATTCCGCCCGTCGCATGCGTGCCAAAGGCATAAGTGCCAGGCCCATAGTGAGCTGGTCCGACAGTGCGCAGCCCTTGTTCCCAAGCGCGCTCGAGATGACGCGGCGTGAGAATCGAATCGGCGCCTTCGAGGCTCAGGATGTAACCGATCGGCGCGTCGGCCGGAGGGTTCTCCCAAAGACTCACGTGACGGCGAAGCTGAGCAAGGTCGCAAATCTGTACCATCTGACCGGCTTCTTCCATGGCCCGGTACCACGCCAGTTGGCCTTGCGTCTGTGCCCAAGCAATCTCGGGCGCATTCCAACCCGGCAGCGGATTCGAGGGCTTTACATAACGGGCAATAAGCGTCGCGACACAGAGCCCCACTCCGCCGCGTCGCATCTCGCCGAGAGACACCGTTCCGTTGCCGCGGTCTGGTTTATCGGTAAGTCCGTACTCTCGCGCACGAATCTCCGCGATGGAACGCGTGAGGTCACGATTCCATTCCAGCGCGTTCATGCTCAGGTCCAGATGCGCATCGAAGATCAACATGCTCGGTAAGTTCCCTGCTGTTAAAGTGGCCTGCCGACGATTAGGCTTAGTGACGCGTCGGCCAATGGGCTAAAAATCGGGTGTCGGGCCTCCACCGTGCCGGTGCCCGCCCGTAGGGTCCAGGATGCCATGCTAACGCCGCGTGCCGCGCCTCCGCAATGCGCCGCCGGCCGTAGCCAGCTCATGCGGCATGAGGTCGTCAATGACAAACCGCGAAACCACCGGAGACCTTCGTCCCACGCGGGCACGCTATGGCGTGCTCGTGCTGTCGGTGGCCATGGCCGTAATTCTGTATCTTGACCGAATGTCGATTTCGGTTGCGATTCCCGCGATGGCCGAGGATCTCGCGGCGCCGCTCGAACAAGTCGCTGATGCCGTGGCGGTATTCTTCTGGTTTTACGCCCTGCTCCAAATTCCAGCCGGCTGGCTGGGAGATCGTTGGGGCGGTCGCCGCGCCTTGACGCTGTACATGTTGGCCTGGTCGCTCGCTCTTGCCGGCACGGGACTCGTCACCAGCCTGACGGGCCTCATCGTTATGCGCGCACTCTTGGGCATCGGCCAGGCCGGCGCCTATGCCACGACCGCCAGCTTTTTGCGAAGATGGATGCCTTTCGACGTCCGCGGGTTCGCCAATAGCGCCGTATCGCTGGGTGGCCGCGCAGGCGCCGTTCTAGCGCCCGCGTTGACGGCACTCGCCATGCGGCAAGTCGGGCTGCTCGACTTCGACATCGCACGGTGGCGACCCGTGTTCATCGCTTACGGAGCGATCGGCTTTCTGTGGGCGTTTGTGTTCTGGCATTGGTTTCGCGATCGGCCCGAAGAACACCGCGGAGTGAACGCGGCCGAGCGTGCACTGATCGCGGGCACCTCGTGCGAAGCCGCAAGCGGAGGGCCGGCGCCTCGAGCAGACGCTTTGCCAAGCGGGGTGTTGGCGGCTCGTCTGGTCACCAGCCCTTCGATCTGGGCGCTCGCGGTCTGCAATTTCTGTATCAACGTGGGCTGGATCCTGCTCGGCACGCTTCTGCCGACCTACCTCATCAAGGCACACGGCTGGTCCGAGGTTCAGGCCGGTTCGACCACGAGCCTGGCAGCCTTCGCCGGAATGGTTGGTTGCCTCACCGGTGGAGTGACAACCGATTGGCTGGTGCGAAGGTTAGGACTCGTCTGGGGGCGGCGAGTCCCGTGCATGATTTCCTATGGTGGCGCCGCGCTCGCCTATCTGACGTGCTTCCAATTGGACGATCCTCATGCGATCGTCACGATTCTGGTCGTGGCGTCTCTGCTGGGCGACTTTGGTCTCGGCGCGCTGTGGTGTACCTATCAGGATCTGGGCGGCTCGTTTGCCGGAACCGTTCTGGGAGTGGGAAATATGTGCGGCAACATCGGCGCAGCCATCGGCATTTCGCTGGTGCCACGCCTGGCTGACGAATTTGGCTGGTCAGCCAGTTTTGCTCTCTCCGCGGCGGCCTATGCCATGGGAGGCCTGGCTTGGCTGGCAATCAATCCACGTCGAAACCTGGCCAACTGAACGCGAGAGAGCGGCAGATTGAACGGCTCTTTCACCCAACGTAAACTGAGGGCCACGAGGCAACGCGACTTACAAGCCAACCGCGAGTAAGGCCTAGGAAACGACAAGCATGCGCAAGACCGGCTCAGGGAGCATTTGTCGGTGGCTGGGAATCGGGCTCGCGGCGATGCTCGCCGCCAGCGCTGTCCCCGCGTCGGCTGCCGATCATGGCTCCGAACTTTGGTCCACGCGACCGCTCGCGGCCGTAGCTGTGCCCGACTCTGGCGACGCCTCGGGAACTGAGCATCCCATCGACCGTTTCATCCTTGCCAAATTGGCCGGCAAGGGGTGGCAACCAGCGCCACCGGTAAGCCGGTCCAAACTGATTCGCCGAGCCTACTTCGATCTTTGGGGGCTCCCGCCAACGCCCGAAGCGGTGCAGGCCTTTGTTGCTGACGACCGTGTGGACGCATTCGAACGCCTCGTCGACAAGCTCCTGGCGAGTCCCCACTACGGCGAACGGTGGGGCCGACACTGGCTCGACATCGCTCGGTTCGCCGAAACCAACGGTTATGAACGCGACGCGCTCAAGCCCAATGCCTGGCGCTATCGCGATTGGGTGATCGAGGCCTTCAATCAAGATCTGCCCTACGATGAATTCATCGTTCTTCAACTGGCGGGCGATCAGATCGACGGCGCGGACGAGCGTTCACGGATCGCCACCGGATTCTTGCGCGTCGGTACCTTTGATGACGAACCCAACGATCCGGCCAGCTACAAATTCGAGCAGCTCGACGATTTGATGCACGCGACGAGCACGGCGTTTCTGGCCGTGACACTCAAGTGCGCCCGTTGCCACGACCACAAGTTCGACCCGATTCCGCAGACCGATTACTACGCCGTGCTGAACTTTTTCGCGAACGGCAAGCCTGCCGAGGGCGAATTGCTGGCCTTTACAAGCGACCCGGCCCAACGAGTCGAAGTGAAGCTGCTCAACGGTGGCAACCACGCCAGCCAGGGCGACGTCGTGCCGGCAGGCTACCTGTCCATGGTGTCGCTGGCACATCCGTCCTCCAGCGACCGAAGCAACGTGTCCCCAACTGGCCAGCGATTGCAACTCGCTCGCTGGATTGCCGACCCCGAGAATCCGCTGACGGCCCGGGTCATGGTCAATCGGATTTGGCAGCATCATTTTGGCGAAGGGTTGGTGCGCACGCCGGACAACTTTGGCACCATGGGAGAAGAGCCGACGCATCCCGAATTGCTCGACTGGTTGACCGCGGATTTTCTGGCCGGCGGCTGGAAAATCAAACGGTTGCACAAGCTGATCATGCTGTCGAACGTCTACCGGATGGATTCAGCACATCCCGACGAAACCGCCTACTCGCAGGTGGATTTTGCAAACCGGTTGTGGTGGCGGCGCAATCGCCTGCGGCTCGAAGCCGAACCCTTGCGCGATGCGATGCTGGCGGCTAGCGGTGAGTTGGACCTGAGGATTGGCGGGCCAAGCTTCTCGCCGCCCCTCTCGCGCGAGACGCTCGAAGGCCTTTCCATGAAGAGTGGCGCTTGGAAGGAATCTCCGCCCGAAGATCAAAAACGACGGAGCGTCTACATGATGACCAAGCGGTCGCTGCTGTTGCCACTGATGACCACCTTCGACTTTGCCGACACGACCCAACCTGTTGTTCAGAGAAGCATCTCGACCGTTGCCCCGCAGGCGTTGGCGCTGCTGAACAACGACTTCGTACATCAGCAAAGCCGGGCTTTCGCCGCGAGGTTGCACCAAGAGGCGGGTGATGATGGTACAAAGCAGATCGAGAGGGCCTGGTGGCTGGCGCTCTCGCGAGCCCCGACCGCCAGGGAGCGAGCCGCGGCGCTGGCCCACCTCGAAGCCCAGCAAGCGGCAAGCGACGCCCGTGCCGCCGCGCTCGAATCGTTGTGCCATGTGCTACTGAACACCAACGAGTTTATCTATGTTGACTGAGCCATCTGTGTCGACTGACCGGTGAATCGGGCAATCTAGCGGAGCTGACCATCTCATGGCGAATGAAGTGTCCCAGCCTCCCCTGGCAGCGCGGGAGACAACATTATCAAGTGGCGTGCAGGGACGAAGCTGGCCGCGGCAGTTCCCTTGTGGCCTCTCGCGGCGCGAGTTCGTCTGGGAAATGGGCGCCGGCTTTGCCGGGCTCGCGTTGTCCTCCTTGCTGGCTGAAGATGGGTTCTTCGCGCGGCAGGCAACGGCGGCCCCGCGCGCGGCCCAAAGTCCGCTCGCGCCCGCCGAGTCGCATTTTCCGGCCAAGGCCAAAAGTGTCATCTTTTTGATGATGAACGGCGGGCCCAGCCAGGTTGACACGTTCGACTACAAGCCCTCGTTGGCCAAGCATGCGGGCAAGCCGCTCCCGACCGACAAAAAGTTCACCAACTCGGGCGGTCGCAAGATGGGGTACCTTACGCCCGCCTGGCGGCCCTTCCGTCCTGGCGGCGAAAGCGGCCTGATGATCTCGGATTACTTCCCCAAAATTCGCGAGCACGCCGACAAGCTTGCCCTCATTCGTTCGTGCCACACCGACAGCCACGCGCACGGCTCGGCGCTGGTAGCCATGAACACGGGCAGCACGTTTATTGGCCGGCCATCGTTGGGCTCTTGGGTCGTATACGGCCTGGGGACGATGAATCAAAGTCTGCCCGGGTACGTAGCGATCATGGACAAGCGGGGCGGGCCCATCAGTGGCCAGCCGAACTGGGCAAGTGGGTTCATGCCGGCAAGCTTTCAGGGCACCTTGTTCCGGCCAGTTGGCGAACCGGTGCTCGACCTGCGCGGGCCGCTGGATGCCACGAGCCAGCGGCGGCAGCTTGACTTGCTTGCCGAGCTCAATCAGCAACATCTGGAAGAACGGCCCGGAGGCGCGGAACTGGCCTCGCGCATTCAAAGTTATGAGCTCGCCTACCGGATGCAGTCCGAAGCGCCCGAGGCGGTCGATTTGACCAAAGAAGATCAACACACGCTCGAGATGTACGGCGTTGGTCAACAGCCGACGGATGAGTTTGGAAGAAACTGCCTCGTCGCACGGCGACTGGTCGAACGCGGCGTGCGATTCGTGCAACTTTACTCGGGTGGCGGTCATCTGGAAGATACCTGGGACGCGCACGAAAGCGTCGAAAAAAATCACGGCAAGCACGGAGCCGAAGTCGATCAGCCAATCGCCGCCCTGCTTACCGACCTGGAGCGACGAGGCCTGCTCGAAAGCACGCTCGTGCTGTGGGGTGGCGAGTTCGGCCGAATGCCATTCGCCGAAGGCGAAGGCGCGCCTGGCCGCAATCACAATCCGTACGGCTTCACCATGTGGCTGGCCGGTGGCGGCGTGAAGGGCGGCGTTTCTTATGGCGAAACGGACGAATTCGGATTTGCCGCCGAGGTGAACAAAGTCCACCTGCACGACCTGCACGCCACGGTCCTCGCATTGCTCGGCCTGAATCACGAACACCTCACCTACTTTCATCAGGGGCGCGAAGAGCGTCTAACCGACGTGTTTGGCAACGTGATTCGCGACATTATCGTTTAAGGCAAGCCGTCAGCTTCCGAGGCTGCCTCGACCTGACATACCTTGCCGGCCGGATTGCGCGATGCTGCACGCTCCATGAATGCCTGAAGGTTGGGTTGACGCTCCACCGAGGTGAAGGCCTAGAATAGCGGGTACGATAACGTCGCCGGTTGAACCTTGAAGCGCCGCCGCGTGTCGTAACTCCCAAAGCCATGTCAGCACCATCCACCGCCGAAACCGAGCCCGCGATATCGAGCAGGGTATCAGGCTCGCGCCCAGTCGATCCCGCCCGGCAAGGCGTGATCTATGGGGCCTTGTCTTACGGCTTGTGGGGCGTGGTGCCGTTGTACTTCAAGCTTGTGGCCACCGTGGCCCCGCAAGAAGTCGTTGCCCAACGCGTCGTCTGGTCGTTTGTGCTCCTGTCGCTGGTGCTTACGCTTGTGGGCCGGTGGGGCGAAGTGCTGCCGGCGCTGCGGTCGCGGCCCGTGATCGCCGCGCTCGCCACGAGCACGCTGCTCCTGGCATTCAACTGGTTCGTTTACATCTATGCCGTTTCAACGGACCAGGTCGTGGAAGCCAGCATCGGCTATTTCTTGAATCCGCTGGTCAACGTAGTGATCGGCGTCGTCGTGCTAAAAGAGCGACTGCGACGCTGGCAGGTTGCGAGCGTCGGCCTGGCGATGCTGGGCGTAGCGATCCTCGGCGTGCCCTTGATCGCCGTCTCGCTCGCGTTGTCCTTCGCATTCTACGGCCTGTTGCGCAAGCAAGTTGCCGTGGATGGGCTGCTCGGCTTGTTCGTCGAAACGCTCCTGCTTGCGCCCGTCGCGCTCGGATTCATCATCTATCTGCGCTCGCTGGGAGCATCGGCTTTCGTGTTCAACGACCCGGCAATGTGCCTGAAGCTGGCGGCGAGCGGCGTTGTGACGTGCGTGCCTCTGCTGTTGTTTGCCGCCGCGGCGCGCCGCCTACAATTCGCAACGCTCGGGTTCCTGCAATACCTTGCTCCGACAATCCAATTCCTGATTGCCGTGCTACTGTTTCGCGAGCCGCTCAGCACCGTGAAGGTGATCTCGCTGTCTCTGATCTGGACGGCCGTCGGGATCTATTCGCTCGATTCATTGCGCATGCTGCACCAGCGCCGGCTTACGCTCCGCGAGGCGGAGCGGCTTGATCCGGCTCCGCCCGACGTTTGACACGGCAAGCCTTTGCCAATTCGTGGTGATCTGTTCGAATTCGCTGCGGTTATCTTCATAACGGGCGAACATCATCACTCAGACCAGATCGCAGGTCGCGCATGAAAACCGCGTATGAAGATTGCCACGTCGAGGAACGCTCCCCGACACGGTCTCGGGCATTTCTTACCGCCGAATGGAGAAGCCTGGCCGTTCTAAATTACGAAATCGATCGTGAAGCCTTGCTTCCGTACCTCCCGCGGGGCACCGAACTCGACCTGTGGAACGAACAAGCGATGGTAAGCCTCGTGGGGTTCAAATTCTTGAACACGCGAATCTGGGGTGTCAGCATCCCGCTACACCGAGATTTCGTTGAAGTGAATCTGCGGTTTTATGTCCGCCGCCGAGTAGGCAATACGTGGCGGCGCGGTGTGGTGTTCATTCGCGAGCTCGCGCCTCGCCCTGCCGTAACCTGGATTGCAAGTCTTCTCTATGGCGAAAACTATCTCACGGTGCCGATGCGCCATCGACTCACGTCGACGCATGACTCGCGGGACAGACGCCGTGCGGCTCTCTATGCCTGGCGGCATGGCAACCGCGCCGGTTCGGTAGCGATCGCGACCGCCGGCCACGGAGCATTCGCTCCGCCAGGATCCTTGGAAGAATTCATCATCGAGCATTACTGGGGCTACTCTGGAGGCCCCCGCCGACCGACGATCGAATATCGCGTCGAGCATCCGCGCTGGCGTCTATGGCCCGCCAAGTGTGCCCGATTTCGGGGCGGAGCAAACCGTCTCTATGGAGAAGCGTTTGCTCAGACATTGGCCAGCAAACCGGTGAATGCGTTTTATGTCGATGGATCGCCCGTGACCGTCTATCGCGGCCAGCGGATCGCTTAGCGCCCCGCCGACGCACATGCCGCGCCTAGGCACTCCATCACCTACCGTACATCCGTGGCCTTCAACGCTCCTGAGGCATGTCCTCGATTCGGTCGGGGGACGCAAAACGGCGCCAGACGCGCAAGCGGCTTGGCGCAAACAAGTAAACTAGTGCTCTCGCAAAACGCGAACCCTAAAAAACAGGCTTAGCCCGAAAACCAGGCTTTGCTGGAGCGCTTGCATGCCCCTTTAACAATCGCCGCAAGCCGTTATACTTGAACAGCTTGTCCGCGTAGCTCAATTGGATAGAGCGTTGGCCTCCGAAGCCAAAGGTTGCTGGTTCGAGCCCAGCCGCGGATACTCGCCTTGCTTGTCCTCTCCGCGAGCCATTGCAATCGGATCATTGGCCTTGGCCTGAATGGGATGAGTTTTACCGCAAAATCATCGGGCTGCGGTACTTTCGACCGTCTGGCATTCAAAGTGCTAGATTTTTCAATAGCCTTTCTTCCCGTGCGAGTGCATCGGCGTTTCCTTCTTCCCCGCGTGAGCCTGATTGCATGGACACCAGACCGTTGGCGACCGTGAGAATTGCGCTGGCGGACGACGAAGCGGATGTCCGCGACGTGTTCGTCCGTTTTCTCGAAGCCTTGGGCCATACCGTGGTTTATGCCGCGAGCAATGGCGACGAATTGGTGAATCGTTGCGCGGACTTGAATATCGACGTGGTCTTTGTTGATCTCGATATGCCTGTCATGGATGGACTCGCCGCTGGCGAATTGCTGGCGGCCCGAGGAATTCCGGTCGTGCTCGTCTCGGGACACCCCGACGCGGAAGAGGTCGTACTGGAGCATGAACCATTCGCGTGGCGAATTCGGAAGCCTGCGACGGCAGAAAATATAGCGCGCGCCATTGGCCACGCATTGGCTTGGCCTGGCCGAAAGCCAGCGACGGACGCCTAGCGAGAAGTTCGGCACTCCTCCCTTTTCTGCCGCGATTAATGAAGGGCTTCCGGTTCGCAACGCGGCTCACGGCGCAGTAGGATATCGTCGCCAGAGCCGTGTACGCCCCCCCTCTTTTCTGCGAGGATCCCCTGCCATGCCGCGCATCCTGTTTGCGATTTGCTGTCTGAATTTCGCCGTGTTCTCTCCAGCGTTCGCGGCCGATGGCCACACCAAGCATTTCGTTCGCTATCGGCTTGGCGAGGCGACAAGCTATGGCCTGCTCGAAGGCGATCAAGTTCGTGAAATCAAAGGCGACCTGTTCGGCCGGTGGCAAGCGGGCGAACGAATAACGCCCCTGTCGAAGGTAACGCTGCTTGTGCCTGTCGAACGGCCAACCCAGGTATTGGCGCTCGCCGGAAGTTACAAAAGCCATCTCGGCGCTGGCGACTTCATAACCACCATCGTCACGACCACGAAAGTGACCACCAACCCCAAATCAGGCGACACGACATCGGATAGCCGAACGATCATCGACAGCGAAAAGCCGGGCGAAGTGCCTCTGAAATTCCAAACCCCTCAAGTGTTCTTCAAGACTCCGTCGTGCTTGATCGCCGATGGAGAGCCGATTGTCATTCCGCCCGGCACCAACGAAGTTCACTACGAGGCCGAGTTGGTTATCGTCATCGGCCGCAAGGCGCAACGGGTCGACGAATCCGAAGCGAAGGCATGCATCCTGGGCGTTACGTGCGGCAATGACGTAAGTGCCCGCGATTGGCAAAAGGGAGACGTGCAGTGGTGGCGTGCCAAAGGTAGCGACACGTTTGGCCCCGCAGGTCCAGTGATCGCAAGTGGCCTGGACTACGACAATTTACTGGTGACGCTACGGCTAAACGGCGAGGTGAAGCAGCAGGAAAATACGGGCCAACTCATCCATCCTGTCCCCAAACTTGTAAGCTTTATCAGCCAATATGTGACGCTATATCCTGGCGACTTGATCTTCACGGGCACTTCTGGCCGCACGAGCGCAATCAAGCCGGGAGATACCGTCGAGATTGAAATCGAGGGCGTCGGCGTCCTGAAGAACCCGGTACGCGCGGCGTCCGGCGAGTGATACTCGCAATGTACCGATTATTCCGCTCGTTCTGAATTCATGTTTCGCGCATGGGTCGCATGGAATCCGAGCACTACATTCCGCAAAACTCGCCGGAAGATCGGGACGCCGCTCGCCGAGAAGCGCTATGGCCCCCGTTTGTTTGAGCCAAAATACCTCCCCGTCGGCTGCGATTCGCCAGTTACAGGCTACGATTTATCTCAGAAGAGGCTCGTATTTTGGGGCTCTTGCGGTGAAATTCATGGCTGTTGCGCGGGGCGGAGTAAGCGTGACCAGAAATGACGATGGAAGTAACTTTGGATGCGCAGCGCGAGGCGCATTTTCCTGATCGCTGCATCCTCTGCGGATGCCCTGGTCCGGGAGAGTCGCTAGAGGAGTGCGTCCGCGCGCCAACTTGGCGCAAGTTCTTTGGCTCGACAGCGCTACCGGCCATCGTGCGCGCACCAGCATGCGTCAACTGCAAACACCTCATCGAACGTCAGAGAATGCTGCGCAACCGTGGCGCCTTGGTAGCGTTCGTCGGTGCAGGACTCGTCTACGCCGCGCTGCTCCTCGTGTATCACGGGCCGCATGCCAACTTCGTGCGGACGGGCGGCCTGGTGCTATTCCTAGCCCCTCACGTGATCTGGGAAGGGCTATTCCCCGTGCCATTTCGACTGCGGCTGAACAGACGGTTGATAACATACGTCTTCGAGCAGAATGTCTACGGCCACGAGTTCGCGCTCATAAATCCAGGTTCGCTAGAGTATGACCTGGACGAGCCGTGCGAACAGAGTCGCTAAACGTGCGGCATGCGTCGCGCACCAAAACGACGGTGCTTCTAGAATGGCACGAGAACGCTCAGCATCGCGAAGTGTGCCTGGGCACGCATGTACGAATCGTCGAACTGGCCGCCGATAAGCGAACTGTCGGCCACATAGCGGTTTCCGCTAAATGAGTACTGGTATGCGGCGTTGAACGACGCCCGTGAGAAGCGGCGCGTATAACCAAGCGTGAAGGAATTATCCAGAATCCCATCGAGATAAGGATTCAGCGTCGAGTCGGGCGAGGGACTGGAGTGGTACACATAGCCAAAGCGAAACGTATCGGCATCCGTCAAATCCATTTCATAACCCAACCGCATGGAAACGGTATCCGTCCAGTTCAACGGAAAGTACTGCCGAACCGGCAATGACTCTCCTAGCGCGCCCAGAATCGGCGCAATCGCCGGGTTCGTGGGATTATAGAGCACGATCTCGATATTGTTGAACGCTTGCGACCAGTCGAACCAGATCACGTCGGCCGAGAAACGGCGATGCGGGCAAAAATCGTGTTTGAGACCCACGGCCACGCTGCGCGGCCATTTGAGCTTCATTTTGCTGTCGAAATGGCTCTCGAGCGAAAATCCGGGAAGCAGCATGGCATTCGTTCCGCCATGGACCCAAAAGTTGCTCTGCTCGGTGTAGGTCGCGCCAATCATGGTCTTCTCGGTCAGGCGATACTGCAAACCCACCGAACCAACGGGGGCCACGCCGGTGCCTTCGATATCCATAATCGACGGCACGCCAGCCATGGACCCTGACTGCAAGTACAGCGGACCATCGAGTGACGCATACGAAAAGCCAATGCCCACCGAGATTCCTAGCGACAATCGCTCGGTGGCCCGAAAGCTAAGGGCCGGCAGCAACTTGGCCATACCGCCCTGCGATCGCAGGAGATTCGCCCCCGTCAGGGGCTCATTCATCACGCCATAGCTAGCACCAAACCCTGCGGGGACGAACGCGCCGATGCCCCAGGCCCAGCGATCATCGACCTTGCGAATGAACCCCACGTTGGGCAGCGGCAACGGGCGAACCTTGCTCTGCACGTCGTTGTACGGATCCGCGTAGTCGACGACGGGAATGACCGTATCCACGCCGAATTCGACGAGCCCCGTGCCAGCGACGTTCATCATACCGGCCGGGTTGTCAATAATGATCGCGGCATTGTCGGCGAACGCCTGATTGGTGCCGCCACGGCCGCCTGAAATTGGCCCGAGGCCATCGCGCACCAGACCGTCGGCCAATAACATCGGCGCCAAGGCGAACCAGGTCGCCACGCACAGCGCCGCCGAAAGTACCCGAGATTGGCGCAACGTCATACGCAATCGCTCCACACGCCGCCTACGAAAGGAGATTCTCAAACGAGCCGACTAACCGATTGGCCGGAAGGATTTGCCTAACCGGTAGAGTCGAATGGCAAGCCGAATGGCTGTACCAATTTCATCGAATCGCCCAGGTGAAAGACTGGAAGCGTTTTGCGCGAGAAAGTAGACGCAAGGGTCGAAGCTGGGTAATTAACGAGCGACTCTGCGGTCAAAGACCACCCCGCAGGGGAGATACGCCGCGAATGGCTACGACGCCGAGATCGGACGGATTTCATACGGCAAGGGAAACTCGACGTTCTCCTGCCGCGTCTCTAACTCCTCGACGGTCGCGTCGAACTCGTGTCGCAAATAGGCGACGCAGGCTTCAACCAGGTCTTCAGGAGCGCTGGCGCCCGCGGTAATCATCACGGTTTCATCGCCGCGAAACCATTCAGGGCAAAGCTCCTCAACGCTGTCAACCAGATAGGTCGGCCGCCCGAACTCGGCCGCGACCTCCGTCAAGCGAATGCTGTTCGAACTGTTCTTGCTGCCAAATACCAAAACCACGTCCGCTTGTTGAACGCCGGCCTTGAGCGCCTCCTGCCGGTTCTGCGTGGCATAGCAGATATCTTCTTTGGGGGAACCGACGCAGTTGGGAAATCGCTGCCGCAAGCGGCGGATGATCACTTCCGCGTCGTCGACGCTGAGCGTGGTTTGTGTGAGGTAGGCCACTTTGTCCGGATCGGAGACTTCCAACCGCTCAATATCCGCGACGGATTCAACCAGAACCATCTGGCCGGGCGCTTCGCCGAGCGTCCCCACCACTTCGTCATGATCGCGATGGCCGATGAGCACGATCGTATAGCCGAGCTGCGCGAAGCGAATAGCTTCGAAATGAACCTTGCGCACGAGCGGACAAGTGGCATCCACCACATGCAAATCGCGATCGCGAGCCTGGGCACGGACGGCCGGAGAAACGCCGTGCGCGCTGTACATCAAATGGCTTCCTCGGGGAACGTGTTCGACCTGATCAACGAAGACGACTCCCTTGTCCCTAAAGCGTTGAACGACGTGGCGGTTATGCACAATCTCGTGGTACACGTAAAGCGGCGTGCCAAACAACGCAATCGCCCGATCGAGTGCGTCGATTGCCATGTTGACACCGGCGCAAAACCCACGAGGGCTAACGAGCAGAACCTTCATGATGGGAGGACCTCCGAGTCCGTTGTTCACCCTGAGGTGACTATCTGAAATTGACGGTTGGTGACGCTGCCAGCGGCGAGAGGGCAGCGAGCGTCGTCGGCAGCACGTGCAGCGCAGCGCCTGGCGGCGGCTCGATCGCAGGCAAGCGAATGGTGAAAGTCGCTCCAGCACCGAGTTCAGACTGGCAGTCGATGGTTCCGCCATGCCCTTCGATGATGGACCGACTTACTTCAAGCCCGAGTCCGGTCCCCCGCTCGCCCTTGGTCGTGAAGAACGGCTCCCAGATGTGCTCGGCAACCGTGGGCGACATCCCGCAACCATTGTCCGCGACAGCGATCTCGACGGATTCCTGCCGACGCGCGAGCGAAAGTCGCACCCGGCCGTCTAGATTCTCGGCAATGGCAAACGCGGCGTTCTTCAGCAGATTGATCAACACCTGCTGCAGCTTTACTCGATTGGCACGCACCCAAGGTTCGCCTTCGATGCTGATTTCCAACAGATCGACGTCAAAGGTCCGCTCAAACCTGAGAAATTCGAGCAACTCATGCACGACTTCGGACAGCGAGACGGGCTGCATCGCCACCGCCTGATGCTCGAACCGCACGAAGGCCTTCACCTCGTCAACAATCTGCACCAGCCGCTCGTACGTGCCGCGGGCGAACGCGGCCATTTGAATCAGGTCCTGCTTGTCGCCGTATTCATCCTCGATCAATTCAAGCAAGGGGAGCATGCAGAGCTGATTCCCCATCTCGTGGGCCAAGCGAGCGGCCGAACGCCCCAGCATGGCACAGCGATCAGACGCCACGAGCCGGTCCTGCAACGCGATATTCGACATCGACATGTCGTAGGCTTCGATCGCGCGCAGCAAGATCGAAAACACTTCATCCTGCTCCCAGGGCTTCTTGACGAAGTAGAACACCTGCCCCTGATTGATCGCGCTAAGCATGGCTTTCGAATCGGCATATCCGGTGAGCATGATCCGCTTGGTATGCGGGTATCTGCGGCGCATGATCTCAAACAACTCGGCGCCACTCATCTTCGGCATTCGCTGATCGGCGATCACGACCGGAAACACGTGATGCTCGAGCAACTCGAGCGCCGCATCGCCGCTCGACGCGGTGACGATGTTGAAATAGTCCTCAAACGTGGCCTGAAAAACGACCAGGTTTTCCATTTCATCGTCGACGTAGAGAATGTCTCGCTTCATGGGATTGCTCGCTGGAACGCCAACTGCTCCTGAAAGTCTTCGTCGGTGGCCGGTGCCTCGGCCACACATGGAAAGCGGATAAGAAACTCCGTGCCGAGCCGAAGCTCGCTCTTGCACTCAATCGTGCCACCGAGCTTGGTGATCAACCCGTAGCTGAGCGAAAGCCCCAATCCGGTCCCGACCCCCGGCTCCTTGGTCGTAAAGAAGGGGTCGAAGATCTTCTCGCGCATGTCAGCCGGGATGCCACAACCGGTATCTCGGATCGAAACGATGACCCACTCGTCCTCCTGGCGGGTTGTGATGGTGATCGTGCCAGAGTCGTCAATCGCTTGTTGAGCGTTATTGAGAATGTTCATGAACACCTGGTTCAACTGACCGGCCGGACCGAACACGCGTCCGATCTCGCCATAATCGCGGGCCACCTCGATGCGGTCTCGCAACGAACTGGAAAGCAGATTCACGCACATATCAAGCGCCTGATGCAGGTCGAACACCTGAAAGTCTTCATTGCCCGGGTGCGAGAACGTCTTCAGGTCGCTGATAATGCGCGCGGTGCGGGCCGCTCCGGTTTCGATGACACTCGAAAGCATCAGAATTTTTTGGAACGCCGCCTGAACGTCGCCGCCCTGTGGGCCACCGTCGCCGGTCTCGCCCTCCACAAGCTTCTCCACGCGTTTAACGGTCGCTGCCAGCGGTCGAATGCCGTTATAAACGGCGTTGATCGAGTTGTTGATTTCGTGCGCCAACCCGGCGATCAATTGGCCGAGCGAACTCATCTTTTCCGCTTGGACAAGCTGGCTTTGCAGGTCGCGAAGTTCATTGTAGGCCGTGCGCAGCTCGCGATTTCGTCGATCCAGATCCTGATGCAGACCTCGCAGCCGCAACAAAGAGCGAACGCGCGCACGGAGCTCGTTCTCCTCGAACGGCTTGACCAGGTAGTCGTCCGCGCCACAATTCAGCCCGCCGATCTTCATCGACAACTCGGCTTTGGCCGTAAGCATGATAAATGGGATATGCGAGGTCGCCACGTCCTCCTTGATTCGGTGGCAAAACTCCTGCCCATCGACGTGCGGCATCATGACGTCGGAAATGATCAGGTCCGGAACTACCTGCCGGGCAACTTCCAGCCCTTCCCGACCGTCGCGAGCGAATACGACGCGATACTCATCCCGCAACATTTCTCCCAACAGAACACGAATCTCCACGGTGTCATCCACGACCAGGATGGTCCGGGTGAAGGGATTACCGTTCTCATGGAGATCGGCGTCGGCGTCAGCATCTATCGCGACGGTGAATTGATCCAGCTCGGCAAAGGCGTGCCCCGACCGCGGCTCCCCCGCCTGGCCCAGGAGCTTCTGCCCTTGCGGAACGGGGCGTAGCGGAAGATCGAAATAAAAGCGCGACCCGCGGCCGAGTTCACTCTTGAGATGCACCTCGCCGCCATGCAACTCCACAAGGTTCTTGACCAGCGAAAGACCGAGCCCCGTGCCGCTGAACTCGCGCGAACTCGAGCCATCAACCTGTACAAATCGATCAAAAACCTTGTCGCGTTGCGATTCATCGATTCCGATTCCCGTGTCGGAAATCGACATCCACACACGGTCGTCCGTGCGATAGGTCTCGACGTGAATCCGACCGCCGCGCGGAGTAAACTTGATCGCATTCGACAGCAAGTTGCTAACGATCGTCTCGACCTTTTCCTCATCCGCGCCAAACGCGGTGAGATCCGGATCGTATTCGACGGAAAGCATGATGCCTCGCTGCTGCGCGAGCGGCGAGGCGGCGCTGGTCAAGGCATTCACCAGCTTATTCAAATCAACGGCGGCCATGTTGAGCTTCATCTGGCCCGCCTCGAGCTTCGAGAAGTCAAGCAGCCGGTTGATCAGATCGAGCAGCCGATAGCCGTTTAGCCGAACCATCTCCAACATATGCTTGGACGACGGTGACAGCTCGTCGGCATTGCGTTGCAACACGCGATCGACCGGCGCAAGAATCATGGTCAGCGGCGTACGCAGCTCATGGCTGACGTTAGAAAAGAACTCGGTCTTCAGCCGGTCATGCTCGGTCAGCTTGTTCAGCGAACGCTGCAGCGTGCGGCGGCTGCGCGAAAGCTGCCGAGTTCGGCGGCGCACCTTTCGTTCCAAATTGGTGTTCAGCTCGCGAATCGTACGGTCGTTTTCGTCGAGCTGCTCGACCATCATGTTGAACTGCCGCGCCAGGATATCCAGTTCATCGTTGCCCGTCGGATGCAGGCGTTCGCAAAGCTGTCCTTGTTCGACCTGGCGCATGGCATCCAGCATCAAACGAGCCCGGCGCGCGATCGAGTTGGCAATCAATCGCGAAAGAAACAAGCCCAGCAGAATGGCAAATCCCGTGATCTGCACGGTGAGTTCGCGAAGGCTGGCGACCGCTTCACGCTGCGTTTCAGGATGTTCGATGATGTCGATGGCACGTTGGTTGGCCAGGGCGCCAATCATCAGGCCCGTGGTGATTGTCGTCAGCCCGAAGCAAAGCGTCATCTTGATTTGCAGCTTGGATTCCGGAAGCTGCGAATACGGAATCGGCAAGCCTTCGTCCAGCAGGTATTCGATCACGGGCCGCAAATAGTATTCGCCGATGAAGTAGGTGGTCATGATAATGCCGACCAACCCCATAAAGCCCGCGATGCCCACCTGAACCATCACCGGCACCGCGACGCCATCGAGATAGTGCAGGACCAGGCACAGCGGCAAGATGCTGATGACCGGATCGACCAGCGTTTCAAAAATGGCGTGCCGACCCGGAAAGGTAACCGCCTCGCGTCCAGCCGCGACGGCCAACGGCAGCGGCACCGGCTCGCCGCGTTTGAGAGTAAAAAGTGTGCGGCGCAAGTGGCGTGTCTGCCACATTCCCATAGAGACTGTGGTCGCCGAGCCGACGATGATCACGATGATCGTCGCGATCTCGAAATGCTTTTGCGTGTACAACGAGAGATGAAACGTCAAATTGACGTAATACACGCAGAGTCCGCCGAAAACAAACGCCCCCACGCGCGTAACGCACAACATCAGCAAGATGTAGTGCCCCGCGAGTTGATTCAGCAGGCGTTTATTGATGGAATCCCGCATGGCGGCCAATTCGACTTCTCGTTGGCATTCGTCCGATAATTTCAACCGGTGACTACGACCGACTAAATCAACCCTTCGCTACCAAGATGCATGGCAAAAAAACGATCGTGTCCGTTCAGCACTCCCCGCAGGTCCAACGATTTTACCCGCCGAGAACAGTCATGACTTTGCCGGCGATGCTCTAACCAACGGTCATAAAAGTAGGCCTCGTGGCCGTGATCTTGAATCGCCGTCGCGATCCGCTCGGGCTCCTGGCCCACGAGTTCCTCGTAGGTCAGATGGCCTTGCGCCATTGCCCGGGCAAAAACGCCGCTGGTAAAGTCGCAATTCGCCAACTCGCGGCGCCACGTGCTCAACAAATTGCCATATCGCCCCATGCACTGGGCATGCCAGGCCAACTCGCGGATGGCCCCTACCTCGCCTCGCGGAAAGCCAGGGCTGCACATCAAATCGAGCGTGGCGAAGCTGATGATCATCATGTTGTGGGACGTGTAGAGGTCATGCTCCGCGACGTTCAAAAGGAAGGGGTGCTCGTTAACCAGATACGAATAGCGCATCGTATTCTGGAACTGCTGTAAGTCGTAACGCAGCACCGGCTCAAACTCGGCAAATCGCGGATAACGGGAAACACGCTGCCAATACTCGGCCCACAAACTCCTTGTTATTTCGGCATGACGGGCCTGCGTGCCCTGGAGAGATCGCAGGCTCTCGCCTCCATCGGAAAAGGTTAAACCCAGAAGTGTTTCGAGCAGTTGTCCATCACCGTGCTCATCCGCCACATCATCGAGCAGCACACAAAGAATAATTGACAGCACCTTCGTGTCGGACACATGCGCGCGAAACTGCTCGCTGACACTCGGCAGCATCGTGATCTCGACCCCATGCGCACACCACTGCCATAAATATAGGTCACGAGGCCCTACCTCCTCGTACGCGCGTGCCCATCGTCGTGCGTCCGCTGACAGAGGCGTCGCCAACACCTCGGCCTGGATCACCGACGCGCGTTCCAAAATTGACGGTGGCGCGGCACATGCCGCCGCCGGCCGCGCCGTCACAGTCACGCTGGCCGCTGCAATCCGTTCAGACGGCGCGTCGGCAATCCTTTCGTTCAGCCAGCGGCATCGATCGACGATCGCTTCCGCCAGCATGTACGGCTCTTGACGCTGCCCACTCGCGACGATTGCGTCAGGTGACACAATCGTCATCAGAGGCGCCATTCCCTGCCGAACGAGCTGCTCGCCGGCGAGCGCGGCAAAACCGCCAGCGTCGGAATCGTCCACGAGAACCGTATACGACGACTCGGCACAAATCCTCGCACAACCGGTCACGTCAAAGGGCTGTGCAAATCGGGCATTGACTACCGTGGCGTGAATCCCGAGATTCGCCAGCTGCTCCGCAGCAACCGCCGCGGCGGCGTTCATTGCTCCCCACGCGACAATCGCGACATCGGCGCCTGTGCCCAAGCGCTCCGCCCGGGCGCGGGCAATCGGCTCTCCAAGCGGCCAGAAAACGGGCGGCTCAAAGGTCTCCGACAACCAGACGATTGTCGGTTCAGCCTGGCTCACGCACCAGTCGAACATCTGGCCTAGCTCAAGGCCGTCCTTGGGAGCGAGTAGATTTACGTGCGGAGCGCGGAATGCCGCCAACTGAGACGACCGCGCCGGAACTTTATCCCCCCCTCGCGATTCGATCACGATGGTCATCGTCGATCCGGGCACGGCGAGCGACTCGTGCAGCAACGGCAGATTGCTGCGTGCTTCTTCCAGCGAAAGAAACAAGAACGGACGGCGACCGTCCGTTACCAGCGATTGACAGTGCTCGATCAATGCGGCCGCGGTCTCCCCCCGGTACCTCGCAACCTCTGGATGCGGCGTGGCGTCCGTGCAAAAAAAGACGACTCGTTCGTCCGCCGCCTGCAACGCTCGCAACTTAGTGGCGGCGAGCTCGCGATAGGAACGCCCTCCCTCGTCCAACCGCCGCGATCCGTCACGCTCCGGAATAAAACGCGGCGGCCGAATCTTGTCGCTCGCGTCGAAATACAGAACGCTGGAACGATCGCTGCCTTTTACCCTGGCCAGCACGCCCGCCAGTTCGTCTTCGCTTTCGTGCGTGAGCGGTTCCCAGCAACGGAAATGAAGCCGATCCGCGACATGCTCAGCCAACGTGCGCTGATTGAAGCTCGGCGTACTTGCCTCGTCATCATCGCAAATCACCAACAGTAGGCGGCCATCCTGTTCGAGCGCCTCACGCACCTCTGGCGAACCATTTTCGTTGGCGACATCTCGGGGCGTTTGAACGAGCACCAACCAGGAAGTGCTGCCGTCTGGCGTCGCTCCTTCCGCAGCAGGATCGGCCCGGCGTTCGCTCGTGGAATCGTGACTCGGGTCAATGCGAAACTGTTGCGCGTCCCCCGGACCGCGCAAGCGCCAAACGACACGATCTTGCGGCGCATTGAACGTGCGTTGCAACGCTCCGGCAAGCAACTTCAAAGTTGAATTCGCGGCTCCCGGGGCAAGCGGCCCATCAACCGCCTCTGACCGCGCAATCCTTGATGGATGAGAATCTGATGTTGGAACCATGCGCCAGGAATTCGGATCGACCACGTTCGCCATGGCGTACCCTGAATCGTTTTGATGTGAAGCCCCGCGCAAACACTATTCTCCCGATAGCGTTCTCGCGCGGAACTCGTTGATTATGGAGCAATTGCCCGAACCCTGTCCACGAGAATGAACGACTCTGAGATGCCATTTGACGATTCATTTTTCAAATCGTGAAAAGCTGTGCCGTCTCGGTTGAATGTGCGGTCTTGCTTTACGCAAGCCACGGGCAATTGTGCAATTGCAACGATTATGACGACGATAGGAACCGCTCATCGCGACCTCCCGAAAGCAGCGAAATTTTTCATTGCCCGCGGCGAGCGTTCTCCAAGCGGACATGGTTCCAATCATTTTTTGCGCTCGATGCTCGCTGGCGACCTAGATTTGTCGGTTGACTGTCTACGGCCAGCAGGAGCTTCGGAAGCGATGACGATGTTGCAAACGACGTGCGATCGATCCTACCCGCTCGTGCATCCGGAAATGGTCGACGCACAATTGATTCCAGAGGCGGCCGGCGGGGCATTGACGCCGTATGCGGTCGAACTCCGAGAAATCTCTCCGGCTAGCGCGAAACTGCTGATGGCCGGTCCGCCGCAATTGCCGAGCCAGTGCCGCCTGCGACTCAACAGCTCGAAACTGGTTCGGACGCTCGAGCTTTCGGCCGAAATCGGCTGGGCTCGACCGAACCTGGCTGGCGACTGGCTGGTCGAATGCGAATATCGCTCGCGCATGAGCGAGGCGCAGTTCAACGAAGTGCTGCTGAGCGGCCTGCTGGAACGAAGGTCAGCCGTCAGATATCAGACGCGAATTCCCGTGGGCGTCGAATGGACGCCGGGCGAAAAAAGACTCGTGGGTCTGGTACGCGATCTGTCGGAAGGTGGGCTATGCCTGCTAACGAGCATGCCGCCGGAGCGCAGCCGGATCGTGCATGTCATCGCCGCGACGCCGCAGGGCGAAGCCCCGCTACGGCTCAAAGTGCGCTGGTCGCTCGCCGTGGGCGAAAACCACCTGGTAGGTTGCCAATTCATCCGCGGCGAGGACTTCTACCTGCTGCGGAACCTTCAACCTACCGCTCAGCCGCAGTTCGACGAATACTCGCGCGCGTTGCGCCCTGGTGACAAGCTCTAGCGCTACTAGGTTTTATAGATAGCGTGGCAGGAAGAGCCTCCGCGCGTTCAGCGCTTCGTAGAAGGCCCGGCTTGCGTCACGCTGCGCCCAATTCGCCGAAGCTAACTCTATCTGAGATTGGGCCAGCGCAAAAACGACCGGCCTGTCAGGCCCGGCGCTGCCCTCGGCGTGAACTTTTCGAGTTGTCCCCTCCGCTAATTCCTGGATATTGACATCCAGATAGCCTCCGGATACCATACCGGAATCATTAATTGGATACAAATGTCCAATTTACAGCCCGCCTCCCTAAACCCTGCATGCACCGAGCCCTCCTGATGAAATACATCGACGAGTCGCGACTGGAAACCGACCTGCACTACCGCGTGGGTTACCTGGCTGAGTTTATGACGTTTACCGCGGACGATGCCGCCGCGATTCATGCCGCCGCCGCCCCGCTGGCGCCTGTCGTGCCGGCCTTGGTGGACGCCGTTTACGATAAGTTATTCGCCTACAACGCCACCAAGCGGCATTTCGTTCCACGTCAGTCGGGCTACGAAGGAGCAGTGCCAGACGACCTCGAGTCGCTCGCGCAAGACCACGAGATGATCCAATTTCGCAAAAGCCATCTGGCCCGGTATCTCGTCACTCTGGTCACCAAGCCATTCGACGCCAAGATGTTTGTCTATTTAGACCGGGTCGGTGAAATTCACACGCCCCACGCCGGTTCGCAGCAACTCGATGTGCCGCTCGTGCAGATGAATGCCCTGCTTGGATTTGTCGCTGACGCCCTGACGGCAACGATCCTAAGCTTGGGGCTCGAGCGCGAGGCAGAGACACGTACGCTACGGGCGTTTGGTAAACTACTTTGGATTCAAAACGATCTTATCACCCGCCACTATCAGGTTCGGCCCGCTTCGCACAGGCGGACGTCCCGCCTAGCCGCCGCAGTCCAATGAAACGTATCCATCGTGTCCTGTTCCTACTAATCGCGAGCATCGGTGGGCTCTTGAGCGCAATCGCCGGCGCGCAAGACTTTGAGCAACCGCCGATCTCATATAGCGCCGGGACGCCCGACAACGCGGTCTCCAACCTGATGGACTCCGTAGCTGCGGGCCAAGTCAGCTTTGAATACGAATCGGAATTTGGATACCTGCGTCCGCTCTTGCGCGCGTTGAAGATTCCCGAATCGTCGCAGGTACTGGTATTTTCGCAGACAAGCCTGCAACGCAATCGAATTTCGCCGCGCACACCGCGAGCCATCTATTTCAACGAGCAAACGTACGTCGGATACTGCCAACAAGGAGAAGTGCTGGAGATCTCGGTGAACGATCGTCAGCTTGGCACAGTTTTTTACACCTTGAATCAAACTCCGGACAAGGCGCCTACGTTCGCTCGTCTAACCGATAGTTGCTTGCTGTGCCACAGCTCTTCGCGCACCGAAAATGTGCCGGGACATCTGGTGCGATCTCTCTATGTCACAAGTAGCGGCCAGCCGATCTTCTCCGGCGGTAGCAACATGGTCGATCACCGCACCCCTTTCGATCGCCGCTGGGGAGGTTGGTACGTCACGGGCACGCACGGCGCTCAAAAGCACCTGGGCAACCTGGTCATTCCGGGGCGCGAGATGCCTGCGGAGCTCGACAACGGAGCCGGGCAAAACGTCACGAACTTGAGCGGCCGGTTTACGATTGATAAATATCCGACGCCGCACAGCGATATCGTGGCGCTAATGGTGCTAGAGCACCAAACCCTCGTGCAAAATCGGCTCACCAAGGCCAGCTTCGCCACCCGTCAAGCGCTCCATTATCAGGCCGAGTTGAATCGTTCCCTCGGAGAACCGAGCGAGACGCGCCTGCAAAGCACCACCAGCCGAATCGCCAGTGCCGGCGAAGATCTGGTGGAAGCGTTGCTGTTCTTCGAGGAAGCCGCCTTGACCGAACGCGTGACCGGTACTTCAAACTACGCGGAAGAATTTTGCCAACTGGGGCCGCGAGATCAGCAGGGCCGATCGCTGCGCGATCTCGACTTCGAACGGCGCATGTTCCGGTACCCCTGTAGCTACCTCGTCTATAGCGAGGGCTTCGACGCGCTTCCGGACGAGATGCTGGAGTTTGTTTGGCGCAGATTGTGGGAGGTCCTGGTCGAGGGCCAGGACCGCGACAAGTATGCCCATTTGTCGACGGAAGACAGGGAAGCGATCGTGCAAATACTACGCGACACCAAATCCAACCTGCCCGACTATTGGAAACGGGAAGAGTCGCGGTGATATGCCGGCAACGATGCCGTGCGTGATACTAATTTGAAGCTCAATTCGAAAGAGGAAGTCTAGCAATGAGGCGGCTGTGGGCTCTCTTTGTCGTGGTGGTTGTCGCATCGTTCGCGGTACTCGGATGGTTAGGCACCAGAATCTACCAGCAAGCGCCTCCCCTGCCCGACCGCGTTGTCACCTCCGACGGACAACAAATTGTCATCGATTCTGGTGATATCCAGGCCGGTCAAAACGTCTGGCAGACGCTGGGCGGCATGCAGGTCGGCTCGGTCTGGGGGCACGGCAGCTATGTCGCGCCCGACTGGACCGCGGACTGGCTACATCGCGAGGCCATGTTTGTGCTCGACCACTGGGCGCGCGACGAATTTGGCGGCGACTTTGACAAGCTCGACGAAGAACACCAGGCGCAGCTCGTTGGCCGATTGGCGAAAAGTTGGCGAGAAAACACCTACGATCCCGAATCCAACACGATTACGATCGACCCGCTCCGGGCAGCGGCATTCGAGGCGAATCACGAACACTTCGCCCGGGTATTCTCCGAAGGAAACGCCGACTATGCGATTCCGCCCGGCGCGGTGACCGCCCCGGAACGGCTCAAGCAGCTCTCCGCGTTCTTCTTTTGGACGTCTTGGGCCGCGGCAACCAATCGGCCCGGCGAAGAAATCACCTATACGCATAATTGGCCTTACGAGCCGTTGGTCGAAAACCGGCCCACAGGCGAAACCGTGGTCTGGACCGGGGTCAGCATCATCATGTTGCTGGCGGGAATCTCGGCCATGGCCTGGTGGTATGCGTCGCAACGGGAAGAAGAACCGCACAGAGAAACGCCCCTGGCAGACCCTCTCGGCACCTGGAACGCGACGCCGTCTCAACGAGCGACCGTAAAGTATTTCTGGGTTGTCGCGGCGCTCATCCTGGTACAGATGCTACTCGGCGTGGTCACCGCTCACTATGGTGTCGAAGGCGACGGGTTCTACGGCGTACCGCTTTCGGATTGGCTGCCTTATAGCGTCACCCGAACCTGGCACGTTCAGTTGGGCTTGTTCTGGATTGCCACGGCATGGCTGGCCGCCGGACTCTATATTGGGCCGCTAGTCAGCGAGATCGAACCGCGCGGCCAGCGACTGGGAGTAAACATCCTATTCGTGGCGTTGTTGGTGGTCGTCGTGGGCTCACTCACCGGCGAATGGCTCAGTATTCACAACAAGCTTTCCGATACCGTGGCATTTTACTTCGGACACCAGGGCTATGAGTACGTCGACCTGGGGCGTTTCTGGCAACTCCTGTTGATGGCGGGGCTGCTCATCTGGTTCGTCCTGATGATGCGCGCGCTTTGGCCGGCGCTACGCCGTCCCGGAGAGCAAAAACAGCTCGTCGGACTGCTCGCCGTTTCCACCGCGGCCATCGCCGGCTTCTACGGAGCGGGCCTCACCTGGGGCCAACATACTCATCTCTCGATCGTCGAGTATTGGCGGTGGTGGGTTGTGCACCTCTGGGTCGAAGGTTTCTTCGAGGTCTTTGCCACAACCGTCATCGCGTTTGTCTTCATGCGTCTCCAGTTGATCCGCCCGGGGATCGCCGCGGCCGCGGCCCTGCTTTCGGCCACGATCTTCTTGTCCGGAGGCATCATCGGAACGTGCCATCACCTGTACTTTTCAGGAACGCCGACGGCCGTGCTGGCATGGGGCTCGGTCTTCAGTGCGCTCGAGGTCGTGCCTCTGGTCCTGGTGGGCTTCGAAGCGACCGAGGACCTCAGACGTTCGCACGCCACGGTCTGGGTGCAACGTTACAAATGGCCGATCTATTTCTTCGTTTCGGTCGCGTTCTGGAACATGGTCGGCGCGGGTTTGTTCGGCTTCATGATCAATCCGCCCATTGCGCTCTACTTCATGCAGGGCCTGAACACCACGCCGCTGCACGGGCATGCGGCGCTGTTTGGCGTGTACGGTATGCTCGGCATCGGCCTTACCCTGATCTGCCTTCGCACGCTCATCCCAGGCCGCGATTGGAAAGAGGGGCTCATTCGTTTCTCCTTCTGGTCACTCAACCTGGGGTTGGCCGCGATGTGCCTCTTGAGCTTGCTGCCCGTTGGCCTCATGCAAACCTGGGCATCGGTGGACCAAGGCTATTGGTATGCACGCAGTTCGGAGTTCATGCAAACGCCGCTGATGCAAAACCTGCGTTGGATGCGCGTTATCGGGGATACGGTTTTCTTCTTGGGAGCGGTTGCCCTGGTCGCATTTATCGCCGGCCTGGCAACAGGCCATTCGTTTCGAGAGTCAAACGCCGAGGATTCGCCACAGTAATCGCTCTCGATAACTTCGCCTACCACGATAGGAGGAACCCCGATGGCTATCCGTCACGTTAGCGCCGGCGAGGTCATTAATCTGCTGGATGATGCCGAAGGCGCCGAGGGCAGGACGACCACCTTGCTGAAAACGCCACGCTTGGAAGTGCTCCGGATGGTGCTGCCGGCCGGAAAGAAAATTCCACCGCACTCCGTTCAGCACGAGGTGATTATCCAGTGTCTGACCGGCAAGGTCGTCTTTGAGACGCGCGGTCAGCGAAGAACGCTCACGCCGCAGGATCTGCTCTACATGGAGGGCGGCGACCAACATGCCCTCGAAGGGCTGGAGCCCTCGACGCTGCTGGTTACGATCCTGCTTGCAAACTAGCGCTCGCGCCTGCCAGCTTCGCGGCAGTACATGGTTAAGCTGCATGGGTATCGTTTGGAGTCTGCTGGCTCATGCGCCTATGTATCTAGTGCGGTTCCACGGTCCCTCTAGGCGATATGATTAAACCGAGTCATCTCATTCAATGGAGGTGGCTGCATGGAAGCGTACTCGAAGGAATTCCGCGCGCAGGTGCTCGCGGCGTGTGACGCGGACGAGCGTACGCACGATGTGGTATTGCGGTTTGGCGTATCGAAGGCGTGGGTTCGACGCATTAAGCAACAGCGGCGCAAAACGGGCCAAGTGGCAGCGAAGACAACTCGCAAGCGTATGCCCAAATGGCACGTCTGGGCGGATTGGTTGCTGGCCCGGATCGACGCGCAGCCAGACATCTATTTGCGCGAGCTACAGTCCGCGCTACGAACAGAACTGGGCGAGAAGGTCTCCTTGCAGACGATCTGCACCGCCTGCCGGGCGTTGGAACAGACGCGAAAAAAAAGACGCTCATTGCCGCCGAGCAGCAGCGCGGCCAGATGTCGCCGAGCGTCGCGTCCAGTGGTGCGCGTCGCAAGCCCAGATCGATCCCAACCAGGTCGTCTTTATCGACGAAACTGGGAAAAAAACAACCTGACACGGACCTACGGTCGCTCGGCGTTGGGCACCCGGTTGATCGAACGAGCACCGGCTGCGCGTTGGGAAACGACAACGTTTCTTGGTGCGTTGCGAGCCAGCGGCTTCGTGGCTCCGCTGACCGTTGAGGGCGCGATCCATGGATCGCTTGTTCCTCGCTTGGGTCGAACAGCACCTCGTGTCGACCTTGCGACCGGGCGACCTCGTCGTGATGGACAATCTCTCGAGTCACAAAGTCCAAGGAGTCCGCGAAGCGATTGAAGCAGCAGGCGCCGAGCTGCGTTACCTACCGCCATACTCGCCCGATCTAAACCCGATCGAGTTGGCATTCGCCAAGCTGAAGAAACTCCTCCGCGACGGTGCCGAGCGGACGACCGACAAGCTCTGGAAACTCTGCGGCCGGCTGATCGACGAGTTCCGCGAGCCCGAGTGCCGCCGCTACTTCAAGCACTGCGGATATCGCTACACTTAACGTGGAGCCCTGCTAGTCGAAATTAGTGAGATCTACCGCAAGGGGGCCAAGTTCAGCGAGAGCTAAACGGTACGTGGCCAGCCGTTCTTCGGCCTGGCGATAGTTCGGATGTTCCTGCAACAATTGTTCGAGAACGACGATGGCGGCCGTCAACTGCGCTTCCGCAGCCAATGGCTGTCCCTGCCCAGCTTCGAGATCGGCCAAGGCGGCATGACATTCGGCCCAGGCGATACGGCCTTTCTTGACTTCGGTGGTGCGACCGCAGGTGAGACGTAGCGTGCGGCAGGCTGTGGTGTAGGCCCGTTTTGCGTCTTCAATTCGTGATAGACGGCGATGGCTTTCGGCCAGGGCTTGATACCAGAAGCCCAGGTCACCAAGATTCTCACGCGAGATAAACTCACTGTCGCGAGCCTGCTCCGCCAACTCGATTGCCTCTTGCAGCATCGCCAACCGTCGTTGGGGCCGCTGAAAATGCTCGTAAAGATTTGCCAGATTCCAGGCCGTGGAAGCCAGAACATTCTCCACCGCATGTTCCCGCCAACGGTCAGCCGGCAAACCATGGAGAACCTTATACGCGCCTTCATAGTAAACCAGCGATTTATGCTGGTCGTGGCCTTCAGCGGCCAGTTGGGCAATCAGCCGGCAGAAGTGCGCTTGGAGCAGACGGTAGTTCTCATCGAGCGGTTCTTGTTCCGCTAGCCCACGGGCTTGCTGTTCGGCGATCGTAATAAGCGCCAAGTCGTTGAAATTGCGGTCGAGGCGTCTCCGTTGGATGACCCACAATAGCTTGGCCTGACAGTTGACATAGGTGTAGTCGCGGTTCTGCGGATGAGCGGTCACCAGCCGGTTCGCGAGGCTCGATGCCAGATCAAAACGTGCAAGTGCGTCCCGCCGCGCACCGGTCTCCGACAAGGCTTCGGCGCGTTCCAGCAATAGCCGAATGTATTCCAGGCATACCTCCCCCCGCCCGTCGTCCTCTCTCATGAGCGACGTAAATTGCCGCTCGTGATCGACCTCTGTGGCACCCGTCTTTTCATCATCCTCCCATGCGCGTTCCAGCGCATGTAGTGAGTAAAGGTTTTCGGCCAGTGCTCGGCGATACTGCTCGTTTTGCGGCGAGCCGCGCAGCAACCCGCGCCACAGCGCGATGCTCCGCAGGTAGCCTTGCCGCGCGGCTTTCAGATCGTCCGACAACTCGGCGACTCGCGCCCGTAGCGACTCTGTCGCGGCCTGAAACGCTTGTGAAGGCTGCGAGACCGCATGCAAGTCGAGCATGCCTGCATAGTGGCGTCGCAAACGCTGGCGGATGTCGATCAACACGGGGTCGTTCGACTGCGGCGTACGCAGCGCTTCATCCTGCACCCAGGCCCAATGCGCTTGCGTCTGCTCCGACTCGATCAAGCTGCGTTCGACCTGCGCTGCGTAGTTGACCGCCTGCCGCCACTGCCACGTGACTAGCACGGCGCTGACAACCATGACGCCAGCTAACGAAGCCGCTAACGCGGCCACGACCGGACGGCGCCGACACCACGCCCAGATTCGCGCGGGCCTGGACAACGGTCGGGCGGCCACGGGACGGCCGGCTAGAAACGCGTTCAGATCGGCCAGCAACTGATCGGCGTTAAGATACCGATTAGCCGGCTCGGCAACCAGGCACTTCATGCAGATCGACTCCAGGTCGCGAGGCACGTCTGCCAGACGCAACCGCTCGGGCGAGAGCTGACCTTCTTCAATGAGGCACAGCGTATGCACGTCGCTGGAACCGACGAAGGGCGCTTCGCCACACAGCAGCTCGAACAAGATCGCTCCCAGACTATAGATGTCGGTGTGCACACCCACGTCGGCGGGGCGGCAACGAGCCTGCTCGGGGGCCATGTAGCTGGGAGTGCCCAATAGCTCTCCCTGTTTTGAAAGTTGCTCGGTGTCGTCCAACCACTTCGCCAGACCAAAATCAGCCAACTTGGCCACCCAGCCACCGGACGCCGTGGGCGACTGCTCCAGCAATATATTCGAGGGCTTGAGATCGCGATGCAGCACTCCGTGACGATGCGCATGCTGTACGGCATCGGTTACCTGCCGTATGAGTTGCGCCGCCAACCGCGCGGCGACTCGCCCGCCTTGCCCGGTCAGCCACTCGTCGAGTGTCGGCCCGGCCACGTAACCACGCGTGATGTACCACACCGGCCCCAGCTCGCCCACCGTGTAGATAGGCACCACGTTGGGATGCTGCAAAACGGCCGCTGCCTGCGCCTCGCGCAAGAAGCGCTGCCGATGCCGCCGTGCCAACAACAACTCGGGCCGGGGCACTTTCAAGGCCACTTCGCGACCCAGCACGGCATCGCGGGCCAATAGCACCACTCCGAAACCTCCGTAGCCCAGCACGCGCACGATATCAAAGCGGTCGATCCTTTTGGGAAGTTCCGGCAACGATGCGGCCGATTGCGATTGCAAATTTTCGTCGGGCCATAATGCCGCCAGCAGCGT
The DNA here is from genome assembly GCA_964598535.1 of uncultured Planctomycetaceae bacterium. GTDB lineage: Bacteria > Planctomycetota > Planctomycetia > Pirellulales > PALSA-1355 > JALHMI01. The sequence goes on along the minus strand of CAZRCI010000009.1, from coordinate 59,475 downwards.
GGCCACGTCGCCAGGCGACGCGGCGTTGGCCGATGCCGTGAAATGCGGGGCCGATGCCGCTGGCTCGTCGACGCCATCTTGCTGGTCGATGGCCTCGACCAACAGTCGCAACAACTCGGCATGCGTTAACCGCCGCGATTCCTCGTCACCGCGATCCGCGGAATTCGAATCTGGCATATTACGGTGCACCGTCACACTCCTCTGAAACGCGGTTTGCAGACGAGCCGTCGCCATCTTCGAGCACTTTGCCCAACGCACGCAGCGCACGTTTCCAAAGCATCCGCACCGCATCGGGCGAGCGGTGGAGCTCCTGGCCGATCTCGACAAACGTGCGCTGATCGCGGTTACGCCATAAGATGATCGTGCGATATTCGATTGGCAACCGAAAAATCGCCCGTTCTACCTGCTCGAGCATTTGCTTGTGCTCGATCTGTCCCCGCGGTGACAGGCCATCGCGTGCGGTAAGCTGCCGCAGCCAGATCGCCGACTCGGCGCTCTCCAGCGGCACCTCGCGGGCCAAGTCGCGTTTGGTGCCTGGCCCAAACTTGCGCTGGTGATTCTTCAGTTTGTTGCGCAAGAGCCGCCGCAGCCACCGGCGCAACTCCTCCTCCGATTGCACCTCGGCGGCGACAAATTTACGCAAGGCTACTGCGATGGTTTCCTGGACGAGATCGACCGGACTTAACTTGGGGCGCAACTGTTGCTTGACTTCGACGCGCGCAATGGAAAGCAGGTAATGCCGGTACATTTCGAGCAGGGTCGCAACACCGTGCCCCTCGTCGGCACGAACTTGTTCGAGCAATCGGTGCACGGATTCGGCCGATGGCCGGCGACGCGTCGGACCTGGCGAGTCGTTCATAGGTATATCTCGACGCCGCGAATCGTTAGGGGCGACAGGCCGAATTTCAGCCGCCAAGCGGTCACGCCACGAGCTCCGACATAAGCTCCGCAGCCAAAATAGTTTAGCGACGACCATCACACGCCTGAACCGGACCACGGCAAATTTTTTTCATAGACGCCGCGTTCGGTTCAGCCCAGCAGTGGCCCTCAGTCTATTAGAGGAAACTGCGCAATCTTGACCAGATCTCCTAACTCCCGCCGCTCGCAAACGGCCCTTGGGCTCCGCCCAAGAAATGGGCTACGGATGGGAGAGGCATACGCCACGGGCCGCAAACTATTGATGCACTTGCTCCGGAATCTCCACCTCATGAATCGTCGTGCCGTGTGTTTCGCGAGGTTTTTGGCCGGTACTTGTAACTGCCGAGACGCACGCCAAGCCGATCAGCATCGACACGGTGCCCGTCGGCAGCGCCGAGAATGCACCGGATTGCACCAGCGACGGCGCCGCTTGGGCTCGAATTGAATCGCGTCGTCATGGTTTCTTTCAGAGGTCAAAAGGATCGCTCGTGAACAAGACACTCAAGCTGGCTGCATGCAACCGGTTCTGTTCCTTGTTCCCGCATCCTTTGAGGCTCCACCCCCATGACCCGCGATATTTTCCGGCGGCTCCCGCTGAACGCCGTTCTTTCAACGCTCTCTCCTATCCCCGCCGTTCGCCATGATTCGCCACTAGCCAGCCCTCGCCAGGCAATATGCCGTGGCCGAGCAAGCCGGCCGGCTCTCGTTTTCCGAGTGTTATCGTTGGCAATGGTGATTGTCTGTGGGACCAGCGTCCCGACCGCCGCCCATGCCACACCGAATATCAGCATCGAAACGGTGCCAATCGGCAACGCCGGGAATACACCCGATAACAGGGGCAGGGGCCCGGTGGGCGCGGTGGACTACGAATACCGCATCGGCAAGTATGAGGTGACAAACGCCCAGTATGCGGCCTTCCTTAACGCTAAAGCTGCCATTGGCGACCCCTTGGGGCTTTATTCGCCAAGCGCGATCATCCGCATCGGCAATGGAACAGAGGATGATCCTTACACATATGGTGTGGACGTTACGTGGGCTAACAAGCCCGTCGACCATGCGTCTTGGTACGATGCGATCCGCTTTGTCAATTGGCTTCACAACGGTCAAGGAAACGGGGATACAGAAACCGGGGCCTACACACTCGGGCCTATCCGCGACAACGGCATCCCCTTATTTCCCAACAGCATCACTCGCAATGCCGGGGCGACGTGGTGGTTACCTAATAGAGACGAATGGTACAAGGCAGCCTTTTACGATCCTACCCTGAGCAACGACGCCGGTGGCTACTGGGATTATCCAACCGGCAGCAACATCGCGCCCATTGCAGAGGCGCCTCCAGGCGGCGCAAACTCGGCGAATTTCGGAAACATCGGCATCGGCTATACCGATGTCGGGGCTTACATCGATTCACCGAGCCCCTACGGCACATTTGACCAAGGAGGCAGTGTATGGGAATGGACCGATACACGGACTAGCACCACATCGCGGGCTCTCGCAGGTGGATCGTGGTTCGAGGGTTCAGAGTTCCTCAGTGCATCGATCTTCGCCGTTAACGGTGGGCTGAGTATCACCCGCGGATTCCGCGTGGCAACCGTCCCCGAACCCAGTTCGCTGGTGCTGACTTCCGTGGGGGGAATCGCAATGGCTGGATTGGCACTGCGTCAAAGAAAGCGGAGGAAGTGAACCTCGCCCTCTCGCGGATGCTGCTCGGTGGCTGGAGTGGACGGAGTGCCTGGCGCTACGGGCCGGCTCGCCACGCACCATGCCCGCATCGAAGAGGTATACGACCGGGCTGAGACGGGCTGAGTGGTCCTATTTGATTTGTTACGTTGGAGATTTCGCACCATGAATTGCTTTATCGTTCGATCTGCCGCGCTGCTGCTGGTTGGCCTGATCACCACGGCGCCGCCGGCAACCGCTGCGCCTTTCCTCTATCGAGTAACCGATCTGGGCTTTGACGCTGGCTTCCTGACAATTAACGACCATGGACATCTAGCCGCCACTCGGCACGTCGGGGACTCAGTGCGAGCCTATTACTGGTCGACTGCCACAGGGTGGCAAGATATTGGATTGCTTCCCGATGGCACGGGGGCTGAGGTGCGTGCGTTCAACAATCACGGCCAGATCGTCGGCAACGGCGACACACCCCAAGGTTCTCGACCCTTTTTGTGGAGTCCTGACCAAGGCATGCAGATGCTCGACCTGTTGCCGTCGGATGCGAATGCCTATGCCATCGACATCAATAACCAGGGGCAGGTGCTTCTGAATAGCAACACCGACACCGGGCAATACGCGTCCTATGTCTGGTCGGTGGAGGACGGTTTGACCCCGATCGCTGGCATGACATTAGGCCGCGCTATCAATGACTCCGGGAGTGTCGTGGGTTGGATGGTGACCGGCAGCCAGGTGCGACTATGGACGCCCGGCGAAGGTGTCGCGACACTGCCCACGATCCCACTCTATCAACAACTTCGACCTGGCCCGATGAATAACGCTGGACAAGTCGTCGCCGTGACCAGGTTTGAGGAAAAGGGGATGCTCTGGAATCCAGATGGTACCGTGCAGCGCATGGGTGGCACGTATCCTTATGAGCACAACATTGGCGACTCCTACGATGGTCGCGGGCTGGAGCTTCACGACATCAACGACCAGGGACAGGTTGTAGGCACCACCAATGGGCAAGCATTTATATGGGATCCTCGACTCGATTCGAACCCGTCGCTCGATCCAGCCACGCTTCCAATAGGGCCGCTGCCCAACTTGGAATGGGCCGGCATGCTGAACCTCAATACCCTGCTCGACGACGCAAGCAACGGCTGGTTTCTGACGGCTGCCCTGGGCATCAACAACCAGGGGCAGATTGTTGCCTGGGGCCGGCATGATGACCACGGCGTTCGCTCACTGCTTCTCACACCGGTCCCGGAACCATCCACCTTCTTGCTCGGCGCTTTAGGAGCGGCTGGCGTGGCGTTCGCTGCCCAGCGACGGCGCCGCTTGGGCTCGAATTGAATCGCGTCGTCATGGTTTCTTTCAGAGGTCAAAAGGATCGCTCGTGAACAAGACACTCAAGCTGGCTGCATGCAACCGGTTCTGTTCCTTGTTCCCGCATCCTTTGAGGCTCCACCCCCATGACCCGCGATATTTTCCGGCGGCTCCCGCTGAACGCCGTTCTTTCAACGCTCTCTCCTATCCCCGCCGTTCGCCATGATTCGCCACTAGCCAGCCCTCGCCAGGCAATATGCCGTGGCCGAGTAGGCCGGCGAGCTTGCGTGTTGTCTCTCGTATTCGTTTGCGCGGTGGCGGGAGGCTCGTCTCCTGGCTTGGCCGAAGATATCCGCTGGACCGGCCACTATTCGCCGGTAGCCTATCCGGTACATTCCGGCTCGTTCCACGATGGTTCGAATTGGGAAGGGTTAGTTCCAGCCGGCCCTGGTGATCGGGCACTCTTCGGAACGGGTTATGCCTTGGGGGCAAATCCGCCCACGCTTCCGCGCTACCTATATCTTGGTGATAAGGTGACCGATGTCTTTCCTCATGGCGAATACTTCACGCCCGGGGGAACCGCGACCTTAGGGGGAATGGAGATCCAGAGTGGCGACTGGACTTTCGATTTCGACGTCAATTACGGCCACATGTCTCCGCCAGCCGAATCCGCTTACGGGAATCTCATCCTGACCAACTGGCTCATGGTCGGTGCGCCGATGCAGGACGGCGGAGGAGGTGTGCCGCATTCCTCCCTACTTACATTGCGAGGGCCCGGAACGGCGTCGATGCCCGGATTCACGATCGGTTCCGGCACAGGCTGGAACGGCCGGGTCGAGGTTCGTGACGGCGCGACGCTGGAAAGCCTCGGGGGCCCCGGATTGGAATCCATTATTGCCGAATTTGCTGAGGGGACACTCGTTGTCGCTGGCCCCAATACCCGATTCGTCAGTGGCGGCCAGCTAACGCTGGGCAAGTATCCCAGCGGTGTCGGACGGTTGGAAATACTGAGCGGCGCGACGGCGGAATCGAGCCACACTTCGCTCGGCGTTAGCGGTCGCGGCACCGTGTTGATTTCTGGCCAGGGTTCGCGCTGGGACGTGGGGCCCGAATTGTTGATCGGCTCCGGCGGAAGCGGAACAGGCTTGGTCGCTGTCGCGGCGAATGGCTCGGTCTCCGTGAATGGAAATACAGGCTTGGGTGTCCATTCGCAATATGCTTCTGGTGAACTTACGGTCACCAACGGTTCGCAATTCGCCACGGCGGGGGACCTGCGGGTGGGACAGGATGGAAAAGGGGCGCTGACGGTGACCAATCAGGGGCTGGTCACCGCGGGAAACAGCTCGATCGGCACCTGGGTGAACGCTGAGGGGGCCGTAGAAATTGCCAATAATGGTTCTCGCCTCCAGGCCCAGCGAATGTATGTTGGCGAAAATGGAGACGGAATTCTCCGTGTGCAACAAGCGGCGGCGATGGACGTTGAAGGTGATCTGGTTGTCGGCGTTCAAAGCACTGGAACAGGCCAACTCGACGTCCGGTCCAACGCACGCGTCTTTGCCGGCGGCGATATCGGTATCGGATGGTGGGGAAACGGCAAAGTGGATGTTTCTGGAACGATCGGCGGTGGGCTGACTCCGTCGTTTACCGCTACGCTGGAAACGAATGAGTCCATTCGTGTCGGAATTCTTGATAACTCCGTTGGCGAACTAACGGTTCGTGACCGAGGTGTCGCCGTGGCTAACCGGCGATTGGATATCGGCGTTGTGCCTGCGTCCCAGGGAGCCGTTCGTGTGTCTGGATTGGGGGCAACACTGACTGTCGGAGAAGAAATCAGCATTGGCACTTGGGGAAACGGAAGTCTCACTGTTGAAGACGGTGGAAGCGTGACGACCAATACGTGGGCAACTTTTGGTGGGGCAGAGGGGAGCGTTGGCTGGGGGCTCGTCGATGGGCCCGGTAGCCGCCTGACTACGCTGGGGGAAATCACCATCGCCCACGGTGGAAACGGTGATTTGACCGTGCGCAATCGGGCCCACGTCCGGACGGATACCCTGCTGGCGATAGCAAACATGCCCACCGCTGAGGGCGAATTGGTCGTAGAGAGCGGAGCGACGGTCTCCGCACAGAATCTGCAAGTAGGTGGGTTTGCCCTGGCCGCTGGGCGCATCAGCATTCGTGGAACAGACTCGTTGTTGAATATTGCTGACAAGGGAGTTATTGGTCAATTCGGCAACGGTTCGCTCACCATCGAAAACAACGGGAGCCTTACCATTCATTCGCTGGAGCTTGCTCTGCGAGAAACCGCCACCGCCGACGTATTGGTCCGCGGGGCCGGCTCTATCCTGGCCAGCGATAGCGACATTCATCTAGGCTCGCAGGGAACCGCCCATTTGACGGTGGCCCAAGGAGGTCGCGTTTCAGCCGCAACGCGTTTGACCCTGGGAGCCTTCTCCGAGCTAGACCTTGCCTCCCACGGCATGGTGACCGTGGGGGATGCAGTACCCATTGCCGGTGCCTTGGTCATGAGCTCTGGGGGGATTCTCTCCGGCGCGGGCACGATCATCGGCGACGTGATCAACGATGGCGGACTTGTCTCGCCTGGCTTCTCGCCCGGTGCATTGCACATCACGGGCAACTACTTGCAGGGGCCCGCAGGCGTTCTCGAGCTCGAGATCGGCGGTGAGATGGCGGGCTTATATGACCAGCTCATTGTTTCTGGCAATTTATCGCTGGCGGGCACGATTAACATGACGTTGATCGATGGGTTTGTTCCCGCGGCGGGAGACCGCTTCGACCTGTTTCACGTGACGGGCGACTTCGATCTGAACGCCGCTCATTTCCTATGGACCAATGCGCCGCAGGGCTTTGACTACCGCGGAGATTTCAACGACGGTGTCTACTCCCTCTCAATCACCGCGGTTCCCGAGCCGTCGACTTACGTGCTGGCAATATTAGGCGCTGGCGCAGTCGTGTGCACCATTTTACGGCGAGGCCGACCGGTCCCTGAAAAGCCCCTCGGTTAAGGATTTTAAGGTCATCGAACGACCTTGGTTGTAGAGCGACGTTTAAATCCGTAGGTCCTGGGTTCACGCCCCAGCGGTATCATTCTTCGCGCCGAGGCGGTATATCCTCGGTGTGTGTCGGGCCGGGATTACGCGGGGCTTCACGCGCTGGGGCCAGCATGTCGGGAGCTACGGCCGGAAGTTCTTCAATAAGAGCCGCTGGGGCAGGAAGCGCCTGGCCGGGGAGCGTCGCCGTCACTGGCGGTAGTCCCCGGCCTGCGAAAAAGTGGCGCCAACCACCTCCGAGTGCCTTGTACGCGCGAATCAGGTTGAGGGCAATTTCTCCTCGCGCCACCGCAAGTTGGTCCTGTTGCGTGACCAGTGCCGATTGCGTGTTATAAACACGATTGAAGTCGACGACGCCGCCCTTGAACTGGATCAGGACCAATTCGACCGAACGCTCCGCGTCGCGGACAGACTGTTCAAGCTTCGCGGCTTGCTGCTGACTCTTGATAAAGCCCACCAGTGCGTCTTCGACTTCCTGCCCGGCGCGCAACACCGTCTGCTGATACTGCAGGGCCACGCCCTCCAGGCGAACGTCCTGAATCGCAATATTATTGGCGATCCGACCATAGTTGAGCACGTTCCACTGGAACTGCGGAATCACGAAGCCCGTAAAACTCTTCGAGTTGAAGAGCCGCTCCAGGTCATCGGCCGCATACCCCATGAATCCGTTGAGCGCGAATCGCGGATAAAGATCCGCCTCGGCAACGCCTATTTTCGCGCTTTGCGAAGCGACCTCGCGTTCGGCGCGTCGAACGTCCGGCCTTCGCCGCAGCAAGTCCGCCGGCACGCCCACGGCAAGCTTCGGTGGAGCATGCGGAATCGGCGCCGGCGGAAACTGATCGGCAAGTTCGTTGACGGGCATTCCCATCAGCACGCACAGTCGGTTGCTCGCCTGGCGCCAGCCTGCCTCGAGCGGAGGAATCGCGGATTCTGTTTGAGCCAGATTTGTCCTTGCTTGGCGCACGTCAAGTTCCGTGGCCACGCCCTCGCTGAACCGCGTTTCTGCGATCCGGAGCGAACCGGACTGGATCGCTACGTTGTGCTTCGCAAAATCCAGCCGTTCTTCGTACGTGCGCAACTGGATATAGGTGGTTGCTACTTCGGAGAGCAACATCACCAGCGTATCGCCATACTGTTCGACCGACGCTTGCCAGTCGGCATTCGACGACTCGACCGTGCGGCGGTAACGCCCCCAGAAGTCGAACTCCCAAGACGCGTTGAACCCCGTGGCCCACACGTTGAAGTTGCTCGGCACCGGCACCGCCAGATTCTCGGTAATCTGACCGTGGGCATAGGCGCCCATCGCCGATTGCGACTGTGGAAACAAATTGCCGACAGAAATATTGCGCTGCGCTCGAGCTTCGAGAATTCGCGTGCCTGCAACGCGTAGATCGAGGTTCTGAAGGTATGCCGTCTCGATCAAGCCATTCAGCGTAGCGTCGTCAAACACGGTCCACCACATGCAGTCCTGGGCCGGATCGCAGGTGATTTCCTGGCTTCCCTGATCCAGATAGCTGGAAGCAACCGGAGCAGGAGGGCGCTGGTAGTTGGGCCCTACCTTGAATCGATTGGCGACCCATTCGCGAGGGCTCGTCGAGCAACCGCTGGTGGCCAGTGCCAAAGCCAAAACAATGACCGCGAACACACGACCGCGCCACGCGAGCGGCTCAACAGCCTGCTGCTGGAAACCATCACGGCCTATTTCAACTTCGCCAGGCACCGCGCGACTCGCAAAACAACGCCTTGCGGCGTCATTTTGGGATCGCATCCATGCGCTCGCGCAGCCCGTCGAATATTGCAACGGGCTGCTAAACATAGGGCGCGAGCCAACGCTAGCGCGCGATCGTTCGTCCATGAACGCACCGACGGTCCAAAAATCAGCGAGACGTATAAACCGCTTGGCTTGCTGCTCGTGCAGCGTCCATCCGATTCATTCGGGGGGCACGCAACACCGTCAACAAACAAGCGGTTTTGGCGCAAGCCAGTGAGCGTGTGCTGCCATAACGACGGAATCCGAAAATCAACGTTGACGGAGCACGAGCCCGTGAGTGGGGAGAAGTGGCCCAGCCACTCCGCACGGGGACGGAGCATGCTGGCGTAGAGCGAAGATGGGATGAAAACTGACGGGCTCGGCACGATCGGCCGCATTCCTACCATTCGGCAAACCGTCAAAGGCGGCATTAAGACGAGCGGCAACATCCGCTCCACGGAATGCGAATTGCGCGTGGCGCGCGTTAAGTTGTACGGATCGTGGGAACGCTGTGGAACGTTCGGACAAGTCGAGCCCGCCACCGCCCGTCTGGTCGATAACGCCGCAGGCTGTCGAGCGGGGCGCGCGAAGGGAGTCGCATGAGGAGACTACTGATTAGCTTGGGCCTGCTGGCGGCCACTGCTAGCACGATCGCACTACTTTGGTGGTGGGGGCAAGAGTCAAACGGCCACGAACTCTTGCTCTACGGCAACGTTGATTTGCGGCAAGTCGATCTGGCTTTCAATAACAGCCAACGCATTACCGAGATTGCTGTCCAAGAAGGCGACCGCGTGCGGCAGGGCGAGTGCATCGCGCGCCTTGACACCAACCGCCTCGAACCGCAGGTCGCCCGTGCAGAGGCAGAGGTCGCCGCACAAAAGCAGGTTGTCCAGCGTTTGCGCAGCGGCAGTCGTCCTGAAGAAATCGAGCAGGCCAAGGCCAGCCTTCGGTCGGCGGAAGCCGACGCCGCAAACGCCCAGCGACAGTATCGTCGCTTCAAGCAGCTTTATGAAGAATCGAAAGGCGGGGCGGTCAGTAGCCAGGACGTGGACAACGCCCAGGCCGCGCTAGAAATCGCGGCGGCGCGCGTGGAAGTGAACGAGGCTACCTTGGCGCTCGCAATCGCCGGTCCCCGGAAGGAGGAGGTCGCCGAGGCGGAAGCACGGCTGCGGGCCGGCGAAGCAGAACTCGCCCTGCTACGTCAGGAACTCCAAGACTCCCTGCTCGTCTCGCCAGTCGACGGAACGGTTCGTTCCCGAATCATGGAACCGGGAGATATGGCCTCGCCGCAACGAGCCGTGGTGCAACTCGCCATTCTCGATCCTAAGTGGGTACGCGCTTATGTGTCGGAACCCGACCTGGGCAAGGTTCGCCCAGGAATGCAAGTGACCATCACCGTGGACAGCTTTCCGCAACGGCATTTCGAGGGGTGGATTGGATTCATCTCTCCGGTAGCCGAGTTCACGCCCAAGCCCGTGCAGACGGAAGAACTCCGCACCAGCCTGGTCTACGAAGTAAGGGCCTTTGTCAAAGACCCGCGGGACGATTTACGACTCGGAATGCCGGCGACCGTACATGCTCCATTGGCTTCGACGCCGGACACACCGACCTCGAACAAGATGCCCCCGGACGATGACGCGTCTGACGATGCGTCTCCGACACCGTGAACCGCAGGAGCTCTCCGCCATGCAGCGAGCTCACGCTGAACCGGTGCTCGTAGTGACCGAAGTGACCAAATCGTTCCGCCGAGAAACGGGCGAAGCGGTATGCGCGCTCAACAACGTATCGCTGCAAGTTCTTCGAGGTTCGGTCACCGCGCTCGTTGGCCCAGACGGTGCCGGCAAGACGACGCTCCTCCGCTTGATCACGGGCTTGATCACCGCCAATAGCGGCGCGATCTCGGTATTGGGAATCAACGTGGCAAACGATCCTCAGCAGGTGCAAGACCGCATCGGCTATATGCCGCAGAGGTTCGGTCTCTATGAAGACCTGAGCGTCATCGAAAACATCAACCTCTACGCGGATCTGAACGGAGTAACGCGCGCGGAACGTGAGCAGCGTTATTCCCGACTGCTGGAAATGACCGCCTTGGGACCGTTCACCGACCGCTTGGCGGGCAAACTTTCCGGCGGCATGAAGCAAAAACTGGGCCTGGCCTGCACACTTGTCCGAGCGCCGGAGCTGCTGGTTCTGGACGAGCCCACCGTCGGCGTCGATCCGCTTTCGCGACGTGAGCTATGGGAAATCATCCAACAACTCACCGAGGAGCAAAGCCTTACGGTTTTGGTGAGCACGGCCTATCTCGATGAAGCCCAACGGTGCAATGAGGTCATCGTTTTGCACGAGGGCCAAGTGCTTGCGCAAGGCCCTCCCTCGACCGTCAGCAGCCTGGCCGAACAACGCACGTTTCTTATCACGCCACGCCCGGGTCAAACCGCACGCGGCGTACAGGCCCGGCTTCTAAGTCAGCCGAGCGTGGTCGACGCCGTTCCCGAAGGCGGCCAGGTTCGTGTCGTGTTGGCTGGCGAAGCCCAAGCCTCGAACGTCGACAATCTACTCCCCTCGGGCGCCACTCTGGTTCCCACCCCACCTCGATTCGAGGACGGGTTCATGATGCTCCTGCATCACGCGGTTCCGAGGCGTCCTTCGGGAAGCACGATGGCGGTCGAGCATACCGAGCAGGCCGCGAAGGACGAAGTCGCCGTCGAGGTGCACGATCTGGTCCGCCAATTCGGAGATTTTACCGCCGTCGACCACGTAAGCTTTCAAGTAAAACGCGGCGAGGTCTTTGGGCTTCTGGGTCCCAATGGCGCCGGGAAAACGACGACCTTCCGCATGCTGTGCGGACTGTTGCCGGCGACCAGCGGCACGCTACTGGTGGCGGGAGTCGACCTGCATGTTGCGAGGGCCTCTGCACGACAAAACATTGGTTATGTGGCGCAGAAATTTTCGTTGTATAGCCAGCTTTCGGTTGTGGAAAACCTGGAGTTTTTTTGCGGCGCATACGGTTTGCGTGGCAAACAACTTGCCCGCCGAGTTCGCTGGGCGCTCGAACAATTCGAGCTGGAACCGCTTGCGCAACTTCCGGCGGGCCAGCTTCCGGGCGGTTACAAACAACGCCTGGCAATGGCCGTGGCATTGGTCCATGAGCCCTCCATTCTGTTTCTCGACGAACCGACAAGCGGCGTCGATCCCCTCGCGCGCCGCGAGTTTTGGCAACGCATCACGGCACTCGCCGAGCAAGGCGTCACGGTCATCGTCACCACGCACTTCATGGAGGAAGCCGAATATTGCGACCGGGTGGCGGTTCTCGACGGGGGTCGGATTCTCGCCCAGGGCCCTCCCGCGGAACTCCGTTCTTATGCCCCCACCTCGGTGACGACAACCCCGACGATGGAAGATGCCTTCATCGCCGTCGTCGAACAGTCCCGCAACGGCTTCGACAACGGCCGGAAACCGGCGAGCGCCGAACCTTCCATCGAATCACTCCTGGCAGGGGCGGCGCCTCAATGGCTGCCGGCCAAGGCTCGCCGCGTCTGGGCGCTCGTCCAAAAAGAATCGTGGCAAATGGTGCGTGACGCCAGCAGCCTGGCGATTGGAATCGTGCTGCCAGTCGTCCTGATACTCCTGTTCGGCTACGGCCTGTCTCTGGACGTGACCGATGTGCCCGTTGCGGTCGTGCTCGACGAGTTGTCGCCGGACGCGTTGGATCTCGCCGCCGCATATCAACTCTCGTCTACGTTTCGCGCCCAGGTGCTGACGGCGATGCCCCAGGCGCGACAAATGATGCTCGCGCGAGAAATCGACGCGATTGTCCAGGTTCGCTCGAACTTTAGCCGGAAGCTGGCTCTTGGCGATGCCGAGGTGCAAATCCTGATCCACGGCACGGATGCCAACCGCGGACGGATTCTTCAGGCATACACCGAAACCGCGATCGGCAACTGGCAGGCAAAACTCACCGCCGAAGGCCGTCCGCTGGGCCTGTCTCCCGTACGCGTGCAAGATCGGTTGTGGTTCAACGACGCCAACGAAAGCCGGTACTTTCTCGTGCCCGGGCTGATCGTTCTCATCATGACCTTGATCGGCTCGTTTCTGACCACCCTCGTCATGGCCCGCGAGTGGGAGCGAGGCACGCTCGAGGCCCTGTTCGTCACCCGGGTACGCGTTGGCGAAATCCTACTCGGCAAGGCGATTCCCAACTTTGCTCTGGGGATGATCGGCCTCGCGCTCTGTATTCTGACGGCGAGACTTTTGTTTAACGTTCCGCTACGTGGATCGCTCTGGCTCTTGATCGGCAGCTCGATGCTGTACCTGATTGTTGCCCTGGCCGTGGGACTGTTGATTTCGGGACTGGTGCGGAGTCAATTCGTGGCCAGCCAGGTCACCATTCTGATAACTTTCTTGCCGGCCATTATGCTGTCGGGGTTTCTGTTCGATCTGCGGAGCATGCCGCCCTTTGTACGCGGAATCACCTATGCCATACCCGCACGCTATTTCGTAACGATTCTTCAGACGGTTTTTCTGGCCGGCAATGTCTGGCGGGTGATCGCTCCCGCGGCGCTGACGCTCCTCGCCATGGCGATATTGCTCTGGTCGCTCGTGCGGCTCACAACGCGAAAGCGGTTGGCATAAGAGGCGAGTTCGATGATCAATTCGATCTTCCGCGTGCTGTCGCTCACCTTGAAAGAGCTGCTGGCGGTATTCAAAGACCCCAAGGGCCGATTTACCGTCTTTGTGCCTCCCCTCTTGCAAACGCTGGTGTTCGGATATGCGGCAACCTTCAACTTGAATAATGTCCCTTATGCCGTGGTCAACCGCGACGGCGGCCCTGCCTCGCTGAAGCTGCTGGCTCGGCTCGACGGCTCGGGCATCTTTCATCGCGTCGCGGAGCTGGACAACGCGTCCCAGATCGCCGACTGCGTCAACAATCGCGAGGCGCTGCTCGTGCTGCAAATCAGCGACGACTTCCAGCGACGGCTCGAACTTGGATTACCGGCGGACGTGCAAGTCATCGCCGATGGGCGAAATTCGAATACGGCGGGAACCGCGACAGGCTACGTAAACGCGATCGTCGCCGCGTTCAACACCGAATGGCGCAAAGACCATGGGCGACCGCCCCCGCCCCTGCGAATTGAATCCCGCACCTGGTTCAATCCCAACCTCGAAACGCGGTGGAACATGGTGCCGGCGCTCATTGGCACCCTCACCATGTTGCAAACCATGCTCCTGACCTCGCTCTCCGTGGCACGCGAACGAGAAAGTGGCACCTTCGATCAACTACTGGTTACGCCCATGCTGCCCATCGAACTCATGGCCGGCAAGGCGTTGCCTTCCCTGATCATTGGCATGGTCCAAGCAACCTCCATTCTATTGGTTGCGCAACTCTGGTTTAAAATTCCCTTCGTGGGCTCATTCACCACGCTCTACATCGGAATCTCGTTCTTCCTCTTCGCCGCCGTGGGAATTGGCCTCTTGATTTCGTCCGTCGTCAGCACGATGCAACAAGCCCTGCTTTTTACGTTCGTGCTCGTCCTCCCGTTTACGCTGCTCTCGGGCCTGACGACACCGGTTTCCTCGATGCCTCGCTTTTTGCAAGGGCTAACGCTCATCAATCCGCTACGTTATGCCATCAGCTTGGCCCACCGCGTCTATCTGGAAGGTACGGGCCTCGCCTACTTGGGCTCGGAACTATGGCCACTCGCCGCGATCGCGTTGGTAACGTTGTCCGCATCCACTTGGATGTTTCGCCATCGCCTGGCATAGCAAGCCCCTAACGTGGTCAACGGCCTGCGCGATCGAAAAAAGACGACGTAAGTCGTTACTTTGAAAGCCGTGCGAAACTTCGCCGCGTACTTCACACGGTTGCAAACTCGACAATCGGGGCGTGACAACGGCCAACAACCGCGTATGCTAAATATCAAATGGTGGATTGCTCACCGTCGCCCCTGTAAAAACTCCAAGGAGTAGCTCCCATGCGTCGATTGATCCTGATTGGTGCGATGATTCTCGGCACATTCATCGGAAACGCCGCGCGTGGCGAAGACGACCAGAAACCGTCGATTACGGTTTCTGGACAAGGCGAGGTGCAGGTGGCGCCGGACCAGGTCACGGTGACCGTCGGTGTCACTACCGAGGGTAAAACCGCCAGCGAGGCGCTACAAGCCAACACGGCCCGCATGACGGAGCTCATGAAGGCGCTCAAATCGCACGACATCGCTGACAAGAACATTCAAACCTCAAACTTCAATGTCAGCCCGCAGCATGTGTTCGATCGCGACGGCAAGCCGCCGAAGCTCATCGGTTACACCGTTACCAACCAGGTAACGGTCAAGGTATTGGACGTAGCGAAGCTGGGCGGCTTGCTCGATGCGGTTGTTCAAGCGGGCGGAAACCAAATTCAAGGTGTCCAGTTCTCGGTCTCCAATCCGCGGCCGCACTTGGATCAAGCACGGCTCAACGCCGTGGCCGATGCGCGGCATCGCGCCGAACTCTACGCTCAAGCGGCGGGCGTCAAGCTTGGCGGCCCACTGGCGATCAACGAGCAATCCGCCACCCCGCCGCGGCCGATGTATGCTCAGCCCATGGCCCGAATGGCGGCCGTGGCCGATGTGCCAATCGCGGCGGGCGAACAAACGATTGAAGCAAACATCAGCGTGACCTACGAGATCGTGAAGTAGACGCTGCCGCGAGCTACCGGGCCGCCGCGCGTTTGCGCGGCGGCTCGCCTTGCGCGGCGATCGACGCCGGACGCGCGTCGGCGTACTTGGCAAGCGCGGCGGTCAAATGCCGGCGGCTCGTGGTAGCCTCCTCGGAAAGCGAGCCGCTGTCCAGCGGTTGTTGCTCTTTCGGATCGCTTACCACGTCGAACATCTGGCCGTCGCGATACAGCTTATAGCGATGGTCGAGCGCGAACTCGAAATCGGCCTTTTGTCCGCCCCCTCGCGCGTACCAACAATAAACCCACGCACGCGATTCCGACGGCTGTCCAGTCAGTTGGCCGACGAGGCTGTGACCATCGGTCACCAAATCGGATGGAATCGGAACCCCGGCGGCCTCGCAGATGGTCGGCAAAATGTCGGTCGTGTCGCTCACGTTTTCCAGCACCGTGCCGGGCGCAATGGTGCCCGGCCATCGCACTAACAAAGGAACGTGCGTTCCGGTAAGCAGGCACAGCCCCTTGCCCCCATTCACGGTGTTCTCTCCCATCCGCGACGTGATTCCGCGACCCGTGCCATTGTCGCCGATCACGATCACCAAGGTGCGTTCGCGTAGCCCCTGCTGATCCAACGTGTCAAGCAAGCGGCCGATCAATTTATCGGCATACGCCACCATGTCGGCAAAGTGATCCGGATGGTTCCGTGAGCTTTCGTCCTGAACGGTTGGATCCCAGTCGTTACTATCGGGAGTCGGTTGGAACGGCGAATGCGTGAGGATCATCGGATAGTACAACAGAAACGGCTTCTCCTTTTGTTGCACGATGAAGTCGCACGCGTACTTGTTGACGACATCCGGGCCATAATCTCCGCCACGAAGATCCACGTGCTCACCGTCGATCTCCAATCCGGCATTGGCATAACGTGGCGGACGCCGGTCGAGCTGCCACAAGCAATACTGGTCGAAGCCAAAGTGGGCCGGCAGCGACATATCGCGCCCCAATTGCCACTTGCCGGCAATGCACGTGCCATAACCAGCCCGCCGGAACAGGTGCGCGAAGGTCGTCTGTCCCGTCTCAAGATGTCCGAAGTGCGTATAGTTTCGCACGTTGTATTGCCCCGTCATGAGCTGGACGCGCGTCGGCGTACACAGCGGTTGGGCATAAAACCGTGTTCCGCGGGCGCCTTCGCGGGCAATCCGGTCCAGATGCGGCGTGCGATACGAGGTTCCGCCATTGGCGCCAACGCACTCATAGCCGAAATCGTCGAGCATCACGAGCACCACGTTCGTGGGCGCGCCATGCGTGAGGGACGTCCAGCCCGCGCTAATCCCCAAAACAAAAACGAGTGTTCGCAACATGAATACGATCCCTCCAGGTTCAGCGCTCTGACAAATCCGTAGATTGCACTCGTACGACGTCCGTATATCGATATCGCCACCGGCACGGGCATCTTTCTCCCGCGAATCGCGACGCCGCGTTCAATCCCAAACACCTTCAGGAATAGGCTTGGCCTCGACAATTTCGATCGCGACTTTGTCGGGCCCTTCGACTATGAAACTCTTCATCTTGAATTCCGCTTTTTCGCCGATCGGTTCAAGAATCTTCACGCCCGCCGCCTGCATACGTTCGTACACTGGCTGGATCTCGCGATACGAGAAGCCGATGCGATCGATGGGCCGCCCGCGCGTTGGTTGAATGTCTTTGAGCGGCTCATCCGGCCACCAGGAAGGCGCGGGCGAGACGTCGGGCTTGCCGAAGAAGATCATCTGTACGTTGTCGCACTGAATGAAATTCATCCAGATTCCGGCCAAGGTATCCATGCCGCCTTTCGGCCGGGGACGATTGGGAATGCGAGGGCGCAAGCCCAGGTGTGTCGCGTACCAGTTGGTAGCCGCATTCACGTCATCACAGAAAAAATGAACGTGAGCGAAGCGGTGATGCCCCATCGTATTGATTTCAATCAACTCTTTGTCGGGGCCGCTGATATACATGTAGTAGTTGTCCACGCCCGGCAACGGCGAAAGCGGGGTATGCATGGTCACGTCGTGACGTTTCCACCATTCGTACTCATTCTTGACGTCGACGCCCCCCCAGCCAATATGCCAAATGCCGGTGTTCAGGCGACTGTCGGGAGCTTCGTCTACCTTATTGAGCAACAGGAACGAACGTTCCGTGAACAGGGCTTCGCTGACGCCGCGAAACTTGAGGGGCACGGCGCCGAATACTCGGCTGTAGAACTTGATCGTCGCCTGGGGATTGGTGACGTTGAGCATGACATGATGAAACCGCGCGGCGTCGTCCGCCCGCGCCGTCCAGCATGTAAACGTCGCCACGGCAATCGCCACTAGATGCGTTACACGAGAAGACATACGATGGGGCTCCTGAAGCGTGAATTGGCCGCGGCCAGTCATGGCCGCGTGTGCAAAGTGGCATCCTCAGCCGGCCTCCTACTATAACGTCCGGAGGCCCGAGACACGCCACCACACCAGCCGCGATTCCTCTGAAGATCAGGACAGCCAAACACTGGTGAATCTGGTCGTGTCGCCCACGGTGCCAGGTAGCGGCTTCCCATCGGCATCGCCAATGTAGACACGCAACTGGTGCCTTCCAGGAGTGATATTGTAGAGTCCGTCTTTGGGAAGCTCCGAGATTGGCGGTTGGTTGTCGAGCTGCACGAAAACCCGAGCGCCCGCGGGCAACTGGCCAATGATGTTGTAACGAATGCGGACATAGCCGGTCGACGTGACCGCATCGTCCCAGGGGGTTACAAAGACGACCCGGGGAAGCACCGGTGGACTTTGAATCGGCGCGACGAGTCCGACAATGTCGGGCTTTGTGGTCGCCGAGGATGGCACAACGCCGCCGCCCATCGCAAGTCCATACCGAGCCCAACTCTGAGCGTTCGTCAGCCCCTCCTCGGGAACTCCAAGATTTGCCCGATCGCGTGTTCCAATGACCTCAAGGTTCGTTTTCGGCAGGACGTAGCCGGCCACCTGCTCGTTATAGAACACCTGAAAGTTATCGCCGGGCACCTGATTGTAGTCATACACCCGTACGATGCTCGGCCGGGTGTAATCGATGAACCTTCCTGGAGTGAGGGTCATGTAGATGTTGGCGGGCGGGCGGATCGCGTCCGGCGCCGCCGGCCAGTTCGGAACGCGGCTGACGATCTCGAATTTGACATTGCGGACTTCGATCTCGTTTGTGGCCGTCGGCAAGCCTTCTTGTGGCGGAATCACTTGCAGATTGATGTAATTCCGCAGCACCGAGTTCGAAATTACAGTCGGTGCGCCCGTCCCAAAGTGGCTCGCGTCATTGGCCGGGGTGGAAATCCCCACGTACATGCCTTCGACCCGCGAATTGGTAATGACGGTGTTCAGGTTCTCATAAATCCGTAGATCCATACCCATGGGACCGGTGTCGTTTCGATCGCGCGCAGCCATGCTGCCCAGGATCGACAACCGATTAAAGGTAAGATTCGCCGTATGGTACGTCACGACGCCAAACGCATGGATATGCCACAAGCGAAAATCCTCGATGAGCGTTAGTGGCTGTTCTTCCAGCAGATTGCTTCCATTGACGAAAGCCGCCCACAGTCCAATCGGCGTTTGGCCATAGGCCTCGTTGTCGACCATGATCGTAGCGGGCGTCAACGCCCCGTTGCGTGACTCTTCTGGGGCGTGCAGATCTGCGCCACGAAATAGCGGTAGCCTTCCCGGCGTGAGGTTGTAGCCGCTAAAAACGAAGCCGGCGTACGTATTGTTGACCGCCACATTACCGGAGATGATATTTCCACCGCGGCGAAACCAGAAGCCGACGCCGCCGCGCCCGAAGTCATTCTCCAAGGTGCCTTCACTACCATCGACGTGCGTGCCCTGCATTCGAATCGTGATGTTGTCGCTGATCCGGTTGCCGATCTCGGTCCCATCTTCCGTGACGATTCCCGACCCCTGGGCGTCGTAAACGACGTTGCGATCGACAAGACCGAAGCTCGCGCCGTGCAGCGCTAAGCCCCATTTCTTCGAGCTTCGAATCGAGTTGCCCGTAAACTCGAACTGGTACCCCGTGTTCGTTGGATTCTCCAATCCCATGACATGATGCAAATGCACCGCGTAGCGTCCAATCTGATTCGTGCCCAGGTGGGTGACGTTGCCCGCGGCGTCGAACTTCGTACTATCGACCGGTCGCAGGGCGTCGGTCCTGCCCAAGTCACGAAATTCGGCATACGCGATGCGCACATCGGCCCGCGCCGTATACAGCGTATGCCCGCGCGTTCCCTGAGGATTTTCAGATCGAATCACGACATTGCGATCGAGTGCGGCGACATGCGGAATGAATTCGAGCTGGTCTTCCAAATTAAGAAAACCCGGATGGTCGAATTTGAGCGGCTCGGCAAGCACGACAAGTTTTCCGTAGACCGCTCGGATCACCACCTCTTCCCACTCGGGCGGCACGTTGCCCGCGTCGAATGCCTTCGCCTGACTGGCGGTGATCTGCCGCGAGTCCGGCAAAACGAGCGTATCGCCCGGTTGCCAATTCGTGACCGCTTGCGAGAGCGTCAGAAAACGATTCCCCGCCTTGGGCGCCACCGCCAAACGCTGCCAGGTCTGCGACATCTCGGCGCCATGAATGGTGACCTGCCCCAACACAATCAGGCCCGTGCCAAACTGCCGGGGATCCTTCACCAAGTCGAGCGGCTTGTCGGCGATGACGATCTCGGCGGAAACGTTCGGCGCGACGGGCGCGGCCGCGCTCCCGATTCGCAACGCGCCCTCTGGCATCACGAGCAGGTTGGCGACGATCAGCCGGGTATCGCGTTGCGGGGCAAATGCGAGCGTGCCACTGATCTCGAGCGCATCGATCCGCGCTGAGTTTTGCGAGGTCAGCAGCACGGTGTGCATGGCGCCGATGGATACCCGATCGCCATCTCGAGGCACATGGCCAGCAGACCAGACCGCCGGATCGTCCCAGTTTCCAGGCCGAACGGTGACGATCGTAGGTTGCGCGGCGAACCGGGGAATAATCTCCTGATGCGTATGAATCTCGGTCGGAGTAACCATCACACCACCGGGATACATCGTGTGCCCGGCATGCGGGTCGTGCTCCATCGCCAGCGGTGTGATGATGTCCTCGACCTGCTCCACCGCGGTCGCGCTCCCCGTCAAGGCAATTCGGGCTTCCAGAGCTTCGCAGCGCGCTCGACGTGACGAAGGACGCGCAGCCGAGCATCGCCGCCATAGTGAGAACTCAAAATCCATGACCCCACCTGCGCATTTCCTGCGCTGTATATTGCCGAGAAATATCGCCTCAAATTTGGCAAACCAAAGGATGGGGAAATGCGATTGCTTCCCCCGGGCCCCCGTTCCGATGCCACTGTTCCAATGCCGCCGTTCGATCCGCAAGATGATAGGCAGAACGGCTTTAAACGGTATTAGATTTTTAAATCTAGCGAATTTACCGGCCTAATTTCCAGAGGAATTCCACACCACACCAAAATTTCAACGAGATTTCACAAGGTCGTGGAGGGCCAAACTCGCCGTCCGATGAGATGACTGAGTTCCCGTTGCTCCGCCCTACTTCGTTTGCTTGAAGCAATACTTCTGGTTCGTCGACGACCAGTTTGATTTGCCCGCGATCATTGCGGGGCCTCGCAAGCGTGCCTTCGGCTACTCGAATGGAGGGAACACATCCGGCTCAATCTGGTAGCCCTCGGCCAGCGCGTTGGTCATGTTGAACAGACTGGCGATCGCCAACACTTCGCCGATGGCTTCGGTCGTAAGCCCCAGCTTGCGCAGTGCGGCAGTGTGCGAGTTCACGCAATACGAGCAACCATTTGTCGCCGACACGGCCAGCGCGATGATCTCGCGCGTGCGTGGCTCGAGCGCTGGCACACGGCCCGTCGCCTCGGGATGCATGAGCGCTTTGAGCTTCGTCCAAACGAGCTCCAATTCGAGCGGATTCGTGGCTAAAACCCGCCACATATTGGGCACGAAATCGATGTTTTTGGTGCGTTTGATGTCGGCGAAGATTTCAGCCACTCGGCCCGTGGCGCCGCTCTCGGACACCGGCCGCACCGTCGCGACGCGTGACTCGTTCATCGAAGCATCCTGACTGGCCATTGGTTTCATCTATTCCATAGGTTCGAGCAACCGGCCGACGTAGGAATCATAGCGGGCGTGCGGGCCTTGGACAGCCGGCTGTCCCCGCAATTGCGATAGCAGCGGCTCGGCGTGTTCGCCCAAATGAGCAATGCTGTTGAGCGCCGCGATCGCCACGAACACGCCATGCCGGCTGGCGTCCGCATGGTCGGCAAGCACGCGCCGTGCGAGCGGCATGTCGGCGGCCTCGCCATACCGCGCGAGCGTTTCCGCCGCGGCCACCCGCACGAAGGGTGAAGGATCCGCCAACAACGAAACCAACGTGCCGTGCCCCGCCGCAGCGCCGTCGCGCCCGCGCACCAGCATCCCCAGCACGGCCCAATAGCGAACGGCGCTGTCCGCGTCCTCGCAGGCCTTCACCAGTGTCCCGTCAGCGTCCGCCTGCCGGGTTGAAGCCAGCAGTGCGACCTCAAGAATCCGCTCGAGCGGATAAACGCCCGGCGTGCGAGCCATATCGTAGGGAGAATCGCCACGGCTACGGTCGTGCATTTCGCCTTCGGGCAAAAAGCCCACGTCGCGTGTCTCGAGCAAATGGCTCCGCAGCGCCGACCGCAAACGTTCGAGCACCGCTTGATGTTCGGCCGAGGCGGCAAGATTTGCGACTTCATCGCGGTCCGCGGATAGATCGTAGAGCTCGTCAGCCGGCTTGCATTCCCAAAACGCGGCTTGCGCGGGCATGAGCTTGCCCTTGAAATAGAGATCTCGCCAGACGCGCGTGGTGGGCGTCTGGAACATGTAGTTCAGATACTGCCCGTAGATTCGATGCGGCATGAAGTTGCGAATATAGACGTACCGGCCATCGGTCACGCTCCGCGCCAAGTCGATTTTTTCGTCCATGCGGCCTCGATATCCAAACGCACAACGTTGCGGCGGTGACGCAAACCGGCCAAGAAACGCGTGCCCCTCGAGCCACGAGGGCGGTTCGACGCCGGCGAGACTCAGCATCGTCGGCGCGAAATCGACAAAACTCACCAGCCGATCGCTCGTTCCGCCGACGATGTAGTCGTCAGGCCGCAGGTGCTCGAACTTTTCCGGAATGTAAACCACCAACGGCACGTGCAGCCCCTGGTTGCAGGGCCAACGCTTGTTGCGCGGCATGCCAGATCCATGGTCGGCAAAGTAAAACACGATCGTGTCTTCCGCCAACCCCGCGGCCTCCAGCTCGCGAAGCCGCTCGCCCGCCGCAGCGTCGGCCTCACTCACGATGTCATAATACTGAGCCCAGTCGCGGCGCACCTCGGGCGCGTCGGGATGGTAAGCCGGCACGCGTGCTTGCGCCGGATCATGCACCGCGGCGTGCGGCCTGCGGCGGATCTGGCTTTCGTGGCTCTTGTTGGAATTGAACACCGCGAAGAACGGCTGCCCCGCGGCACGCTTCTTCCAGTGTGCTTGCCGCGAAGACTCGTCCCACACACGCCCAGGCTGAGCGAGATTATAGTCTTCTTTCTGATTGTTGGTGCAATAGTAGCCTGCGTCGCGCAGCAATTGCGGAAACATCTGCTTGCCCGCAGGGAACGCGACCATGCTCCGCATGTGCTCGCTGCCCGTCGACGAGGCATACATTCCCGAGATCAGCGTAGTTCGCGCCGGCGCACACACGGGGGCGTTGGACCACACGCGCGTATACCGCAATCCCCGTTTCGCCAGGGCGTCGACATTGGGGGTCGTGGCGTACCCGTCACCGTAGCAGCCCAGGTGTGGCCCATGATCTTCGCTGGTCAGCCAAAGGAGATTCGGACATCCGTCCACAGAATCCGCTCGGCACGCGAACGGACACAGCGCGACGCTGGCCACGACGACTAGCAGGACGCAGAGAGCCCTCCCCGCTATCCAACCACCACCAGCACTTCGTCGTTCGTTGCGCGCAAGGCGGCTCATGATGACTTGCCTTTTTGCTGGGAACGTTGGCGCGGGCCACGGCGGCCGCCATAGGCGACCGGATCATCCTCGTCCGGCACTTTCAATTCCTGGCGCAGACGTTTGACTTCCTCGTGCAGCTCGGTCCGGGCTTCCGCGTATTTGGGATCTCCATAAACGCTTTTGAGTTCCAACGGATCGGTTTCGCGATCGAAGAGTTCCCAGTAATTGACGTCCGGCGTGTAGAAATGCACGAGCTTATAACGGTCGGTTACCACCCCATAGTGCGGACGCACATGGTGAGGCGCGGGATACTCGTAGTAATGATAGTAGAACGATTTCCTCCAATCCGCCGCCGGATTTCCCTGAAGTAGGGAAACCAGGCTGCGGCCCTGCATCTCCTCAGGCGCACGGACGCCGGCCATCTCCAGAAACGTCTGAGCGAAGTCGACATTCGAAACGATGGCGTCGGTGGTCGAGCCAGCCTTCGTCACGCCGGGCCAGCGTACCAGGAGCGGCGTCCGCAACGACTCCTCGAAGATCCACCGTTTGTCGAACCAGCCATGTTCGCCCAGGTAAAACCCCTGGTCCGAACAGTAAATCACGACCGTATCCTCAGCCAACTTTTCGTCGTCGAGAAACTTCAACAGCCGTCCGACGCTTTCGTCGATCGCTTTCACGCAACCCAGGTAGTCGTGCATATACCGGTTATAGCGCCAGCGAACCAAGTCCTTGCCCGAGAGCTTGGCCGCCAGAAACGTGTCGTTGCGCGGCTGGTAGTACGCGTCCCACTGTCGCCGCTGTTCGGGCGTGAGCGAGTTCGGAGTCGCCAGCTTGACGTCGACGTTCGTAATGGTCTTTTCGAGCGTCATGTCTTGATCGCGCTCGGCGAGGCCGCGCCCGGTGTAGTCGTCGAACAACGTTTCCGGCGAGGGATACTCGCGGTCTTCGTCGTGGCCCAGATGCCTTAAGGCCGGCGACCACTCGCGATGCGGCGCCTTGTGCTGGCACATCAACATGAACGGCTTCGACTGGTCGCGGTTCTTAAGCCAGTCGAGCGACAAGTCCGTGATGATGTCGGTGACATAACCTTCGTGCTTCACCTGTTCGCCGTTTCTGATCATCGGCGGATTGTAGTAGATCCCCTGCCCCGGCAGGATGTGCCAATAGTCGAAGCCCGTGGGATCGCTGATCAGATGCCACTTGCCAAAGATCGCGGTCTGATAACCGGCTCCCTGGAGCAGTTTGGGAAACGTGGTCTGCGAGCCGTCAAAAAGGCTGTTCGAGTTGTTGCAGAAGCCGTTCAGGTGCGAATACTTGCCCGTAAGGACCGTGGCCCGGCTCGGCCCGCAAATGGAGTTCGGCACCAGACAGCGATCGAAGCGCATACCGTCACGAGCAATACGATCGAGATTCGGCGTGTCGAGCAGCTTGCGCGGCTCGCCATAGGCGCTGATCGCCTGCCAGGCATGATCGTCCGAGAAAATGAACACGATATTAGGCTGCCTGGCCTGCGTAGTCCCGGCGCAGTACAGCGCCAATAGCAAACATGCGGTAAGACGCAGTAGCGGGCAGCGATCAGGCATGGCGAATACTCCGACAGGGACACTCTTCTTTTGAAAATCTCTCGACGCATGCGTTCGTGAACGTACCCTAACCGAAGTACTAGCCGGATTTCAACAAAAAACGCGTCCGGCCTAGCGTGCGCGGCGAACTCCCAATCGCGGCACACAGCAAGCAATTTGATCCTCATCGGATTCACTTCACGACACTTCGCACGGTTTGAAAGGTCGGCCTCGGGCGACTACGATGGGCCATCGTTCGCCACCTCGCTTGCTGAAATGTAAGAGAGACCGCCATCATGCCCAGCCGCTTGTGTGTTAGCCTTCTCGCCCTGTTGCTCGTCACCACGGCCTTGGCCGGCGAGCCCCTGCTCGAAAAGCAGGAACTGTTCGTAGCCGGCACGGGCGGATATCCCAGCTATCGCATTCCGGCGCTGGTGGTAACGCCGGCCGGGTCGCTACTCGCGGCCTGCGAAGCGCGCAAGACACATGGCGACTGGGCCGCGATCGACATCCTCTTTGTCCGCAGCCAGGACGGCGGACGGTCCTGGTCCGAGCCGCGCGGCCTGGGAAAACTGCCCGGGAAGGAACGCAAGAACCCCGCCGCGCCACGCACCGCCAGTTTCGCCGGGCTCACGAACAACAATCCGCTGTGGATCGCTGACCACAAGACCGGCGCCGTGCATCTGCTCGTGTGCCAGGAGTACATGCGGTGTTTCTACACGCGCAGCGACGACGACGGAAAAACATTCTCCGAGCCTGTCGAGATCACCGCCGCCTTCGAACCGCTTCGCAAGGTGTACGCCTGGCGGGTGCTGGCCACCGGACCGGGCCACGGCGTGCAGCTTCCGACAGGGCGATTGGTCGTGCCGGTCTGGCTATCGACCGCCGACGGAGGGCATGCTCACCGGCCCAGCGCCATTACAACAATCTACAGCGACGATCACGGCGCCACATGGCAATGCGGTGAGATCGTCGCCAAAGAGGCCGACCCCTTGATCAACCCCAGCGAATCCCAGGCCGTAGCGCTCGCCGACGGCCGCGTGTTGCTGAACATGCGAAGCGAAACGCATGCGCACCGCCGCGCCATCGCCACCAGTCCTGACGGCGCCACGCAATGGACGCGCCCCGCGTTCGACGAGACGCTCGTCGAACCAATCTGCATGGCAAGCCTTTGCCGCCATTCATCGCCGGGCGATAACACACGTGGACGAATCTTGTTTTCGAATCCCGCCAATCTGGAACGCAAAGACGGCAAAGCCGGGCCGGGCATGAGCCGCGATCGCAAGAACCTCACCGTGCGGTTGAGCTACGACGAGTGCCAATCGTGGCCCGTCGCCAAAACACTCGAAGCGGGACCGAGCGCCTACAGCGACTTGGCGGTCGGGACAGACGGCACGATCTATTGCCTGTACGAGCACACGCCGCATGCCCAAGCGCCCGGACTAAGCCTCTTTTTGGCGCGTTTCAACCTGGAATGGCTTACCGACGGCCAAGACTCGGGCGACCGCCCTTGAAAATGGAGCACACGATCGTCAACCGATCGGATAACGTAGCCAGAGAACCCCCGACCCCGCGTCCTTAAGACCCTTTTTTAATTCAGCCGCCAGATCATGAAGTTTAACAGCGACGCGAAGCTGACCCAGGCCAGATACGGAACCAGCAGCCAGGCGGCGACGGGCGTGCGGCGATAGAACACGGCGATCGTCGCGGCAATCGCCACCCAAAGCACCAGCACCTCGACGAAGGCCCAGCCCGGCTGCCGCAGCGCAAAGAATATACCGGACCAAGCCGTGTTGAGCGCAAGTTGACCAACGTACAGCGTCCGCACCGCCACGGCCGGCGGCGGCGGACCGGCCCGCCAGGCGAACCAGCCCGCGACGGCCATCATGAAATAGAGCGCCGTCCAGACAGGACCGAAGATCCAATTCGGTGGATTGAAGCTGGGCTTCGTGAGCGTCGGATACCAGTCCCCGAGCGCGCTGCTGGTCAGCGCCGATCCAATCGCGGCCGCGCTAAAGCACACTACGAGAAATCCCAGCAGCACAGGCCACTGACCCGGCCGGCGCAGCGCCCGCTCGACAGTCGCCATTGTTGCACCTGGACTTATTGTTGCACCTGGACTTGCTGACTCTGGATTCAATTCAATTCACGGATGCGGATATTCTTATAATCGAGCCGCGTACCGTGGTTCTGCAAGCCGATGTGGCCGCGTTTGCGATTGATGCCGGGATGCTCGGCCGCGTGCTGTTGCTGTTCGTCAAGGTTGGTGTTACTGATCTCGGTTCCATTCAGGAAGACCTGCACGTTGCGCCCCTGGCAGACGATCTTCATGGTTTGCCACTCGCCGGCAGGCTTGCTGACGCGCGTCTTGGGGGCCGCGATGCCGTACAGACTGCCGCAGTATTGCGACGGCATCAGCTTGGCATATTCTTCCGCGCGATCGTCGAGCACCTGGACTTCCATGCCGGCGAACGCGGGGTTTCCCTCGTGCGGAGCGCGAAGGAACACGCCGCTGTTGCCGCCCGGCGGCACGCGGAACTCGAGTTCGAGCTCAAAATCGTCATACTCTTTGGTCGTCGAAAGCCAGCCGCCCCCACCACCGCTGCAATACAAAATGCCCTCCTCGGCGTGCCAGCTCGTCATCGGCCCATCGACCGCCTGCCAACCATCCAGGTTCTTGCCGTTGAACAACGGCGCCGACTCGGCGGCCACGGCACAGGAAACGGCACCTAGTACAAGCGAGGCAAAACTAGCGAAGCGAAGCATGCGAAACTCCAGGTTGTCGTTGGATGGCAATCAAAAATCTGAAAGTGGACCATACTCCACATCCTAGGGAGCTTGTTCCAGGTCGCACACGGCCACGTTGCCGAAACATTCATCCACCTCGATCCGCAGCCGCTCGGGGCGCTGGCCGGTGCGCTGCTGAAGATCGTCCGCAAGCCGGCCGGCGATATAGCGGGCCAAAAGCTCCGAGGTCGTATTCGGCACGTCGAGCAGAATGCAGTCGCAACGGGGAAAAACCCAGCGGCGGTCGCGGAAGGTCGCCGTCACTTCGCGCTCGTCGGCCACGACCTTGATCAGCGGATGCCGCGTGGGAAGCAACATGTGGTGATCCAATTCGTCGACGATCGCCTTCAGCGCGTCGCGCAGCGCGATGAAGTCGACCACGTAATGATTTTCATCGAGCGGTCCGCTGACTTCGGCCGTGACGCGGTAGTTGTGTCCGTGCAGCCGCTCGCAAACGTCGCCGTTGTACGTGATGAAGTGCCCGGCGCTGAAAACCAGGTAGTCTTTCGACATCCGAACATGATAGCGATCGGCCATAGGGTGTCGTTCGAAGGCGGCCAGAAGTCTCAGAATGCGGTTGCCGACGTTACGCGACCCGACACCGTCCCCTCTAATCGAGGCGTGCCAGGCCAAACGGCGACTTTATTATGCCATCGCGCAGAGCCACGAACAAACCAGCGGCCACCAGGTCGGCCGTGGTCCCCGGATTGCGACGGTGCCCGTCCGAACGGAGCCAAAAATCGAGATCCGCAAGCCCTCGATCGTACGCCTCGTCGCCCGGCTTGCCGCTATCCAGTATGCGTTGCGCCCGGGCGGCCGATTGGGCGGCGATCTCGGCGCCGCAGCGGCGCGCAATGAGACTATCCGGAAAACGGGCCATCAATTGCACGTGAAGGTGAACGATTGCGGCCAGCAAGTCGGGCCCCGCCGCGACCGCGGCGGTCAGCAGCGGAACGACCGTCTCGAAGAGGTCGGCAAAATTCGTCGCATACTGTCGAGCTACCAAGTCGCGATCCGCGGCCAGCCGCATCGCGGCCACCAGGTCTCCCGGAGGCTCGTCGGCCACGTCGGCTTCTTCAACCCGGCCCATTCCGCCAGGTTGTGCCAGACGAATGGCGTCGTATACGTCGCGGGCATCCTGCGGAGTAAGATTCGCCAGGACTTGCCCGATATTCGGCGCCAGCGGCAAGTAAAGCGGCACCTTCGCCAGCGGCACCACGAGCAGCAGCGTGCCCAGATTGGTGTTGGTACCCACCGCGGCCCGCGTGGTCGCCACGGCGGCGTGAATCGTTTGCCCGACGGGCAAATTGTTTGCCGCCTCGATCACGGGGCCTACGAGCGCCGCCGCGACGACAAAGTCGGGATAACTGAGATCCTCGAAGTCGGCGCCACGATGCACGTTGCCCGGCTTGGGAGCGGTCGCTTCCATGATCGTAGCCAGGGTGAAAGCGTCGCCAACCGAAAGTGAGCCCAAGCGGAGTTTGGCGGTGTCGCTCATAGAACGCGGCCCGTGGGGTTCAAGAATGTTCGGTGTTCGCGACCGAGCGAACGAGCGGATGCTTGGATAGAAACTGCTCGACCAACGGCACGATTCGTTCGTGAGCGTCTTCGATGACATAGTGCCCCGCGTCTTCCAGGCGATGCACCTCGCCAGTGGGAATGAATTCCAGAAAGCGATCGAGGAAATGCGGTGAGAAGCACCAGTCGCGCATGCCCCAGAGAAACATCCAAGGCCGATCGGCGAGCGACGGCAGCCCGCGTTCGATGCCCAGCAGCGTCTCGTACGAAGGGTGCCGGGGCGACATCGGAATGTCTTGCACAAAGCGGTAGATGGCTTGTCGATGGGACCACGTGTCGTACGGCGCGAGCAGCCCGGCCCGAACTTCGGGCGTCAGCCGCTCGCGGTGCTCGGCGGCCATGACCAGCGCAGCCCGGGCGAAGGCGTTGAACCCTTGCACGGCGAGCTTGCCAAACACCGGCATCCGGCAAGCGCGAATGCGCCACGGCATGCGGTCCGAACGGAAGGCGGCTGTATTGAACATGACAAAGCGGCGAAACCGCTGGCGATGGGCCAGCGCTGCCCCGACACCGATCGCTCCCCCCCAATCGTGCGCCAGCAGCGTAACATTTTCCAAGTGCAATTCATCGACCAGCCGCGCGAGGTTCGCGACGTGCTGCGCGAGCGTATAGGGATAGACGCGAGGTTTGTCGCTCAGCCCGCAACCGATGTGGTCGACGGCAATCACGCGGTACTGCAAAGACAGCTTAGCGATCAGATTCCGCCAATAGAACGACCAGGTGGGGTTGCCGTGGACCAGCAGCAACGGGTCGCCCTGCCCTTCGTCGACATAGTGATAGCGTTGGCCGCCGATCTCCAACTCGCGCGGCAGGAACGGGTACAGCGAGCGCCAATCGGAACGGATGGACATCGAACACACATGCGGGACCGGGACGCGAAAACGGCTCTCCGCAATATACCGGCAGCCGTGGCAAGGGCACAGGGGCGACCGGCCGCAACCCGCAGGAGACGCCGGAATAGCCGCGGGGGGCCGCTCTCCTTGTCGGCATATTCGCGCGGCCCCGTCTGGCCGGACCGTTGGCAGCCTGCCCCCCAGGGCATACCATACAGCGAAAACCCATCCTGACGCAGCCCAGAGAGGTACAATTGGAGGTACGCGTGGCCGCATCGTCCAGCCCCGAGGCACCCGTGATTGAGCATACGTTCCAAGCTGATCATTTCATCAACCGCGAATTGAGTTGGTTGCAGTTCAACGCCCGTGTTCTGGAAGAGGCCGTCGACGCGTCGAATCCGCTGCTGGAACGCGTGAAGTTCCTTTCGATCTTCAGCTCGAACCTGGACGAGTTCTTCATGGTGCGCGTGTCGGGGCTGCGCGAGCAGGCCTTTGGCGACGGCGCTCCGCAGGACTACTCGCCCGACGGAATGCGGGCGATCACGCAGCTCGAACGCGTCTCGCAGCAAACGCAGGAACTAGTTAGCGCGCAATATCGCTGCTGGAATGATCTGGTGCGGCCGCAATTGCAGGAGGAAGGCATTCGACTGCTCACGCAGGAGGAATTGGATGACGCCCAGCGGGAGTCGCTTGACCGCTTCTTTCATACCCGCGCGTTTCCGATCCTGACGCCGATGGCGATCGACCCCAGCCATCCGAGCCCGCACTTTCACAACCGGCAAATTTATTTAGGCGCGATGCTCCGCCGCCAACGCGGCCTGGGCCCGCGCGAGCTGTTCGCCGTGGTTCAGTTGCCGCAGGTGCTACCTCGGTTTGTCCCGTTGGGCCCGCCCGACTCGATGGACTTTATCCTCCTGGAACAGGCGATCGCGGCGCGGCTGCCCGACTTGTTTGGCGGTTTCGACACGCTGCACTGGACAACCTTTCGAATCACCCGGGACAGCGACATCGAGCTCTTGGAACAAGAGTCGGACGACATGCTGCGGCTGATCGAGGAGCGTTTGAAAGCCCGGCAGCGTGGCGACGCCGTGCGGCTCGAGGTGGCGAGCGACGCCAACGAGGAGCTCGTACGAAAAATTGTCGAAGAAGAAACGTTACGCGATGGAACCGAAGCCTACAGCGAGGTCTATCGCATTCCGGGGCCCCTGGATCTGACGGGCCTGATGGAGCTGACCGGCCTGCCGAGCCGTGACTATCTGCGTGCGCCGTCGTTCATGCCGCAGCGGCCGCGCGGGCTGCGCGGCCGGCGCGGCGAGGAGATCTTCGGCGCAATCGCCCAGCGAGACATCCTGTTGCACCACCCGTTCGACTCGTTCGACCCGGTGGTGGACTTTGTCCAGGCAGCGGCCAAAGACCCCAAGGTGCTGGCCATCAAGCAGACGCTGTACCGCATCACGTCGGACTCGCCGATCACGCGGGCGCTGATGCTAGCGGCCGACAACGGCAAGCACGTGACGGCGCTGGTCGAGCTGAAAGCCCGCTTTGACGAAGAACGCAACGTGGGCTGGGCTCGGCAAATGGAACGCGCCGGCGTACACGTGGTGTTCGGCTTCTTGGACCTCAAGACCCACTGCAAAGTGTCGCTCGTCGTGCGGCAAGAAGGCAACGTGCTCAAACGTTACGTCCACCTGGGCACCGGCAACTACAACCAAAACACCGCGCTGCAATACACCGATCTGGGACTATTTACCGCCGACGACGACGTGGGCGAGGACGCCTCGGCGCTGTTCAACCTGCTCACCGGCTACTCGCAGGGACATCCCTGGCGCAAGCTCGTCGTGGCCCCCGAGCACATGCACGCCCGAACGATCTCCTTGATCGAGGAACAGGCGGAGCGAGCCCGGCAGGGCCGGCCGTCCCGGATCTTCGCCAAGCTCAACGCGCTGGTCGACTATCGCGTGATCGAAGCCCTGTATCGAGCCAGCCAGGCCGGCGTGCCCATCGAGCTGCTGGTGCGCGGCATCTGTTGCTTGAAACCAGGCTTGCCGGGAATCTCGGAAAACATCCGCGTAACCAGCATCGTCGACCGATTCCTCGAGCATAGCCGGTTGTACGTGTTCAGCCCGGACGACGAAGCGCAGATCTACCTTTCGAGCGCGGATTGGATGCCCCGCAACTTCCATCGCCGCGTGGAAGTGATGTTTCCGATCGAAGCGCCCGACCTGCGACGGCGGATCTTGAACGAAATCATTCCGATCTATCGCCGCGACAACACGCGGACGCGCATCCTCCAACCGGACGGCGCCTATCATCGCATGACCCACGGCGAAGAAACGCCCCACCGGGCACAAGAAGAGTTTCTTACCCTGCGCGGCGAGCCAGGCGATGAAGCCGGTAACGGCCGGGCCGCCGAAAACGTCGCCCAGGGGAGCGGCGTGTCTCAGCACTCGTAGGCTGCGATCCTATCTCCAGGGACGCATTCCGCGCTACGGCTTGAGCGATTCGAGATAGGCGATCACGTCTGCCAGATCGGTGAGCGAGAGCACCTGGTCGAGCCCCTGCGGCATGATCGAGGTTGCCGTCGGGGCCATTTGCTCGATATCGTCGCGCGCGATTCGCACCTGGGCACGGTCCGTCGTGCGCAAAAACACCGCGCCGGCCGTTTGCCGCTCGACCAGGCCGCTGTGCGACTGGCCGCTCTTGGTGACGATCGCATAGCTTTCGTAGCCGCGGGCGAGGCTTGCGCCGGGAAAGAGGATCGCCTCGGCCAGATCGCGGCGATTGCGGACCGTGCCGATCGTGCTCAAATCGGGACCGATCTTTTCGCCGCGAGAACCGGCCCGATGGCAAGCAGCGCAGGCGGCCCGCTGATCGAAGAAAATCTCGCTGCCGCGCTTGGCGTCGCCCGCGGGAAGCGTTTCGAGAACCGACGCGAGCCGGACGGCCCGGTCGCTCTCCGCCGGATGAAGCGAGATCAACAGCGGCTCGGCGGCCGCACGCACTTCGGCCGGATAGGCCGCCAGCGCTTCGCGCAATTGCCGCTCATTCAACGTGCCTTTCGCGGACGAGGCTTCGAGAGCGGCCAAGAGCGCCCGGCCCGTTGCCGGATCGGCGTCGCCGGCGAAGGCGGCCAAAAGCCAGGTGAGCTCCAGCGGGCTGACCGAATCCACGAGCGGAAGCAGCTTCTTTCGCTGCATACTCGTGAGCTTGAACTTGCCGAGGGCTTCGGCCGCAGCCAGACGCTCGGCCAGCGCGTCGTCACGCGAAAACGGTTCGCTCAAGAACGAGAGCACCGCGTCCGAGACCTGTTGTTCGGCGCCCGCGGCTGCCCTTAACGCAGCCAGCCGGACGTCGGTCGAGCGCGATGTGTTGAGGCCGACCGCCAGTAGCGGCTTCGCCAACCGTCCGCCCGCCAGACGCTCGGCCGTGAAGATGGCCGAGCGGAGCAGGCTTTCATCATTACGCTTGAGCACGGCGCCCAAGGCGGCGTCGAACGCTTGAGTCTGGTCGAGATCGGCGGCCGACAACGCTTCGAGCAGCGCCGCCACCACCGGCAATTGCGTGTTGGTGTCGGCCAATGCCCCGGCCACTCGCTGCTGAACCGCTGGCCGCGCCGCAAGCGCCGTGACGGCGCCACGCAGCACCGCCAGTTGTTCAGCGCTCGGGGTCTCAATCGCCAGCCACTCTTCGAGCGTACCATCCAGCGCTTCGGCCCACTCGGGATGCCGCCCCAGAATGTCGATCACCGCTTCCAGCAAGGCCGGATCATCACCGGCCAGCAGCGGCGTCACGTCCTGCCGTGTCAAATTACCGGCGGTCATCTGATCGAGCGCCAACAGCGCTGCGCGACGCACCGCGGAGCTTTCGTCGTTCAGCCCTTCTTGAGTCGCCTGACGATCGTTGATCTCGATCAACGCGTAGATCAGGGCATGCTCTTCAAAGCGGTCGGCGGAACTGCGCAGCGCTTTGAGAATCGCCGGCACCGCCTGAACCTGTTTGAGCCGGCCCAATGCCGTGGCCGCTTCGCGCCGCACCGGAGGCTCGTCGTTCAGCAATCGGTCGATCACGGCCAGGATCGATTCCTGGTCGCGAATATCGCCGATGGCGTTCACCGCGGCCAGACGCCCCGGAACATCGTCGTCGGATAGTGCCTGGCGCAGTAGGAGCCGGGAGTTCTCCGTATTGATACGGGCCAGGGCCCACATCGCATGCTGCCGCGATCGGTAGTCGCCCTCGAACAGGGCCGTGGCCAGCGCGCCCATCGCCGCGTCGCCGCGCGGCACGAGAAACTCGATCGCACGTTCCACGACCGCGGGCCGCGGATCGGAAAACAAGTCGGCCATTTCCGTGTCGCTGGTCCGTTCCCAGTCGATCCGCAGCCCGCGCGGATCATCGACCGGCGGCGCGTCGAGCTTGCGAATACGGTAGATCGCTCCGCCGATCTCGGGTTTGGCGATCTGCGACGTGGGACAACCGTAGCGGAACCAACCGCCGGTGTCGATCACGAGCAGGCTGCCGTCGGCGTCAACCAGCACGTCCGTCGGATGAAAGTCGGCGCTGCTGGAAGTGAGAAATGGCTCGTCCTTCGAGGTAAAGGTCGCGCCCTCGCGCGTGAGCACGTGCCGCATAACCTGGTGGGTGTTGAATTGGGTGGAAAAGAGATTGTCGAGATACTCCTCGCCCCAGGCCGAGTTATCCTGCCGCGCAAGCCCCGATGGCGCTACCACACCGAACAGACTGAGCGCCGGCATCAACGGTCCCGTCCGCTTGAACTCGTTCGTGCAAGGATGCTTGCGTGGGTAAACGCCGCCAAACACGTAATGTACGAGCGCGTCGTGCCGGGCTTCGTCCGGATTGTAGAAGGTCATGGTGCCGATCGGCTCGCCTTCACGCGTAAAGGCGAGTTCGACGGGATTGTCCATGCCGCCGCCGGCGAAGACTTCCACCTCGCTGCCGTCGGGCTGGCAGGTGAAGATCCGGGCCGCCTCGCCTTTGCTGGTCGTGGCACCCTCGGTGTTCTTGAACTCGTGCCCATGCCGGCCGTCGCACCAGGCGATGCGCCCCGTGGGCGTCACGAAGCAACCATGAATGTCGGCCGCGTTCCCGATGTAGCCAAACCGGCCAACGATTGGCGTGCGTTCGTCGGCGACGCCGTCATCGTCCGTGTCCACCAAACGCCAGATAAAAGGCGGACTGGCCACGTAAACCGCGCCCCGAAACCAGACGGCCCCTTGAGGAAAGGTCATCTTGTCGGCAAACGTCGTGGCCCGATCGAAGCGGCCGTCGCCGTCCGTGTCTTCCAGCCGCTGCACGCGATTGGGAACCTGCTGTTCGAGCTCCTCGGCCGAGAGGTTCAAACCCGCGTTGTCGGCCACATACAGCCGCCCCTGAGGATCGAAGCCCGCCATCAGCGGATGGTTGACCAGCGGAGCCTCGGCCACAAGCTCTACCGAAAAGCCCTCGGGCACGCGCAACGTGCGCAGCGTTTCCTGCGGCGCGACGGCAAGCGCCAGGGATGGTGGCACGAACAAGTAGATAACCGACGCAACGCAACGCACGAACATGGAACGCATGCCGAGGGATCCCAGGAAACTGGATTTCAGGAAACGCCTATTTTACTTCGACCGGCGGCCGATTACTCGGCCGACTTGTCGGGAGCTTCCTGCGGCTGGGGGGCCTCCTGCGCATCGCGAGCCGCCGCGGCTTCTTTGCGCTTTCTGGCCCGTTCGTCGACCTTTTGCTTATGTTCGGCCAACGTCTGTCCAGCCAAATCCTTGCCCTCGAGCAGCGCCTCGATGTCCTTGGTCAGGGCTTCCTCCAAGTTGGGCAGCAGACCGATCTTCACCACCTGCACGATCCCATCCTTGCCGATGATGACCGTTTGGGGAATCGCGGCGGCCTGATACTCGCGTGCCGTCTTGGCGTCTTTGTCGAGCGCGACGGCCACTTCGGGCAACTTGTTCTCTTCCAGGAAGGTTTTGATTTCGTCGGCCCCCTCCTGCAAATTCACGGCATACAGTTCGACGCCCTTGGCCTTGTATTTGGCGACGACCTTCTCGATGATCGGCATCGCCTTCACGCACGGCCCGCACCAGGTGGCCCAGAAGTCGAGAATCACGATCTTCTCACCCTTGAGACTGGCGAGGTTCAGGTGCCCGCCCTCGAGTAGTTCGAGCTCGATCTGCGGAGCAGGCTTGCCGAGCAGGACGTGCGGTTCCGACTCGCGTTGCGCCTGCCCGGTGACAAGCTCCATCATCGAATCGACGCGCTCCGCGCCCTCGGGCGTCTTGAACGTGAAGGCTGCCTCGTCGAACGTCGGATTGAACTCCCAATCCGCGTAGTTGACGATGTTCGTGATCTTCATTTCGGCAAACGGTGATGGCTGGTCCTGAGACTTGGCCAGCCGGGCAAACGCCTTGGCCAGGTCGGGCTTGAACTGCCGCACCAGCGGTTTGGCGCCAGCGTCGATCCACAATTCCCAATCGAACTGTTCTTGCGTAGCCTTGATGAGATGGCACTTGACGCCGTCCAGATCGACAACGCCCCCGTATTCAACCGTCTCCGTGCCGCCCAACATGCTGCCCCCCGGATCGTCCGAAACGATGGCCACCATCACCCCGCCGGCGTTGCCGAATCCGATCGAGCCAAGCACGATCGGGTTCTGGAACAAAGCGGCGAACGTGGCCGGCGCTTCTTCGACCGCATATTTATCATGCGTCGACATAAACAGCGAAATCTCCTTGCCGTCACTCACGATATTGGCCTTCCCCTGCTGTGAATCGAGCGCATACGAGAAGCGATTGGGCTTTTCAACCGCAAAGGTCTGCACGAACTCTTGAGACTGCGTTTGACCTTTTTGCTCGACGGTGAGCGAAATCGTCACCTTCACCCGAAAGCTCTGCTGACCGGCGTAGAACTTGCCAAAGGCATCGAGCACCTCGCGGGCCTTAGGATCGACATCCGACTCCTGGGCCAGGGTCGCGGGCGCGACCAACGACAGCGCCGCCAGCAGTAAAAGAGACAACAACGAACGGCCAAAGGCCAAGCGTGAGAGCGACATCGTTTCGATCCTGTACGGGTGGGATAAGGCGAGCCTAGCGCAGCGGGAAGGATGTGCGCAAGGAATCGAAAGGCCTACCGCCCTTGAGCACCCCCACAGCATACCAACTGCCGGGGGTTCCAGCTACTAAATCGCCGGCCGCGGTCCTGCGATTACCGCGGTCCTGCCATTGGCGCCATTAGCATTGTCCAGGCGTCCTCCGTTACCATTTCAGGCGGTCGCCCCTTTCGGTTCCCTCAAATTCAGCTTGCCCGTCCTCTCATGCAACGCATCGCCGCCGGCCCGCTCGTGTATGAATTCAGCCGCCATGTGGCACCTCGCGCGCGGATCGCCGCGGGAGAATCGTTGATCGTCGAAAGCGAGGACGCCTTCAGCGGGCAAATTCGCACCGCGGATAATCGACGCGACAAACGCACCCAGCCGTACAGCAATCCGCTGACGGGCCCGATCTTTGTCGAGGGGGCCCAACCCGGCGATTCGCTGGCCATCGCGATCGAGTCGATCGAACCGACGCTCGGCAAGTGCTTCACGCGTACCAGCGATCCCAAACAGCTTTGCGAATGGCTGGGAGACGCCTGTCCCCACGGCACTCGCGTATGTGCCATTGAAAATGGTGAGATCCGCTGGAGCGAGAGGATTTCAATCCCCTATGCGCCCATGCTGGGCTGTATCGGAACCGCGCCGCACTGGGGCACCCCAACCACGCTGCCGGCCGGGCCGCACGGCGGAAATCTGGACATCGTCGAAGTCGCCCCCGGCAGCACGATTCATCTGCCGGTGTTCGTAGCGGGCGGTTTCTTGTACTTGGGAGACGCACACGCCGCGATGGGGCACGGCGAACTTTCCGCCAGCGGTTTGGAAATGCCCGCCGCCAGCACGATAACGGTTCGCTTAGAAAAAGGTCGGACCATCCCCGGTCCTCGAATCGTGACCGGCGACGCGATCATGACCGTGGCGAGCGGCACGCCCATGGAACGCTCGGCGGCGCAAGCCTTCGCACAGTTGATCCTGTGGATGGAAGCCGACTATGGCTGGAACCGCTGGCAAGCATTCGACCTGTTGACGCACGTGGCGCAAATGTCCGTCGGCTATTACGGCATTGGCACGGTCGGCGTCAAGGTCGCCCGGCAATACCTGTAGCTCATGCAAATTCTGGGCTCGGCACTTGGCGTTGAAATTGAAATAGGCCAGGACGGAATGTTTCGGATGGAATGTTTCAACTGTTAGAATTCGGCAAAAACCATCCCCGGTGGCGCGGATTCCAAGGAGGCCGTGGCCATCGGCCGTTGTTACCCTCCGCCGGCATATTTTTTTCTCAGGAGCCCTGCTTATGCGATGCCCGTCGCCTGCAATTCTCATCGCCGCTCTCCTGGCTTTCGCGACCGCGCTGCAAGCCGCGGAGCAAGACACGGCCCTCGATCGCTACATCGCTCAACCCGACCCGGCGTTCGCCTGGAAGCTGACCAAGACGATTCCGGGCGACGGCTATACGACGTATCTGATTGACCTGACCTCGCAAACCTGGCGCACCGAGCAGGACGTCGATCGCCCGACCTGGAAGCACTGGCTGACGGTGGTGAAGCCCGACAACCTGAAGTATCACACAGCGTTTCTCTACATCGGCGGCGAAAACAACGACGACCCGCCGCCCCGGGACGCGACCGAGCGGGCCATAGAATTGGCCAAATACACCGGTTCCATTACGGCCGAACTGTTCACCGTGCCCAACCAACCGCTGATATTTACCGACTCCAAGGACGAGCAACGCTACGAAGACAACATCATCGCCTATACGCGCGTCAAATACATGGCCACGCGCGACCCAAGCTGGCTGGTGCGGTTGGCTATGGTCAAGAGCGGCGTGCGGGCGATGGACGCGATCCAGCAGTTCAGCGTCTCAGAAGCGGGCGGCGGTTGGAAGCTGGACGACTTTGTCGTGGCCGGCGCCTCGAAGCGAGGCTGGACCACCTGGCTGGTGGGCGTCGTCGATCCCCGCGTAAAGGCAATCATCCCGATCGTGATCGATGCGCTCAACTCGGAAGTGATCACCCGACATCACTATGAAGCCTACGGCTTTTTCTCCCCTGCCCTGAACGATTACATCCGGCATGGGCTGTTCCCCGGCAAGGTCGGAACCCCGCTGTACCGCGAGATCCTGGCGATTGAAGATCCATACCACTATCGCCATCGCGCGCGATTGAAGATCCCCAAGTACATTCTGAATGCGTCGGGAGACCAGTTCTTTCTGCCGGACAACTCGCAGTTTTATTACGACGACCTGCCAGCGCCTAAATGGTTGCGCTACGTCGAGAACACCAAGCACAATCTCGCCGGAAGCGATGCTCGCGAAAGCATCGCGTCGTTTTACATGAGCATCCTGGAAGCCCAAGAGCCCCCGCAGTACACCTGGCGGCGCGAGAGCGACGGCCTGGTGCGGGTGGATCCCAAGGAGCGGCCCCACGCGGTAAACCTGTGGCAGGCCACGAATCCCGAGGCGCGCGACTTCCGGCTCGACACCATCGGCAAGGCCTACGCCAAGTCGCCACTCGAGCCGCAGCCCGACGGCTCTTACATCGCCGAAGTCGAGCGCCCGTTGAACGGCTACACGGCGTACTTTGTCGAGTTGGTCTACAAGACCGACCACACTTACCCGCTGAAGTTCACGACGGGCGTATACGTAACGCCGGAAATTCTGCCGTACACGATGCCCAAACCGGGAGAGCCCGTCCGCGTCGGCTCTCCGTGAGCGGGAGGCCCGTGGAATGCCGCTGGGATGGCGGGATTTCTGGGCGTTTCCAGCCTGTCAGGCCGTTTTTTGCCAGCCACCCCGGAGTGAACCACATCCACAGAGGGGGTTGGTGGTGGGGTACTGGGGAGCGAACGGTATTTTGCGCTGAAATCCCCGGCTCCCAGGGAAAATAAATTTGACAACGCCCCCACTATTGGGATAGCCTGTGCAAACGGTTGGTCTGACATTTTTCATTACAATTTTGAAAGCCACTATAGGAGAACGCTAATGAATCAACCTAACGCGATGCATCGCCTCCGCGCGCATGCGGTAGCGATCGCCACACTACTGCTGTCACTAGCAGCCGCCACGCATGCGTGGGCGGTGCCGTTCTATGACACCTTTGGGCCTTTGGATACCGCAACCTTTGGCGGCCAAGGAATCCCCAACGACGAAGTTGCCATCTCTTCGCAATTCGTTGACGGAAACGTGCTGATCACGATCGCCATGAGCGCGACTCAGCGCTATTCCAATCCCGCTTTGACGAACAATGGCGCGGGAACGTACTACGCCCAGCCCGGAAGCAACTACGGCGGAAATAACGAAAGTCCGGACGAAGGCGCGCTCTGGAATGTCAACGGATACCTCAAGGTCGAAGGCTTTAATGGCGCTACGCCCAAGCTGGCCGACTATCAGATCAACCTGCTGTTCGACACCGATCCCGGCTTTAATACGCCGTTCCCGGCGTTGGGGAATGTTGATCTGACTGCTGCAATCCTGGCGCTCGACCCGAATGCCACGTTGCAGGAGAGTTCGCAAAACCTGATGTTCGGATTCCTGGCGGCGGACCTTCCGCCATACATCATCGCTCCCGCGACCCCATTTGATCCAAACGCACTGGGCCAATACACGTTTGGGATTCAGGTAAGCCGCAACGGTTGGGGCGTCGAAACGGTAGCCATGCTCGTGGAGGTCGTCCCCGAGCCGTCCTCGGTCGTGCTCGCCATCTTCGGAATGGCTACGGTCGTGGTTATTGGTCGTCGCCGCTTGTCCGCCAAATAGTTCGGAGACCCTGCGGACAGTTGGTTTTTACATTAAGGCCAAAACAAATCGTCCTGGGAGGTGTCTTTGACTCCTCTCAGGACGATTTGTCATTTTAGAGACGCCCAAAGAAAGATGCCCATCGACTCCGCCGTTTGAGTCTGGATGGAGCCTATCGAGTTGGAAGGCGTGTTTACCCAGAACGCCCACCATTGCCACTGAGGCCCACCGCTTGCAGATCCAAATTCGGCAGCGTGACGTCCAGCCCTCGCGATCGAGCGGCCAACATAAGCTGGAAATACTGGAGCGGATGGCGATGCCTTTGCTGAGCTCGAAGAAAAGTCGTGATCACTAGCTTACGCGGCAGCTTGCCCTCTTCGACAAGCTTCACGATCTCGCGAATATATTGGAACTCCACGGGGCGGCGAGCTCGTAACCCCTTTTGAAGCTGGGTTTCCAGGTCGAGTCCCGAGACGCCACCCCCGTCGAACGCCGGAATGGGGGCCGTGGCCTGTGCAATGGCTTCCGCGGTCCACAAGAAATGACAAGCGGCGGTCAGCACGATCGCGAATGACAAGCGGCGCATGGGAAGAACCTCCCGGAAAAGCAAACGATGGGGGGGCCGCTTGTATCGCATCCAGCGAATTACGGCAAGTCCAGCCCCCGGGCCTGGACAACCTAGAAACGTATCGTCACTACAAATCTCGGCGTCGACCGTGAACGCTGACCGAAGACACATTCCTCACCTTTACCCAAACCTACAGAGCTGGACAGCGCTCGAAATCCGCCGCACAATTCGCCGAGTTTGCCGTCCTCGGCTGGTTGCTGGCAACGATAGCTCGTAACACGAACCGTCTATTTTCAGACGCGAACCTACCCATCCGGGCCTGGGTCTGATCTGGCTATGGAAACTCCGCGCGCCATGCCCGACACCGACCGCGCCGGCTCGCTTGGCGAGTTATTGCGCGTGGCGGTTCCGCTCATCATCAGCTACACGTCGAGCGCGCTGATGTACGTCTTCGATCGCATGTTCCTCAGTTGGGACTCGGTCGAATCTCTGGCGGCCTCGCTGCCGGCGGGCGTTTTGCATTACAACCTGGCGGCGCTCGCGATCGGCACGGTCGGCTACGCCACCGCGTTTGTCGGCCAATACGAAGGGGCCGACCAGCACCAGCGCGTCGGCCCCGTGCTTTGGCAGGGGATCTACCTCTCGCTGATCGTTTCGGCAATTCTCCTTTGCTTCATCCCGTTCGCGCCGGCCATCTTCAAAGCCTTCGGGCACGAAGAACGCATCCTAGCACTCGAGGTTTCATACTTCCGGATCATGTGCCTTGGCACGTTTCCGCTGTTGTTGAACACCACGCTCGCTTGCTTCTATAGCGGCCGTGGCAAGACCCTGATCATCATGGTCGCAAATATCATCTCCACGATCTCGGACCTGGTGCTCGACTACCTGTTGATTTTCGGAAAGTTCGGCTTTCCCCGCATGGGAATCGACGGCGCCGCCTGGACCAGCGTCGTGGGCTTCACGCTCACGGCCCTGATCTACATCGGCGCAATGCTCTACCAGGAACGCGGCGGAATCTATCACCTCTGGGTGGGGCGTTGGTTCGACCGCGAGCTGTTCGGCCGGCTGTTGAAATACGGCTTTCCCAGCGGTTTGCAGCACTTTCTCGACGTCGCCTGCTTTACCGTGTTCATTCAACTGGTGGGCTCGTTGGGAACCGAAAAGCTCTCGGCCACGAGTCTGATCTTCAATCTCAACTCGCTGGTGTTCGTGCCGATGATCGGGCTCGGAACCGCCGTGACAGCGCTCGTCGGGCGGCGCATCGGCGAAGGTCGTCCGCAACTGGCCGTGCGCACCACTTGGCTAGCGGCGGCGGTCGGAATCGCCTATGTCTCGGTCTTCGCCTGGGTTTACTTGTTCGCCCCGGAGGCGATCCTGAAACCGTATGGAATCGGCGACAACCAGGCACTGCGCGAGCTGGCAATCTTCTTGCTCAAGCTCGTGACGATTTATTCCTTTTTCGACGCGCTGGGGATCATCTTCAGTTCGGCGATTCGCGGCGCCGGCGATACCCAGTTCGCCTTGGTGTTCTCGTTCTCGGCCGGAGTGATCCTGATGGTGCTGCCAACCTTCGTGGCCTCGTTCTATGGCGACAATGGATTCTACTACGCCTGGTACTCGGTAACGCTGTTCGTCACCGTCCTGGGCGTGGGCTTCATTGCCCGCTTCCAACAAGGTAAATGGAAGACGATGCGCGTGATCGAACACACGCTGCCAGAACTCGAAGGGCGGTCGCTCACGAACGGCAACGAACCCGAGAAGTATGCCCCGGTGGAAGCGAACGCATAACAATGCGCGCGCCAAGCCCGGAGAAGGCATCTCCATCGCGCTCGCGCGGTCGGTTGCAAGAGGTTACGCGCCCTCGGCAATGGCTTCGGCGTCATCCTGGGTATAGGAACGCTCGCGATAGAACATCGCCACAAATACGAATACGACGGCCGTGGCGGCCATCAACCCGGCAAACAACCAGTAGTATTCAGGCCCGGTGAGCCGCGACTTGCCGGCTTCGTCTTGAATGGCCCGGTTGATCACGGCGGTCACCACGTTGCCAGCCGAGACAGACAACAACCACAGCGACATCACCACCGACTTCAGCTTGGGCGGGGCCTGCGTGTACGAGAACTCGAGGCCCGTGATCGAGACCATCACCTCGGCCGCGGTAATCACGGCATACGCCAAAAACTGCCAGGTGATGTGCGGCGTGTCTCCGTCGGCGATCCAGCGTTCGATGACGGCCGAAATACAAAACGCGGCCGCGGTCAGAAAGAAGCCGATGCCGATCTTACGCAGGTAGGTCAGCCGGAACACCGCGTTGATCGCCGGGTAGATCACATACGTAAAGATCGGGATGAACGTCAGGATCATGATCGGATTGGCCGCGTGCGTCTGCGCGGCCGAAATCTCGGTGCCGAACAACGTGCGGTCCATTTTCGCGGCCTGCAAGATCCACGCCGAGCCGGTCTGATCGTAGAGCGACCAGAACATCGCCACGAAGGTATACACCAAGAGCAGCTTGCCGATGACGACCAGCCCCTCGCGGCTGAAGGCCTCCTTCAGAAAGCCGACGCCGCCCGGCGGCACGTGAACGAACTTATGACGCCCAGCCCAGAACA
This sequence comes from uncultured Planctomycetaceae bacterium, assembly GCA_964598535.1. Lineage (GTDB taxonomy): Bacteria > Planctomycetota > Planctomycetia > Pirellulales > PALSA-1355 > JALHMI01. The sequence goes on along the minus strand of CAZRCI010000009.1, from coordinate 15,315 downwards.
CGACGGTCGCCAGCGCCATGAACACTCCCGGCACGCCAAACGCGACGCTCGCCCCATAACGATCGAGCAGGTAGGGCGTGAGCAGCGTCGAGAAAAACGCTCCGAAGTTGATCGAAAAATAAAACCAGGAGTACACCTTTTCAAGCAGGTGCTTGTTCAGGGCTCCAAACTGATCGCCGACGTTGGCCGAAACGCACGGCTTGATGCCTCCCGAGCCGATGGCGATCAGCGTCAGACCGATCGCCAGCCCCACGCGAGTCTCGTCGAGCGCCAGCGCCGCGTGTCCCGCACAGTAGACCAGCGAGAGCCAAAAAATCGTGCGGTACTTGCCGAGCACGGCGTCCGAAAGCAAGGCTCCCATGATCGGAAAGAAATAGACGCTCGACAAGAACAGGTGATACCAATACTTGGCCTCCTCGTCCTGCATCGCCTCGACCGCGCCGCTGGCGCCGAGCAAATGCTGCGTCATGAACACGACCAGGATCGCCCGCATGCCATAAAAGCTGAACCGCTCGGCGGCCTCGTTGCCCACGATATAGGGTACGCCGGGCGGCATTCCCGGGGTCGGCAGCGGCGTGGTCATGTATTTCGTAGCGGCCATCGTGACGTGTCTTCCTGGGTAGCTTCGGTGGTCTCCGACATGTCCGCCCGCGCGGCCCTACAGACCATATCAGCGCCGGCGAATCGCTCGCCACTATAGCCGGGTCGGCATACCAGGACCAGATTGAGCTGGGGGAGTTTGAACGCCGGAACGCCGCTCTCCCCACGATCGCGGATACCGCGCTCGAATTGTCTCTCACGCTATCGGCTCAATCGTGCCATCCAGAACGAATCAATACCCGCTTGCCCCGAAAGCCGCTGGGAGCGGCCAGCCGTGTTTGCATCGTGCCGTGCCGGTTGATTAAGATGACCGGCGACTGTTGAATCGGAAAACGCCCGCGGCGAGGCAGTTGGTACGATGCAAGACACGTGGCGAAGAGCCGTGCAGCAAGGGGCCATAACGCTCGCGGTTTGCCTCTCGCTGGGGTTCTCCGTCGCGGCCGAGTTGCCCGAGTTCCATCGGGGTACGTGGCCGTTCTGTCCGCCGGAGCGTCCCGCGGTTCCCCAGGTTGCGAACCAGGCCTGGATCCGTAACCCCATCGATACCTTCGTACTTGCGCGGCTCGAGGCCAAGGGCCTCGCCCCCAATACCGAAGCCGGCCGGCGGAAACTCTTGCGACGGGTCACGTTCGATCTGACGGGCCTGCCCCCCACGCCCCAGGAGCAGGCCGCGTTTCTGGCCGACACGGCCGACGGCGCCTATGAACGCGTGGTTGATCGGTTGCTCGCCTCGCCGCGCTATGGCGAGCGGTGGGCACAGCATTGGCTCGATGTGGTGCGCTATGCGGAGACCGACGGCTTCAACGCCGATGGCCTTCGCCCCAACGCTTATAAGTACCGCGACTATGTGATCCGCGCCTTCAATGCCGATCTGTCTTACGACCGGTTCATTCGCCAGCAACTTGCCGGCGATGAGCTCGAACCTGGCGATCTGGACGCCTCGGTGGCGACAGGATTGAACCGCTTGTATCCGGACGAATACAACGCGGCAAACTTGCGGCTGCGACGGCAGGAGATTCACGATAATTTGACCGATACGACCGGCCTCGTGTTCCTGGGGCTGACGATTGGCTGCGCGCAGTGTCACGATCACAAGTTCGACCCGATCACGCAGGCGGACTATTTCCGTCTGCAGGCGTTCTTCGCCACCATGGTGCCGCGAGACGACGTGCCGATCGTCTCGCCGGATGAGGCTGCCCAGTACGCAACCCGGCGTGCCGAGTGGGAAGCCGCGACCGCGGACATCCGCCGCGAGATGGACGAGCTCCTCGCTCGTAAGCGAGAAAACGCTTTCCGCGGCGCTGTCGGAAAGTTCGACCAGGAGATTCAAACCGCGATCCGCGCCCCGGCCTCGGAACGCAGTTGCCTGCAGCAGCAAATCGCGTTTCAGGCGATGTTGTACGTCTCGACACACCTGGATCGCGTTAACGGCGACTCGCTCCAGGACGAATCCAAGCAACGCTTTCAAGAGCTGGAAGCGAAACTGGCCGAGTTCGCGTCGCTCAAGCCGGCCGACCTGCCGACGGCGATGATCGTGACCGACGCCGAGGGCGAAGCCCCGCCCACCTTCCGGCTGGCGCAGGGTGACTACCGCAAGCCGCTCGAACAGGTACAGCCGGGCTTCCCCGCGTTCCTGGGCGCGAGCGAGCCGCTGCTGGAAACACCGCCGGTTGGAGCGCAGTCCTCGGGCCGCCGCGCCGCGCTGGCCCGGTGGCTCTGCCGGCCCGATCATCCGCTCACCTCGCGGGTGATAGTCAATCGCGTCTGGAAGCATCACTTTGGCGTGGGCATTGTCGCCACGCCGAACGATTTCGGCGCGATGGGCGAGCCTCCCACGCATCCTGAACTTCTCGACTGGCTGGCCGTGGAGTTCATGGACCAAGGCTGGAGCCTGAAAACACTACACCGCCTGATGGTCACTTCGGCTACCTATCGTCAATCGTCGCGGGTGGACCTCGCTACTCCTACCCAGGCGCATGCCCTACAAAGCGATGGCGCGAATCGACTGCTGTGGCATGCTCACCGCCGCCGCTTGGAGGGCGAAGCCGTTCGTGACGCCGTGCTGCAAGTCTCGGGCGATCTGGCGGCTGAGCGGATGTTTGGCCCCAGCGCGCAGCCGGAACTTCCGCCCGGCCTCACCGGCAAACAAGCCTGGAAAGTAAATCCGCAGCCGCACGAGCAGCATCGCCGCTCGGTATATATTTTTGCGAAGCGAAATCTGCGGTTCCCGCTGCTGGAGATATTCGACCTCCCCGACTTACAAAATAGCTGTCCCGAGCGTAGCGTGACGACGACCGCTCCGCAGGCGCTCGCGTTGCTCAACGGTGAGTTTGCCTTGCTCCAGGCCCAGCGTTGGAGCGAGCGGCTGATTGCCGAATACGGCGAGGACACCGCTGCGATCGTTCGCGCAGCCTGGACGGCGGCCTTCGCCCGTGACGCTAGCCAGAGCGAGGTTACCTTGGCCTGCGAGTTCATCGCCCGCCAAACGGGTGTCATCGAGCCCGGTAGCGAGTCGGCCGGGGCGGCTCGCACCGCTGCCGTCGCGGACTTCTGCCATGCGATCTTCAACGCGAACGAATTCTTGTACATCGACTGACAATGACCATGGCCGACCGTTTTGCACAATTACGTCCGCAAGTACCGCACTTCGCTCCGGCCGTGTCGCGGCGAGATTTCCTGGCGCGGGCTGGCGTCGGCTTTGGCGGCCTGGCGCTCGCGGCCTTATTGTCAGAATCAACATCGTCCCGGGGGGCGACGGTCGCGCAAAGCATCGAGGCCACGACGAAACGGCGCACGCACATTCCGGCGCGGGCCAAGAACGTCATCTGGTGCTTTCTCGACGGAGGACCCAGCCATATCGATCTGTTCGATCCTAAGCCAGAGCTTGAAAAGCTCGCCGGCAAGCCCCTCCCTGAGAGCTTCGATCGCCCACTCACCGCAATGGGCAAAACGGCTTTCACTCCGCTGCTGGGCACCAAACGCACCTGGGCCAGGCACGGCGAGTCCGGGCTTTGGATCAGCGATTGGTACCCGGAAATCGCCACCTGCGCGGACGAACTGGCCGTGATTCGTAGCTGCCATGCCGACGGCCTGAACCACGTAGGCAGCATTTGCCAAATGAACACCGGCAGTATCCTGGGCGGACGCCCCTCGCTCGGCGCCTGGTGCCTTTATGGCCTGGGAAGCGAGAGCCGCGACCTGCCGGGTTTCGTGGTGCTGACCGATAGCGGCAACGACCCGCCCGGCGGCAACCGCAACTGGGGCACCGGCTTCATGCCGGCCGCCTATCAGGGCACGAAATTCCGCGACGGCAAAACGCCGATTTTGCACGTCACGCCGCCCGAATCGCTCGTCGGCACGCGGCAACGTCAGAAGCTCGATTTCATTCAACAGCTCAACCGCGGCCATCAACTCGACCGTATCGACGACGACCGGCTCGAAGCCCGAATAGCAAGCTACGAACTTGCCTTCCGGATGCAGGCGGCCGCGCCCGAGGCGGTGGACCTGGCCGGCGAAACCGCCGAAACGCGCGCACTCTACGGCCTGGACGACAAAGTCACGGCACGCAACGGCGCAAACTGTCTGCTGGCCCGCCGGTTGGTCGAACGCGGTGTGCGCTGCGTGCAAATCTACATGGGCTCGGGCAGCCGCTGGGATGCCCACAGCGACATGGAAGGAAATCACTCGGCCCGCTGCCGCGAAAGCGACCGGCCAATCGCCGGGCTGCTGAAGGATCTCCGGCGGCGCGGCATGCTCGACGATACGCTCGTCGTGTGGGGCGGCGAATTCGGCCGCACGCCAATGAGCGAAAGCGGCAACGGGCGCGACCACAACCCGTGGGGCTTCACCACCTGGATGGCCGGCGGCGGCGTGCGAGGCGGCAGCACCTACGGCGCTACCGACGAGATCGGACTATACGCCATTGAAAATCGAGCCCACGTCAACGATCTGCACGCTACGATTCTGCACCTGCTGGGGCTTGATCACGAAGAGCTCACCTGGATGCACAATGGCCGGGCCGAGCGTTTGACCGGCGTCGCGGGGCACGTGATCGCGGAGATCTTGTCCTAACAGGCTGGCGGCCGCGCCGTGCCTGCCGCCCGTCATTTGCTTCTTGGCAAGGATGATTTGCATGTCGCTACTGCATACGCCCACCCCCTTGTTCGAACAGTACCAGGCCAAGACGCCCGGCTCGGCGCGGCTCTATCAGCGCGCGGTCGAAGTGTTTCCCGGCGGCGTGACGCACGACACGCGGTACTTGCAGCCCTACCCGCTCTATATCGAGCGCGCCGCCGGCTCGCGCAAGTGGGATGTCGATGGACACGAGTACGTCGACTACATCGGCGGACACGGCGCCCTCATGCTGGGGCATAACCACCCCGCCATCCTGGAAGCCGTGCGCGAGCAACTAGCCAAGGGCACGCATTTCGGCGCCGGCCACGAGCTTGAGCTGCTGCTGGGCGAACAAATCCAGCGAATGGTTCCCTGCGCCGGCAAGGTTCGCTTTACCGGCTCGGGAACCGAAAGCACGTTACTCGCCATTCGCCTCGCGCGCGCGTTCACCGGCAAGCAAAAGATCGTGCGCTTGGCCGGCCACTTTCACGGTTGGCACGATCAAGTGGCCTTCGCAGCCACTTCGCATTTTGACGGATCGGTGCCGGCCGGAATTTTGCCGAGCGTGGTCAACGAGGCGATCGTCTGTCCGCCGGGGGACGCGGCCGCCCTGGAACGCACGCTTGCCGAACACGACGATATCGCCGCCGTGATCATGGAACCGACCGGCGCGACATTCGGCCTCGTGCCGCTAGCGGCCAGCTACCTGGCCAAGGCCCGCGAGTTGACGGCCAGCCGCGGCGTGCTGTTGATCTTCGACGAGGTGATCACCGGCTTCCGTGTATCGCCGGGCGGAGCCCAAGCACACTCCGGAGTAACTCCCGACCTCGCCACGTTCGCCAAGATTGTCGCCGGCGGATTCCCCGGCGGGTGCGTGGCGGGCCGCAAAGACGTCATGGACATCATGACGATGCGGAACGACCGGGACTGGAATCTGGCCAACCGCGTGCCGCATCAAGGCACATTCAACGCCAATCCGATCACGGCCGCGGCCGGACTCGCCGCGCTGCGTATCCTCGCCGCGACCGACGCCATCGCCCGGGCCAACACGATCGCCGCGCAGCTTCGCGATCGGTTGAACGAGGTGATCCGCGAAGCTGGTTCCAACTGGCTCGTGTATGGTGAGCACTCAGGCTTCCATTTCTTTACCAATCCGCAGGATCGGCCGCTGGCGGTCGAGGATATCTACGCTGGTCGAGTGTCGCTCGCGGAGCTCAAGGGCGGCGCTCCCGCGTCCCTGATCCATCAATTACGGTGCGGCTTGATCGTCGGCGGCGCGGACATTTTCCCCTGGCCCGGCGGCTGCGTCTCGGCGGTTCACGACGAGCGCGATGTCGAAACGACGGCGGCCGCCCTGCGCGGCACGCTGGAACGCATTCAGTGGTCGGAAGATTAAGCCCGTACGCTCGCGTTCCCTTTTGAAATGCCTACGGTCGCTCGAGCTCGGCTTGTAGCGCGCGAACTTGTTCGAGATCGATCCCCGGCGGCTCGTGCTCCAGCAGCCAGCGCACGTCAGCCAGCGCTCGCTCGCGCTCTTGAAGCTGGTAGCGCACGACGGCCCGCATCAGATGAAATTGCGCGTGCTCGGGCGAAATGCCGAGGAGCGTGTTCAGGTAGCGATGCAGGGCGGCCGGATCGCTGCGCGACGCACCTAGCAGGTTCTGCAACATTCGCAGCACAATCGCCCGCTTGGTCACGGGAACAAAGTAGGCCGCTATCTCCGCGTCGCTAATCTCCGGCCCAAGCGATGCGCGCACTCGCCGTTCCGCCTCGTCGCGGCTGATATCCGCGGCCTCTTCAAAGACATCGATCAGCCGCGGCTCGCCCTCGGGCCCCTGGTGCGCGACGATGAAGTGTCCCGGCAGGCCGATGCCGACAACGCTCACGCCCATCCGCCGCGCGAGTTCCAAATAGACGATCGAAAGCGTAATTGGTAACCCTTCGCGGTCGTCGAGCACCTGGTTCAGATAGCTGTTCGCGGGGTTGTAGTAGTCGCCTCGGCTACCGTGAAAGCCGTTCTCCTCGAACAGAAACCGCTTGAGCCGGGCGAGCTTCGTGGCGTCATCGGCGTCCGCGGCCACGGAACGCGACAGCTCCGCGGCCATATCGTCGAGTTCGCCGCAATAAGCGTCGACATCGACCTCGTCGTTATCGAGCCGGGCCACGAGCAGGCCCGCCCGAAATAAATCGATGCGGTCTTCGTCGCCCGCGAGCGCCGCGACAAGGTCCTCGATGGTGCGCCGCTCGTGAGCGTCCTGGGCCAGTTGTTCAAGCTGCCCGGCCTGCCGCTTGAGCTCGGTCGCCCGCTCGCGAAGAACCACTCCGGTCAACCGCGGATCTTTGGCAAGCGTATCCAGAACTTGCTCGCCGGGTCGCGTGCCCGCCGGAAGGTCGGCGATGAGTTTTAGAATTTCATCGGCCTTTTCCGTTGGCACGCGCGATCGCGCGATCTGCTGGCCGATCTCGAAGTTCTTGAATTCGGCGGCCGTGTTGCGAAACTTGACGAGCCCCGCTTGGCCGCCCCGCAATTGCGAATCGACAATGGTCACGACAGCCTGATCGTTGACAAAGCATTCGATTTTGTCATTGGCTAGCCGAAGGCGAAGCGTGTTCCAATCGCCAGACTTGTAATGGGCGCTTGGCTGGCTGTGCAGAATCTGCCAGCTTTGGACATCCGGCCCGTCAAAGCGCGTGAGCCGCATTTGTCCGCTCGTCGGGTAGAAGCCGTAGTGCCGGTCTCCTCCATCCGCGCAGAAGGCGAGCCCCGCCGCGCCCGCCTCGTCGTCGAGCCTCACGGTCACGGCAAGCTCAAAGGGAGATGCGGGCATTTCGATCCGCGAGAGGCAAAGCGACCGGCCGCCGAAGCCGCTGCCGGCGCCATCGACCAACACGCGCCCGGCGCGCTGCCGCCAGTTGGCCCCGAACACGACCTGCCACTTGGCCGGATCGAGCGCGCCGATCGTCCTCCACCGCGAAATGGCAATCGGGTTCGGCTTCTCCAGCAGCGGCTTGAGCAAGTTGATCGTCAAAGCAAAGCCCAGGTTGTTCGTAACGGCCGACTTCATGGTGATGATGCCCTGCACGCGTCCCTGGCGATCGACGAGCGGGCCGCCGCTGTTGCCAGGTTCGATCGGCATCGCAAGCTGCACCATCGGCCGGTCATCGACCGTGCGCACCCCCGAGACGACGCCGCTCACGACGCTATACTTGAAGCCGCGAGGATTCCCCAGCGCGACGACGCTTTGGCCCTGCTTTAAATCGTCGGAATTGCCAAGTTCCAACGGCGTCAGATCCGTGGCGTCGATCCGCAAAACGGCCAGATCGAGCGCGCGGTCCGACGCGTGGACTTCGGTCACGCCCACCTCGCGTCCGCCAGAAAGCTGAACCCGGATATCGCGCCCCTGGCCGATGACATGAAAGTTGGTGGCCACGAGCCCATCGGCCGAAATCACAAAGCCGGCGCCCATGCCTTGGCGTTCGCCGTCGCGCCCCATCGAGTTGATCACGACGACCGATTTGCGAACCTGCTCAGTCAGCGCCTCGACCGAAAGTTCCACGCCGGCCGCTTCTTCAGCGACGGCCGGGACAAGCGACGCACACGCGAACAGCGCGATCGCAACCACGATCAAGGGGCGAACGTTCATGCCGGGCTCCGCAATCATGCCGGAAACAAAAGGAGCGCGCGACTGCCGCGGGAAGCATTCGCTCACGCCACGACTATCTTACCTGGTATTATTTCGTTAGCTACGGTCGCGAACGGCGGCAAAATTCCCCCGACCAAGGAACCGCAGGGCATACGGCGCCCGCACCGTGATCGATCGAAAACCGATCGAGGCCCGAAATCTACTTACGATCGGGCGCGTTTTGCCATTTCGTCGAGCTCGTCGACGAAGTCCTGCACGTCTTTGAACTCGCGGTAGACGCTGGCGAAGCGGACGAAAGCCACCTGATCGAGCTTGCGCAGGTGTTGCATCACCAGTTCGCCGAGCAGCGTGGTGGGCGCCTCCGGCTCGCCGCGCCCGAAGACTTCGCTTTCGATGGCAACCACGATCGCCTCGATCTGCTCGTCGCTGATGGGGCGTTTCCAGCAGGCTTTTTCCAAGCCCTGGCGGAGTTTCTGCCGATCGAAGGGGGCTCGGGTGCCGTCCTTTTTGACGACCTTGATCTGACGCTGTTCGCTGCGCTCGCAGGTGGTGTACTGCCGGCGGCAGGCCAGGCATTCGCGCTGGCGGTGGACAGCAAAGCCGCCTTCGCTGATCTCGGTTTCGACCACGCGGTTGGCGTCTTCGTGGCAGAAAGGACAACGGATCGCGTCGTCAAAGCGCTCGTAGGTGTTGTAGCGTGTCTGGCAGCCAAGACACTCGCGGCGACGGCGAATCGCAAAGCCATCTTGGCTCGCGCGCGAATCGATCACCTTGTCGTTGTCGATACCGCAGTTGGGACATTTCATAAAGGTTGCGCTCACGCACAGGCGCCAGGGATCCGGGGCCTCCATAATACCAGGAACCGCGTTCGCAACCAGGATTGCGGCCGCCTCGGCGAGTGCTAGCCGAGCCAAGAACCACCGTTCCGGAACGAATGAGACAGAGCCGGCATTACCCTGGTAAGGCTCGACGGCCTCGCGCTATAATGGCCCGCACTCGACTGGCAATCAGCGTTCACGCACCGATCTTTGACGCGGAGAAACTTCTGGCATGATATGCCCCATTTGCACGAAGCACACGGCCGATGGTGCCGCATTTTGCCAGCACTGCGGCGCAAAACTGCCGGCCAGCGTCGAGGCTCCCCCCGCGAAGGTCAGTCGCGTGGCGGCGACCGAACCGGCCAGCCCGGCTCGCGGTGGAAAAATCACCGATGTACCAGAAGAAACGATCTGGGAAGGAACCTATTCACCCAAAGCAATGCTGGGCACCTTCATCCTGTGCGGGCTGCTGAGCATTGCCCTGCTGGTCGGCGCCCTGCTCTTGGCGACCACGGCGGTTCTGGGAGCCGTAATGTTGGGGGCCATCGTGGTAATCTGGCTGGCGGCGCTGGCCAAGCTGGCGACCAATCGCCTGGGACGCAGCTACCGCCTGACAAACCAAATGTTCTATCACCGCGAAGGCGTCCTGACGCGCAAGACCGACCGCATCGAGCTCATCGAAATTCACGACGTTACCTGGGCGCAGGGGCTCGTCGAGCGTGCCGTCAAGGTGGGCACGATCACGATCACCTCGGCCGACCGCACGCATGGCACGCTCGACCTGAAAGGCATCGAAAACGTCGAAACGGTGGCGAAGGAAATCGACAAGGCCCGCCGGGCCGAACAAGTTCGCCGCGGCCGGCGGATCGACTTCAGCAAGGTGGACAATCAAATATAGCGCCCCGGCCAAATATAGCACCCCGGCCAAATATAGCACCCCGGCCAACGACACGGTTCTTGCTCGCGGTCTGGCGCACCGGACAACACCACCGCGGCACGTGCGATCGAGCCGGTGAAGTCGCAACTGCGTCGCGGTAAAAACGTGCTCGCCGTGCATGCGAGGAAGTCGGGGAAGCCGCGTCGTCGTCGATGTGGGGCTCTTACGGCACAAGCGACGCGAAATAGCGGGTGCCGCTCCGCCGGTTCGCAGCGCGAGCGATCCGGAACAAGCCCCCACTGCACGACGATTCGCCAAGTATCGGCACGACTATTCGTCGTGCCGGCCATTCGTCGCGGCGGGTTCCGGCTGCGGCGTTTCCTCGGCGCTCCAGTCGCGGCGCTGGCGGCTGCTGGGAATGTTCATCGCCTTGCGATACTTGGTCACGGTGCGGCGGGCCACGGTCAGGCCGTGTTTGCCAAGCTCGCGCACGAGTTCGTCGTCGCTCAGCGGATGCTGCTTGTTTTCGTTGTCGATGATTTCTTGCAGCTTGAGCCGCACGGTATCCCAGGCGACTTCCTCGCCGTCGGCGCTGACGGTGCCGCCGCAGAAGAACCGCTTGAGCGGGAAGATACCGCGGGGCGTTTGAATCCACTTGTCGTCGACCGCGCGGCTGACGGTGGTCACGTGCACCCCGACTTTGTCTGCGATTTGTTGCATCTTGAGCGGTTCGATCGCCTCGGGGCCCTTATTAAGGAACTCCGTCTGGTGATCGACGATCGCCTGGGCCACGCGGGTCAGCGTGTTGCGCCGCTGCTCGATCGACTCGATGAGCCACTGCGCCGAATTGATCTTGCGCTTGATGTACTCGCGTGTTTCGGCGTTGGTCTTGTCGCTCATCAGGATATTGCGATACGTCGGGCTGATGTACAGCTTGGGCGTGCGGCCGTCTTCGAGACGCACGCGGTATTTACCGTCATCGGCAAGTTCAACGAACACGTCCGGAATCACGTTCGGCACGAAGACTTCGCCGAAGTTCGCGCCCGGCTTCGGATTGAGCTTGCGCAGCTCGGCGAGCGTCTGCTGAATGAGCGCGATCGAGTAGCCCGTCTTGCGTTCGATCGCCGGCAGGCGGTTGTGTTCGAGATCTTCCAAATGGCTGGAGATCAGCGTCTTAAGCTGTTCGTAATGGAGCATGCCCGGCGTGAGCTGCAATAGCAAGCACTCGCGCAGATCGCGCGCGGCGACGCCCGGCGGGTCGAGCTTCTGCACGATCGCGAGCGCGCGCTGCGCCATGACCAATTGTTCCGGCGGGGCGTTCGGATCGATCAAGTCTTCGAGTCGCGACTGCAAGTACCCGTTCGCGTCGAGATTATAGATGATCCGGTCGCACATCGAGCGCAGCTCGGGCGCGAGATTGAACCAGCCGAGCTGATCGTGCAAGTAGTCTTGCAACGATTGCGGCCGGGCGACCATGTTGGCCATCGCGTCGTGCTGGCGGTCGCCTTCTTCTTCGATCCGGGTGCTGGAGGGGCGGCTGCGTTCCTCGAACTGATCGGGGAACTCCTCGTCCATGTTGAGCAGCCGCTCGAAATCGTCCTCGTTGTTCTTGCTTTCATCGACGACGAGTTCCCGTTCCTCGTCCGTCGGCGCGTCGGGGTTCTCGAGCTCCACCGGCTCATCCGGCAGGTCCGAGTCCTCCTCCGTCAGCTCCAGGGCCGGGTTTTCCTGGATCTCCTGCTCGATGCGTTCCTGCAAGGCCATGATGGGCAATTGCAGGATTTCCATCGATTGGATCATCCGCGGTGCGAGCACCTGCTTTTGAACCAATCGCAATTCCTGGCCGAATGAAAGTCGCATAGAAGTTCAACTTGTTCCGTCGTGTGACTTGTGCTGCGTCTCGTTGCTCACGTTGCGATGAATCGTACTCGCATCCTGCGAAGCCGGTAACCTCGACGCTTGGGAATCGCGATGTCGCTCAGAACTTCTGCCGACCTGCCAGGGCGTCGGCCAGAATCTCCTTGTTAGCAAATTCTAGCACGCTGCCGCTGGTGATGCCTCGGGCCAACCGGGTGATCTCCACCGGCAAACCGGCCAATAAATTCGAGATATAAAGCGCCGTGCCGTCGCCTTCGAGCGTCGGATTCGTGGCCATGATCACCTCGCGAAACGTGCCCCCCCGGACCCGTTCGACGAGCGGTTCAATGGTCAAGTGCTCCGGCCCGATCCCTTCGAGCGGGGCGATCCTGCCCAGCAGAACGTGATACAGCCCGCGATAGGTGCCCGGCTGCTCCAGGGCGAGCAAATCTCGCGGCTGCTCCACAATGCAGAGCTGGCTGCGATCACGCCGGACATCACGGCAGATCTCACATTCGTCCTGCTCTGTAAGATTATAGCAAGTCCGGCAGTACCGGACGTTTTCTTTCACGTGGCGAATCGCATCGGCCAGCGCCAACGCTTCCGATTGGTGAACCCGGAGAATATGGTAGGCCAGCCGTTCGGCCGACTTCTTGCCAATCCCTGGAAGCTTGGCAAACTCTTCCACCAACTTCGTTACCGATTCGCTGATCAAGCTCGCGAGTATCCTGAAGTGAGACCAACCGGGGACAACCAAAAAGGCAGGCTACGTTCCGGGATTCCCCCCCGAAAGTTGTGACAGCATCTCGTTCATGCCCGGCACGTCGATGCCGGCCGTCAGAGATTTCATGGCCTCGGCATGCAGCTCCCGGCTTTTGGCCAAGGCCTGATTCATGGCCGCGGGCACCAGATCCTCAATCAACTCGCGGTCGCCCGAGGTGACGAGCGACGGATCGATGCGACACGCCAGGACTTCTCCGGCGCCGTTGACTTCAACGGTTACCAGACCGCCGCCGGCCGTGCCTTCGACGCGCTTTGACTTGAGCTCTTCCGCAATTTGCTTGAGCCGGCCGCCCATCTGCTGGGCCTGCTTGAGCATGCTGCCAAGATTGGCGAGTTTACCAAGTCCTTCGAACACCTGAAATCTCACTGCATGATGACATTGGACAACGAACGTTCAACCCGTCGTTTCAGGATCCTCGACACGCACGACATGAGCGTCGAACAGCTCTATGGCGCGACGAACCATCGCATGCTCCTTGAGCTCGGCCACACGCTGACGTTGCGGAGCCGCCCGGCGGGTCTGCTCCGCCGGCTGCTGGGCATCCGCAATCGTCGAGAACTCGAGCTTCACGCGGCCGCCCGCGGCACTGGCCAGGGCGTTTTCGATGACATGCGTCTGGCGCTCGCAGGCCGCTCTGCAGGAAGTATACTTCGCGCGAAATGTAGCGACCAGCCGATTGCCGCCGGGCGCCGAGACACTTTCGCAAAACTCGGCATTCTGCTGGAGCAAACCTTCAAGGCTTGCCAGCGCCGTGTCCCAGATGCGTTTGGCGCTCGCGGAGGTTACTTCGGCCGGCGGTAGCGAAGCGCTCGCTAGCGGCTCTGCCGGCGCCGCGGACGGAGGCTCGGTTTGGCTCGCGAGGGGCTCAGCTTTTTTTTTTGCCACCGGCTCGCTTGCGATCGGGACAGTTGAGCTACTAGCGGCGCGGACGGGAGCGGTCGTGCTCGGCGATGAGATCTCGCCCGAGCGAAGCTGCTGAATCAGGTCGGACAGTTCGTCCAGATTTTCGAGGTTGGCGATCCGCACCAGCGCCATCTCGACCAGCGTGCGCGACTGCGTGCTGTAACGCATGCGTCCCAGCGTGTGGTCGATGATTTGCAAGGCCGCCAGAATCGTTTCCAGGCCGATTCGCCGGCTCGATTCGACCAGGTGCGGGTGCTGCCCAGGGGCCGTGTGCAGCAGCGATTCGGCTGGGCAGCCCACGGCCGCGACCATCAAGTCGCGAAAATAGCCAAGCAGTTGTTCGAGGAGTTGGCCGACGTCCACGCCCTCGCCAGCCGCGGTATCCAAGTCGGCAATGGCCGCCGCGGCGTCGCGCGCGAGCAGGTGTTCGACAAGCGTCGAAAGGCGCGCTTCGCCGGCCGTGCCGAGCAGGGCATGGACGTCGGCCGCGGTAATCCGCTCGCCGCCCACGGCCAAAATCTGTTCGAGCAGCGATTGGCTGTCGCGCATCGACCCGGCCGCTCGCCGGGCAAGGATCGTTAGCGCCTCGGGCTCGGCCTCGACGCCCTCGGCCGCGACGATTTGACCGAGCCGCTCGACGATCGACGCCAGGTGAATGCCGGCGAAATCGAACCGCTGGCAGCGCGAGAGAATCGTGATCGGAATCTTCGACGCTTCGGTCGTGCAGAAAATGAACTTCACGTGCTCGGGCGGCTCTTCCAGCGTCTTGAGCAAGGCGTTGAAGGCCTCGCGCGTGAGCATGTGGACTTCGTCGATAATATAGATTTTAAATCGCGTGCGGCTGGGGCGCACGTTGACGTTCTGCCGGAGCGTCCGGATTTCTTCGATTCCGCGATTGCTGGCGCCGTCGATTTCAATGACGTCCACGTCGCTACCGGACGTGATGTCGCGGCAGATAGCGCATTCATTGCAAGGCGTGGGCGTCGGGCCATGCACGCAGTTGAGCGATTTGGCCAAGATGCGGGCCGAGGATGTCTTGCCCACGCCGCGAGCGCCGGTAAACAGGTAAGCATGCCCCACGCGCCCCGCCGAGATGGCTCCCCGAAGCGCTCGGGCGACATGATCTTGCCCGATGAGCTGGTCAAAGGTTTGCGGCCGATAGCGGCGAGCGACGACGACATACTCCCCTGCCCGACCGGTTTCGGCCGGGGCCGGGTCGCTCATCGATTTTCCAGCCGATGCGGCCATGAAAACTCACGCAACAGGGGCGGCAAGACAAACGGTGCGCCAAGACGAACGGTGCGTCAGTGGGCCTCGACGAGTGAAAACGCCGCCCGAGCCGGCCTCGGCCACGGATGAGAGACCCATCGCACAAAGAGATGACTGCTTATGGCTGCTGACTTTCGTCCCTGACCAGGTTCACAGGTCCCCATTGCGAGGGCCTCTCATCCGAGGCCGAAGCGGCCTGCACGACGCTCACCAATTCTTACGCACAGAGCGCGCCGCGTCAAAGGGGCCTTTCCCCCGGCGTCCAACAACCGCTGGGCCCCGCGCGGTCACGACTGGAACAAGCTCGCCCATCGGCGAGGTCGCACAAAAGCCCATCGGGTCCCTTGACCGCCATAATTAGCCACGAATTTGCGGATTCCTTGGAAAAGTCACACGTAATACGCCTTCTAATCTGAAGTAGCGCGATTTAGGTATGGTGCTGCGCAGATG
>CAZRCI010000008.1:0-156632 GCA_964598535.1 uncultured Planctomycetaceae bacterium | reverse complement strand
CATCGCTTTCCGCCTGAATGTAGTAGAGCGCCTGCAATGGATTGCGGCCGAGCGACTCCAACGGGGCCGTGCGAGGCGATTCGTCCTTACCTTGAACCTGAAGTTGCGGCGGAATGGGAACCCGCTGCCAGCGCAATCGATTGGCATCGAGCAGCTTTTCAAACTCTCGCCCCGCGAGATATTGCGAAGTCACCGGGCAAATGATCGTCTCCAAAGCCAGGGACCGATTGAAACTTTCCGCGACGTTGCCGGCCGTGGCGTCTGCCGGGGGGGCAGTGTCTTTGAACGAACGAGCGTTTTTCGGAGCCATTCCCAACGGAGAAGCATTGCCGGCTTTGTTTCCAGGGGAGTAGGCCTCACGAGATGGCGCAGCCGATGGCACCAGCGGCGGAGCCACGTCACCAGGCATGGACGGTGTTTCCCCCGGCGTGTCGTCCGCTGCCTCGGCAGGCGCGGATAGGATGCTAGGCTGCTCGCGCGACTGCGCCGAGACAGGCGCTGGCGGCTGGACCGTTTCGCTCCGAGTTTCGGGAGCTTTTGCGACTTCAAACTCCTCGGGTCTTTGTCGCGCGTCAAAAATCAAAATCGCCAGCGCCGCGGCGAGCGCGAGGGCCGGCCAAAGAAAACGGCGGCCCTGCGAACCGCGACTCCACCATTCAACGACAAGATTTCCCCACGAAGCGTTATCATCCGAAGCTGATTCACTTGTAGCACTCGCAGGCGCCGGGCCAACGACGCCGGATTTTGTCATCACGACGGAAGCCAAATCGTGCCCCACCTCATGGCGCGGCAGCGATTGCAGGTCCGCGCGGAGGGCAACAAGCTCATCGCGCAACTGTCGCAGCTCGACGCTTTCGGCAAGCCATTGCTCGACGCGCATACGTTCCTCGGGCGAAACTTCGCCATCGAGGTACGCGCTCAGCAGTTCTTCGCGTTCTTGCTCGGCCATGGTTCGTCGGCTATGCGTCGGGAAGACGCCCTGAATTTTTCAAGTCACATCCTCGTGAATGACTTCTTTAAGCTGCTCGCGCAATTGTAGACGCGCCCGATGGAGCCGGCTGCGGATTGTTCCCACGGGTAGGTCGAGAATCTCGGCGATTTCTTCATACGAACGTTCGTCGATCTCACGCAAAACGAGAATTGCCCGATGCTCGTCCGACAGCCGGGCCAGGCCGGCCCGCACCTGGCTAGCCCGTTCTTGCCGTTCGAGCCGCTCTCCCGGGGCAGCCGCGCGGTCAACCGGTTCGTGCCCCAACATCTGCCGAGCCTCGTCGACCGACACGGTGGGCTTCTGCCCGCGTCGTCGAGTCGCGGCCAGATTAAAGGCAATTCGGTACAGCCAGGTGTAAAAGCCGCTGGCCCGCTGGAAGCTAGACAATTTGACAAACGCCTGGACAAAGGCGTCTTGAAGCACGTCGTACGCCGTATCCGTGGAGCCGACCAGGTGGACGAGCGCGTTATACAGCCGATCTTGATAGCGCGAGACCAACTGGCCGAAGGCGGCCCCGTCGCCCTGCAAAGCATCGTCGATCAACTGAGCGTCGTCTTTCACATCCGCTCCTGAACTTGGACGCACTCACGACGGCAAAAGTTCCCCTGCGAGCGGTTCGCGAGGAAACGTTTCGATTCGCAAATCGATCCTGTATCGAATCTTAGGCGCATTCTCCGCAGCCACGGCAAAGATGTCAAACGACGTGCCACCGGGCTGGTGTCCTAAGAGTGTGTTGCTGGACGAGGGAATGCCGGTGTGGCACGCTCAGAGCACAGCGATGGGCGTGTTGAAGTTGACTGGGAAAATCGTGGTCATTCCCGCACGCCCTTCGTTCCTCAGGGCCGTGCCACCCTCGGCAACACACTCTTAGGACACTACCGCCACCGGCCTCTACGTAGCTAGTGCTTTGTCAACACTTGGTTTTGGGGTTCGCGTTCCGCGAGAGCACGCGTGTTTCCGCGGCGTTTCATTCAGGCCGGCGCCAGCCGCCGTTGCCAGGCAATGCCGGGCGGCTTGTACCAAAGCACGTAAATCCACAGCCCCACCCCCAGGAGAAAGATGCCGATGCTGATGTTCTGAGAGATGCTCATGCCCGTGCCGAACACGGCCGATTCGTCGATGCGAATGATCTCCAGCAAAAAGCGAGAAATCGGGTGCAATGTCAACACCCATGCGGTGAGCTCGCCATCGCGGCGTTTGTAGGGCTCAAAGGCCAGTAGCAAACCGCACAGCAGCAGCGCATCAATGAGGCTATAGAGCTGCGTTGGATGCACGGACAGGCTCTGGGGCGGCGGTCCGGAAATGCGCCACTGGTGAGGCGCCGCATCGTCTGCCACGAAGATGCTGATCTGCCGGCCTTCGCCGAACAGCCCCAACAATTGCCGTTGCGCCTCCTCGACGCTACGGACTTCGAGCTTGCCAACACCAACCACTAAATCGCCGGCTTCGAGTCCCGCGGCCGCGGCCGACGAGCCAGGTTCGACATCCGCGATCACCGGTGGTGCGATCCCCTCGCCATCGAAACGAATTCCGTGCAAATACAGACGGCCGTGCTCTACCTGGTCGATATAAGCCGGTGCTTCCGGTGGAAACTGGACAGCCCAGGGCAAGTCGCTCAGCCCCCCATAGCAACAGCCATTCAGAAAGCAGCCCAACCGCCCTAAGCCGACACCGAGCACGACGCCCGGAGCGATCAGGTCCGCAAGCGCCAGCCCCGGCAGGCGATACTTTCGCACGAAGATGACCAAGGCGACGCCACCGGCCAACAGCGATCCATACACCACGAGCCCGCCCTGCGTCAGGTTGATAATCGCCATCAACGTTTCCCCCAGCGTCGGCTTCTGGAAGCGTTCCCAATATTCGATGACGTAAAATGCCCGCGCGCCGATAATCCCCCAAATAAAAAACCAGGTTCCTAGCGAGAGAATGATTTCGGGATTCACACCCACGCGTTCAGCCCGATACATGGTCAGCCCAACTCCGCTGGCGACGGCCACCAGCAGCATGGCGCCGTATCCTCGAATCGCCAAGCCGCCCAGCCGTTCATCCATCAGGTTGGGCAGCAGAAAGACGATCGCCAGGCCAATGACGGCCACGGCCCCGAGTTGGCCGCGAGTCTCTGCTCCCCAACCGTGACGCCGGACGCTGATTGCCAGGACGACGACCGACACCACCGCCCAAACGCCAAGCAACCAACCGAAGCCGAACACGTCGATTCCTGCGATCTGCTTCGGAATGGTGAACAATGTCTGGCACATCGGAATGGTTATCCTTTCCGTGAATCGTCGACGGACGCGGTTTCATTCAGCAGTTCATTGTCGATCAGTCGGGTACTACCGATGCGTGCGGCGATGAGCGCCACGGCAGGAGCGGCCACCTTGCTGACGGGCGCAAGCGTCGCGGCATCGACAATCGCCACGTAGTCGATCTCGGCGTCCGCCGCCGTGAGCAGGTCGCGCATCTCGTCCAGGATCTTCGCAGCACGAAGCTCCCCCCGAGCGACCAACTGTTGGGCTCGCGCCAAGGCACGCGAGAGCGCCAAAGCACGCCGCCGCTCTTCCGACGAGAGATACACATTGCGAGAACTCATGGCCAGCCCGTCCGGCTCACGCACCGTGGGACAGACGATCACTTCGACCGGAACGTCAAGGTCGGCGACCATCCGCTGCACAACCATCGCCTGTTGAAAGTCCTTGCGGCCAAAGTAAGCGCGGTCCGGTCGCACGAGATTGAAGAGTTTGAGCACGATGGTCGCAACCCCTTCAAAGTGCGTCGGGCGGAAGTCTCCTTCGAGCGCCAGCGCGGGACCCGCCAGCACGACTTTCGTAGCGTGCTGGGGGCCATACATCGCAGCCGGTTCTGGCGCAAACACGAGGTCCACACCCCGCGTGGCCAGCAGTTCGACGTCGGCCGAGAGCGTTCGCGGATACTTCTTGAAGTCTTCTCCGGGCCCAAACTGCGTGGGATTGACAAAAATCGTGGTCACGACGAAGTCGCAATCGCGCCGAGCGGCGTCCACCAGGCTCAAATGTCCGGCGTGTAGCGCGCCCATCGTAGGCACGACCCCCACGCGGAGCCCTGTGGATCGCGCGGTTGCCAGCGCTACCTTGAGTTCGACAATGTCGTGAACGACGCGGGGCGAGGTGTGCGCGGTTTCCGCCATGAAATGATTCGCTGTTACCGCATCGCGACGAGCGCCGCCTGCAGTTCGTTGCGTTGTGCCTGAAAGTTATCGTGACCGACACACAATACGGGAGCCGGTCCCGGCCTGAGGGCGTAGCGCAGTGCCTGGATGCGCGAGACATCGGCATCGCTCAAGCCGGCGTTTTGATGCGTTTTTTCGAGCCCCTGATGTTCTCCTACGAACGCTGACCAGTCGTCCAACAGGGCCACCAACCGGGGTCGTGAAAATGCCGCCGGCCAGGGGGCCAAGTCCTGCCAATTCGCCGGCAGACCGGCATCGAAGCCAGCCAGAACCCATTCCTTGGCAAACTCGCCCGCCGCCGCGATCCGCTCAACCGCGGGCCCTGGGAATTCTAGCGATGCTGCTGCGCTGCGGCCAGATGAATCGGCTCGGGCGGTGAAGTCTCCCAGCCAGACAGTGTCGTCGCGAGTGGCCGCGACGGCGCGTGCTAGCTCGTCCCGCTGACGGGGCGTGCCGCCGAGCAGGACCACGAGCTGGGGGGACGTATTCAGGTTATCGAGCAGTTCCCTCACACTTTTCTGAAACACGGGATGCCGCATGGCCGGCGCCACGTCCGCCGCCGGCTCCAGCGCAAAGCGGCGAAACGCCATTCGCGGGTGCGGAACTTCCAACTCCGCGGAGGCGACGATCATCGGCCCCACGTCGTGATCGTCGATGAGCAAAATATCGAGATCGATCGCTCTCACCCCCCAGCGCTCAACGCGCACGCGTCCCAGGTCGCTCTCAATCTGACGAAGCAACGCGAGCAGTTCGCTGGGGGCGAGCGAGGTTTCGAACGAAACGGCAGCGTTCAGAAATGCGGGCTGACCGGGAGGCCCCCCGGCCGGCGCAGTCTCGTAATATCGGCTGACGTGGAGCTGCTCGGCGACTGCCCGAGGGGCAAGTTGCTCGATCGCCCGAGCAAACGTCTCCGGGCGGTTTCCCAAATTGGTCCCCAAGGCAATGAGAGCGCGGCGCGGCATAGGGCGACTGACCGTTTGACGAACGGAATTGCGATCGTGACCGTCTTACATTCTATGCCAGCAGCGCGGCCGGAGCATGGCCCGGAAAGCGGCCGACGCCATCCGATACCGCAAAAACCGCGAGCCGGGAATTGGCCGCGCGAGGCAGAAATGCAAAAACCCAGGGGGGGCATCCGTTCCGCGATTGAAGTCGCCGACTGTCGATCCTTGCAGTCGTCGCCCCCCAAGCTGCATTGCTCAATAACTGAGATCGCTCGTATAGGCCGAACGACCGCGACGGGAGACGAACCGCATGAGCAGGCCATGAGATCGTTCAGCCAACCATCGAGTGCCTGCATGCGCGTGACTGGATAAATCGAACCAGACGCGCAAGGCGACATACGACGTACTGAGCGACGCACCGCCCAACTTTATGTATATGACAGCCTACTGGATGAGGATTCCGAAAGGCCGCCGCAAGGCATCGAGAATACGATGCACGTTCGATTCACATGCAAGTCGCTAACCGTCAAACAGAGACACATTTTGCGTTCGTGTTGGAAATTGTCAAGCAACAATTCTGCGCGCAAATTTTGGGCACAAGATTTTGCTTGCACTTCCTGAAAAAAATGCGCACACACTCGCTTGACGCGACGCTCGAAACCCATCACGACCACCAACGCTTCCTTTTGGGGCTTGCCTGATTTTCTCGATTTTTTCCGATGATTTGGCGTGTCACGAGGGATGACCCGCACGGCGTGCTTGATTCGCAAGCACACCATGACTTACGATTCAAGTGTGATGTTTTCGCGTCCTGCATGGTATTGCCGTGTCTGATGCTAGCTGTGAGAACCGCGAACCACCTGCCATCGAGCAAACCCATGCGCATTGCAGCGCGCATGCGGCGGAACGCCATGCCGAGCTCGAACGCTTGCTGGGGCCAGCCGTCTGCCGTCGGTTGGGAATCTACCTGCTGCCCGAGGACTTCCTGCTCTCCGTGGTGATTCCCGTCTACAATGAGGTGCACACCGTCGACGAGGTGATCAGCAAGGTGCGCTCGTGTGGCGTTCCCTGCGAATTGGTGATCGTCGACGATGGCAGCACCGACGGCACCCCAGATCGCCTGGCGTTGTATCGAGACGCCGCGGACGTGACGCTCCTTCTACATCCGGAGAACCGCGGCAAAGGGGCGGCTCTCAAGACGGGCTTTCTGAAGGCCAAGGGCGACGTCGTGATCGTGCAGGATGCCGACCTGGAGTACGACCCCGCAGAATACACCAGGCTCTTGCAGCCGATTATCGAGGGTCATGCCGACGTCGTGTTTGGCAGTCGGTTTGTGGGAGACAACCATCGCGTGCTGTACTTTTGGCACTCGGCAGGAAACAAGCTGATCACGCTCCTGTCGAACATTTTCACGAATCTGAATCTGACGGACATCGAGACCTGCTACAAAATGTTTCGCCGCGAGATCATCCAACAAATCGCGCCAACGCTCCAAGAAAAGCGGTTCGGCATCGAGCCTGAGCTGACGGCGAAGCTCGCTCGGCTTCCGGGGGTGCGTATCTACGAGCGGCCGATCAGCTACTCGGGACGTACGTATGCTCAGGGAAAAAAAATTGGCTGGCGCGACGGATTTCGCGCGCTCTGGTGCATCCTGAAGTACTGAGCGAATCGCGGCGATCGCCCGCGCAAGGCTCCTAGTACATACCGGAAGGGGCGCATGCCGGCGGGCAAGGCTCATAGCAAATGCCGGGCCTTCACTTCCAAATATCGATTCACGAGCGGGGCTGTCATTTGCTCGGGAAAAACATCCAGCGAAAGCACGCCGCGCGACTCCATATCGCGGAGTACCCCGCTACGCCAATTCACAATGTCGCGAGCGGCCAATGCCTGAAACGCATCGCGAGTCCCTACCGCGGCAGACGCTTCGGCGGCATCGAAGATCGCATGGTCGCGAAGCAGCACCGCCAGCGGCAGGTGACGCCCCGTCAAACTCGTAAGATAGCTCTCAATCTGCCGGGAATTCACCTCGTCGATCACGTTCGTGATCAGAACCACCAGAGCTCTTTTTCGGCATCGAGCATTGAGATACATAAAAGCCTCGTCGTAGCGAGACTCGACCAACCGTGGAAAGCGATCGAACGAGGCGTGCAGCAGGCGGTTCATCTGATTCATGCCGCCGCGCGGAGGGACATAGGCTTGCACTTCCTCGGCAAAGCAGATGAGGCCGACCGAATCGCCCTTGTTGAGTACCACGTAGCTTAACATCAAAGCGGCATTCAGGGCATGATCGAGCAAGCTGATGCCCCCCGCCACGTTCGTCATCATCCGTCCGCAATCGACCAGAAAAATCACGCGCTGGCTCTGGTTTGCCTGAAAGTCCTTGACCGTGAGCTTGCCGCGGCGAGCAGTCGACCGCCAATCGATGTGCTTGTAGTTATCGTCCAGCGTGTAGTCGCGCAGTCGCTCGAACTCGTTGTCCTGCCCGATTCGTCGAGTTCGTCGCATCCCCACCAGGTTCAGCCGATCGACTCGAGCCAGTACGGCATATTTGCGCATCTGCCGCATGTCAGGATAAACGTGCAGCAGGCTCTCGGCCGGAACCCGCAAATTGCGTTGCCACAGCCCCAGCCCACTCGTGAGACGAAGGTAGATCCACTCAAGCGTGAACGCCCCGCGCCGCTGTGCCGAGAGGTGATACGTAACCGATCTTCGGCTACGTGGGGGTAAGTGGACCGAGAATTGCTCGTGATCGACTTCGCACTCGTCCGGAAAATCGTCGCGTATTTCGACGCGCACCGGACGCTGAGCACGATTTGCAATCGTGAGCTTCACCGAATGCGGCGTTTGCAGCGATGCCACGCGCGGTAATTCGCGAGTCGCCTCGAACGACGAAACGGGCGGCAGCGAGACGAGATCGGCCAGCAACAGCAGAGTGAATCCCCCGTTGAACACAATCAACGTCAGCACGAGTAAGTCGCCCACATAGGGCGCCACCGCGGCATCGATCGCAGCCAAAGGCGGCACAAAGGCCGCCCCCAGCAACACTGGAATCGAAACAGCGGCCGGCGTCAGGGCCAACCACACGGCCGGCAGCCGCGGATAAATCGCCAGCGAACGGCCCAGGCCCAACAGCGCAAGTGGCAGCAGCAGTAGCAACGCCAGAGGATTCACAGCCGCGGCACCTCAATGCTCCGCAATAACTCGCGGAGCTGTTCGTCGGTCGATTGGCCCTCGACTTCCGCTTCGGGAGACAGCACCACGCGGTGCCGCAAGGCCGGCAAGACCAGGTCGGCAACATCGTCTGGTACAACAAAGTCGCGCCCGCGAAAGGCGGCTATCGTTCGCGATCCCTGCACGAGCGCTATGCCGGCGCGCGGCGAGGCGCCCAGATGAAATTGCGGCCATTCCCGCGTCAATCGCACAATCTTATTGATATAGTCGAACACGCGATCTTCAACGTGTATTCCCCCAGTGAGCTGCGTGATCTCGACGATCTCTTCGGGCGAGGTGACCGTTTGCAGAAGCGCTGAGAGCTTCGCGTCGAGGTCCTGCTGCTGGCCGTGCTGTTTGAGAATCGTCAACTCTTCGTCCGCCGACGGATAGTTGGCCACAATCTTGAACATGAAGCGATCGAGTTGCGCCTCGGGTAGGTTGTAGGTACCTTCTGATTCGATCGGATTTTGCGTGGCCAGCACCAAAAAAGGGCGTTTGAGCTTGTGGGTCGCGCGCTCGATCGTGACATGGTACTCCTGCATGATCTCCAACAGAGCGGCATGGGTCTTGGCCGGCGAGCGGTTGATCTCGTCGGCTAGCAACAATTGGGTGAACACCGGACCAGGTCGAAAGCGGAACTCCTGCTGCTTCATATCGAAAATCGGCGCGCCCGTGATGTCCGACGGCATCAGATCGGCCGTGAACTGGATGCGACCAAACTGACACCCGAGGACGTGCCCTAACACGCGAACGAAGAGCGTCTTTCCCAATCCCGGCACGCTCTCGATGAGCACATGTCCGCTGGAAAACAATGCCACAAGCGTGCCCAGAACAAGCTCGTCCTGACCGACATAGATCTTCGCGACCTCGCCTACGACACGATCGTAGAGCGATTTGATGCGGGCCATCGCCTGGGGGCTGAGCCTCCCCCGAGAAGCCGTGAACGCTGCGGCCGGCTGGCTACCCGACAACGCCGAAGAAAACGGCCGAGGCGGCTGTGAACTGGGGTGGTCTTCCATCAGTCTTTCTCTTGACCTTTCGTATTGAGATAACCCGTCACGTCCTTACTTGCCCCGCTCCTCAAGTATCGCAGAGGGGGGACCCGGGGGGGGCGCCGGCCGGCGGTTGCGAACGCGTCTTGGTCAGCAATTCGCCGACGGCGGCAACATGTGCCGAGAAATCGGTCATTGGCGGCGACGGTGGCTGCTTCGCCCGACCGAATATCGGCCAACGGGCAAAACAAAAGATGGTGCCGGCCACGGCCAATTGCAAGAGGATAGGGCCTAGCGGCCACCCTTTGAACAGCGTCCAGAGCGAACTGTCCGTCGGTGGAGGATCGATCGGAGGGCCACCCTCCCTGCTTTCCAAGAAAACAACCTTCGCGTTCCGCCCCACGGCAGCCACCAACTTGCCAGCAAGTTTGCGATGCTCGTGGTTGATCAGCGTAAGATTCAGCAAGAACGAACCATTCGCCACAAAAACGATCTGGCCGCCATTCCAGGCGGGGGTTGTCATGCGCGACACGAGCGGCCCGGCTTCGCTATTGAGCAGCACTTCGGTGTGCTTCTTGGGAACCAGGCGAGTTTGAAGCTCAATCCGTGTTTGCGATGCTTCAACATTTCGAGCCCCTGGTCCGGACAAGTCGCGGATCGTCGTTTTGTCTCCGGACTCATAGACAAACCACGGACACTCGTGCGTTTGCGTTTCGTCCGAATCGCCGTTCTTCTTCGCACCGCCCTTGTCGGGAGAGCGTTGGCGGCTTGGCGGCTGGTCCTTGCCCTGTCTTCGAGATGCTTCGCCACGCTCGTTCGAAGGTTTGCCGCTGGCCTGCTGGCTAAAATGAAACTCCCAATACTGCGGCTCGGCATCGAAATCTCGCCCGACAACGATCAACGTTCGATCGGGCTCTTCAGACAGCCACTCCTCAAACCAGTTACATACCTTTTGGCTGGGGGCCAAGCGATCGTCAGGAAACCAGACCACGATGTCCGCGGCCTTCATGTGGCTAGTTACGAGCGTACGGCGAAAGTAGACTTCGTGCCCGGCATCTTCAAACATCGCGGCAAACACATCCGTGCCATTCACGCTGCCGGCCGCTCCCGGCACCCGATGGCGGCCGTAAGCTCTTTCGAGATGCTCGACGGCGCATCCCGAGCAGACGACCAGTAACAGCAGGCCCGCCATGAGACGAAGCGAGGTCATGTCGCGCCTCGCAGTTGGGCCTGGAACCGAGGCAGTTCCCGCCAACACGCTTCAAAACTCTTGCGATCCAACTCGCGCGAGCCAAAAAACACCCCTTCGAATGCATGTAACGTTCGTTCGAGCATCGCTTGCAAGGGCGCAAGATCCCTCAGCTCGCGCAGGTACTGGCGGTTGGTCTTCCCCTTGGCCAAATGAATACGGGCATGCTTATCCAGCTCGATCAGTTCGTAGCTGAACAGATAGATAATTGCCTCGCTGTAGTTCCCCTGTTCGTAATGCCGCTGTGCCTGGCCCAACAAGTTATCGCGAGGACGCTCCGCCAAAAACGGCAGCGCCTCGGCCTCCTCAACTAGCGGAGCCGATGGCTGGGCCTCGGGAATCGATCGCCTCGCTTGCGCCTGTTCCATAACGAATCGAATCAACAAATACACGATCGCCGCAATCATGAGCGCTAAGCCCAGATAGACAAGCCACTTGAACAGCCAGCCAAGCCCCAGCGGCCGCCGTTCGACATCGCGAATTTCGATGCGCCGTAGCGAGTCGTGCTCGACGTCGTACCACGGATTCGAGCCCGATCCGAGCGAATCGCGGGCCGACTCGATCGGATCCGGCGGTTGCGCGAGGGCAGCATGGCCACCGAGGTTCACCAACAGCACTAGCAAGGGCGCGACAAGCAGGCACATGCACTTTCTGGGGCAAGGCGTCATACGGCATGCCTCAACAAACGTTGCCGCTGGGCGCGCAGCGCCAGCTCGACCTCCCAGCCTTCGTTGCGAATACGTTGATCAAGATAAGAAAGAAATCGTGCCACGGTAAAAAAGGCGGCAACCGACCACAAAATGACCTGCACGAGCAAAGCCTGTCCGCCGAGCCCCAATTCCAGCCCGAACAGCATATCCAACAGAATGCGGCTGGCGGTCCAGAGGGCGATCGCCAACAGGGCTGAAAGGATGGCCGCTACCGCCGCGCGCACGATATTCTCGCCGCCGCCCCCCCGATGCACAATCGAACTTCGCTTCTGGGTGGAAAGCTGGCCCTCTCGTCCGAGCAACGGAGTTCGCTCGAGGAGAATGATCTCGTTCAGATAGGGCCACATGCCGTAGGGCAGAATGAGCGTGAACAGCGGAACCACGAGCATGGTTCGCAGCAGCACTTGAAACAAGATCATCTGCGGCAAACTGGCCAGTAAATCGTTCCCAATCTTGCGCCGGTTCGCGCGTTCGACAAACATGACCTGCCCTAGCAGCAGCGTGAGCGGCGCGGTCGCGAGCGGCGCTTCGACCATCACCAGCAGCGTGCTCAGGTAGATCATCTCGAACTGGACTTGCTCGCTGAGACCGGTCTCGAACGTGACGCTCAACACCCAGCTATTGATCAAGATGAAAGGCGTCGCCCCCGCCACCGCCGCGCCCAGGCAACTCCGAAAGTTCACGCGGAAGAAGTGC
Source organism: uncultured Planctomycetaceae bacterium (assembly GCA_964598535.1). GTDB lineage: Bacteria > Planctomycetota > Planctomycetia > Pirellulales > PALSA-1355 > JALHMI01. The sequence goes on along the minus strand of CAZRCI010000008.1, from coordinate 144,632 downwards.
ATTGCCAGGTCCAAATTGTCGAGCCAGGTTCTCTCGCGAATGGCGACTCGGGTGTGATCAATTCGCATCGGCAATTCTCCCCCGCAACCCCAGCACGACGATATAAAAGAACAGGATGGCGGTGCTGAGCAGCGCGACGCCGGCCTTCAGCGCGTACGGAGCGCCGGACGGAGAAAGGAACCCTTCGATCACCGCGGCCAGGCAAAACAACGAGACGGCCGCCGCGGCGGTGGGCATCGCTCGCTCAACCGCCCGCCGTAAGGATGCCATGCGCGACAATCCATCGGTCGCCACGATCGAAAAACCTAGTCGCATCCCGGCGCCCGCCGAGAGCACGATGGCCGTGAGTTCGAAAGGGCCATGAGCGGTAACGAATTCGACAAAATTATCGCGGCTGGTGGTTGTGAACATGTAGCCGAAGACCGTGCCCAACTGCAGGGCGTTGGAGACCGTAATCAGCAGTCCTCCCACTCCCAGCAGCAACCCCGCCGCGAAGCACTGCAAGCCGATGCTGGCATTGTTGTAGACGTAGAACCCGCCCATGAAGGAAGACGATTCAAAGTCTCGCCCGTCGATTGGCTTGGAGAAGTTGTCGACGAAGGTGTCCATCGACGCCTCGCCAATCACCTGCACGCAGAACTCGCGCGACGTATACCCCAGCCCCATCGCCGCGAAGAAGATTCCCCAAAAAATGGCGAAGGCGAGCCAAACGGCTTTATCGAAGAGAATACGCGTGGGCACGCGCGTGAACATTTCGTGCGCCCAGGTGCGCCACTGAAACAACCTGCTACGATAGAGCTGGTTGTGAGCCCGCCCGACCAATTCGTGCAAATACTGCACGGTATGCGGCGGCAGTTGATAGGCGTCGGCCAGCGCCAGATCTGCGCATGCGCTCCGATAGGATTTGGCAAACTTCAGCACGCCAGCAACTCCCAGCTTGCGGCCGCGTCCCTTTTCTAGTTCCCGGCACATTGTCTCTAGTTCGGACCAACCAACACGCCGCCGTTCTAGAAGCTGAGCGACTTTCATCGGACGGACACCTCGGCCGCGGCCATTTCGGCCGCCTCGGCTTCTGGAGACTGGACGGAACTGCCCGCCGTGTCGGCGATGAACGTCCGATAGTAGATTGCACAAAGCAATAAGTCGGGCTCCGTATCCGCAGGCAAGCCAAATCGCTCGGCAAGCGGCTCGCTCAGCGTACGAGCGATTTCGTGACGCCGGCCCGGCACAATGCGTTCTCGCCGGGCGACGTACAGGCTCAGCGCCTGCGCTATTCCGCGATTGATCTTCAAACTGCGGGGCAGGTCGAGCGCCAACCGCACCAGATCGGGATGATCGAACTGCGACAGACCCCGCAGCGTGCTCCGGCGTTCGATTACCACCATGGTTCCGGCCGCGAGGTCGCCCATGCGCTGATAACGATCATTCGCCGCGGCGGCCAAGAGGCCGACCATGTACATCGGAATGCCAAGCGCCATGGACCCCAGAACCGGCATCGCGTCGACCGCCCGCAATACATTCCGCACAATCGCCTGCATGGCGTTGATCGGCTGCCCCGAGACGCTTAGCACGCGCAACCCCAGCAAACGCTTGCCAGGAGTCTGGCCATTCCAGAACGTTTCGAACAGCCCAAAGTAAAACCAGCTTATGGCGAAGGCCAGCAGCAGCCAGAGGCCGATGCCGAGCTCGACAAGACCGCTTGCGCCAAACACCAGCACAATCCCCAAAAAGGTCGCGACGAGCGTCACCGTGCAGATCAAGCAGTCGATCAAATACGCCGGAAGCCGACGGAACGGCCCCGCCACGATATAGTGAAAAGCGATGTTTTCAGGCGTTACGATTTGAATGCGAGAATCGAGTTGGCGCGGTGGCTGCGGCATGCGATTCATTATTCGCGGGCTGCCGGCGTGCCGCAAGCGGACCGAGGAACGGGTGAGCCCGGTCTGGGACTTGCCGCAACGCCTAGGGGCGATAAGGTAATTAGCTAGACGCTGACTCTCGAATCTCTTTCACGACAGGAACGTGGCCCATGGCAGACTGGATCGAATCGGGGAAAAAGGCCCCCGACTTTACGCTCCCGGCGGACGATGGTGGGAAGATCAAGCTTTCGGCCCTCAAGGGCAAGCCGGTCGTTCTTTATTTCTATCCACGCGACGATACGCCGGGCTGCACGCGCGAAGCGTGTGCCTTTCGAGACCAAAAGGCAGCGTTTACCAAGCTCGGAGCCACGGTGCTCGGCGTCAGTACAGACAGCCTGGAAAGCCATAGCAAGTTTCGAGCGAAGCACAAACTAAACTTTCCGCTCCTGGCCGACGTGGATCACAAAGTGGCCGAGAAGTACGGCGCCTGGCGCGAAAAAAACATGTACGGCAAGAAATCCATGGGCATCCAAAGGTCAACGTATCTTATCGATGCCGAGGGCAAAGTGGCCCGCGTCTGGAAGAAAGTCCGCGTGGAGGGCCATGATGAAGAAGTCATCGCCGCGGTCAAGGAATTAGGCAAATAAGGCCTTGCATCGGAGGATACTGCGGACCGTTCCTCATTCCGCCGCGATCTCCGCCAATCTCTTGGCCGAAGCTATCGTTGCAGCGATTCTAGCCCCCCGAGACGTCTCTCTTGAAGCTCCCTGCACATTGGTATCGCGCCACTGCGGAACAGCCGACTCACCAGGGCGGCATCGCTCGCTTTTCCTGCTGGCGGTGGTCCGACATCAGCATGGAAGATGCCCGCCGTAGCGCGATCGATTCGGCCCAGCGAGTTATCGGGAAGCTCCGGGCCGGAGAGCAGCTTGACCGCTATGGCTACGGGACGGGGGCAATTCGGGAAGACGTCAAGCAGCGATTCCACGATGACCGAGGCACACTCGTCGCAGCCATTACCCAAAACGCCTACGGATCGCTGGTGCTCAATACCGCGCAAGCGATGTTCGTCGACATCGATCTTGACGAGCCATCGCCAACCGCCATGCTAAGTTATCACTTGCGCAGCCTCTTTGTTCGCAATCTTCAACGTCCAATTGCGGAAATTGAAGCTCGAGCAATGGATCATATCGCTGCTTTCTTCCGCACGGCAAGCGATTGGAGTGCCCGTCTGTATCGCACGCATTCCGGGCTACGGCTGTTCGCGACCCATGCCGAATTCCAGCCCGATGGCGACGAGGCGTTACAAGCCTTCTCCGCTCTCGGCGCCGATCCGCTATACGTTCGCCTCTGTCGCGACCAGCGTTGCTTCCGCGCGCGGCTGACTCCCAAACCGTGGCGTTGCGGCCATTCAGCCAACGCCATCGCCTGGCCGCGCGAAACGGATGAACAAGAACGTAGCTTCCAGAAGTGGCACGATGCGTACCTCGAACGACAAGCCTTTTACGCGACCTGTCACCTGATCGATACGTTCGGCAGCGGCAAAACGCTCTCGACGATTGCGCCGCTCGTCGACTTGCATGACCGGCTGACTCGCTGCGGAGACGTGCTGCCGCTGGCTTAGCGGCGCACTGAAGACCTCTCCCGGCCCTTCCAATCGTTTCCATCATTAGGCATTGCTTGGAGAACTACGAACCGGTACGCGCTTCGTAGGGGGCCCTCGCAATTCATTGCGGTAGCTCAGCTCCGCAATTCGCGAGGCGGAAAAGGTCGCGACGGACTTTTTTCGGCGGCTTGCTCGCATCGCCAAACGCGCAAGCGGTTTGGCGCAAACCAGTAAGCGTGTGTTCCCAGAAAGATGGAGCTCGAAAAAAATTAAACGTTGACGGAGCACTAGCCCCGACCGCCCTCACAGCAAGTTTCGCAGATGGTGCGGCAATCTCCACACTGCAGCTTGCCGCGAATCTCGATCAGGCGCCCCCCCACACACCGGGCACGCAGCCCGACAACCCGCCTCATCCGGGGTCGAGGCCGCGGGGCGATCGCTCGTTTCCATCGCTGAATCCCTCGTAATTCTTTGCTCAGTAAGCAGGCTATCTCGCCATCGTATCGTCATGAAGCGGTGGGGCAAAGCGGCCAACTCCGCTTGCGCCGACCAGGCCGGCAGCGTAGAATTGCACGACCTAGAATTAATGCCATGCCAATCCGCCTGTCAAACATCCGCCTGAACGTTGAAGAGCCAGAATTGTCGCTGCCCGAGCGCGCGGCTCGAGTGCTAGGCGTGCGCCCGGATGATATTGGCCGCTGGCGTATCCTTCGCAAGAGCCTGGACGCACGAGACAAAACCAACATCTCTTACGTCTTTTCGCTCGAAGTTGCGACTTCCGATCCGGCCACCGAATCCGAACTTGTCCGCCGCGCCAACCGCCGCTCGAAACCGATTACTGCGGATCTATACGAAGCGCCTCGTTTCAAGATGCCCCAACCCGGCAGCGAGCGACTCGCTGAACGCCCCGTCATCGTCGGCTCTGGGCCAGCAGGCGTGTTCGCCGCATACTTTCTGGCAGAGCAGGGGTACCAACCGATCGTACTCGAACGCGGTAAGCCGGTGCGCGAACGGATTCGCGACATGCACGCTTTCGACGCTGGCGGACCACACAATCCTGAAAGCAATTACCTCTTTGGTGAAGGTGGCGCCGGCACGTTCAGCGACGGCAAACTCACCTGCCGATCTACGGGCCCCGACGTGCAGCGCGTACTCGAGATTTTTGCCGAATGCAAAGGCAAACCCTCGATTCTCTACGATCATCGGCCACACCTGGGCAGCAACCGCCTGCCCGCGGTGGTCAAGGCGATCCGCGAGCGCATCATCGAGATGGGTGGCGAATTCCGCTTTGACTGCCGTGTCGAAGACCTCGAACTGGATGGGGGCACGCTCCGCGCGTTGCTTACGTCCTCCGGACGCATCTCAACGTCGCTCGCGGTGCTGGCCATTGGACATAGCGCACGAGATACGTACGAGATGCTGCACGCCCGCGGCCTGCCAATGGTTCAAAAGCCGTTTCAGCTTGGCCTGCGGATCGAACAGCCTCAGGAACAAGTCAACCGCGCGCAGTACGGCGCGACGCGGCTGGAAGAAACGCTCGGCTCGGCCGACTATTCGCTGGTCGCTCGCGGGGAACACAACGTCTTTACCTTTTGCATGTGCGCCGGCGGGTACGTGATGCCAAGCGTTTCGGAGCCGGGCTACTTTTGCACCAACGGCATGAGCCTTTCCAAGCGGAATTCACCCTACGCCAACAGCGGCCTGATGGTCACGCTCGAGCCCGCGTTGTTCGGCGGTAGCCATGTCCTGGCCGGCATGTACTTGCAGCAGCAGTACGAACGCATCGCCTACGAACTCGGCATGGAAAGGTACGCGTGCCCCATCCAGAGAGCGCAAGACTTCGTTTCCCACCGGGCGACCCATAGCCTGCCTGATTCAAGTTATCCGCGGGGGCTGGTTCTCGCCGAGCTCGATGAGGTCTTGCCTCCCGTTGTTGCCCAAGCGATTCGCCGCGCGTTACCGGTACTGGACGATCGGTGGCGAGGCCTGTTCCTGCGAGAAGCCACGCTCGTGGGGCCCGAAGCGCGAGGCAGCGCGCCAGTACGGTTCCTACGCGACGATCAGACGCTCGAAAGCTCTGGCCTGCGCGGCCTCTACCCCATTGGCGAGGGCGCAGGCTACGCGGGGGGGATCGTCAGCGCCGCGCTCGACGGCCTCCGCGCGGCCAAGGCGATCATCGCCCGCTACGCGCCCTTGAAGACATAACGGTCTCGCTATGCGCTCGCCCGCTGCGGATCATACACTTCCAATTGATTGACGACGTGCTGGACACCGTCCACCCGCCATACGATTGTCTCGGCAAATTGCCGCAATTGCCCATAGGGCACGCGGCCCGTGAGCGTGACGACGCCGGCCTCGCAACGACAACGAATCGATCGCAAAAAATAGTAAGGACTTTCTCGCAGGCGGCGTTCCGCGGCCTGCTCTACGGCTTGCCAATCGAGATTCGTTTGTAGAGAAAGAATAGTCATCGGCGTCAACGGCGTGATGGCTGACAGCATTCAGCCCGGAAGTACTTCATCGTGTATCGGCGGAAACGGCCGAAAAATTCACCAGACCGTTAACACGCGCATCCACCGCTGCGCAAAAGCCCGTCATGCAAACATTTGATGTCATCGTGCTGGGATTGGGCGGCGTGGGAAGCGCCGCGCTCTATCATCTCGCACGGCGTGGAGCACGCGTGCTGGGTATCGAGCAGTTCGGCCTGGCGCACGATCGCGGAAGCTCGCACGGCCAGACACGTCTCATCCGCCAGACCTATTTCGAGCACCCTGACTATGTTCCGCTCGTACAGCGCGCGTTTGCAGGATGGCGGGCCCTGGAACAAGTCACGAACGCAGACCTCTACCAGGAAGTCGGCCTGATCCAAATCGGACCGCCGCAGGGGGAGGTGATTCGCGGCGTACGCGCCAGCGCCGCGGAACATCACCTCCCCGTCGACAATCTCTTAGCGGCTGAAGCAATGCGCCGTTTTCCAGGCTTGTTGGTTCCAGACGATTGCGCGGCTGTTTATGAAACCCGGGCCGGCTATCTCTTCGTGGAACGCTGTGTCGAGGCGCACGTCTCGGCCGCGCAGCGGTTCGGCGCGAACTTGCTATTCGATGAAGCCGTACGAACGTGGCATGCCGCAAATGGTTCGGTGTACCTCGAAACAAGCCGCAATGTTTACGAGGCAAAACGACTTGTAATCGCCGCTGGCGCTTGGTCCGTGCCATTGCTGGCAGGGCTTGGCATCAAACTTCAACTGCGCCGTAAGTCGCTCTACTGGTACCGTCCGCGCACGGACGATTACCGAGCCGAACGTGGCTTCCCCGGCTTCTTGTTCGATTTGCCGGACGGTTGCTTCTACGGTTTCCCTCAGATCGACGAGCAAGGGCTAAAGGTTGCCGAGCACAGTGGGGGACAGATCCTTACCGATCCGGACAATGTCGACCGTCAACTCGACGCGACCGACGAGGCTCGCGCCGTGGCCTTTATCCAGCGGCATCTCCCAGGCGTGACGGCCGAGCGAATGCGTCACGCCGTCTGTATGTACACGATGAGTCCCGACGAGCATTTTATACTCGACCGGCATCCAGAATTTCCGGAAGTTGCTTTTGCCGCGGGGCTTTCTGGTCACGGTTTCAAGTTTGCCGGAGTCCTGGGCGAGGAGCTCGCCCGGCTTGCGCTCGATGGCACCAGGGCCCCCGAAGCCAAATTTCTGGCCGCCGACCGTGAATCGCTCCGCCGGGTGTGATATCGTAACGGTTTCACGAACGCGCCCCAGTAGCGCCTTCCTCGGTCCACTCGGGGAAGGTCATTTCGGGCGGCTCGGCCGCCTACCCACCTTCAGAAATAAACACGCCCGTTGGAGTTCTCAGCATGTCGTACCTCACCGATCGTCGCCGTTTCCTCAAAGCCACGGCTCTCACCGGCGTGGGCGTTTACGTTTCCACGGCCGTGGCCGAAGAAACCAGGTCGCCCAACGAACGGGTACGATTTGCTTGCATTGGCGTCGGTGGCAAAGGGCGTAGCGACTCCGCCGATGCGCGTCGAGCTGGTGACATTGTCGCGATCTGCGACGTTGACGATCGCACCTTGGCCAACGCGGGCGAGAAGCAATTCCCAACCGCAAAGCGCTTTAGCGACTTTCGCAAACTGCTCGATGAAATGGAGGGCAAAATCGATGCGGCCACGATCAGCACGCCCGACCATATGCACGCGGCTATCACGGCCGCGGCCATGCGGCGTGGAGTCGCCTGCTATACGCAAAAGCCGTTGACGCGCACGATCTGGGAGGCCCGCAAGCTTGGGGAAATCGCGCGCGAAACGAAGGTTGCCACTCAAATGGGCAACCAAGGCACCAGCTTCCCAGGCTTGCGGAAGACGGCCGCCGCGATCAAGGCCGGTGTGATCGGCAATGTAAACGAAGTCCACGTCTGGACCAATCGCCCACACTGGGCCTGTGGTTGCCCTCGTCCGGCCGAAGCCCCGATTCCAGAAAACGTGCATTGGGATCTCTGGCTCGGCACGGCGCCAGAACGGCCGTACGCCCCGGGCTATCACCCGAACTCGTGGCGCGGCTGGTGGGACTTTGGTTCGGGCGCTCTCGGCGACATGGCCTGCCACACGGTAAACATGCCGTTCATGGCCCTGGACCTGCGCGATCCAACGAGCGTCCAGGCCAAGACCGCGGGACATAATCGCGACAGCTTTCCGAAGTGGTCGATCATCGACTTCGAGTTTCCGGCCAACGATACGCGACCGGGGCTCAAGATGACCTGGTATGACGGTGGCCAAAAGCCGCCGGCCGACCTGTTTGGTCGGGAGCCGATGACCCAAACCGGCGTGCTGATGATCGGCGACAAGGGCAAACTCTTCGCCAAGGGCGACTACTGCGAGTTCGGCTATGTGCTCATCGAGGGGACCGACGTGAAGCTCGAGTACCCCAAGGTCACCAACCACTTCGTCGAGTTTGTGAATGCTATCCAGGGTGGCCCGATCACAACGTCGAACTTCCCCGACTACGCCGGCCCGCTGACCGAGACCATTCTTCTCGGAAATCTCGCGGTCTGGGCCGCTCCCGAGCCAGAAACGCTCGGCAAAAAGGTCGAATGGGACGCCAAGAACATGGTGGCCACGAACGCACCGGAGCTCGCCAGCGTGGTCACGCCCGAGTATCGGTCCGGTTATGAGCTTTAAAGCGCAAAACCTTACGCGCCAAGAATTTTCGCGACACGCCCAAGGCCGGGAAGACTTTGACACCCCAGACCAGCCCGCGCATACTGGGTAAGGTAAGTAAAATTTTCCTTTCTTAACTAGCTGGGTCCTTCCGCTGCTGTGCGGGTTTCCACGGACCAAGCACGGCTGCGGGTTTGCCATGCGAACACCATTCCGTTTGGCCGCGCGGGCGGCACTCTTTGCCTTGTTGGCGTCGTCGTTCACGTTTGCAGCTTTTGCACAGCGCGAGCAAGTCGAGGACACCATCGTCGCGGACGATAAAGACGCACGCCCACTCTTTGAACGCAAGGCAACGAAGAAGCCTGCTTTTGAAACCGCTTCGCCACGGCCCGAAACCGAAAACAGCAAGACCGTCCGGCAGCCAACCAAGAACCGCTTCGACGTGGCCGATCCTGCGCTCGAGCTGGCCGATCCGCGAACGTACCGGCTGCACGTGGTCATAAAGATCACGGCTCAAGAGGCCGAGGTGAACAACCTGGTGGCCACGTGCCCTATCCCGATGGATTGGCCCGAGCAGAAGGTCCGCTTGCTCGAAGAACACCGCGAGCCGTCGACCGCCCGCGTAAGCGAACAAATTCTGCCTGGCCAGGCTGCAATTTTGAAGTTTCAGGTACCGCGTCTTAGCGAGGGGAAGGTCGCGTCGGTTGAACGGCTGTACGAGATCACGCGTTACCGCACGAAATTCACGTTACCGCCCGACGAGTTGGCGATGCCGAAAATCGCGCCGCCAGAGCTGCGCGAACAACTGATCGGAATTCCGCCGGGGGTTGAGATTCAAAACGCGAAGATGATCGACCTGGCCAACACGCTGACCAGCGCCAGTCGAGAAGAAGGCCCCTGGGCCACGGCCAAATCGTTTTGGAGTTGGACGCGCGACAACGTGAAGTTCGAGAACGGCGACTTTCGCGGCGCGATGCACGCCCTCGATCAGCGCTGCGGCGATTGTGAAGAAATGAGTGCGTTGTTTGTCGGGCTCTGCCGGCTTGCCAAGATTCCTGCGCGAACCGTGTGGGTGCATTCGCACGACTATCCCGAATTCTATCTCGTCGATAAGGATGGCAAGGGGCACTGGATTCCTGCTCAGGTTCTGGGACCGGCATGGTTCGGCGAAATGGCCGAGTATCGCCCGATCTTTCAGAAGGGAGACAAGTTCTACGACGCGCTCCGCAAGGAGTTTGTGCGTTACGTGCCGCAAACAGTGCGCGGCGGCAACGCCAAAGTGCCGCCGCTTGTCGAGTTCCGGCACGACATTTTGGCCGACTCGGACATCAACGGCCCCGGCTACGGCGTGCAGCGCTAGCACTTCCGCCATCCCTTGTCATACGTTCGATGGAATTCGTCATGTTCAAACAGCACGGCACGCTCTGGCTGGTGGCATGCCTGATGTTGTGGCTTGTGCCGGTCGTCAGCCGAGCCGACAACCTCGACAGTGAACGGCGCCTCATTGAACGTCGTCGTGCTCGCATGGCGGAACTGCCTGCCGCGCCCGAGCCGCCCGAGCTTAGCGCGGCGATCAAACATCCGATCGATCGTTTCATCGCGGCCAAATGGCGCACGCTTGCCGAACCATCCAAGGTGGGCCTTTGCGACGACGCGACGTTCTTGCGACGCGTTTATCTCGACGTTACCGGTGTCATCCCCACGCTAAAAGAAACCAATCGCTTCTTGGCCGGCAAACCCAGCGTCGCCAGACGGGTTGCGCTTGTCGACGAACTACTCGCTCGCGATGAGGAGTATGCGCTGCACTGGACCGCGTTCTGGGAGGACGCTCTGGCAAGCCAAAGTGTCCTCGACCAGGGAGGTGTGCTCACCCGCGGCGACTATCGGCAGTGGCTGCTCGACGGCTTTCGCCGCAACAAGCCCTACGACGTGATGGTTGCCGAGCTTATCGATCCCACCATGCCGGACAGGCATCCGGCCACCAACAAAGACGTGTTCGGTGTCGACTACACAATCGGCTATATCCGTAACGAGACGCGACCGGTCACGCTTCAAACGGCGGCCAACATCGGGCAGGTATTTCTTGGCACCAGCATGAAGTGCGCGGGTTGCCACGACCATTTTGAAAACAAGGAGTGGCCCCAGGAAAGATTTCTGGCGTTTGCCGGACTGTTCGCAACTGAGAATCTTGAAAAGATCCGCTGTGATCAGAAATCTGGCCAGTTCGTCACCGCGAAGTTTCCATTCGAATTGCCTGGCGCCTCTGTCGACCTACCTGCCGATCCGACCCGACGGCTGCACGTGGCGGCCCAACTCATTACGGATCCGGCAAACTCGCGATTTGCCAAAACAATCGTCAACCGGCTCTGGAAGCGGTACTTCGGCCTGGGCCTGGCCGAACCGGTGGATGACCTGCGTGATGACGTTCCCGCGAGCCATCCCGAGCTTCTCGATTGGCTGGCGCATGACTTTCTGACCCACGGCTGCGACCTCAAGCACACGATTCGCTTGATCCTCACGAGCCAGACGTATCAACTGCGATACGATTCGCTCGTCGCCGATTCATTCGATCCAGCCGAGCCGCGCATGCCTCGGTATTTCCGCTCACCGCAACTGCGCCGGCTGACCGCCGAACAAGTGCTCGATAGCCTGCGTCTGGCGGCCACTGGACAACTATCGCAGCAGCAACGCACGCTGCTTGATGGCCGATCGACCGCGTTGATGCGAGCGCTCGGCAGGCCGGCGTCGCGAAACGAGATCAGCACCGCGCGCCCAGACGATGTCGCCGTCGTGCAATCCCTGGAATTGCTGAATGGAAGTGAAATCCAGGAGCTGCTGGCAAGTGCGACGGTGCCCGACAATTTGACTCGCGGCGATCCGCGGCGCGTTGTCGACTTTGCCTACCGGACGGCACTCGCGCGCAGCGCAACCGCCGAGGAGCGCAATGCCGGCCGAGAGTTTCTGGCAGCCACACCGGACATCCAAACGGGCTATCGCGACCTGTTGTGGGCAATTGTGTGCGGTCCTGAATTTCAATATTTGCAATGACCCAGGCTCCCCTTAGCCGCCGAACGTTTCTCCAACGATTTAGCGCTGCAGCCGCGCTCGCGTCGGGTTGCAGCCCACGCGCGTTCGCCGCCCATCAGGCGGCCCGGCAGGCCCGCGCCGCCAAGGCCGATTCGGTTATCTTCATTTGGCTCCCCGGGGGTGTCGCCCAGCAAGACACCTGGGATCCGAAACCGTTTACGCCGTTCCAGGCGGGTATGAAAGGTAGCGAAATCCTCGCTACTTGCGAGTCGATTCCCACTTCGGTGCATGGACTTCGCCTGGGCGCGGGCCTGGAAAACCTGGCCAACGTCATGCACCACGGCACGGTGCTTCGCAGCCTGACCAGCGGGACAAAATTCGGCGCCGTGCACCTCAAGGCTCAATACTACATGCTCACGGGCCACCTGTTTCCCGTGGGACTCAAGGCTCCCAGCATGGGCGCCGTGGTCGCGCGGACGCTCGGGCCGCGCGAGGCACTAACACCTCCGTACATTTACATCGGTCGCGACATTGATACGAGCGACGCCGAAAAACAATTTATCGCCGAAGCGATCGGGCCTGGATTTTACGGCCCGCAATTCTCGCCATTTATGATTCCCGACCCCACGGCCGGTCTCGCGACACTCGAAGCTGCGGCCAACATGACCGTCGAACAGGTGGATCGTCGACTAGCGTTGCTCAAGAAACTGCACGGCCTTGCCGGCTCGCGACTTCAAGAGGCCCCGCAGGCCGCGCGTTACCTGCAAACCATGCAGGCCGCGCGCGCGATGATGGATTCGCCTGTGAAGCAGGCATTTAATTATGCGAAGAACGAGTCTCCGCAGACCATTGCCGCCTATGAACCTCAAATTGCTCCCAACGAACTACTCGATCAGAAATATTTCTTTGGCCGCCGCTTCGGACACGGTCTGCTACTCGCGCGACGGCTCGTCGAAGCCGGTGCCCGCTTCGTGCAGGTCGAATATCAGTACGCCGCGTTCAAGGGGTTCGACACCCATGAAGATGGGCAACGCCGAATGGTCGAAATGAAAAAGCAAATCGACGGCCCCATCGCGCAACTGATTCGCGACTTGGCCGACCGCGGACTGCTTGAAAGGACCTTGGTGGTCGTGGCCTCGGAATTTGGCCGCACCGTGGCCAATCAACCCAAGGCAGGCGTCGAGCCGGACGGCTTTGCCGAGATGCAAAACGGCGATGAACTGGTGGTCGAAGATGTAAAGATGTATGGCCTGCACGGCCACTTCTCCAGCGCCAACGCGCTTCTGTTCTTTGGGGGAGGATTCAAACAGGGCTTCGTTTATGGCCGGACTGCCAAGCGGCATCCGATGGTACCGATTGAAAACCCCGTCTCGCTCGAAGACACCCACGCAACGATTTATCGCGCTTTGGGAATCGCTCCCGATATGGCCTATGTGACCGAAGGGCGACCATTCTACGTAACGAAAGACGGGCGCGGCCGACCGATCGACGCCCTCTTGGCGTAAGAAGCGGCCACATCAAAGGACAAACTGGTTAAAGCACCGGCTTCGCTCAGGTGCTCTCGGCAAGTGCCGCGGCCAGCCGTTCTCGCGTCGCGGCGGCTCGCAATTCGGCCTTTCCAAATCCTGGCAGAGCCCCGGCGGCTACCGCCGCGGCTTGATACTCTGGATAGTTGCTGACCAGCATCACAGGCACCTTGGCCAACTCGGCATCGGCCTTGATCTGATGGATCAACTCAAGACCGTCGCTACCGTCCGCGTCGAACTTGCGATTTACCAGCACCAGATCGAACATGTCGCGCCGCAGCAGCTCGATGGCCTCGTCCGCGTAATGGGCCGCAACAACCTCGGCGCCAAGCTCTCCCTCGACAAGGTGGCGTATGGACCAATGATCGGGACTACATTGGCCAACGTCGAGGACACGTTTCACTGGAGTAAACTCCGCTCAGTGCTTACACCTTTGGTGACACACGGCCCGAGAGTATGGGGCGCTCGTGAAGCGGGTGGGAGAAATCAATTCTCCTGGTCTGCATCATTTCCTTCGCTGCTAATTGCAAAGACGTGATCCTTGTTCGCAATAAACAGCGTGTTGTTTGCCACGACCGGCGTGCTATATACCGAATTCTCCATCGAGTTCTCAGCCAGCACTTCGAGCTCCTTGCTCAGCTTGAACACGGTGATATCACCGTCCTCATCGCCGACATACACCTTGTCTTCGACGATCAGCGGCGACCCCCAGGCCGCGGCCAGCATGTCGTGTGTCCAGTAGGGGACACCGGTCTTCGCGTCGAGACAATGGAACAAACCGCTAAAATCCGCGACGAACAGCAGGTCGTTCTTAATCGCGACCGTGCCGCAAGTACGGTGCATCGTCTCTTCGAACTCGATCTTGCCGTTCATGTTGGCATCGTAGTTTGCGTAGTGCCACACCTGGGCCGAATTGGCATTCGGCCGGGCCACGTCGCCGTCTTCGGCCACCACGGCCTGCATGCGCTTGTGTGGAATCGGCGTGCTCAAATCCTTTACGTTGAAGGCCAGTTGAGGACTCACGTCACCGCGTTTGGTCGGATCGATACAGTACAGGTGACCGATGCCTTCGCCATGCTCGGGATCTTCGCCGACGCCCACATACACCAGCCCGTTATGAATCACAGGGGTACCGATAATGTGGTTACGATCCGCGCGCCCGCCAAGCACATACTTCGATTCTTTCGGATTTGCATCAAACTTCCAAAGCAGCACGGGCTTCCCCGTCGCGGCGCTCTGCTCGGCGTCGAAACTGTAAATCCAGCCATCGCCCGCGCCAAATATAACCTGAGCCACGCCGCCCAGCATGCCGTAGGTGGGCGACGACCACTGTCCGTGCAGCACGTTGTCGCCCGGCGTGCTGTCCGTCCACAAAACCTTGCCCGTGTTCTTGTTCATCGCCAGGAAGCTGGGCGCCGCGGGAGCAGGCAAATTGACGTGCCCTTCATCGACACCGTTCGACGTGTTCACAAACAGCGTGTCACCGGCGATCGTCACCGAACAACTGCACATATTGTGCTGCGACACCCCCAGATCGGTCATCAAATTGACGCGCCAAATAACGTCGGCCTCGTCCTTGTCGTCGCCATTCAGCACCTTGTAACAAGCCAAGCGAGGACCTTCGACGCGCAGGTTCAATGTGCGCGGCTGCCCGCCGTCAGGCGTGAATGTGATCCTGAAGCCTTTCCCCTCGGCGGCCACCTTGGCGTCGGCAGGAATCACAAGGCCGGCGGCTTCGGCCGCGCTGACCACGCCGGCTGGCAACTTGCCACCTTCCAACTCTTTGAGGATGCCGGCAACCTTGTCCATCGCCGGGTCTTCCGCGCGAACGATGTCAAACAATTTGGCCGGCTCGTTGGTGACCGGCCCGTCGTCCTCGCCATCGTGGAAGCCTTGCGCATCGAGGCAGAGCACCTCGCCACGATTACTTACGTACCACAGGCGTTCTCCCTCGACGATGGGCGCTGCGCAAACCCCTTGCAACGGCCAATCGTGAACGCGGCCGGTCGGCAACTTTTCATTCGAGTGCTGCCAGAGGAACTTTCCGTCTTTCTCATCAAAACAAAGGAGCACGCCCAAGTCGACCGTCGCCGGATACCGTTTGAGATAGCCAGCGCCGTTATTGGTGCCCACGTACACTTTGCCGTTCGCAACCACTGGATTTCCATACGATTGCGAGCCGAGCGAAGCCGTCCACTTCACGTTCTCGGCTTCTTCCTTGTTCCATTCACCGGTCTTCAAATCAAAAGAGCCGATCGTCCATTCGACCGGGATGTTCTTTCCCTCGGGCGTGTTGTTCCGCTTGCTCGAACCACCCCATTGCCCCCAATCGAGCGGGCCAACTCCTTGGGGAGGATTGTCGTTCGCCAGATCCTGTTTACTGGGGGCCGCGGCCGAAAACAGCCCCACGACAAGTCCCGCCAAGACGAAAGAAGCTGCCAACTGAGCCGTTTTCATGCCAAAGGTCTCTGCGACAAAAGTTGTCGATTGTGGATTGCTTGAATGATTAAGCAAGGTGAACCGTCCCGGTGCGCATCGTTTCGCAGGCAGGCTATCGTTTCTCGTTCGGCGTGACCGAAACATTGTCGAAAAAGATCTCTGCTACCTGAGCATTGCCAAAGAAGCCTGGCGCGCCGACCAGATTAGGATTCTCATCGATTGCCTCGATGGTCCACGTCTCGGGCTCCGGCTCACCCCGTTTCCAAACCTTGCCTTTAAGCAGGGCCTTGCCGTCGTGGGTTTCGGCCCGGAACTTCATGGTGTACCACGCGCCGCCCTCCCACTTGAACGGGATTGTCTTCGAAAACCGATCCAACTGCGAGGTCCAGGTACGAATCTGGATTTCCTGGTGGTCGCCCATCAGATCCATGGTATAGCGTTGGGCAATGAGGCCGATATCCGGCAGTTTACCGCCCGTGAGCACGCCTTGCACGTCGGCCTGGATCGTATAGTCGTGCAGATCGTTCTGGCCCATGATGGCTTGGCTGCGCGTGCCCTTGGGAATCGTGGTGACCTTGACCAGCGCCGGATTTTTATCGATCGGGCGAATGACATTCCGATAACGGGCGCCAACCCAGGTCACCGGCACTTCACCGTCGGTGAAGTCAAATCTCCAAGGCAACTCGGGCACCATTCGAACGCGAGCCTGCCCCGTTGCGCCATTGATCTTGGCCGTAACGATGGTGGCTTTATGCGCCGCGTCGCTGCCAGAGCCGAACGTGCCGTCCGCGGTAATCTGCCCTGGCCCTTCAAGGGTGAACTCCGCTTCCGTCGCGTCGCGCAGATACTGGCCGCGCTCGTTGAACAGCTTGATCGTGAACTTCAGATTTTCGCCCGGCTTGATCAGCGACTCAGCCGGAATGAGCTGAACCTGGGCCACGGCGTCATCTTTGCCGACGGGTTTCTCCGAGGGCACGTCGGGACGCTGAGTCACGCCCGTTTTCGCGTCCGAGCTGCCCAGGCAATACAACCTCGAGGTAGTCGGCAGATAAATGCGCCCGTGCGAAGCAATTGGCGAACCGATGACCTCGTCGTCGGCAGGCAGGCGCATCCGCTCGATGAATTTCACGCCGTCGTTGGTGGGTTCCAGAACGTGCCAGGCACTCGTCGAGCAAATATAAATTTTGCCGTCTGCAAACAGGGGGCTGGAACGCACAATGGTCCCCACCAGCTTGTTCGACCGTTTGCTCACCGGCTGACCGGTTGCCGCGTCAAGGACGTAGATTTTTCCGCCATCGTCGAAAGCGTACATCCGTCCGTCCAACAGCAATGGCGAGCTCTTACCGACCATACCCGGCACACGCCAGACCTGATTGGTCGTCGTAATATTGCCCTGACCTTGGCCGTCGATGCAGAGAATACCTCCCATCGTCGCGGCATTGCCAAAGTTTTCTTCGGCCTGCGACGTGAATACCTTGCCGTCAACCACGACGGGCGAGACGTTCAGTCCGCGCATCGAGAAGTCGAAGCTCCAGAGCGGCTTACCGGTCCGGGGCTGCCAGGCATGCACACCGCCATCGCCCGACCCGAAGACCATGGCCGCTTGCCCATCAAGCAGACACAAGGCCGGAACGCTGAAGGTCGTATCCTCCGGCAAGGGGCGCGTCCCGTTGATCCATACCAAACGCCCGTCATGGCGATTGAACGCCAACTGGCGGTGCGTGGGCCGCGCCGCATCCCCCCAACCGACGATCACGCCGCCGACGATTACCAAGTCTTCAAACAACACGGGGGTCGTCAGACGACCGCCATACGTAGTCAGTAATCCATACCCTTCGTTGAGCGATACGTGCCATTGCGATTCGCCGGTTTCCGAATCGAGACATTGCAAATAGCCGTTCGCGCCATACACGTAGACCTTCTTCCCCGCCGGATCGCCTACGCAACATGCCCAGCCAATTCGCTCGGCCGGCGTATCGGTCAGAAACACGTTGTTTCGCCGTTCCCAGATCTTCTGCCCGGTTGCCGCGTCGACACAGACGGTTTTCTCACAGTCCTTGTTGGTGCCGGCGTCGGACCGCACGATCGTATACAGTTTGCCATTCATTACGATCGGCGTGCAGAACCCGGCAAGTTCCTCACTACGCCACAGCACGTTGCCCGAAGTTCCTTCGGCGGACGGATCCCAGGAGGTGATCAGTCCCGTTTCGCGAGAAATGCCGTTGCCCTCCGGCCCGCGCCACTGTGGCCAATCCAAGGAATCGACTTCGGCGGCATACGCCGTGGCGCCGCTGAGCACAACCGTACCCAAAACACCTAATAGTAAAGTGACGACAACGGTTCCGTAGCGAGCGAGCGGATATCGTGTCATGTCTAGCTCTGGGAGGAATTGCCGCCTGGGTAAGCGCATCGCGGCAGGTGGGATTAAACAGGTTCAACTCTAGGATACGACGTGCCATCCCCTGCGGCAAGCATCGCCGCGGGCCGGCCGGCCCGCGGATTACGCGAAATCCTCCGTAATCTGTGAGCATTTTCTGCTCACCGAGGCAACCGGGGCTGGGCTTTGCCAGGGTGGCCGCCAGTAAGTTAGTCGAACCACTCGTCCGCAGGATCAAACTTGGGATACACGATCACGAGCACCCGCATGGGCCCGATTGCGCGGTGGCGAACCTCCGGCGGAATCAGGATGCAACTACCAGGCTGGACCGCGACGGATTCGCCATCGAGTTCGATGCAGGCCTGCTCCTGGCACTCGAGGACGTAATACACCTCGGTGAGGCGTTTGTGGTAGTGCGTCCGCGCGTCGGACGTGATGTCGGTGCGATGCACCGTGCCTGGGTACTCGGCGACATCCGCAAATGCGCGCCGCGCTTCACCACAAGGGCAGGGAATCGGGGAGATCTCGTCGAAATGTACGATCTCGGCGCGGCGATTTTCCTTCGAAATTTTGGTGGCCATGCAATTTTTCTGGCAGCTAGCAGGCCGCTTCGAAGCAAAACAACGGCCTACCCTGAACCGGAACCCCCCTTAGATTGGAAACCGACGGGCGCGATCGGCGCCGGCCGGGTTTTCGTGATCGATAAAGTCACCTTACCACAGGCCCGATTTGCCGGCCACCACCGGAAAAGTCGAGCTTGCGACCGTCAAGGTCTAGCTGTCTTGCGCCTACGGCAATATCTACGTAACAGTAGCCGTAAAGTCGTATTTGAAAAATACTTCTGCGCTCTCAAGGGGCGTTTGCCAGCGTGCCGATATCGTAGGTGTCAACCTGCCGAGGATCGCGTGCCGGAAGAGGCACGTATAAAGGCGTCAGGACAACCGGCTCGGACTTTTCGAGTCAAGGATTGGCTCGACCGATCCTGTCGCCAACAACCGTGTGAACTGCTGGTTCCGACCCCACCCAAACCCTGCCTGACATTGCCTTCCCCAACCGGCCGTAAGTGATCCGCCGCTCTTTCCTCGGAGCGACGAGTTACCCAAAGCCACCCGTCGAGCACGCCCGCCCCAAAAAGCGGAACGGCCAGACGAGCTGTGCCAGATTCAGGGTGCACGCTATCCGCAGTTCAAGTAAAGGAGACGTTGCTCGATGAAATGGAACATGGTCTTTGGTGCGCTAGTAGTCAGCGTAGGCCTGTGTAGCCAAAGCTTTGGTTTTGAGCTTTTGGACCGCATGTTAGGCCTGAACGACTGCGGCTGCAACACTTGTTGCACGTCTGAACCGTCGTGTGGTTGCGACAAGGGTTGTGAACCGGCTTGCCAAGCGGCCGAAGCCTCGTGCTGTGCGGCAGGGGCCTATGAACCCGCTTGCTGCGCTGCTGAACCGGCTTGCTGTGCGGCTCCCACATGCTACCGTAAGAAATGCCACCGCGGCATTCTCGCCGGTCTGCATGACCACTTGATTGGCTTCTGCCACAAGAATCGCTGCCACTCGAACTGTGGTAGTGGATGTGCGGCCGAACCCGCCTGCTGTGCCGCTGAACCGGCTTGCTATGCGGATCCTTGTGAACCGGCTTGTGCGGCTCCGGCTGCTTGCGGCTGTGCGGCTGAACCCGCCTGCTGTGCCCCGGCTTACAACACCTGCTGCAAGCCCAAGCGTCATCACTGCGGTCTGCTCGGCATCTTCCACCACAAGAAGTGCTACAAGCCCTCGGGCTGCAACGCGGGCTGTGCCGATGGTTGTGCGACGGGCTGTGCGGCTGGATGTGCGTCCGGCTGCGGTGCCGCCCCGTCCGGTGATGTAGAAGCTCCGGCTGACGACGCCCCGCTGCCCCCGGCTCCGAATGCCGATCCCTCGGCTTCGGTCCCCAGCAAGCGTCGTGTGGTTGCCGCCAGCAGCAAGATCGTCCGTCGCAGCTAAGCACGAACGACTCTCTGCCTGAAACGAAAGTACCTGCCCGGGACGAAAGTCCCGGGCAGGTCTTTTTGTTGCGCTGAATGAGCTGCCCCTCGCCAGAAGACATCCGCGAGCGGATGCCGCACGCCGCTCAAACCTGCCGGGGCACCACAAACGGTGCACGGTACTCGCGCGTGAGTAACGTGTTCGCAACCTCGGCGCCCTCGCCTGTGAACTTTTCGTTTGCGGCGTCAAACGCCAACCTGCGACCGAGTTGATACTCGTTTTCTTGCAGATCCACGCCGATAGCCTTCAGGTTGTCGCGCAAGGCGTCAAAGCACGCGACCACCTGCTTATTGTCGCCAATCGCGCCTGTGGCCTTGTCGTAGGAGGCTTTCTCACCCAATCGATAGGAAATGTTCGCCAGATGGCAGAGCGCGGCCGAGTGGTGTGCCACTTCAGCGTTCGCGTTGTTGTCCTCTGGCTTGCGAGTTCGGACCGCCGTAAGAAAACTGCCGAACGTGCCGCCGGGGGTAACGTGCGCTTCGACGTCGGCAAGCGGCTCGCCGCTGTCGCTTCCGTGCTTGTAGAACTTACTTTCTCGAATGACGCCTTCGGTGGTGTAGTACTCGTTCGAGACGTTGCTCGGAAGATCACCGCGGTCCTTGTTGCCCACCAACCCGCGCACCTCGAACAGCAGCAGCGCGTCGCCGTAGTCGAAAACGGCCATCTGAGTATTTGGCGTTTGCCCCTGATCCTGGTAGCCAAACCGCCCGCCAAGGCTCCAGACGCTCTTGGGAAGCGTCGCGCCTTTGATCGCCCAGCGTGCAACATCCATCTCGTGTACGCCCTGGTTGCCGATGTCGCCGTTGCCTGTGTCCCAGAACCAATGCCAATTGTAGGGCACAAGATTGCCGTGGTAGGTCTGCTCGGGCGCCGGCCCCAACCAGAGATTGAAATCCAATTCGCTTGGCGGCGTTTCGGCGTGCTTGGATCCGATACTCCAGCGAGGCTTGCAGCAGTAGCCTTTCGAAACGAGTAGCTTGCCATAGTTGCCGCTCTGCAGCGCGGCGATTTCCGTGGCTCGCTCGAGGCTCGAACGCTGCTGCGTGCCGTGCTGGACGACGCGGCCATACTTCTTTGCCGCTTCGACGCATTGCCGCCCCTCGAACACGTTGTGGCTGATCGGCTTTTCGACATAGACATCCTTGCCGGCCTGGCAGGCCCAGATCGTGATCAGCGAGTGCCAGTGATTGCACGTGGCCACGGTAATCACGTCAAGGTTCTTGTCATCCAACGCCTCGCGAATGTCCTTGACCGCTTTGGGGCTGTTTCCACCGAGTTCCGTCACGGTGGAACCTCGGGCACCGAACAACCGAGTGTCCGGATCAATCAGGTACGTTACTTGCGTGTTTTGGTCTTTGAGTTCCTTGGCGAACGCATTGATATGCGACTGCCCGCGACCGCGAATGCCGGCGACTCCCACGCGAACAGCGTCGTTCGCTCCCAGCACACGGCCCGAAGCCTTTGTGCCGGCAATTGTAAATAAGCTGAAAGCAGTGCTAGCGGCGGCCGAATGCTGTAGGAATTTACGGCGATTGAGTCGCGACATGGCCGAAGGTCCTTTCCAGAGGTGGGCTGATAGCGGGCTGGCAAATTAAGGGCAGGGATAGCAATGTCGCGCGCGGCCATCGGCCCGAGCTCGATGGTTTCCCGCCGAGTTCCTAGGGGGGGACGCACGACGCGTTTGATTTTAATGCAAGGCAGCCGGCCAAACCACCTTCTAGAGGCACAATTCCCTGTTGCCTCGGGCAGCGAA
The DNA here is from genome assembly GCA_964598535.1 of uncultured Planctomycetaceae bacterium. Classification (GTDB taxonomy): domain Bacteria; phylum Planctomycetota; class Planctomycetia; order Pirellulales; family PALSA-1355; genus JALHMI01. The sequence goes on along the minus strand of CAZRCI010000008.1, from coordinate 122,863 downwards.
TACCGGGTAGGAAATAGCCCATTGGCCAAACCTTTAGAATGATCCAGGCGGCGCATGACACCTCCTGGACGATTACGGGGTACACCAGGGTAACCACATCGACGCGCCGACCTCTCGTTGGCCGCTATCCGCGCTCGCGTGAGGAGAATCTAAAATGTCGCATGCAATGGCTCTGAAGCGTCGATCGTTCGGCACAACTCTAATTTCACTCGCCACGATCGTGTTGAACGCAACGCTGCTCGCCGCCGCGGATGTGCCCGCGAGTGTCGTCGGGCAGCGAGCCCCCGAGTTCAGGCTCACCGATGGATCCGGCCAGGAACACAGCCTAACCAAGCTTCACGATAAGAGGCTTGTTGTCGTGATCTTCTTGGGCACAGAGTGCCCGCTCGCTCGGCTGTATGCGCCGAGATTGAGCGAATTGGCCGCCGCTTATACCGCTCAACAGGTTGCCTTCGTCGGGATCGACTCCAACTTGCAAGACTCCGCCGACGAGATCGCCGAATATGTTCGAGAGCACGGCCTGACGTTCCCCGTGCTGAAAGACCATCACAATGTGGTCGCGGACGCATATGGAGCCAAACGGACCCCCGAGGCATTCGTACTCGACGAAACACGAACCATTCGCTATCACGGCCGCATCGATGGCCAGTTTGAGCCCGGAGTCCAGAAATCGATCAACCCGCGCAGCGACCTGAAGCTCGCCTTGGACGAACTGCTGGAAGGTAAGGCAGTCAGCGTTACCCAAACCGAGGCGGTAGGGTGTTACATTGGGCGCATGCCGAAACCGACGGGCAGCGAGGTGACTTACTCGCGCGAGATCGCGCGCATCTTTCAAAATCGCTGCGTCGAATGCCATCGCACGGGGGAGATCGGCCCGTTTACGCTCTCCAGCTACGAAGACGTCATTGGCTGGTCGGCGACGATTCGCGAAGTCGTCGACCAGGGGCGCATGCCTCCCTGGTTTGCCGACCCGGCGGTTGGCCACTTCATCAACGATGCTCGATTGAGCGACGAAGAAAAGCGTCAGATTTTTGCCTGGGTCGACGCCGGCTGTCCCGAAGGTGATCGAAACGACTTGCCCGAGCCGCGTCAATTCGCCGAGGGTTGGAACATTCCCCAACCGGACCTCGTGATACCGATGGCCGACTCGCCCTTCACAGTACCGGCCGAGGGAGTCGTCGACTATCAGCATTTCACGGTCGATCCGGGTTTCACTGAAGACATGTGGATGGTCGCATGCGAGGCACGCCCCGGCAATCGCTCCGTCGTGCATCACATTCTGGTCTTTCTCCAGTCGCCCGGCGGACAAGCGGACCTGCTTCGCGGCTCATTGCTGGCCGCCTATGCGCCGGGTTCGCCGCCGCGAACGATGGAAGATGGCCTGGCGAAGAAGATTCCGGCCGGTTCGAAGATCGTCTTCCAAATGCACTACACGCCGAACGGACGCGAGCAAGTGGACCTCAGCACGTTGGGGCTTAAGTTTATCGAGCAAAGCGAAGTCACCCAACTTGCCGAAAGCGGTTGGGCCATCAACGTCGCGTTTACAATTCCTCCCGGCGCGAAGAACCACAAAGTCACCTCGCAGTATCGCTTCAAAGAGGACAAACTATTGTTGAGCATGACGCCGCACATGCACATGCGCGGCAAGTCGTTCCGCTACGAGGCGACCTATCCCGATGGCACTCGCGAGGTCTTGCTCGACGTGCCACGCTGGGATTTCAATTGGCAGATCGATTACATCCTGGCCAAGCCGAAATTCATGCCCAAAGGCTCGAAGCTCGCTTGCGAGGCCTATTACGACAATTCGGCCGACAGTCCGACGAATCCCGACCCCACCAAGGCCGTGCGGTTCGGGGAACAGACCTGGGATGAAATGATGATCGGCTGGTTCACGACCGCGACCATCCCCGGCACACTTAAGCTCACGCAGGCCCCGGCCGAAACGAGCGCGGTGAAATAATGGTGAGGTAGCGCCGAGCGGCCACCAACGGGCGGCCGCCGCCGCTAAGGCATTATTGAGCAAGCCGCAACAATAGCTGCGGGATCACATGTCGGCAGCGAAAAACTTCGTCGCGCGCCGCGTCGAGCAACTTCCGTGCGGCCTTCAATTCTCCGATCCGCGCCGCATGTTCCAACTCATCGGCTCGCAGCCTTAACGCCGTGGCGCTGAGGTTCGCCGCCACGCCTTGCAACGTATGCGCTTCGCGCGCTAGCTCCACAGTATTGCCCGATTCCAAGGCACGCTCGAGCGCGGCCACCTGGTCTGCGCTTCGCGCTGCGAACTTGTGCAGCACGATTCCGCAGAACTGCACATCTTCGAGACACCGCCGTAGCAAGCTTGCCAGATCGATTGGCTCGTCTTGCCCCTGGTGCGCCACGGGCGCCAGCGGAGTCGCAAATGGCTGGGACGGTAAACTCCGGTCGCCCAGGGCGGGAGAACTGCTCATCCTGAATCCATTTCAATTGCTTGGTACCATGTCTCCGCGCCGCAACTCTGCGAGCGGTTCGTCCACCCTGAAGCCTACCATGCTTCCGCAGGCCAATCGCGCCAACGATATCGATTCCGCCGGTCGCACTCGTTTTGCCTAACGAAATCTGCCCCTCGGCCTTGCGACTTTCGCGGGCTATGACGGACCGATAAACTAAGCCGGTGGTGATTCTCCATTGCTGATCCGCATCGCACCTCTTGAAATTTTCTCCGCATGGACATTTCTCCGTCTCCGGCCCCCGGCCAGTGGTCTGAAATCGACATCGCCGGCCATACCTGCGAGGTATATTGCCCGCCCCGGCTCAACGAACACGGCTACACCGTGATCTATCTGCACGGAGTTCACCTCAATCGCCTGCACGACAAACCGCAGTTTCTTCGCGAGTTCGATCGCTATGGTTTTCGCGTCGTATGTCCCCGCACCGCGCGCAGTTGGTGGACCGATCGCATTTGCAATGAATTCGACTCGCAGATCACGGCCGAGTGCTACGTGCGTGAACACGTGACGGAGTGGCTGCGCACAAGCTGGCAACTCGAGTCCCCGCGCATTGCACTGCTTGGAACGAGCATGGGAGGGCAGGGAGCCCTGCGGATGGCCTTCAAGTTTCCAAACCAGTTTCCAGTAGTTGCCGCCATCTCGCCAGCCATCGACTACCACACGCGAATGGACGAGGGAGATGAAACGCTCTGGGAAATGTACGCCGACAAGGAAGCCGCGCGCCAGGATACCGCGACCTTGCACGTACATCCCCTGAACTGGCCGCGCAGTATTTTCTTATGCTGCGATCCGATCGACGCACGTTGGCACGAAAGCGCCGAGCGTCTGCGCATGAAGCTGGCCGCGCTGGGCATTCCCTATGAAGCTGACCTGGAAACCTCGGGGGGCGGGCACGGTTTCGAATACTATGGCCGCATGGCGGAAAAAACGCTTGCCTTTATTTATAAGCGGCTCGAAAGCGAACGGCTTCGCGTGTAAAAATCCTCGGCGCATCCGAACACGGCGACGCAAAGCCACGAGCCGGCCTAACGCCGCCGCGCGTGTCGCAGTTGTGTGGCCGAAAGAAGTTCGATGAGCGATTCTTCGAGTGTCGGATCTTGGCTGGACTCGCTTGTTCGCCGCAGCCATTCGTGCGCTAGGGCGAATGCCAAACCACGATCGACACGCCGCATCGCCGGCAACTCTGCCAGCACTTGCGACTCGGCGGGAACTGCCTCGGGACTTGGAAACATAGCGGCAGCCGGTTCCACGAACGGCTCCGATCCCGAAGTCGTGGGCACAGTCAGCGCCACCGCGACGGGTGCCTGGCTACCGTCTTCAGCGACAAGCGTCATGGCCGATGGCGCTGCAAACGGCGCCGCCAAGTTTAGCCGCGTCAGAAATCCGGGGTTGTTCCGAGCCAGCAGTTGGTCGCTCAGGCCCACCACCATATCGCGATTGAAATCATAGATATTCGTGATCTCCTGGAGAAAGGCAGGGTGGTTCCGGACCGCAAACTCGTCCGCTAACCCGGTAACAAAAAAGCTGGGAGGCGTGTCGAGCCCCGTGTCCCCAATACGATTGCCAAAATAAAACGTGTCGGACGACGGCAGGCCGGTGTTGCCATTGGCAAGCAGAGTCACTTCGAGCCATTGATTGACAATCGCGCCATTGGCCCAGGTAATCACGACGCGGTCAGATCCGCCGATGCCAGCCCCGGCCCGCACGGATACGTCGGTCGGCGCGGGCGCCGTCGTCCAACCGGCAAGCGAATTGCTATTTCCCACCAAGAAGTTGAAGTCGGCCGCGGTGATATTCGGATGCGAACCCGCAATATCGATCATGAGGCCGTTGATACCGTGTGAATAGCTCGAAACGCTACTAAATTCGGCCAGGCCACTACCGGCAAAATACGGCTGTTTGTCGATCGCGATCGCATTGTCATCCGCGTCGTTGATGGCACTGTCGTTACCATCGAACTTGGACTGATTGTAGAACAGCATCCGATTTAACACATTCACCAACACGGTGAACGTATCGTGAGCGCCGCCGGCCACATTTCCTGCCACGTCGATGACCGGCGACATGTTCGAGATCAGCACCAGCGTATAGAAGCCCGGCATCGTGGTGATCGAGCTGAGATTACCGAGGGTCCACTGAATGTTGTCGGTGGTGCTAAGTGTTTGCGCATCCGAGAGCAAATTGGCGCCGCCATCGCGAGACAGTGAAAATGCGTTCAAATTAAGCCCGCTCACCACTTCGCTAAACGTGAGCGCGATGTTGCTCACGGGATTCGCGTGAGGATCGGGCGAAACCGCGACGAACGCGGCGGTCGGAGCCGTAGCGTCAATCGTAACTTGCAGCGCGGGCGAAGCGGCCGACGACAACTCTGCCGGCTTGGCCTGCTTGGCGGTGATCGAATGCAAACCGTCAACGAGCGTGAAGCTACCATTGGTGGTGACAACGGTCATGTTCCCCGTCGCGACCGCAGAACCGATGAGCACACCGCCGGCAAAAAGCTGCACGGTCGCGCCGGCCGTGGTGCCCGATACCTGAAACTGCAATCTCTGGCCGGCGTTCGAATTGTTGAGCCGCGTAATCCGATCCGAATTGGATATGCCTGTATCGCTGATCGCCATCAGCGTCACGCCCGTGGGCGCGGCGCTGACGCCGACGAGGCTATCGACGACCAGCGCCGCTTTTGGCGTTCCGCGTCCCGTCACGGCATCGAATCCAGGCCCCGCGGCCTGCGGTATCGTCCCGCCGCTCGAACCACTGACAATGTCGTTGAAATTGCTGGCCGGCATCGAATAAAGCCGCGTCATCAGCGCATTCATGTCGAACACCGGCAATCCCGCCAGCGTGCGACCTTGATTGGCAATCGTCACCAGCGACGCCCAACTCGGCGCGGCGAAGCTCGTGCCCGCAACCTTCGACCACGGCGTGCTCGATGAATTGTTGTAGGTATCGTAGACGGCGACTCCGGTATTCGGGTTACCGAGGAAAGCGACGTCTGGCATGACGCGCTGCGTAGCGCTCTGCGTGACGACACCGTTCTGCCAACTGGGCTGCGATTGATACTGGCTGACGCCGCCACCGCTCCCGCTCCAAGCCGTCTCGCTAAGAATCTGGTTGGAACCATTCAACGTGACGGTCGTGCCGCCCACGGCTACGACGTTCGGCGAATAGGCGGGATAGACTCCAGGGCCGCCGCTATTTCCGGCCGCTGCGAAAAAAGTAACCCCGGCATGCCCGGCAGGCGTGGTCAAGAATTGGTTGTAGTAGGTTTCGCCCGACCATTCCGCCGCGCCCCAGCTCATCGACACGGCCGACACGCCGGGCACATTCCGTGCGTAGTCGACTGCGGCCATCAAGTCGCTGAAACTAGCGCTATTCGCCTCTACGAGCAAAATGCTAGCCCCCGGCGCAAGCGCATGCACCCATTGCACGTCGAGCGCCGTTTCGAGTGCCCAGGCGCCAACGGATGTCGTGTAATTTGTCCCGCCGTACTGATCTACCTGAGTAAAGCTCGCGGCTGGCAAACCGTAATAGGCGCTGAACGCCGCCAGGTCGTTCGCGGCATTGGGCGTGTGATAGGCATTGACAATGGCGATGGTCTGGCCGGTTCCATCGCCAACGATCGTATTGCCCTGAAAGTAGATGTTGTCGAAGCCATAGGCTGCGCGAATCTGGGTCGGCGAGAACCCCGTGGTCTTCGCGGTACCGGCTAGCGGCTCAGCGACAACGTGCGTCAACGGCATGGCGATCGGATCGACGCCCAGCGTTGCTGTCCACTGGGCAGCGACCTCGTCGTACGACAGGTCAGCGGCCAGCAAGCAGCGCTCTTCAAGAGCCTCGCCGCCGGACATGCGCGTCGCCTTTGTCCCGAGCCGCGTCCTGCGTGATCGATCGCCGTTTTCATCACGAGCAAACTGCATGCGCACCCTGAGCCGCTTACGAACCATTGATTTGACGTCATGCAAAGCTAAGAACCGCTTTGCCGCCCTTGGCTGGATGTGTCTTGCTTGCCGGGCGTAAGTTCTAGAATAATGAGCCGCTCCCTACCGCCACAAGCAGCCGCCGGCCATTCGGCCACGAAAACCCAATCTCGCAAATCGTTAAAATCGCACTCGCGATGATCAGCCCGAGATAATTCGGGCTCCGCGTTTCCGAGTATTGCAGCAGCGAGGAGGCAATCTTTCCCAAAAACCCCAGCCCGAACACTACGAACCCCCTGAAATAGGGACTAAATGCGAGGGCGGGCGGTACTTGCTACATCAGGATCGAGCGTTTGTTGACAACCCATCCATTCGCCATTAGTCTCAAATTAGAACAGAGTTATCACATTTCTCGTGCGCAGGTATCTCATCGCGCACAGGGCTCGCAACGCTCTTCGCCCGGAGGGAGGTCACACGGTTAGGTTCGCCAGTCCGTTGGGGGCTTTGTACGTACCCATTTCGCCCTGCAATCGCCCTTTCGAGGGTTGCGGGTTCTGGCGAATCTGTTCCTGCGGAGGCGAATGGGGGAAGCTTGCACGAAGGCAAATCGTTAATATGTCTGCCAGCTACCGCTTGGGGCGGTCGATGGCAAGCTCGTTCATTGCGCACTACGAATCCCGTTAATCGGGAATTGAACTCCTCATCCAATACGGACGTGTAATGGCCAAGAAATTGGATTTTGCCGAGATCCTCATTCGCCAGGGCATCATCTCCGCAGATCAATATGCGGAAGCCAAGCGAGTTGCCCGCACCAGCGGTAAAAAAGTACACGAACAACTGGTCGTCCTCGGCTATGCCACGGAGGTCGAAGTCGGAAAAGCTATGGCCAAGGAACACGGCCTGGAGTTTATCGACCTGAATGAAGTCGTCATTCCGCCATCCATCGTGGAACTAGTGCCTGAATCGGTCGCCCGGGAAAACTCCGTGTTGCCGATGGCCGAGGAAGACGGCGCCCTAAAGGTGATTGTCAGTGATCCCTCGGATCTCGAGGCCTTCGATAAGCTGCGATTCATCCTTAACCGCAACATCGACATTGCGCTTGCGCCGCGCTCGGCGATCCAAGAGGCCATTAACCGCCACTATGGCCAGATGGAGGATCAGAGCGCGGACTCGATGCTCCAGGAATTCACCGATACGGCCATCGATTTTACCGAAACCGAGCAGGAAACGGCGGGCGGCAGCGACGACGCCGTGGACGAGAGCAGCGCCCCGATCGTCCGTCTGGTGCAGCTTATCATCAGCGAGGCCGTGCAACTCAGGGCGTCCGATATTCACGTCGAACCCTTCGAAGATCGGGTACGCATCCGCTACCGCATCGACGGAGTGCTGGTCGAACGCGACAGCCCCCCCCGACGACTTTTAGGGGCCATGCTCTCCCGCATCAAGATTCTGGCGAACATCGATATTGCTGAACGCCGCCGTCCTCAGGATGGTCGCATCAAGGTCACCGTGGGGGACAAGCAGCTCGACCTGCGGGTTAGCATTCTGCCGACCAATCATGGCCAATCTTGTGTTATGCGAGTCCTGGATAAGGACAGTATCCGGGTCGGCGTCCGTCAGCTCGGGCTCTCAGAAAATGATTTTCGGCAATTCAAAAACCTGATCCGGCGCCCGAACGGCATTATTCTCGTCACCGGCCCAACGGGGTCCGGTAAGACCACCACGCTCTATGCCTCGCTGAATGAGCTCAACCGGCCAGACCGCAAAATTATTACGGCCGAAGATCCCGTCGAGTACTACCTGCCGGGTATCAACCAGGTGGAAGTGAAGCATCACATCGGACTCGATTTTGCGAAAATCATCCGGGCCATGTTGCGTCAGGCTCCGAACGTGATTCTAGTGGGAGAGATGCGTGACTCGGAGACTGCGCAAATGGGTATTCAAGCATCTCTAACTGGACACTTGGTTTTCAGTACACTCCATACGAACGATGCGCCTAGTGCTGTTACAAGAATGACCGACATGGGAGTTCCCGGATACCTTGTTGCTAGCTCCGTGGTGGCCGTGCTGGCGCAGCGGCTTGTACGGGTTATATGCCCTAAGTGTAAGCAGCCGCACCGCCCGACGGACGCCCAGCTTGAAGCTGCGGGCATCACGCCCGAGGTGGCTGCCACGGCCAAATTCATGAAGGGCAAAGGCTGCGGCAACTGCTCAAAGTCGGGTTATCGCGGTCGCCAGGGCATCTTTGAAATGATGATGATGACCAACAAGGTTCGCGAGCTGGCCTTTGCCGGAGCGCCTACCCAGGAGATCCGGCGTGTGGCTGTATCTCAAGGGATGGTACCGCTTTACTACGACGGTATCCGCAAAGTTATAGCCGGCACTACCACCCTGGAAGAAATCTTCCGGGTCGCCAAGAAGGTCGAGAACTAACGCACAGTTCGACAATTGCGATAGGAGCGGCCACCCCAGCGGCTGCTCCTGCGGCGGGCCGCCGCACGAGGGGCAAAGGACACCAAGTAACAAAGGTACAAATCTACCGCCACAACCAACTCGAGAACAACCAACCCGTCGGCTCAGTCGCCAAATGGCCGGTCATACGACGCTTTCGTGCAGGTGCGATAGACCTGCTCGTATTTCCGGACACCTTGGCGGTTTGCCCGGCAGGGGCGAATAATCCTTTGGCAATTCGGGGCGACTGGTTCCAACTCGCCCCACCCGGAACAGTGTCCATCACGGCTCCCGCGATCCGCCCGTCCCTGCGGTACTGCTGGAGGTTGTTCGCGAATATCGCACAGACTACGCCGATCCCAAGGGGGGCGGCGGTTGGGCTTCTCTGTAGCGCCGACCGACCGCCGCAATTCCCGTTTGGCCCGTGACTGTTAAGAAGAGAGGACAAGAAGCGTGTCGACTTCTGCTGAAACCATTCATATCGATAAGCTGCTTCACGCAGTCGTGCGGCAGGGCGCAAGCGATTTGCACATCACCGTGGGCCAGCCGCCGGTGATTCGGCACGATGGCCATATGGTCAAGCTCAAGACCAAGGTTCTCGAGCCGGCCGACACCCAATCGCTGATGAAGAGCATTACTCCCGACCGCTGCCAGCAGGAGCTACAGGCGGTCGGCGGTTCCGACTTTGGCTTTGCCTTTGGCGACCTGGCCCGGTTCCGCGTTTCGGTCTTCAAGCAGCGCGGCAACATTGCCATGGTGCTTCGGCAGATCCCTAACAAGCTGCTCACCATGGAGCAGCTTGGGCTCCCCACCGCGTGCGAGCGTTTGATCCAGCGTCCGCGCGGCTTGTTTCTGGTTACCGGGCCAACGGGGTCGGGCAAGAGCACCTCGCTGGCCAGCATGATCAACTATCTGAACGAGAACTTCGATCATCACATCATCACAATCGAAGATCCGATCGAATTCTTTCATCCGAACAAAAAGTCGACGGTCAATCAGCGTGAGATCGGCGTCGATGTCCCTAGCTTCTCCGAAGCACTCCGCCGCGCGCTGCGTCAAGATCCGGACATTATCCTCGTGGGCGAGCTTCGCGACCTGCCGACGATCGAAGCGGCTATCAGCGCCGCCGAAACGGGCCACGTCGTATTCGGCACGCTGCATACCACAGGCGCCCAGGGCACGGTCAACCGCATCATCGACGTGTTCCCCACCACGCAACAAGACCAGATTCGCACGCAGCTTTCCACCTCGATCATTGGCGTACTCTCGCAAACGCTGATTCCCAAGATCGGTGGCGGCCGCGTCGCCGCCCACGAGTTGCTCGTGTGCAATTCGGCCATTGGCAACCTGATTCGCGAAAACAAAACGTTCCGCATCAACTCCGCCATCCAAACCGGAGCCAAGCAGGGCATGATTCTGCTCGATGACTCGCTGTTTCGACACTGGAAGGCGGGCAATTGCACCAAGCAGGACGTGCTCGCCAAATCGGCCGCGCCAGACGAACTCGCCGCCCGCATCGCGAATGCCGAACGCGGCATGTTCGACGAAGACGACGCCGACAAGGACAAAGAAGAGGCTCCCGGCAAGAAAAAATAGCGGCGCGGGATAACTCCGCGCCGCGATCTGCTACGGAGCAAACGACCGACAACCGAAGCGCCAGCGAAAGTCACGGCGCTCGATTACCGACGAACACCGCACCAACGAACACCGCCAGCATCACAAAGGGCGTAACTCTCCATGGCAATGCGTCGCTTGGGTCAGATTCTGGTCGATCTCGGCTTCATTACCGACGACCAGCTCGAAACGCTGCTCGAAGAGCATCAGAATGCTCCCGGCATTCTGCTTGGCAAGTTCGCCGAAAGCCAGGGGCTGATCAACGAAGAGCAATTGTCCCAGGCCGTCGCCGAGCAGTGGGGGATGCAGGTCGTCAACCTGGCCGACATCACCATCCCACCCAACGTGCTGAGCCTGGTAACCGAGACCATGGCCCAAATGTATCGCATCCTGCCGATCGCCTTCCGCGACGGCACGCTGACGATCGCGATGTGCGACCCGCAGAATCTCGCGATTCAGGATGAGCTGCGCACGTTCCTGGGCTATGACATTCGGGCCGTCGTGGCCACCGAGCGCGACGTGCTGAAGGCGCTCGAACGCTACTACGCCACCGACACCGAAAGCGTTGAAACCCTCGTGGCGGACATGGACGCCGACGAAGAGCTTGCGGCCGCGGCGGCCGCCGCGGGCAAAGAGGGCCCCATCGACCTGACCAGCGTCGAAGCCCTGGCCGACAGCGCGCCCGTGCGCAAGCTGCTGAACATGGTGCTGCTGATCGCCATTCGCGACCACGCGAGCGACTTGCACTTCGAGCCGTTCGAAGACGAATTCCGCATTCGCATCAAGGCCGACGGCGTGCTGTATGAAATGGTCCCGCCGCCGCGCCATCTCGCTTTTGCGATCACGACCCGTATCAAGGTCATGGCGAATCTCGACATCGCCGAACGCCGCATGCCGCAGGACGGCCGTATCGAGCTGACCGTGGGCGGCCACCCGGTCGACCTGCGCGTGAGCGTGCTCCCGACGATGTTCGGCGAAAGCGTCGTCATGCGGGTGCTCGACCGCTCGGTCGTATCGCTCGACCTGAACAACGTGGGCATGGACGCGCCCACGATCAAGGGATTCCGCGAGATCATGCACAAACCCAACGGCATCATTCTCGTAACCGGTCCCACGGGTTCGGGCAAAACCACCACGCTCTACTCGGCGCTGTCCGAAATGAACGTGATCACCGAAAAACTGATCACCACCGAAGACCCCATCGAGTACGACATCGACGGCATCGTACAGGTGCCGATCGACTCCTCGATCGGCAATACGTTTGCGATGTGTCTGCGGGCGATCCTCCGGCAGGATCCCGACAAGATTCTGGTGGGCGAGATTCGCGACATCGAGACGGCCGAGATCGCCGTGCAAGCTTCGCTCACCGGCCACACGGTGTTCAGCACGCTGCACACGAATGACGCCCCCAGCACGATTACCCGCTTGCGCGACATGGGCATCCAGCCGTTTTTGGTCACGGCCACGGTCGAGGGCATTCTCGCCCAGCGGCTTGTGCGTCGCATCTGCACGCAATGCCGCGAGACGGCGGTGCCTAGCAGCGAGACGCTGGCCGATCTCGATCTCACTCCCTCGGACATCGCCGGAAAGAACTACTTTCGTGGACGCGGCTGCGACGCCTGCAACAACACGGGCTACAAAGGCCGCGTGGGCCTGTTCGAGCTGATGGTGCTGAACGACAACCTCCGCGACATGATCATGAAGGACGCATCGACCGAAGAGCTGCGCGACGCCGCCCGAAGCTATGGGATGGTCACGCTGCGCGACGCCGGCATGCGCGCCGCCGAAGACGGTTTTACCACGCTCGAAGAAGTCGTCCGCGAGACGGTGATGGAAGCTTAAAGACCCCCTGCCGGCCGGCTCCGGAAAGCCGGCGGCGCAACCTGAACGACCAACAATCCCTCGAGTCACCCATCAGGACCTACCGCCATGCCTACCTATCAATTCGAGGCCATGGACTCCACCGGTCAGGAGATCAAGGACGTCATCGAGGCCATGAGCGAAGAGGAAGCCCAGGCGACGATTCGCCAGATGGGCTACTTCGTCACGAAGATCGCCGTCAAGAAGCAGAAGAAGGCGGCGGCCGAAAAAGCCAAGTCGGGCAAAAAGCGCGGCTTCGTCATCGGCAGCGTCAACAGCAAGGTTCTCACCGCCTTCACTCGGCAACTTTCGATTCTACAAGACGCCGGCCTGCCGATTCTGCGCAGCCTGCGCATCCTCGAACAGCAATGCAAAGGCGGCCGGCTCAAGGTTAGCCTGATGGACGTCTGCGACGAGATCGAAGGCGGCTCGACGCTTAGCGAGGCCATGTCCAAGTCGCCCAAGGCCTTCAATCGCCTCTACGTCAACATGATCAAAGCCGGCGAAGCGGGCGGTGCGCTCGAGCTCATTCTCCAGCGTCTGGCCGACTTCCAGGAACGTGCCCAGTCGCTCAAGCGCAAAATTAAAGGCGCGATGGTCTATCCGATCGTCGTCATCTCGGTGGCCGTTGGCATTCTGACGTTCATCATGATCAAGATCGTGCCCTCGTTCGTGCAGATTTTCGACGACTTCGACACCGAGCTGCCGGCAATGACGGTCTTTCTGATGACCGTCTCAGAATTGACCGTCACCTATTGGTACCTGATTCCCGGCATCCCGCTCAGCTTGTGGTTATTCATCAAGCTGCTGCGCAAATTCAACGCGGGCCGCGTCGGCTGGGACATGTTCCTGCTGAAGATGCCCATCTTCGGCCCCCTGGTGGAAAAGAACATCCTGGCCCGCACCACGCGAACGCTCGGCACGCTGGTGGCCTCGGGCGTGCCGATTCTGGAAGCGCTCAACATCACGCGCGAAACGAGCGGCAACGCGATGTTCGAATACATGTTCGGCAAGATCTCCGAATCCATCCGCGAGGGCGAATCGATCGCCAAGCCGATGAAGGAGTTCTCGAAGATGTCCTTCCATCCGATGTGCGCGTTCTTTTGGGCGTTCTTCTGCGCGGGCCCGGTCGGCCTGCTGATGTACATGGGCCGGATGAACTCGCGCGTCGTCGACGATCTGACCGTGAACATGGTCGACGTGGGCGAAGAAACGGGCGAACTCGACACGATGCTCTACAAGGTGGCCGACACCTATGACGAAGAAGTCTCGGTGCTTACGGAAAGCCTTGTGAGCCTGATGGAACCCTTGCTCATCATCGTCCTGGGCGGCGCGGTTGGCTTCATCGTCATCGCGTTGTTCATGCCGCTGGTGGCGCTGATTACGAACTTGAGCGGATAGGAGAAGGAGTGGTTCGTGGCTAGTGACTCGCGGCTGGAGGAGTACTTTCCTCGCCGCGGCGCACTTTCTTCACGGACCACTAGCCGCTGACCATTAGCCACTTTATGGAGTTTCCCATGTCGTTTCCCGTCGAACCAACCTCCCGACTTCGCCGCGGCTTTACGCTGACAGAGCTCTTGGTCGTCATCGCGATCATCGCCATGTTGGCGGCGCTAGCCAGCGTGGGCGTGATGACCGCCATGAGCCGCGCGAAAGCCACAGCGATCAAGGTCGAGCTCGATCAGATTGATGCGGCGATGAAGCGTTACAAGGAGACGTACGGAAGCTATCCGCCGTGCAATCTGGCGTTCGACGAGTCCGGTATCTCTGCCACCGAAAAACAGCGGCGGCTAGGGCAGTTGCGGCAGCACCTAGCGATGGCATTTCCGCGATACAGCGCAGACGAAACGCGACTGCGGAACGATCTGACTGCGGCGGGTATTGACCTGGAACACGTTCGCCCAGATCAGGCCCTGGTGTTCTGGCTGCAAGGGTTCAATTCGGACCCCATGAGCCCCATTCTCAGCGTGAATAGCAAACAAATCGATCCCTCGAATGGATCAGAAATCGGTAATCCCCAGAAGCGCACCAACAACTTTTTTGAATTTGATAGCACGCGGCTAATTGCAAGGCGAATCGGTACGACGCCAAATAACCCAGCGCCGTCGTACTTCCCATCCGGAGCGCGTTTCACGACCAGCACCCCCACGGGCTTCACGTATCCACACTGGGAAGGTGGCACGCCGCCGATGCTCTATTTCGACCCAAGGGATTATGCAATTCCGGGAAACACGCCGCCAGAACCGTATCAATTCAATACGAATACCACGCGCATCTTCGACAACGCAGGAGTGGCGACCGCCTACTGGCACGATCGCAATGGTAACGGCACTTACAACGACCCCGTCGATATCAGCAGCCAGGAAACCTGGGCCAATCCCAATTCGTTCCAGCTGATCGCTGCTGGTGCTGATGGAAAGTATGGAGAGGACGTGCCATCAAATACGATGCCCCGTCTCTACCCGACCGGTACGAACTACGATCTCACGTCGACACACGCCGACGATGACAACGCCACGAACTTCACGTCGAAGGCCAAGCTGGGAGACGATCTGCCATGATCCGCGAGCGCCTGTCATCGTCGCCCCCGATTGCCGGTCTCGCGCCGGCCGCGGCTCGCGATGCGCGCCGCGAGGCGCAGGGGTCGGTGGCCCGTGGTCCGTGGCTAGAAGAAGAACCGCGAATGGCCCCCGGTGTTTACACCCGTCGACTGGCCACTAGCCACTGGCCACTAGCCACTACGCGCCGCGGCTTTACCCTCGTCGAGCTGCTGATCACCATTTCGATCATCGGCATCATGGCCACGATGGTCTTGTTCGCGATGTTCCAGGCGCAGGAGACGGCCAAGGTTCACAAGACGCGTGCGCTGATCACGAAGCTCGACGCGATTATCATGCGCCGCTACGACGACTTCCGCACGCGGCGCGTGCCGGTCCAGTTCACCGGCGCGGAGATGAACAATCCCAAGCTCATGGCCAAAATGCGGCTCGACTGCCTACGCGACATGATGCGCATGGAGATGCCGGATCGTTGGAGCGATATTCTGGACGGGCCAGTGACCCCGCTCAACCGCACACCGCCAGACAAGATACAGCGCCCTGCTTCGAGTGTCGCTTATTTGGCTCGCTACAACGCAATCGTAGGCAACACAACGTGGCCCGTTACAGCAACGCCGCCTCTAACGGCCAGCCAAATCATCGAGAATCAAGGCGCGGAATGCCTCTACATGATCGTCATGGAATGCCTCGCGCAAGAAGGGGATTCTCGCGACGTGTTCAAGGCGACCGATATCGGTGACGTCGATGGCGATGGCTTTCCAGAATTTGTGGACGCATGGGGCAGCCCCATTGAGTTTATCCGCTGGGCGCCAGGCTACCTGTCGGACCTGCAAGTACCGATTCGCATCCAAGGACGCGTTCAGCAGATTGACGCACATACGGCCACTATTACCGTGACGGGGAACAACGGCAGGAGGCTGAACCAAACGCCGGGCTCGTATATTGGCGGTGCGATAGTGCGCATGCGGGTAACCAACAACCATATTGACTCGCAATATTTATCCCGAATCACCGGCTATCAATACGATAACAGCACTACTCCGCCAACCGTGACATTTACCTGCGAGACCCCTAGTTCGACGCTCAAACAACCCTTCAACGGCGACACGATGAGCGGCGAGTTCGCCGTAATGGAACCCGACCCGTTCGACTCGCGCGGTGTTTACCCGATCTACCCGAATGGTGCCGTCAGTTTCCCGGTGGGAGATCCCGATACCTCAATCCCCACTTATGCGATCTATCCCCTAATCATTTCCAAGGGGTCAGATCGCGCGATGGGTGTAAAGGATGGGGCCGGCGGTGGCACTACTCTGCGTTACGTAGAGCAGGCAATGAATCCGTTCTACGTCGCGCCGCCAGTCAACGAGTCATACGGGCTGATGCTCGGCTCAATTCCGACCGCAAACGATAGTGAGCCTCTGTGGTACAAGGGCTGCCATAACGACAACATCACCAACCACTCACTCAGCACGAGGTAAACCGTGCGGCAAGCGGCAAAACAGTGGCCCGTGGTCGGTGATCCGTGGCTGGTGGAAAAGGCCACGAGAGCCCGCCCGCGCGCTTTGGGCCAAGAAGGGATTCAAGAAGGGGTTAGGGGCTGGGGATTAGGGATTGGAAAGGGCTGTCATCCGACTCCCGACATGGGCCACAGCGATACCGCCGCATCCATCGCAAATCGTCCATCACGATACATTATTTCTCGAATCCCTAACCCCCAATCCCTAGCCCCTCGCCGCCAAGCGGCGCGCGGCATCACGCTGCTCGAGCTACTCGTGGTGATGATGATCCTGCTGATGGTCACGGCCGCGGCGATTCCGATCGTCGCGCCCGCCCTGCAAAATCGCCAGATGCGCGAGGCCACGCGCATGGTCACCGCCTACTTTGGCGCGGCCAAGGCCCGAGCCGTGCAGACTGGCCGCCCGGTGGGCGTGGTGATCCAGCGATTCGAAGATAATGCGTTCGCCTTGCAGATCGCCCAGGTCGAGGTTCCGCCGCCGTATTCGGGCGACGTGGTGAATTCACGATTATTACTCGCCGAGTCCACCTCGCCCTCTGCAGGCGCGCAGGATCACCTCAACGCCCGATACGGCTACGAGATCAGCAACAACATTAAGGGTGTCAAATGGTTCAATGGCACGGAGCCGGTCGCCGGGCAGTTCAATAATCAGATGGTCAAGGTCGGCGACCAAATTCAATTCAACGGGCAGGGGCCGCTCTTGCTGATCCTTGGCCCGGATGCCAACAGCGACGGCGTGATCGACGCGATCAGTTCGAGCACGCCGCTCGACATTGCATTCGTCCATGACCTGCCATTGCGCCAGGTATTGCCCTGGTCGAATACGGGCGGTGGGGGATTACCGCTCCCGCAACCGCCAACCTACCAGGTCTTTCGTCAGCCGGTGCGCACCAGCGCGCCGCCCATGCAACTGCCCGAGGGAATCGTGTTCGACCTGTCGGTCTCGGGCATGGGCTCGACGTTGTTTAACACGGCGAATTACAACACCACCCCGACAAGCGATCCGCCTCCGATCCAAGAACCGCTCGTCCGCTTTGACCCCACGATCATCTTCTCGCCGAGCGGGCGCGTGGAATGGGTCAACAACAACCTCGGCCAGCTTGTGCGTCCCACGGATCCAATCTATCTGCTGCTGGGTCGCCGCGAACTGATGTTCGATGTGACGAACCGCGGTGCGGACGGGCGCGATCTGGTCTTTCAAAACCTCAGTGCCCCCGCCCCTCTCGCAACTCCAATGGACGTTATGCCGCCCGCGCCGAATTTCTGGGTCATTGTCGGCCCGCAAACCGGCCAGGTGAACACGGCCGAGGTCGCGCCGCATATCCAGGATTATACCAATGACTCGGGAAATGGTGGCCTAACGAGTCGAAGGGACGTGATTACCATGGCGTTGTTTGGTAACGCTACCCGCACCGGGGCTCTCTCGTTCGCGCGCGAAGCGCAGAGCTTGGGAGGGCGGTGATGGGAATGCGAGGGGTCAGGGATTGGGGATTCGGGATTAGAATTCGTGGTCGCGAGTGCGCGTGCCGCTGCGCTCGTACTCCAACCCCCAATCCCCAACCCCTAACCCCTCGCCGTACCCGGCGCGCCATCAGCCTGATGGAAGTGCTGATCTCGATGTTCATTCTGGCCGTGGGGCTCTTGGGCGTGGCGGCGCTGATTCCGGCCGGCCGCCACGAGATCGTGCAAGCCGCGAAGCTCGACAACGCTTCGATGGTCGGCCGTGCGGCGTTCCGCGATCTCCAAGTCCGCGGATTCTTGAACCCCGCGAACTGGGTGGCATTTCCGGGTACCTGGAACACCGTCTACGCCCCGACCTCTCCGCAAGAACCGTTCACCAACTACGATCCATCTGCCACGGGGGGTGGTCCGGACGACGTTCATTACATTGCCTATGCCCTCGACCCGCTGGGCCTGACCGCGCCGGCCGGCGCGTTCGATACAGCGTTTCCGCATGCCGCACCGCTGTCGATGGGGATGCGCGTGCCGCCGATGATGCGCATCGCGCCGTTTGGCTTCGCGGGCGGCATCACGGCAAACCAGCAACTGGCCGCGTTCGATGCAATCTTTCGCAGTTCGTTCGATCATGTGCTCGAACCGAATACAAACGCCGACTTCCCGCCAGCGCCCAAGTGGTTTCAAGCGGGCGGCGACGCTCGTCGGATGAACGAAGGGAACTACTCGTGGATGGCGACGATCGTTTCCGATCCGACGCGGCTGGGAACGAGTGGCGACGTGACCGTTTCGGTCGCCGTATTTTACAAGCGCGACCTGAGCAACCCTGCGCTCAACGAGGCCAGCTCGGCGGTGACTTTCCCCGTTAACACACCGATCACAAGCGGCAGCACGATCGAGATCAACACACTGCCGACCGATCTAAGCGGCAAACCGCGGCCGCTCAAACCGGGCCAATGGATCATGCTCGGAGGTCGTCGAACCAACACCAGTGGCGTTGGTCCTCCGCAATTCAACTACTATCGCTGGTACAAGGTTCTCGCGGCCGCGACGCCCGTGCCGAATGGCGGCGACTTCAAGCAAACAATCACCATCGCAGGCTCGGATTGGAACGCGACGCAAAACAATACCGAGGCCTGGATCTTCGAAAACATTGTCAACGTCTACGAAAAGCAATTGCCGCTGGAGATTCCGTAGGAAGAGTAGGGAATAGGGACTGGGGGTTAGGGGTTAGGGAATAGCCTGGCCCAGGAAGCCACTGGCTACTGCCCACGGATATCGAGCGGAGCGTCAATCCGATTCGCTCGGGTAACGCGCAACACCGCCAAATGCACAGGCGATTTAGCGCAAACAAGTAAGCGAGTACTCCCATCGAGACGGAGCACGAGCGAGTCGGCGTCATCGGGCCAAAGGGGCGGCCCGTTGCCGCGTGCCTGCCGAGGAACAAGAGATGAAGCGACAACGGAACAAGAAGTGGCCAGTGGCCAGTGGTCAGTGGTCCGTGGAAGAACAGCACAAGTCTAGGGAATGCTTTCCCGGGGTTCCACCACATCCCTCTTCACTAGCCACGAGCCACTGGCCACTGGCCACTTCTTCTCCCCGCCGCGGCGTGCTGCTCTTGGTCGTGCTCAGCCTGCTGATGCTGTTCTCGCTGATTGCGGTGACGTTCGTGCTCGTGGCGGGCCGGCACTACGACGCCACGCGGTACGCGATCCGCAATGAACAGGTCGGCGACGACCCGCGGCAGCTATTGGACGAGGTGTTCGCGCAGTGTATCCGCGGCACGAACAATCCGCACAGCGTGATCGGCCCCCACAGCCTGCTGGAGGATATGTATGGGAATGACGGGATCATCTATCGACAGGTTTCCGTAACGCCAACGGCATTGGGCGTCGCGCCGGTAGCGGCAAGCACACAACTATTGGACCTAACATTCACGCCGGTGAATCCGCTCGAATTCACGGCTTTCCCAGGCGTCGTCATTCCCCCGACGTTTACGCTGCCTTATCCTCTCTCACTGTCTCAGATCCAAACGCCCGGGTATTTCAACGGATGTGTCCTCACGGCGATTGGCGGAGCGGCGGACGGCCGTAGTACGCGGATCGTGGGTTGGGGATACAATGGCAGCCAATATCGCATTCGGCTATTGACGTTCGAGGGCCTGACGTTTGCGTCCGTTCAAACTGATCCTCCCTTGGGGTTTGTCGTGAACGGGCGTCCCTTCAATGGCACGGGCTTTGGTTTCGATCCAAACGCCACCGCAACTTCGGCAACGCTATTGGCTGCCAGGCAAACCATCGCTTTGCCGGCTTCGACGACGATCGATATTCCTTATGCGTTGCTTTCCAACCCGATATATTGGGACGGCAAAAGCGCAACGGGGTTGACTGTTTCATCGTCGACATTGTACCCCTTCTTCGGTGGCCTTGGCGGCGCGGACGAGGATTACGACGCGGGCGATACGCAGAACATGCTGCTGGCGCACCTCCCCTTGTCGCCTCCGAACGGCAATATCCCCGCAGCGATCATTCCTTCGCTTCACCGGCCGGATACTTATAGCTACCTAACTTCTCCCTCGTATCAAGGGGGAACATTGCTTGGTGACCCCGAAGCGATGCGCCTGGTGCTACGTCAAAGCACGCTACGGCCACTATCGTCAACCACGATTGCCTCAACCACGATTAACGGCGATCATCCGCAATTTCCGAGCATCGATCTTGCTGCCGGCCCCTATGATGTCGACAACGATGGTGACGGCATTGCGGAGAGTATCTGGGTCGACGCGGGGCTGCCGGTGCGCACGGCTCCCGATGGCCGTCAATATAAGCCGCTCGTGGCGATCTTGTGCCTGGACCTTGACGGCCGTTTAAATGTCAACGCCCACGGGAATATTTCGCACGTCGATGAGTATTATCACTCATCAACCGCGGGCACTTCTCCTCCGGCGTTCTCAGATTCAAACCTGCTGCCCCAGCAATTTGTTTTAGGCGCAACCGTCGCTCCAGAACTACCGCGCGGCCAAGGTTATGGTACTCCCGAAATTAGCCTGGTGCCCCTATTTCGGCAGTTGGCCTTGCCTCCAGCGTCTTTGACAGCCGCGGAACGACAGGCCTATTCGCGCCTGTTGGCGACTCGCTATAGCGAACCCAACTCCAGTCTGTTTGATTTGTCTCGCGACGGTTCAGTCCCCCAGCCTACTTATAATGGCATGCCTGGCTTTACGCCAAACGCGGCCTATCCAGGCGCAACGGCGTTCGGAGATCGCCTGGCAGGTGTCATGCGGTCGAATTATCCGGACCCAATAGACGCAATCCCGCAATCGGCCTTTGGCAGCCCCGCAAATCTTTGGGGCCGCGGTTTTGTCGCCCTGGATCTCGCGGGAATTCCGCTTATGCCCTACATGGGCATGCTCAACGAGCGTGATGATAGTCCGTATGAGTTGAATCTCAATCGTCGCAATTCACGAAGCACCCAGGTTACGGGCACTCTCGGAACACCGGTGGGTGAAGCCACGCCCAACCCGCTCGACACGCCCTTTTCGGTCGCTGAGTTGGAGCGGATTTTACGACTCTACGACGTTGACGCCGCGATGCTTCCGGATCGGCTGCGATCGCTGGTGGATGGGGTTGGAGGTCCTCCGCTCGCGCTGCTGAGGAACATGATCACGACCGACAGCTTCGATGTGCCAGCGCCGCCGTTGCTGCCGACTCCTGAAATCCGCCAGACGGCGTCAAATATCATGCTCTCCTCCAGTATCGTCGATCTGTTACGAGAACGCATGCTCGCGGAAGGGTTTTCCTCGAACATCGGCGATGAAATCCTGAAGATGCTGCCGCAGGAAGTAATCGCCGGTCGAAAGTTCGATCTGAACCGTCCCTTTGGAAATGGACGCGATGACGATACCAACGGTGTCGTTGACGAACCCGAGGAAAACGAGTCGTCGCTCTGGAGCGCGACCGGAATGTCCGTGCCCGGATCACACACGTCCACCCCCATCATTCCGAATTATACCAATGGTCTTGATGTCGATCTGAATGGAACCGCCGATGAGGTGGCGGATCGTCAAATGTCGCGGCAATTATTCGCCAGGCATTTATATATCTTGATGATGTTGCTCAAGGGCAACGCCGAGATGGACTTCGATGGCAATGCGGCGAACAACTCCCCAGAGGAAACGGCGCGAGGCCTGGCCCAATGGGCGGTCAACATCGTTGATTTCCGCGATCGCGATTCGATCATGACGCCATTTCACTACAACATCTATCCATTCCGGGATGGTTGGACCGCGAATGGCGATCTTACTGCCTCTCCTCTACCAGGGACGGCGGTTGTCTGGGGAATGGAGAGGCCGGAGCTGCTGATTACCGAAACGCTCGCCTACCACGATCGTCGAACGGAGGATTTAGACAATGAAACACTAGACTCCTCCGACGGTGACCCCGAAACCATGCCCGGCACGACAATGGCCGTGATGCCCACGGAGAGAGACAGCGATTTCGACCAGCGGCTCCGTCCCTTCGCGCCGTTCTTCATCGAGCTCTACAACCCCTGGCTAACGCAGTCATCGATTGATCCCGCGAATGCGGGGCAGCCTTCGGTCACGGAGATGCCGGCCGAGCTTTATACGAACCCGACTTATCGTGGTGTAAATCTTCAAGCGGTCGATCCGATTGGCAATACTCCTGTCTGGCGCATGCTGGTCGTGGCCGACACCAGCATCGGCGCGGATCCTGACGATCATGGTCCGCCCACGCCCACCGTGCCGTTCGTGGCTGCCCACGTTGATCGTATGGTTTTCTTTAACAATCCTAGTAGCGTGTCGGAATATCCGGCTGCTCCCAGGTACTTCGCGGACCCCACACAACCACTCGCCCCCGTGCTCCCAGGTCGGCATGCTGTTGTTGGTTCAGCAGGCTTGCCGGGTCACACCAATCTTGCCGCACGAGAATTCATCAGCCCGATTGCGCGTGTCCAAGGGGCTGGCGAAGGGCCCAATCCAGCCAACCGCAAGATCATCCTTCGCCCCAACGCCAACCCCAATCAACAGCAGGTCGAGATTCAAAATAACAACGCTCCCGCGCCGGTAACGGAGCCGCCGCTTACCGAAATCCTTCCCACGGTCGCGGTTCCATTAACCGAGGCGCTCGTCAATGGAACTCCTCTGAGCTTCCCAACCGCGATGGCGAGTATTTCGGAGCCACGTCTAGGCTATCCCGCCCTAACCGATGCGGGAAATATCGAGGGGGGATATTCTCCTCCGCTTGATATTCCTCTCGACAAACACAATGCCACCCTCAACGGAACGGCCAGTGGTCAGCCGCCGGACGGCACGCGGCAGAACTTTCGCATGATTCACCTTCAGCGACTGGCAAATCCGCTGAAGGCTTGGAATCCGAATACGAATCCGTATCTGACCATCGATTCGATGAGTATCGATGTCACGGTATTCAACGGAGTCGCCGCGACCTCTGGTCCAGGGTTGGGAACTCCTTCTGGATCGACGTATTCAGGCGGCCTTGCCTCCTACCAGCGAGGAGACATCGCCGGTCATACGAATCCGCCGCTTTGGTATTCGCAGCCGCTCAATACGCAGCAACCGGCCGCCTTGGTCGCGATGGCGGGATCGACGCACTACTTTGGTCCCGCACTGCGACATTCGCTCGGATACCTCAATCTTCCCTACGGCACGCCGGGCGACGCAACTTCGACGTTTACATCGAGCGACCCGTTAATCCAAACCAGTATGCGTCAGGCATATCTGGGCCTGCCCAAGGCGTTTCCATTCACATGGCTAACCTGGAACAATCGCCCCTTTGCAAATGAGATGGAACTGCTACTCATTCCACAGGTGCATTCATCGCGCCTGGCGAGCAGCTACGCTACGCTCCCAAGGACTCCCTACGAAGCATTAGCGACGCGAGGGCATCTTCCCAATCTATGGGAAAAGCCGGCGGTCCCACTCGATCCCCATGTGCATCTGCATCGAATACTCGACTATGTACACGTGCCATCTCGTTTCGTTGGCACGGAAATGGAGCTCCCCCCAGCCAATTTCGTGAATCAAGATCCCTACGAAAAGGATTTGCTCGCGGCGCTCCGGCCACCCTTTAATCGGATTTCACACTACCGCGAACCCGGACGAGTGAACATCAATACGATTCCAAGCAATCAGTTTGACCCAACCTTGGGGTCGGCTATCTGGGACGGCATCAAGCACACAACCCCGGACCAAAACTTACCTCTGTGGGAAACGGTGGCGGCAAGCCGGCAGGGCTCCGCAAACTTCGTTCCCGGTAGTCAGCCGACGCGATTTGCGAACCCGTTTCGGTCGGTGGCCGGCGCAGCCTACTTACTACCAGGCACTGGCGAGCAGAACCGTGGTGAGATCGACGTAAGTTTTCTACGGTCGGAAGCTCCCCAGTCCAATGCTTCGAATAGCTGGCCCTTGTTCCGTTATCAACTCGAAAGCCCCTTGAATCCCGTGGATACTAATCCCTATTTTCGCACGAGTACATTGCTGCGATTGCGCAACCTGCTCACTACGCGCAGCAACGTCTATGCCATCTGGATCACCGTCGGCTATTTCGAAGTTCGTAGTACTGGTTCGACAGGCTCGAACACTCCCTATCCCGACGGCTACCAACTCTTTGCCGAGCTCGGTTCCGAGACGGGCGAGATCAAACGACATCGCGCGTTCTATATCTATGATCGGTCGATTCCCGTGGGCTTCGAACGCGGCAAGGACCACAACATGGCCGATGGTGTCCTGCTCAGGCGGTTCATCGAATAGCCGGGCTGTAAAACTCGACCGACTTTGACGGCTGAAAGGGCGGCCCCCGCGATTCTATCGCCCCGGCACGCGCAATTCTTATGCGCATATCGGCGTCAAACGAGTACGATCGACGTAACGGTTGGCAAGTGGTCGCGGAGCGAGCTTGAGGAGAGATTGCGAGAAAGGGAAATTCGTCCCCTTTCGCTCCCGCGAGCTCGATGGCACCGCCCGTCCGTGTGTTTTGATCACTCGCCGTTCCCCCTCTGCGGAGCCCGACATGCAGTACGACGTCATCATTGTCGGTTCGGGTCCGGCCGGCAGTTCGACCGCCTTGCACTTGGCGCATCTGAACCCACGCCTTGCGGAGCGCACGCTGGTTATCGAGCGCGACCGGCACCCGCGGCACAAGCTATGTGGCGGCGGGTGCGTTCCCGAGGTGGATATCATTCTCCGTCGGTTGGGCCTCGACTATCGCGAGGTGCCGCATGTCGATGTGGATTGGGCGTGGCTCACGTTCGAGGGACGAGGGTTCCCGTTGCGGTTCAATCGCGATTTTTCGTTCCGTGTGGTCCGCCGCAATGAGTTCGACGCCTGGCTCGCGGACCAGGTACGTCACCGCGGCGTCGAGATGCTGGAGGAAACTCGCGTCATAAAGCTCGAGCGCGAGGACAATGGCATCGCGGTCCACACGTCTCGCGGCGTGTTTCACGGCCGAGTCGTCGTCGGGGCGGATGGCTCCAGCGGCATGGTGCGGCGGCTGGTTCCCGAGGGGCCCAATCCCGCGCCAGTCGCTCGCCTTGTGGAGTTGGTCACTCCGGCTCGGCCCCCGCAGTTGCCGCCCAAGATGGCCGATAACGACGCGTTGCTGGATTTCACCTACATGACGCAAGGCGTGCAAGGATACGTCTGGAGCTTTCCGACGAAGATCGCCGGCTTGCGAATGCGCAATTGGGGCGTCTACGACAGCCGCACCGTGCCGCGCAAGAGTGTCGGCTCATTGCGTCCGGTGGTCGCCGACTGGATGGGAAAGAGCGGCTATCGCCTAGACGACTATCATCTCGAAGGGCATCCGATTCGGCTTTTTGAACCGAAGGGGCGGTTTGCGGCGCCTCATGTCGTGTTGGCGGGCGACGCCGCCGGAGTCGACGCGACCTTTGGCGAGGGCATCAGTCCGGCGCTGGCCTACGGCGAGCTTGCGGCACGTGCGATCGACGATGCCTTTGAACGAGGCGATTTCTCGTTTGCCAGCTACGGCACGTCCGTGTTGGCCAGCCCGCTGGGGCGCTCGCTGAGCCGCCGATCGCGGGCCGCGCGGCTGCTCAATCGTCTGCCGTACCCAATCGTGCAAAAGCTGATTTGGTGGCGGATGGCGCCTGTGGCGCGGTGGTACATCACCAAAGTGCTCTTCAACTGGGGACCGCACGTCAGGCCCCTACCGGCAACCCACGCCGCCGGCGAGCCGACAATCGCGAACAATGTCCAAGCCGAATCGATTCCCGGGCCCCATGCACGTCCGGCAACGGTTCGTCATGAGCGACAATAGCCGCGGCGAGGTTAGCATGTGAAGTTCCGCCCAGGCAGAGAACAGATTCAAGTATGGCGGTGGAACTTGCCGAGAGCATGTACGTGGCGAAACATCTCTTGGCAAATGCCACGGTCCTATGCGTCATCTCAAAGACAAGCTGGCTCTGGTCACTGGAGCCGCCTCTGGAATTGGACGAGCGATCACTTTAGAGCTGGTCGCCGCCGATGCGCGCCTGCTGCTCGTAGATACTGATGAGGTTGGTCTCGCGACCTTATCTGCCGAAGCGCGTGCGCGAGGCGCAGAAGCGGCCACGCGTGTCGCCGACCTATCGCAGCGCGAAGCGGTGTTGGCCGTTGCCGAATGGGCTCGTCTCCAGCCTGGTGGGATCGACATTCTCGTCAATAATGCAGGCAGCGCCTATTACGGTCCGACCCACGAAATGTCCAGCTCCCAGTTCGATCGTGTTCTGGCAGTCAACCTACTAGCTCCGATAACGCTCACACACGCGCTGCTCCCCACCTTGCTGGAGCGGCCATGTTCGCACGTTCTCAACGTGAACAGTATTGCCGGCTTGGTCGGGGTCGCGGGCCTATCGGCCTACAATGCGACCAAGTTTGCGCTGCGGGGGTTCTCCGAGTCCTTACGATCAGAGTATGCGTCGCTCGGCCTGGGAGTCACCACCATTTGCCCAGGCTTGGTACGCACGAAAGCCTTTGACGCGGCATTTACTCCGCCGGGTCTTCAGACGCCAGGTTTTCCTCGCTGGATCATTTATTCGCCGGAACAGGTCGCGCGGCGCGCGATTCGTGCGGTTCGCCGAAATGAGGCGCTGGTGGTCGTGGGCGCCTGGCCGCGGATCGCGTGCTGGCTCATAAGGCTCTCACCCAATCTTTTCACGCGGCTGCAAGGCTTCCGTCGCGTGCGTCATACCTACGAGACGCCGGCGACCGATACCTGTTCGCAAGACCGGCGTCTGGCCGCGTAAGATTTCTTGACCGCAACGCCGTCATCCGGCGCAATAGTTGACCATTTGCCCCCGTTGGGAGTAGCCTGACGGCATGGTCGACTCCCCATACGAGCTGAAGATCTGTGCTGACGCCGAGGAACTCGCGGCAAAGAGCGCGATCGCAATCGCCCGAACCGCCGCCGAATGCATTCGCGCTCGCGGGGCGTTTACCTTGGTACTCTCGGGAGGCGCGACTCCCAAGCGCACTTACGAGCTGTTAGCCCGAGGGGAAGGCGAATATAGCATCGATTGGTCGAGGGTCTTTCTGTTCTTTGGCGATGAACGGTTTGTGCCGCACGACGACCCGCGGAGCAATTATCGCCTGGTCCATGACGCCCTGCTGTCGGTGGCGCCGATCCCAAGTGAACAGGTATTGGCCGTCGATACTTCGTTAGCGACGCCTGCGATAAGCGCCGCTGACTATACTGCGAGAATCTCCAAGTTCTTCGCGCAGCCGCGCGGCGCCATTCCAGCTTTCGACTTGATTCTACTGGGGCTGGGCGACGATGGGCACACGGCCTCGTTGTTTCCTGGCGCCGCGGCGCTCGACGTCGACGACCGAATCGCGACCTGGAGCGCGCCAGGCGTACTACCGCCACCGGTAGATCGCATTACGCTCACGTTCCCAGTCCTGAACGCGGCGCATCAAGTGCTATTTCTCGTGACAGGCGCTAGTAAAGCGACGGTTCTACGCACGGTACTCGCAGGCGACGCAAATCGCGAGGCATTTCCCGCGGCGGGAATCCAGCCAACCACAGGACGTGTCAGTTGGCTCGTCGACCGCGCGGCGGCGACACCATTGCCTCTCAGTTGATTTCACAGGAACTGCGCATGTCGGAAGCTCGCATATCAGGGCGCCTCGTCGACGTCGTTGCCGGCCGCGTTGACGACGGCACGGTGATCGTTGGCGACGGACAAATCATCGCGATCGAGAAGCACTCCGTCCCACACGGACGCTTCATCCTGCCCGGCTTTGTCGATAGCCACATTCACGTCGAAAGCAGCATGATGCCACCTGCCTCTTTTGCGCAGGTGGCGGTGCGCTTTGGCACCGTCGCCACGGTTTCCGATCCGCACGAGATCGCCAACGTGCTCGGTGTACCTGGCGTGGATTACATGCTCGCGAGCGCGAGACAAACGCCACTCAAGTTTCATTTCGGATGCCCTTCCTGCGTGCCGGCCACGAGCTTCGAAACGGCCGGCGCCACGCTCGACGCGGCCGCGGTTACGGCCTTGCTCGCGCGGCCGGAGATCGGCTACCTGAGCGAGATGATGAACTACCCGGGCGTATTGCACGGCGACCCGGAAGTGTTGGCAAAGATTGCCGCCGCGCAGGCACTAGGCAAGCCCGTCGATGGTCATGCGCCGGGGTTACGTGGTGACGATGCGCGGCGCTATGCCGCTGCCGGGATCACCACCGACCACGAATGCTTCACGCTCGCAGAAGCACTCGACAAAATTGCCTGCGGAATGAAGATCCTCATTCGCGAGGGCTCGGCCGCCCGCAATTACGAAGCGCTCAAGAGTCTACTTGCAACACATCCTGCGTCGTGCATGCTGTGCAGCGATGACAAGCATCCGGACGATTTGCTCGAGGGCCACATCGATAGTCTGGTCCGCCGAGCCGTGGCAGGCGGCCTGCCTGTGATGAATGTATTGCGGGCGGCGTGCCTGCACCCCGTGAAGCACTATAAACTGCCCGTGGGCTTGCTGCGTCCCGGCGATCGGGCGGACTTCATCGTAGTCGACGATTTGACGTCGTTCCACGTGCAGGAAACATGGATCGACGGCGTGCGTGTCTATGGCGAAGGAACCACATCGTTTCCTTGGCAGACGCCTGATACCCCTAACCACTTTCATTGCACAACCAAGCCTGCCGAGGCTTTTACCGTGCGAGACGAGCCACGCTACCGAGAAGCCATCGTCGCGATCGATCGACAGATTATCACCGAGCGAGAGCCAGCAAATCTGACCGCGAAGGATGGCTATTTACATCCAGACCCATCCGGCGACACGCTGAAAATCGCGGTTGTGAATCGCTATCGCGACGCGTCTCCCGCCCTCGCATTTGTGAAGCACATCGGGCTGAAACGCGGGGCGATTGCGTCGACCGTCGCCCACGACTCCCATAACATCATCGCGGTCGGCATCAACGATACGATGCTCGCCAAGGCAGTCAATGCGCTCATCGAGGCACGAGGCGGCGTGTGTTACGTCGACGAGAGCACATCGGCCGTATTGCCGCTGCCAATTGCTGGCCTTATGAGCGAGCTACCGCCCGAAGAAATTGCCGCCCGATATGCCCGAATCGATCGGTTGGCCAAAGCGGCCGGCAGCACGCTGACCGCGCCGTACATGACGCTGTCTTTTTTGGCGCTGCTGGTCATTCCAAAGTTGAAGCTCAGCGATCTGGGGCTCTTCGACGCCGAACGATTCGCGTTTATGGAATAGTGCTCGTGGGGATGCGACAACGTCGCCTCCAGGCACGTTGCAGGCGCAGAGGACGTCTGCTCCAAATATTTCAGGGTTTGGGCGATCGCAGAGCGGTCACAGCGCATGGTCTGCGAGAGCGCGACGACTCGCCTAACGATTCGTCTTTCCTTCGCCGGCGGTTTGAGCGTGAGGACGAATGGCCCAATACATAAGCTCACCGAGTAATTCGGCCTCGAGCCAGAGGCGCTCCGTGGGACGCTTTCCCACGACGACCAGCTCATGCAGGTCCGTTACAATCGATTGCACATCGCCGATGTATGAGTGTCCCAAGAGGCTCGTATCCACCAGCGAGGCATCGATCGTATCCATGCCGCTCGCCACGATCAATTGCGGTTCGGTCTCGCCCAACCGCTGATAGTTATGGAAGTAACGCGAAAGCATCAATGCTCGATCTCGCGACGACGCATAGAGCGTGCAATGCTGCGTATTGTCTTGAATATGCGGTAGCACTTGCGACTGGAACACTCGGCTGTCAATGTCTGGCGCAGCCAATACGATCTCGCGAAACATCGCCTTGTTTTTGATTCGAGCCTCGGGAGACATCGCCCGCAACGCACCGGCAAGAACGCGATTTCCCATGCTGTGGGCGACGATATGGATTCGCTTTGCGCCACTACGACTCACCAGATCCTCGAGAAACTCTCGCAGCGCGGGAATCGACACTTCAGCGTTCTGTTCGTCGAACGTGTACTTCACTGGATCTGCATACGAGGGCCAACTGAACGAGATTGGCGCCCCGCGGAACTTCAAGTCGACCGCCAACTGCGCCGTTCGGAACAGCGCATCCTCGAACGACACATTGTAGCCGTGAATAAATAGCAGCGATGTGCCGTCAGCCGATCTCGCAAGCTGATCCGAAAGGCTGGCGTAAAACTCGTCTTTGTCCTTGTGCTCCGAAACCTGTTGCAACACAAAATGCTTCTCGGGATTTTCGGGCGCTTGCAACACCCATACTGAAAGTGGGCGGTTAAGCTCGCCCGCCGAACGATTTTCGGCCTTCGGAACCGAGATCCTGCAAGCTCCATAGTTGAGATTCGTCGGCACCGAGCCAAAGAGCTCGCCAGACAACTCGTCGCGCAGCTCTGACCGAACATAGGCTTCGAAAGTAGCCATCGAAACCAACAATGCCACGCCGACAATGACGGCGGATGCTGCCCATACTCGGCGCCCCATCCAAGGGAATACGATTAGCGCAACCAGAATCGAGGCGTAAATCACTACTGCCGGCAGACTGAAGAAGAAGTTTTTGAAATAGGTGGCAAACTCGCGGTCTTCGACCGTCAGTCGCTGTCGATTCGTCGCATAGTGAACGGTTATGCTAGCGAGATCCTCTTCGGGCGGCGGCGGCGCTGTCGGGCTCACAAGCTTTGCCAGGTTGGACGAAGCGACAATAGTTGTTGCCGGCGTATCGTCGAGTATCACAGTCGTCGGTGCGGGCTCGGGCGCTATCGTCTCCGGAGAAATGGCCGGCTCCTCCTCGGCCAATGCTTCCATTGGCGCGCTGCGCGGCGTAACCGCAATGCGCGGCGCCATTGCTGGCGCCGAAGCCGCCGCCGTGAACGGCTCTGGCGGGGCGGCCGACGCCGGTTCCGAGGCCGCCAAAGCCGCCGTATCCAAACTTGCCATCATTGGCTCGGCCATCATTGGAGCCGCAGCCATCCGGGCCAATGATGGCGTCAGGATCTCTGCCTGTGGCTGGTCTCGCTGTGAGGGCGCGATAACAAGCGCATTTCCCGAGCTAGCCGAGGCCACCGCATTTTCCGTCACTCGAGCACCATCCTCTCGTGGGACGGCCTCACGCACCGGATTCGGCCTCGCGCCACCGACCCGAGAACCGCCGGCTGGCAAATCAGCGGTACGTCGTGGGTCGATCGCCGTGGCCGTCGGGGCGGGACCTTCCTTAGGCTGTTCGATGCTCATCGACGCCGATGGCGGCTTCACCGCGGCCATGCCAACCGCGGCCTGAAATCCGCCCGTCAACACTCCCGCCGGAACGCTATAGATTTGTCCATTGCCGTTCGCGGTAAGCACGTGGAGGTCGCCCGTCTGAGCGTCAAATTCGAGCGACTTCTTGGCCGTGGCTTCTCCCACGATCGTACGCAGAAATCGGCCGTTATCGGCTCGCCATAGGTCGACTTCATACGGAGCCTCGCGGCGCGCCGCGGCAATCCAGCGCGCGTCGGGTGAAATCTCCAAGAGGCTGTAGTGACGACGGCTGTTTTCCAACGGGTGAAGGCGGCGTACCTTAACCGCGTCGATCACCACCAAACCGCCGGTCGTGTCGACCGCCACCATGTAGCGACCGCTCGCAGACACGTCAAACGGCGGACTGGCAGCCAACTCACGCAACACCGAGGTGTGATTTGGCTGATCAACACGTGGCTTTGCCGCCACTTCGATCGAGACGCGTGTCCGCATGCGCGGGGAGATCGCAGGCGAGTCGGTAGACGGCTCGGCTGCGGCATGTTCGAGCGTCTGCTTTGATTCGGGGGTGTTTGACGTGTTCGTGACGACACGCGACGCGGCCTCAACTGGGGCCGATAGCGGTCGGCGTAAACGCGTATCGGATTCCGCGGCGCCAGGCTCAGCGGCCAATGTCACGATCCCAACCGTTAGCCCGAGAATTATCAAAGCGAGCGTGCGAACACGAAACATAGACCTGGCCTCCTTGCCGGTCGCGCGGCGAACAGCGACGGTCGCGAGCTAAAAAAGCCCCCCCGAACCGCGTGCTAGCAGCAACGAATCTATCGGCCAACCGACTGCCACGCAGACGCTAACTCGTAGAGCGTGAGTGCGCGAATTTGCGCGGCTCCGCCGCGCGTCGTCATCGATAATGATCGGTCGTTCTCGTCCAAGTTATGACCCATCGGCATGTATAACGTGCCGTCTCCGCCAAAAATATCCACCGAGGTACGATCGACAAACATCCGTAGTGAGACTTTTCCGTCTCGCGCAGCTAGCGGTGCTTGCTTGTCCAAGCAACGTACAACGCCAGCTCGTACGTCATAGACGACCTCCAGACCGCGCAGATTGAAGACCACTGCTTCAGCATCGCCGGGATTGAATTCGACAACGATCTCGGCAAGCTCGGCGTCTACCGCCGCCATAGGATCGTCTCCCGGCGCTAGCCGCCCAGGAGCAAATGCATGCGTCTTGGCACGCAGGGTGTGGAGTTCTCGTACTGGATCGACGAACAGCCGCGGTCCCTCGGCCGTTGCGTGTAACGAGAGCACGACCGGCAGCCCCATCATTTGATTGAACGGCATGTTGGGCAGCGTCACTTGCCCCCAGGGTATTAAGATGCGCCGGCCATCCGCTTGGGGAATGTTGGTATAGGTTTGTGAAGCATAGAAGCAATTTCCGTGATGTAACGCGTGCGGTCCCGACTCGGCCGTAAACACGCGACCATCGAATTGCCCAACCAGATAGCCGCCGTTTGCGCCATAAAAGATCCAGCGTGACTCGCTGGCCGTTCCGACGACATCCAACGGAAACAACTCGGGGCACTCGATCGTCCCGGGAATGCGCACGTCCGAAAGTTTTTCCCATTGTCGCAAATCTGGAGAGCTTAAAATCGCAAAATCGTTCTTGTCCAAGTACAGCGCCATCACCCAATGGCCGCTGGGCTCATGCCAGAACACTTTCGGATCACGATTGCCCTGGGCAAGTTGCTTGAGCACCGGATTGCTCGCGTACTTGGTCCATGTCTTACCGTCGTCGTTGCTGTATGCAAGGCACTGCGTAAACTCTTTTCCGGCCGCCGTATAGATACAAACGAGCGGTGGCCGGTCGCCGGTCTGCAATCCGGCGGTATTTCGCTCGTCAACAATTGCCGAGCCGGAAAACGCGGTCCCCAACTCATCTGGATAGATCGCGATTGGATGTTCCGTCCAGCGCACGAGATCGCGCGACGTGGCATGTCCCCAGTGCATGTTCCCCCAATTCCAGCCGTAGGGGTTATGCTGAAAAAACAAATGATAGACGCCGTCGTGATAAACGAGTCCGTTTGGATCGTTCAACCAGCCTCGACGCGCTGAAAAGTGAAACTGTGGGCGGAGCGATTCGCGATACATCTCGCTCGCGCCTGGAAGCTCATCCGCTTGAACGATCGCCTCCAAACCTTGCGAGCCCTCGCGCAAGCGATCGACCCGCACCGTCAGATTCCGGCCTTGCCAGGCGCCGATGTCGAGAAACGCCCACCAGTCTGGCTCACCGTTGGCCAATTCGATATCAAACGTGCGTTCAGGAACGCCTGCGACGCTGATCGTCACCTTGCGCTGCGGAACGCCATTTTTGACCGGAAGATGCAGATAGCGTTTCACGGCGACGAGTGCGCGTTCGGGGGCAAATTGCCAACCTGCCAGCGGCTTGTCAGAAAGCACGAAATGGTCGGCATTCACATGCCCCCAGCCACCGGTGTGGCGATCGACAATCTCGATGACGGCCTTGCGGCCGCGCAGTTCGCGCACATTCCAGGCGGCTTCTTCAAGTTGTTCGCTACCACCGCTAGTTGAAGAGCAGGCAGTGCGCACACGTTTCCCGTCGACCAACAAATTCACGCACGTTTCGCCGGGGTGATTTCCACCACCAACGAGAAAATGCAAATAGTCGCGTTCCAGACGAACCGGCGGTGATGTGAGCGTGCCGGTCGTGCCATCACCAGCGTGATAGGAATTGACCAGACCCCGGCCTTTAAAGCCGCTAACGGGCATCTGGTTCGGCAGCGTGCCGCGGGCTGGCGCCGAGCCAAAGGCCTCGCCGGTGGTCGTCCAGCGGCCATAGTCCTCGCCTTCGAAGTCAGCGATCAAAACATCCTCGCGGGATGTCCTATTCGCGACACTCTCATCAGCCCGAGAGATGGAGGCCACCCCCAGGAATACGAGGGCCGCCGCCAACCGCCACGAGCTGTGCATCATCATTCGTCCAGATAGTGAGTGTCGTCTTCGCTAATCTCAGGAATGCCGACGACGAGTAGCCGGAGTCTGCCGCGAACCGCATGGATCACGCCGGGCGGCACATGAACGACCGAACCGCTTCGCACGGCAACAGCCTGGCCATCGAGCATAATTTGCCCCTCGCCGTCGAGCACGTAGTATAGTTCGGCGCTGCGGCGATGGTAATGCTCACGATCGCGGCGCAACTCGACCACCTGAGCAAATGCAGCAACTCGGCCGGTATCGTCAGCATCGATAAACCGCTGGTAGTCGCCGTTCATGGTGAGGTGGCGGGGAACGTCTTCGGAATGGCGGACAAGCGTAGTCCAGGTCTCTTCGAGCGGAAGCGTCATAATCGTCCTTGAACCTGAGGTGATGGCCACTGTTGTCGTGGCAAAAAATATCAAGAAAAATGCAATTCAGGGCGACGGGATAGAGACCGTTATAATTCTGCCTGTCCCCGTATTCCAACCTCGGCAGCTGGGCAAGCGTGGTTGGCCAGCACCTCTGGCTTTTCCGCTTGTCGGTAACAAGAATGGAGACTCCGCTAGATACGGGCCTACCGTATGCCTATCGCTGCATGGCCCCCACGACCATGAGTGAAAAACGGATACTGACGTTCGTGTCCCGCTAATCGACGGTCATTTTGTGAGAACGACCCTTGCCTCTCCCCCAGAATGCCAAACCACTGGCGACGCGAGTCGAAGACGTGCCTTGTCTGGGGTGTGGTTGCACGTGCGACGATATCGTGCTGACGCTGTCAAACGGCGGGATCGTCCAAGCAATGCAGGCCTGCGAATTGGGGCAACGGTGGTTCTTTGATCTACCAATCGCCGGGTCGCCAGCATCTACCGTTCATGGCCAACCCGTCGACCTGCCAGCGGCCATCGAGCATGCCGCGCAACAGCTCGCCCACGCACGCTATCCGCTGGTATATGGCCTACGTCATGCTAGTTGCGAAACACAACGAGCTGCCACCAGTCTCGCGGATTGGACGGGAGCCTGCCTCGACACGCCGACTAGCTTGCATCACGGGCCCTGGGGCGTATCGTTTCAAGGCGTCGGCGAAGTCACGAGTTCCCTAGGCGAGGTGGCCAATCGCGGCGACCTACTGATCTTCTGGGGCGTTGATCCGATCACAACCCACCCACGGCACTGCGAACGCTACAGCGTCTTCCCCAAAGGAATGTTTGTGCCCCGTGGTCGAGCCGATCGCACCATCGTCGTGGTCGATATTCATCGAACGCCTACCGCGGACCTTGCCGATCTATTTTTGCAGGTCACGCCTGGGCGCGATTTCGAAGCACTTTGGACCCTGCGCGCGCTTGCCGCAGGACGCGAGCCGGATGCGGATCAAGTTATGGCAGACACCGGCCTGCCGCTTGACGCCTGGCAAGATCTGTTTCACCGCATGAAGCAAGCGCGTTTCGGCGTCATGTTCTTTGGGACGGGGTTGGCGCTCACGCGGGGCCGTCACTTGAACACCGAAGCCCTGTTGGCCGTGGTGCGCGACATGAACGCACACACGCGTTTTGTCGCTAAATCGATGCGAGGGTCCGGCAATGTAGCCGGCGCAGACAACGTGCTTGCCTGGCGCACTGGATTCGCATTTGGAGTCAATCTGGCCCGCGGTTATCCACGATTTAATCCCGGCGAGTACACGGCCAACGAATTGCTCACTCGCGGCGAAGCCGATCTTGTCCTGCTAGTCGGATGTGATCTGGACGAAGATCTCACCCCTGCCGCGCGACAAGAGCTTGCCAAGGTGCCACATATTGTCGTCGACCATCGACCGACATCCGAAGCGACTAGCGCCGTGGTGGCGATTCAGACCTCGGTCGCAGGCATTCACACCGGCGGAACCGTTTACCGGATGGACGAAATTCCGCTGCCCTTGCGGCCTAGTCTGGATTCGTCGCTCCCAAATGCGTTTGAGATTCTTCAAGCAATCGAGCGCCGTGTACGCTCGCTGCAAGCCGTGGGAGATCCTGCCTCATGAGCCGCTCTCTTACGAAGATTGCCGGTGGCACCGTCTATGATCCGGCCAATGGAATTGACGGC
Organism: uncultured Planctomycetaceae bacterium; assembly: GCA_964598535.1. Lineage (GTDB taxonomy): Bacteria > Planctomycetota > Planctomycetia > Pirellulales > PALSA-1355 > JALHMI01. The sequence continues at coordinate 86,215 of CAZRCI010000008.1, read as the reverse complement.
CAGACTCGAGACATCTGGATCGAGGGCTCAAGGATCATCGCGTCCCCGGCCGAACCATCCGCGCAACCAGCACATACCATTGACGCACGTGGTTTGGTGGTGATGCCGGGTGGAATCGACATGCACTGCCACATCGCGGGTCCCAAGGTCAATGTCGCCCGCCGAATGCGGCCCGAGGAAAAACGTGAGGTTCCCCCGGTTCTGCGAACGCGCACCACGCACAGCGGCACGATGGGCAGCGTCCCCAGCACATTCGCCACAGGCTACAAGTACGCCGGCATGGGCTATACCACGGCGTTCGACGCCGCGATCCCGCCGCTCGCCGCCCGGCACGTCCACGAGGAGTTCGCGGATACGCCCTGTATCGACAAGGGGTTTTACGTCGTCGTCGGCAATAACCACTACCTGATGCAAGCCATCCGCGATGGCGAGCCGGCCCGCGTGCAAGCGTTCCTCGGATGGCTACTTTCCGCCGCCAAGGGCTACGCCCCCAAGATGGTTAATCCCGGAGGTGTCGAGGTCTGGAAGCAACAGGCCTCGGGAAATGTTAGCGGACTCGATTCTGTTGTCGAACACTTCGACGTTACGCCGCGACAGATCATTCGCGGTATCACGCAAGCCGCGCATGAGCTGCGTCTTCCGCATCCCGTTCATCTGCATTGCAACAATCTGGGCATGCCCGGCAACTGGGCCACGACACTCGAAACCATGAAGACGCTCGCCGAGTTCGGCGGGCACCTGACACACATTCAATTCCATAGCTACGGCGGTTCTGACGGAGACGAAAGTACCTTCGGATCAAAAGTCGTGCCGCTGGCCGCTTATGTGAATGAGCACCCAAACCTGACCGTCGATGTCGGACAGGTTCTATTCGGCCACACGACCAGCATGACCGGCGACGGGCCCCTGGGCTATTATCTCAGCAACGTCTATGGAACCAAATGGTTCTCGGCCGAGATTGAGATGGAAGCCGGCTGCGGCATCGCTCCCATCGAGTACAAGCAAAAGAGCGTGATCAACGCCCTTCAATGGGCGATCGGTCTCGAGTGGTACTTGCTGGTCGAGGATCCGTGGCGCGTCGCAATGAGCACCGACCATCCTAACGGCGGCTCGTTCCTGGCCTATCCGCATATCATTCGCCTGCTCATGGACCGCACGTATCGTCGCGACGTGATGAAGACCCTGCCGCGGCAAGTACGCGAACGTTCGACCCTCTGGGATCTCGACCGAGAGTATACGCTCCAGGAGATTTGCATCATCACTCGGAGTGGGCCGGCAAGAATTCTTGGCTTGAAAAACAAAGGACATCTCGGCCCCGGCGCGGACGCCGACGTGACGATCTACACTCCCCACGAAAACGTTCAGACGATGTTCGAGCTGCCAAGGTTTGTGATCCATGGCGGCCGCGTAATTGCCGAGCAGGGCGACCTGCGAGATCCGGGCGGCGGCAAGACGTTGCACGTCGCGCCGAACTATGATCGTGATATCGAATCCGATATCGCCCGATGGTTCGAGACCTACAATTCGATCCGCTTCCGGAACTATCCCGTGGGCGACGAGTATCTGGCCGAGCACGAACTAGTGCCCTGTCGATAGCTGCTTCTCGTTCGATATATGGACTCAGTCGAACCTCAATCGGAGTTACTCGTTGAAATGATGCCGAACGATTTCGCCTTCGACCATGTAGATCACGTCTTCGGCGATGTTCGTGGCCATGTCGGCAATCCGTTCCAGGTGACGCGCCACTGATGCCAGCCGCATGAGCCCTTCGGCCTGGCCTGGATTGTCGCGCAGGTGGGCCTCGATCTGTTTTTCGATCGTACGGCGCTGTGCGTCCACTTCGTCATCATCACGGCGAATTTTCTGTGCGAGCGCGGTATCGGCATTTACCAAGGCATCGAGGCTGTTTTTCACCATCGATTTCACCTGAGCCGCCATCGGCCGATAGTCCACCGGCAAATCATACAGCTCCTCGCGCTCGGATAGAAACACGACCCGTTTAGCGATGTTTCGAGCCAGATCTCCCATCCGCTCCAAATCGTTGTTGATCTTCAGCACCGCTACGACGAACCGCAGGTCGGCGGCCACGGGCTGGTAAAGCGCTAGAATTTTCAGGCACTCCTCCTCGACTTCGACCTCCATTCGGTCGATTTCCGAGTCCGCTTCGATCACCGAACGGGCGAGGTTTGCATCGCGCGTGTTGAGTGCCTGAGTGGCTTTGGCAATCGCCTCCTCGACGAGAGTCCCCACAAAGAGAATCTTCTGTTTGAGACCTTCGATCTGTCGCGGAAGCTGCTTGGCCATAATCGTCAAGTCTCGCCGAACCAGCGTGTTCTGTAAAGTGAGATAGCAGCGTCGGCTGCCCGCCGGCAACCCCCAGGAGACATTAACCGTACCGCCCCTCGATATACATTTCCGTTTCCTTCCGCTGCGGATTTAGAAAGATATCCTTCGTTTTTCCGTGTTCGATGACTTCGCCCAGCAGCATGTAAATGCACTCTTCGCTGCTCCGCGCGGCCTGGCTCATGTTATGCGTCACGATGACGATCGTATATCGCTCCTTGAGCGTGTCGATCAGCGTCTCGATGGCCTGAGTTCCTTCGGCATCCAAAGCCGAACAGGGCTCATCCATCAGGATCACCCGCGGCTTAAGTGGCAGAAGCCTCGCGATGCATAGCTTCTGCTGTTGTTCGAGCGTGAGCAAGGTTGCCTTGCTTTGCAACTTGTCCTTGACATCATTCCACAGAAAGACGTCCGATAGCGCCGTCTCAACCAGCGCGTCGCGTTCGCTCCGCGAGCTAGCATCGCGCCGCGTGTGAACTCGCAAGCCGAACAGCACGTTCTCATAAATCGAGATTGGCAGCGGGTTCGGCCGTTGGAACACCATTCCCACGGTCTTCCGCAATTCCGAGAGGGACACGTCCTCATCGTAGACGTTCTTCCCTAGGATTGAGATCTCGCCCGTGGTGCGCACATTCCCGTAGCGTTCGTTGATCCGATTAAAGCAACGCAAGAGGCTCGTCTTGCCACAACCCGAGGGGCCGATCAGCGCCGTAACGCAGGCCGCGCGGATATCCGCGCTGATGTGCTTGAGCGCCTGGAAGTCTCCATACCAGAGATTCAGGTCCCGTGTCCGAATACTGTGCATCTCGGGCGACATCGGCCGATGTTTCCAATTACCCAATGTTTCCAGTCACATAGTCGAAAGTCAACTGCTCGCGAGGCTTGGTAAATATCTGCTTCGTTTCGCCCACCTCGACCAATCGAGCCCCGTTGAAGAAGGCCACGTTCTGCGCAAGCCGCCGCGCCTGCTGCACCAGGTTGGTGACCAGTACGATCGTCATCTCGCGTGATAATTCGAGCAGCACTTCTTCGATCTTCATCGTCGTCACCGGATCAATCGCAATCGAGAACTCGTCAAGGCACAAGATATCCGGCTCCAGCGAAAGCGCCCGGGCCAGCGTCAGGCGCTGCTGCTGTCCGCCCGACAGCTTCGTGCCGAGCATCTCGAGCCGGTCTTTCACTTCGTCCCACAAAGCCGCTTGCCGCAGACAACGCTCAACCAGCATGTCGAGTTCTCCGCGCTGTCGCACGCCGGCCATGCGAGGACCATAGGCGACGTTGTCGTAGATCGACATCGGCAATCCGACGGGTAGGGGAAACACCATGCCGATCCGCCGCCGCAGCTCATACACGTTTCGCATCCGGCGAACATCCTGCCCGCCGACCAGCAACCGGCCCTTGATTTCAGCGGCGCTAACAAAGTCGATCGTGCGATTGATGCACTTGAGCAGGGTCGTCTTACCGCTATTGGCCGGACCGATGATTCCAAAAATCTGGTTCGGCGGGATGTCGAGCGACACCTCGCGCAAGGCAAGCTTGTCGCCATACTTGACCGACAGATCCCGAATCTCGATACCAACTTCGGCCATACGTTACCACTTCTTCCGCGAGCGCAAGTACATCCGCAACCCGATCGATACGCTGTTGACCGTCAGCACCAAGCCGATGAGCACGACGGCCGTTCCATATTGGAGGTGCTCCAGCGGCAACGATTTACCCGACGCGATCTGCTCGGCCGATGCTCCTTTTACCTGCGTGAGCATCACGTGCAGGTGATACGACAAAGCCATGCAACCGTCGTGCAGAGAATAGGGAAAAAACGACCGCAACCCCTTCGTGGGAATGGTCATGTACAGCGCGGCACCGGTAAACAAAATGGGGGCTGTTTCACCGGCCGCACGAGAAACTTGCAAAATCACGCCGGTAAGAATGCCGCTGATCGAGTTGGGCAGTACAATCGTGCGAATCGTCTGCCAGCGGCTTGCGCCCATGTTCCAGCAGGCTTCGCGAAAATTCATCGGCACGCTGGCCAAGGCCTCGCGCGTGCTGGTGATGATCACCGGCAGTGTCATGATCGCCAACGTACACGAAGCGGCGAGGACGCTTTCGCCCATATTCGCAAACATCACGAAGGCGCCCACGCCAAACAGGGCATGTACGATGCTCGGCACACCGGCCAGGTTCACCACCGCAAGATTCACGATCCGCGTGAACCAGTTGTCGCGGGCATACTCATTCAAATAGACTCCGGCCAGCACGCCAATCGGCGAGGCCACCAGCAATGAAATAAACACCAGGTAAAACGTTCCCACGAGCGGCGCCCACACGCCGCCGGCCGTCATCTGATTGCGCGGGTTCTCAAAAAGGAACGATGGCGTCAACACCGGCCACGCTTTGTAAACCAGGTGGCCCAAGATCAACACCAGCGGCACGACAAGCGACAGTGTCATCAGTCCCAGCACAATCTGCGCGGTCCACTCGTGCCGTCGCTTGCGTCGATCGACGGGCGTCGCCGAGAACACTTCACGGACCGTGAGACTCAGGTGCTCGCCGGGCTCAAGGTGAATCTTCCCCTCGGTGTCCATTTTCGCCACACCCTCGAGCGCCGCCTCCAGATCTGGCCAGGGAAGGGCGGCCGTGCCCATCGCCCGCTCCGAAGTTCCTAGCGGATCGACGAAGAACTCGTAACGCTGCTTCGTATCCGCCTTGGCCGAGGGCCCCTTAAGCACCGAGCAAATGTCGAGCCGGTCGTAACCGCCCAGTCGCCGCACGGTGGGCGACTCGCCCGCATGTCGCCGGCGAATGTCGTTGAGCACGTCCTGCATGCTGCGTAGCGGATGCTCGGCCGTGCCATCTCCCAGGTTACCGTTCGGCTTCGCCGCGACGTAATAGCGAAAATGTTTCGTACGGTTCTCAAGCATTTTGCTTGCCCCGAATGCCTCGCACGATCAGGTCGGCCGACAGGTTTACGGCAAACGCGATCGCGAACAGCAGGATCCCGATCACGAACAACACGCGGTAATGGTCGTCTCCCTGCACGGCTTCACCAAGCTCCGCCGCGATGGTGGCGGTCAGCGTTTGCACGCGGTCGAGCGGACTACGTGGAATCTGGTTCGCGTTGCCCGTGGCCATAAGCACAGCCATTGTTTCGCCGATGGCGCGCCCCACGCCCAAAAGCACGGCGGCCAGCAATCCGTTCTTCGCCGCGGGAAACAACACACGATAGACGATCTCCCAGCGACTAGCCCCCAGCGCGATCGCGGCCTCGCGATAGGAGTCCGGAACGGCTTTGAGCGCGTCTTCGCCCACCGACACGATCACCGGCACGCTCATCAGCGCCAAGATGATGCTCGCGTTCAACACGTTCAACCCGACGGGAGCGCCGGTCACCGCGATGATTAGCGGATTCAGCATCATGTAGGCGATGAACCCCCATACGATCGACGGAATGGCGGCCAGCATTTCGATCGCGATCTTGAGCACTTCCTTGATCTTGGGCGAGCAAAATTCGGAGACGAAGACCGCCGCTCCCAGTCCCAGCGGCACAGCCAGCGACATCGACATCACGGTTACCGACGCAGTGCCAGCCAAGAGGCCCAGAATGCCATATTGCGGATTCTTCGAGACGGGATTCCAGTCGGTCGAGGTGAAGAACGTCACCAAATCCAACCCGCCAAACAGCATCGGCGCGCCTTCGCGAAACACGAAGAAGAAGATGCCGAATACGAACAGAATCGCGCTCCAGCCGCAGACGCGAATCAGCGACTCGATCGCCAGCTCACCCAGCCGGCGCGCGGCCGAGGCTCCTCGCCGCGAGCGCGGCCTTCGTTCTTTCAAATTTCCAGTAATCGTTGCCATGCGTATGTCTTTTTATGTCCGAGACTGCGCGTCGGCCCCGATCTCGGCCGGAGCGGTCTCGGCGGGCCTGGCTTCCGTTGGATTGGGTTCCGCGGCCGCTTTCTGTTCGTTAGGCACGTAGCCCACGTCACTGACGATTTGCTGCCCCGGGGTGCCGAGAATCCACTCGATGAATTCCGCGAGGGCTCCAGCCGGTTCGCCAAGCGTGTAGAGATATAGCGGCCGGGCAATTGGGTAGGATCTGTCGAGCGCTGTGACGAGCGAGGGGGCAACCGCTTCGCTGCCCTTTTTCTTGGCGACCTTGAGCATCTTTACCTTATCGGGCTCGAAGTACCCCATGCCGCTATAGCCCATCGCGCAGGGCGTACTGCCCACCAAATCCACGACGTCCGACGAACCGTTCTGGGCGGTGGTTCCTTTTTTGTATTGGCCGTCTTTGCCCAGCACCGTATCACGAAAGTAGACGTAGGTGCCCGAGTTGTTTTGCCGGCTGATGCGAACGATTTCGCCACTAGGACAAGCCGGGTTGTCCACGCCAAGTTGCTGCCACGTTTCGATCTTTCCACCTTCGCCATAGATCCCGGCAAGCTCTTCCAGCGAGATCTCGTTCAGCGGGTTTTCCCGATGCACATAGATCGCCAGCGCGTCGGTGCCGACGATAATCTCCTTGGGCTTCTTGCCGGTTTTCTCTTCGACCAGCTTCCGCTCTTCGGCACTCATCGCCCGGCTTGACGGGGCGATGTCCACTTTGCCGCTAATCAAGGCCGCGATGCCGACGCCCGAGCCGCCCCCGCGCACCTGGCAAGAGATATCTGGATGGTCGACCTGGTAGGCTTCGGCCCAGGCCTGGGCCAGATTCACCATAGTATCGGAGCCAGTAATCCGAATTGTCCCCTCCTGGCTGGCGGCGCCAGGCGAACACCCGGCAACGCCCAGCAGCGCAGCCACGCCCAGCAGCGTCAGGCTGAGTGCCCGACGGATGGAGCTCCGCGGCATCGGCACGATCGTCTCTTTCCGCATCATGGCCTGCCATTCCTGCAACCGCGCGGCACGGACAAGGCTCAAGGAATTGAAACTGAAACGGCGCGAACGCCTGTCCTCCGCGGCGCGCGGCCGATCCATCTCCTCGTCACAGCCCAAACAGGGCAGAGGGGCGCAACTGGTAGCGTAGCAGTTCCTGATGGTGGTCGATTCCTGTGGCGTCGTCCCAATCCGGCGCCGGCTATCTCGATTATCTGCAATGGTTTCTGGGCCCTCATAATACGGCCAGATTGTTAGGCTTTTGTTAGGTCCAGTCACATTTACCAATTGCTCGCACACGCAATACCACCAGCCCCATTCATTGCCACAAACCTCTATCACCGATAGACTTGATGCAATCAGCCGATCACTATCCAAGCTCCTTTTTGCGAGAGAATGCCACGCATGTCGCGGGTCGTTCTGGCCATGTCCGGAGGGGTCGACAGCAGCGTCGCCGCCCATCTGCTGAAGCAGGCGGGCCATGACGTCATCGGCGTTTTCATGCGCCATGGAGAGCCCCCACAGACCGCCTGCAACACCGCGCGGTCCCAGTCGGCCAGCGGACTGACGATTATCAGCCAACGGACCGACCACAAACAGGGATGCTGCACGGCCAGCGATGCCCAGGATGCGCGCCGCGTCGCCGATCGGCTCGACATTCCGTTTTACGCCATCGACTTCCAAGATGACTTCGCGCGGATCATTGACTATTTTGTCGACGAGTACACGGCCGCACGCACGCCGAATCCCTGCGTGATGTGCAACAACTGGATCAAGTTCGGGCGGCTGTTCGACTACGCCGACGGTGTCGGCGCCGAATTCGTCGCCACGGGACACTATGCCCGACTGGAAGCGACCGCTGGCGGCCAGCCCGCGCTGCTGCGCGGGATCGACACGAGCAAGGACCAGTCTTACGTCCTGTTCGGTATCGAACGCGATCTGCTCCCCCGGATGCTCCTGCCGGTGGGCAGCTTCGCAAAGCCGGAGATCCGCCGTCGCGCGGGCGAGATTGGCCTGGCCGTGGCCGACAAGCGCGACAGCCAGGAGATCTGCTTCGTCTCGAGCGGCGATCATGCCGAGTTCATTCGCCGCCGCCGACCCGATGTCGATCTTTCTGGCGAAGTCGTCACGACTAGCGGTCAACTTGTCGGCAGGCACGATGGCCTCGAACGGTTCACGATCGGCCAGCGCCGCGGCCTGGGCATCGCGCTGGGCGATCCGTACTTCGTGGTGCGTCTCGAACCCGAGACGAACCGCGTGGTGTTGGGCACCAAAGACGATCTGGCGCGTCGCGAACTCACGGCCAACCGCACGAACTGGCTCGTCGATGTGCCGCTCGGCGAGCCCCGGCGCTGCACGGCGAAGATTCGCTACAATGCTCGCCCGGCGGAAGGCGCCGTTGAGCGGCTGGCCGGCGAGCGGCTTCGTGTCACGTTCGACGCCTCGCAGTATGGGGTCGCTCCGGGACAAGCCGTGGTTTGTTACGACGGCGAACGCGTGCTCGGCGGCGGCTGGATCGAGTAGCGCGCCCGCTTGCTGGCCAGGACGGCGCAGGTCGGCTATGTTGGGGGTCAGCATGAGGTTGGGTACGACAATCGGCCGCGCCGCCTGTTTGCTCCGGATGTAAGGAACGATCATGAGCTTCATCTCCTCGCTCCTGGTTGCCCAGGCTCAACTCGATATCGACTTCACGCGTTGGCTGATGGTGCTCGGGTTGCTCGCGGCCGCCGCGTTTTTGTTCATCTTTCTGATCACGATCGCCGCTTACGGCAGCGTCTGGTTTCAGGCGTATATGTCAAATGCCCGAGTAGGGTTCGCGAGCCTGGTCGGCATGAGCCTGCGGCAGGTGAATTCCGGAGTGATCGTCAAGGCGAGGATCATGGCCTTGCAAGCCGGCATTGGCAACGACCCCTATACGGGCATTACGACGCGCCGGCTCGAGGCTCATTATCTGGCTGGCGGCAATGTGCCCAACGTCATCAATGCGATCATCGCGGCGCATCGGGCGGACATCGATCTGGATTTCGACCGCGCCGCGGCTATCGATCTGGCCGGGCGCGACGTGCTCGAAGCGGTGCGCACGAGCGTCTATCCGAAGGTGATCGACTGTCCCGATCCGACCAAGGCCAAACGGTCGCACTTGAGCGCGGTTGCTAAGAACGGCGTCGAGCTCAGGGTTCGCGCGCGTGTCACGGTGCGGACGAATCTCGCCCAGCTTATCGGTGGAGCAACCGAAGAAACCATTATCGCCCGCGTCGGCGAGGGCATCATCACCTCGATCGGTTCTTCGGAAAGCCACTTCGAAGTGATGGAGAACCCGCACCGCATTTCCAAGGCCGTGCTCGACCGTGGACTCGACGCGCACACGGCGTTCGAAATCGTCTCGATCGACATTGCCGACATCGACGTCGGTGAGAACATTGGCGCTCGCTTGCAGGCCGATCAGGCCGAAGCCGATACCCGCGTGGCGCGGGCCAAGGCCGAGGAACGGCGGGCGATCGCGATCGCCTCGGAGCAGGAAATGAAAGCCCGGGTGACCGAGAATCGCTCGCGCGTGATCCTGGCCGAGGCCGAGGTTCCACGCGCGATGGCCGCCGCGTTTCGCGCCGGCAACTTCAGCTCTGTCGAGGCCGAAGGCAACGGTCGCAGATAGCGTGAGCCACTGTTTAAGCAGCGGCACGCGTGCGATCCGCCGTCGCGGTCGCTCAAGTCGTTTCGCGTATCAGGCCAGCGCCCATGCATCGGTACTCACTTCCACTTGCCGTTCTGGTCTTACTTGCAGGCGGTGGCCTCGGCATGGCAACCGATCCGCTCGCCGAAGAGCGGGTGCTGCTCAAGACATTTCGCGATGAGTTCATCGACATCACGCCCGGCGAGGGCCTCTTCCCTCGCGATTTTCTGATGGGCCGCGAGGCTGGCCCGCCCGCTGAGCGGCCGGCGCATCGCGTCTCGCTCAAGCCGTTCGCGATCGCGCGGTACGAAGTGCCGCAAAACCTCTGGCAGGCGGTGATGGGCACGAACCCCAGCCGCTGGCGTGGACCGCGCAACTCGGTCGAGATGCTCACCTGGGACGAAGCCGTGGAGTTCTGCCGCCGGGCAACGGAACGGATGCGAGCGGCCGTACTGATTGGCGCCGAGCAGACGGTGCGGCTTCCCTGCGAGGCCGAATGGGAGTACGCCGCGCGCGCCGGCTCGGCAGCCCTCTACTCGTTCGGCAATGACGCTCGCGAGCTCGACGCGCACGCCTGGAGCACGCGCAACGCGGCGGGCAATGATCCGCCGGTTGGCGTTTTGAAGCCCAACGCGTGGAACCTTCACGACGTGCACGGCTACCTCTGGGAATGGTGCGCCGATCACTGGCACGACGACTACACCGGAGCTCCCGCGGAGGGCGCCGCCTGGACCGCCGGTGGAGACGCCGCGCGGCGCGTGCTGCGCGGCGGCAGTTGGAAAGATCCCGCCGAGCGACTCACGAGCAGCTACCGCCGAGCGGCCGCCCACACGCTCAAGGACGATGCCGTGGGCTTGCGCTGCGTGCTTGAGTAGGCCAGCCAGCCCGATCGCGTTGCCGCGCGGACCGTGTGGCTACGAATCGATTTGTCAAAGAACATTGTCGTGGATAGTGGTCCGTGGCTAGAGTTGGAAAGCGTTCACCATTTCTAGCCACGGACCTCTAACCACGAATCCGGCTTTTTTCAGAGATTGAAAATCGCACCAGCGGCGCGGCTTGTTTCTTGTTGTGAGTGGTCACGAGCGCGCACGCGCATGTCTTCGTAGCCACAATTGATCTCTATAGAGGGGTGTCGAGCACATGTAGCTTGCCTCCCTTTCCAAGGGCATTTGCGGCACGGCGTACGTGCGCCTCATGTTTTGCTCGCGGTAGAGAATTCATCGAACTTACGCTAACCCAACCGCTGGCCCGATTTCAAGCAAATGTTTCGCGTTGTGGATGGCGAACGATCGTTCTACTTACCGGCCAAGGGCTTCGCGCGCGGCGAAGCGACAACACGTCTTGGCGCGGCCGATGCCAAGGTCACGGAGGGAGGGGCGAGCAAGCCCCTCGTGTTCGCGCGCGGCGTGAGGCATTCGCAGGCTTCCTCCCGCCCCGCGGACCTGCGGCTTGAAGGAATTCTGCCGGCTGTGTCGCGACGATCGGCAAGCAGCGTGAACCATGGTGTAGAATTGAAAGCTATCCGGCTGCTGAAAAAAGTCAGCCGCCGGATAGGATCGCAGGGATGCGAGCCCAAAATAGCGGGCGCAAGTCGTTATGCTGCGAGCGGCGCGGAGCTAAGCTTCGCGCTTCGCAAGGCTGAAAAAGATCGCGACGGACCTTTTTCAGCAACCTGATAGTGCTCCGTCACGTTGAAGGAACCGTGTCATGGACTCTCTTACACGGCTTGCCGTGAAGGCCGCTTGCGGCGGCGTTCTGGTGGCGATCTTTGCGCCGGCCTGCCAGGCCCAGGTTCAAAAGCCGCCCGAGCTGCTGGTCCGGCTGTGGCCGCTGTTCCGTTCGACGCGGCCTTCGGTTCAATTGCCGGCGCCGGCGACCAACCAGCCGGCCGAGCCGCGCCGGCCGCTGGTCGCGCCGTATGTGCCGCGCAAGCTGGACATCAACTCGGCGTCGTTCGTTGAGATCCAGAACCTGCCGGGCATTACGTCGTCGATGGCGGCGCGCATCTTTGCCGGTCGGCCGTATCGCAATCTGGACGACCTGCGCCGCGACGGCATCCCGCTGAATGTGGTGCAGGGGCTGAGCAAGCAAATCGAGTTTGGGCCGTAGCACCTCCGCCGGCGGCCGCGGGATGGCCTCCATTCTTGCCGGGCGAGTGTTGCCACGCGTCGGCGCCGGGTACAATAAAATCGCCGACGGGCGCTTCGCCCGCACGATACTCGCGAAGGAAACCAATCGCCATGAGCAATCCGAACGCCGAAGAAATCAACTACGAACGCCTGCCGTCCGGCATGGCCATGGACGAAACCGACGTTAATCTGCGCGCGCACCTGAGCCGAATCTCGGACGAGAAGCTGGCCGAATACGCCCCGACCTGGACCGACGAACAATTGATGGCCTGGGACGATAACTTTCGCGACGATGGCACGCTGTTTCTGGTGTGCAGCGAACGGGATGTCGACGTGGAGGAATACCGTCGGGTGCTGGTCGAGCACATTCGTTTCCGGTTCGCGAACAAGTCGTAGCAAGCCAGCCGAAAACGGTCCGTCGCGACCTTTTTCAGCCTCGCGAAACGCGAAGCCAGCTTCGCACGACTCGCAGCATAACGACTTGCAGCGCTATTTTAGAATTGTCCCCCTCGGATCTTATCCGCTTGTGCCACTGTCGTCGGGCGCGGCGGCGGGCGGCTGTTCCTGGGTCGAGGCGTCTTGGGCCGAGGATCCCCCAGGCGCAGCAGCTTCAGGCGTGGCCTGGCCGGCGTTGTCTTGCGACTGCTGCTCGGGTTGCGCCGCTGGCGCCTGTTTCTTGAGCGGGACCGGTGAAGCGAAGAGTGGGCCCGCATGCGCGGCGCCGTGAGCATCGATGAACAAGAGTCCTGCAAAGCGGTTAAAGTTGCCGAGGACGGTGTGCGTACCGGTCTGGCTGCCCATCGTGCGCACCAGGCCGCCGTCGTCGTTGTAGCTGATCGTGGCCAGTTGCTTCTGCCCCGATTCGTCGGGAACGATCAGCGCGCGGCAGAACATGGTGCCGCCGACCATACTGGCCTGGTGCTGGTTGTCGGCGCCATAGGTTCGGACGATACCGCCCTCGGACGTCGAGGCGATGACGATCTGTTGCCGCTTGCCCGATTCGTCGGTCGCCACCAGCGACTGGCAAAACAGGTTCTTGGCTTGCAACTGGCCTTGCATCATGGTCACGGATGGGTTGCCCTCGGTGCCTTTGACTTCGAGCTTTTCGCAAACCAGGGTCTTGCACTCCACGGTGTCGGTCGACACGAAGCGCGTGAGCTTGTCCTTGAGCGACATGCTGAGCGCCAAAAACAACAGGGGATATACGGTCCAACGTTCACGATCGGTCATCGGATCCTCGGATAGATAAGTACGGCCAGCAGGGCTGGCGCGGTTGCAAAGCGAGGCGGGGGAGAAGCCGTCTGGTCTATGTTCGCCCGCACGTCGGCAAGCTTGGGACACCCCGCAATGGTTCGAGAGCAATTTTGACGCATGAAGTCCGGGCCTCGACGCTACTTGATCGGCGAGTAATCCGTGGGCTTGAGAAACTTGCTTTCGACTTTTTTCAGCAGCGGTCCGTTGGCGTGCGAGGCCTTGTAGGCGGCCTGCCAGTCGGGATCGCCCATGAACGCCTTCCACGACTTTTCGCGCGACTCACGGTCGGGATAGGCCAGGAGATAAACCAGGGTGTTCTCGGCCTCGGGGCCTTCGGCCGGCACCCAGTAACCGACCAGCTCCATGCCATGCTTTACGAACAGCTTGTTCGTATGCTCGCGAAACCGTTGGTGGAGAGCCTCGAATTTGCCGTCGTTGGCCACATAGGTTCGCATCTCGAAGAGCCGCTCGGGCTTTTCATCGGCCAGGCCCGTGGCACACGCGGCGAACAGCATCCAACTGGCAATCAGAAACACGGCAGGACGGCGAAGGATCATGGCGCGAGGCTCCGGCGAGTGAAATTGAAGGGACGGTGCGAACGCGGCTCATTATGACGGTGCCGTCAGAGGCCGCCAAGCCAATGCGCGCCGGGATGACCGCCTAGTGGGCTGCTAAAACGGGAACGCCAGCGGGGCTAGCGCAATCGTGACGATGGCGACCAGAATGTCGAGCGGGACGCCGATGCGCAGGTAGTCGCTGAATTTGTAACCGCCGGGGCCATAAACCATCAGGTTCGTTTGATAGCCGATCGGCGTGGCGAAGCCGGCGCTGGCGGCCATCATCAATGCGATCATGAACGGCATGTAGCTGACGTTCAGCTCGGCCGCCGTTTTGAGCGCGAACGGAAACATCAGAGCCGCGGCCGCGTTGTTCGTGATCAGCTCGGTAACGATCAGCGTGACGAGGTAGATGATCGCCAGCGCTACCCACGGGCTGCCATTGGCCAGCGACGCCGTTTGCGCGGCGATCTGGCCGGCGGCGTTCGTCGTTTCCAAGGCCAGCCCCAAGGCGAACGAGGCCGCCACGGCGAGCAGCACTTCCCAGTCGATGCTGCGCCGAGCCGTGTCGATGTTGATGCACCGCGTCATGAGCAACACCGTGGCCGCCAGCAGCGCCGCTTGAAGCATCGGTAGCCATTCGAGCGTCGCCAGGGCGACCATGCCGCCCAGCACGGCCATCGCGATCCAAGCCCGATCGTGCCGCGGCGGGTTGGTGCCTTCCAGCCGGCTAACCAGAAAAAAGTCGCGGCTATTGCGTTGCTGGTCGGCGAACGATGGGTGCGCCTCGACCAGCAACGTGTCGCCCGGCCGCAGCACGATATCGCCGATCTTCATGTGCAGTCGTTCGCCATTGCGGGCGACGGCCACCACGACCGCGTTGTAAACGTTGCGAAATCGGCCATCGCGAATCGTCTTGCCGATCAGTGGGCAACTGTTCGAAACGACGGCCTCGATCAGACAGCGCTGCGTGCGCGGCGAGGCGAGCTTCGCCACCTGGTTGGCCGCCGGCAGCAGACCCCGCATGCGCTGCAAATCGACGACCGACTCGATGATGCCCACGAAGAGCAGCCGGTCGCCGCCGCGCAGGATTTCCTGAGGAGAAACCGCCGGCAAGCTGACGCCGTCGCGGTCGATCTCGGCCAGATACACGCCCGGCAAATGCCGCAGGCCGGCCGCTTCAATCGTCTTGCCCACCAGCGGACTGTCGTGAGGAACTTGCATCTCGACGGTGTACTCGCGGGCGTCGTCGGTCATGCTGATCGCGGGGCGCCGGTCGGGAAGCAGCCAGCGGCTGGTAAAGATGATGAACAGCGCGCCGGTGATCGCCGCCGGCACGCCGACCCAGGAGATATCGAACATCTCGATACCGCGGCCGTCGGGCATGGCCTTGAGCAGCATGCCGCGGACAACCAGGTTGGTGCTGGTGCCAATGAGCGTGCAAGTGCCGCCTAGGATCGCCGCGTAACTGAGCGGAATCATCAGCTTGGAGACCGCGATGCGCGAGGTGCGGGCCCAATCGTTGACGGCCGGAATCATCATCGCCACCAGCGGCGTGTTGTTCATCACGGCACCCAACGTCATGACGGGAAGCATCATCCGGGCGATGGCCTGCTCGGCGTTCTTGGGGCGGCCGAACAACTTGGAGCTGATGAAGTCCACGGCGCCCGTCTCGCGCACGCCGGCGCCGACGACGAACAGCACCGCGATGGTGATCATGCCCTCGTTCGAGAAACCGGAGAGAGCCTGTCCGGTGTCAATCACGCCGGTCAGCAACAGAATGACCACGGCGCCAATCAGAATAATATCGGGCGTGAGACTGCTGAAAATCAGCAGCAGAAACACGAGCGCGACGACGGATAAGGTGAAATTGGCTGGCGATACGGGGCTATTTGCCCATGACAATTCAAACATGGAGCCAAAGGGATGGTGGAATCGATGAGGGAATGGATGCCACAAGATTACCCGGCTGCGGCGGCTCGGCAAAGCCCAGCCTGATGGGCCCCGGCTGCCAATTCCGTCGCTGCCGGCACGATTTGCGACCTGCTAGAATGAGATTCGCCACCCGCTCGATGGCGTCAAAAAAATCCGCTCGAAGTGTCCGGGAGCTTCCGCCAATGGGATGCCGCCGAATTCTCGCCTGTGTCTTGTCGCTGTTTCTAAGCGTGGCAGCCGCGCACGGCGAGAATTGGCCGGGCTGGCGTGGACCGCGCGGCGACGGCAGCAGCCAGGATCCGGGTCTGCCAACCAGGTGGGGCCCGGAAGAGAACGTGGCGTGGCGCGTCGCCGTGCCCGGGAAGGGGCACGCCTCGCCGGTGATCTGGGACGACCGAATCTTCATCGCGACGTGCCTGGAGGACGCCCGGCAGCGGCTCCTCGTCTGTTACGACCGCACGACGGGGCAGGAGCGTTGGCGGCGCGTGGTGTTGGAAGCCCCGCTCGAAGACAAGCACGTGTTGAATAGTTTTGCCTCGAGCACGCCGGCCACCGACGGCAAGTTCGTGTACGTGACGTTTCTCGATCAAGCCGAGATGGTCGTGGCGGCGTACGACTTTGCCGGCGAACCACAGTGGATGGTTCGCCCGGGCGGCTTCTCGAGCAAGCACGGCTATTGCAGTTGTCCGGTGCTGTTCGAGGATCTGGTGATCGTCAACGGCGACCACGACGGCGACGCGTACATCGTGGGGCTCGACAAATCCGACGGTCACATCCGCTGGAAGACCGACCGCGAGCACAAGACGCGGAGCTACGTCACGCCCATCATTCGCGAGATCGACGGTCGCACGCAGATGATTCTCTCGGGATCCAAATGCGTCGCGAGCTACGATCCGCGCAACGGCGCGCGGCACTGGATCATCGACGGCCCCACCGAGCAGTTCGTGGCGTCGGTGGTCTATAACGGCGAGCTGGAATTGCTGTTTCTGACGGCGGGCTTTCCGGAGCTGCACATGATGGCGGTCCGGCCGGATGGCTCGGGCAACGTAACCGACACGCATATTGTCTGGCGCACGAAGAAGGGCGCGAGCTATGTGCCTTCGCCCGTTGCGGTGGGCAATTACTTTTTAGTGGTCAGCGATGGCGGCGTGGCAAGCTGCTTCGACGCCCCCAGCGGCAAACGGCTGTGGATGGAGCGGATCGGCACGCACTATTCGAGTTCGCCGATCGTCGCCAGAGGGCTCGTGTACTTCACCTCCGACGAGGGCCATACCACGCTCATTCGCCCCGGGGAAAAGCTGGCCATCGTGGCCGAGAACGACCTGGGCGAATATGCGTACGCTTCGCCCGCGGCGACGCACGGCCAATTGATCTTTCGCGGCGAACGGCACCTGATCGCGATTGGAAAGTAGCGACCGCGGCGAGCCTGTTTATGGCTTTCACGGTGCGATGATGATGCCATCGAGGAATCTCCCGTCTAGGTGACAAGGCCATGCCTTGGACCTTGGGGCGTTGTGCGCCTGCGAGCAGGCAAGGCGACCAACGCAAACCTCGGCCGCTGCCAAGAAGCTGGGACGTGCCGTGGATCTCGTGGCCGCGCGTGTTCTCGGTTCGGCTTAGCGCCGGATGCCGGCGGCCGCGGTGACGCCGATGAAGTCGTACATTTGAGCGTTTGTCGAAGGTCCGCCGCCGAAACCAGCCACACCGGGAACTTTCCACCACTGGCCTTCGAACATCAGCCGGGCGAAGGCCCAGCCGCCGTCGGTGGTGCCCCCCAGGGGACAGCTCCATTCGCCACCGACCTGGAATTCTCCAATCCACATCGCCTGGCTATTGTTGCCGCCATGATTGACCGTGGTGAGATCGTTGAGGTTGAGATCGCCGGCGCCGACCGGGATGACTTCTCCCAAGGTCAGCTTGTAGTTGAGATCGTTGCCGCCCCACAACACCGAATTGCGGAAGTTCGAGACGAGCGCTAGCCGCGACGAACCCAAGGGACGCCGCAAACCGATGTTGGTCGTGAGTCCCGTGCCGTTGAAGTCGCGGGCCGCCTTCTGGAGGACGAAGGTTGCGTCGTCACCGCCGCCGCCCTCCAGGTCGAAGATCGAAAGCTGCTGGTTCAGCCCGCGCCTCAAGCGGCCATTACGAGCACCGAGCGACCACCAGAACTCGGAGCGGCGGATGGAGAATCTGCGCGTCAATTCGAGATCGATCGCGTACAGATCGAGCCGGTCTGAGTAGTTTTGAGCGCCGAGCGTGGCGACATCTTGAAATACACGGCTCCCCTCCTGTTCGGCGTCATAGGACCAGTACGCTCCGCGCACGCCCCAGCCGTTCAGCATCAGGTATTCGGCCCAGACGCGCGGCGCCGCTTCGTAGCCAAATTCGTTCGGCGGATCGAAGGCGTCGTTGCTTTGCTGGAAGTCCGGTTTCAGATACGTGGCCTCGATGCCCACGGCCCAGCCATACGGACCGCCAAACCCGCAACCATCGCACGCCGGATCGCCGCACGCCGGGCAGCCGTCCGCCGCGTGCATGGACAACTCCGTGGGCGTGCCCAACAACGAGCCGTCATCGCCCACGAGGTTGGACCAATCCTGCGAAAGCGGCGGCTGAATTTCCTCGCCGGACAGCGGCTCGCGCGGAATCGGAGCGTCACTTTGATAGTCGACCAGCTCTGTAAACTGCGGCCCCCGCAGGATTTTCACCGGTGGATTTTTGGCCGCGACCGGCGGCGCACACCAACCGGCGAGCAAGCAGCCCGTTAGAAACCAAAATGCGACTCGGCCGCGCATCGCCTGTACCCCCCGATAAGGAATGCCGCGTTTGACGTATCACGGCGAGCGCAACGCCCGCCGCGCAAGCAAGTTGTCGGGCCGATGGAGTGCGCGCGCCTTCCGCGCGGCACTTTACCGGCCTGGAGGGGTCATCGGACTGCGCAAGCTTTATGCTTAAACAGAAGGCTGGCGATTATGCCGGTTTTACAACCGCTAGCGGACGGCCGCCGGCACTAGGAGGGGGAACGTCCTTCCGATCCATTGCTGATGTCGCGCAACACCGCTGAACGCGCGCGGTTTGGCGCAAACTAGTAAGCGAATACTCCCAGAAAGACGGCATCCGAACAAGGAAACGCCGACGGAGCGCTGACCCCGCGCCGCTCAATACTCGCACCGCTCGCTATGCACGGTATATCGCTTGTGTGCTCGGATCGGCACGCTTGCCGTGTGGCAGTGCTGGCAATATTGCGTGGCGGGCAACTCGCGATGCTTTGCGCTCGCGCCCTTGTGAACATCGTGACAAGTAAGACACGTCATCTGTTCGTTGCCGTACAGGACCACCTCGCGCAGGTTGTCCATCACGTGGGCATCGGCCGGATTGAGGCGCTTCGCATCGGTCGTTTCGTCGAGCACGCTCCAGTCGACCTCGAAATCCTTGAACAGATTGTCGCCGGCCACGAAATTGGCCGGATAGGGCAAGCCGGTGGATCGCGACTTGCCGAAGCGAATGTGGCAGCTTCCGCAGATCGAGCTCACCACGGCGGGCGAATCCCTGCGCTCGCGCGCCAGCGGCATCAGCGCCGTGTCCGTGGCATGATCCACCGGCGCGTCACCATGACAAGCGTAGCAATCGAGCGAGACCGTGGCGAAGCTCTGCGACTCGGGATCGACCGCCGTGGCATGGCAGCCCGCACATTGGGTGGCGAACTTTTCGAGATCCCACTGGACGGCGTCCGTGTCCTTGAGCCGTGCCCGTGCGCCGCGGCCGAACTCGGCCTTAACGCTCAGCAGGTCGGCGTGACCGTAGCGTTCCGAGCGTTTCAGGAAGCGTTGCGCGCGGGTGTCGCCCAGCAACAATTGGACGTCGGCGGCGAGCGCTTTGGTCTTATCGTCGTCCAAGAGCGCCGCCATCGCGGGTTCGGCCGGATCGGCGTCGCGAATGGTGCGATTGTGCTTATTGGCGCCCCACGTCGTGCCTACCTGATGTCGGTGACAGAACAGGCATTCGCCGCCTTCGGTGTAGACCGGCACCGGCTGCCCGACATGGTCCGAACCCCAGGCCGCGGGGTCGAGTTGGTTACGCGGCGCGTTTTCCGCGGCCGCGCCACGGTGCCCGCTAAAATATCCGATAAGCGCGAGCAGCAACACGAACGCGACCAGCGCCAGCAGCACACCGGGCAAACACTCCAGGAGCACTTGCAGCCACCGTTTCATTCACGCGTCCCTCTGCAGCCACGTACACGCGGCGTTCGGATCACCTCCGCTCGTGGCCCGTGCTTCAAATGCGTCAACGGGCTGCTCGAGGCTACGTTTTGGCCAGCGCCGCATGCGGGGAGCGAAGCTCTCCATAATCTTACCGCCTACCAATAGTAAAAACGCGGCGCGGGCACTGTCTCCAGGCCCGCGCCACGCTCCACTTTCATGACTCCCTGCGCTCGCCGCGTCCCGTGCCGCAGCCGGAACCATCGCTCGCGCCGTCATGTATGCCCGCCGACACTTCGGGTTACCGCGAAACCTGTGTGACACAGGCTTCGTAAGCGAACCGGGCTCCCAGCCCTCGACCTGGCGGGCGGTCGACTTGTGCCAACTCGTGGCGGGCAACGCAATTTCTCTGCCACATCGTAATTGGCCGTCGCAACCGTCTCAACTGGCGGTGGCCGCGTTTTTTCCGCGGACCGACCGGCCAGCCGTGAGGGGGTTTCCGGTGCCTCGG
Source organism: uncultured Planctomycetaceae bacterium (assembly GCA_964598535.1). Taxonomy (GTDB): domain Bacteria; phylum Planctomycetota; class Planctomycetia; order Pirellulales; family PALSA-1355; genus JALHMI01. The sequence continues at coordinate 65,738 of CAZRCI010000008.1, read as the reverse complement.
ACCAATCTGTCGCCCGAGGTTGACACCGGTGGATCGCCCGGGGCAGCGATGAGGCTGAATTTCACCGCCACTGCCTGGCGGCCGAGGCTTCTTCGCTCGAGCTTCGAGTACCTACTCAAAAATTCGAGCAAGACATCCGTGACGGAGCATTCACAGGCTGCCGACTATTTGGTTACCCCTGTCGCGTATCGTCGCGCACCCAGCCGTAGGCGGTGTTCTGGCGCGAGGCGCCGATCTCGTTGTACGCCGTCTTGAGCGCCGAGAGCTTGTCCTTCGGGATGGTCTTGCGGACCTCGTCCGGATCGATGCCGTAGAGCTTGGCCGCATTGAGGCCGAAGATCTTGGCCTTGTCCTCGTCGGTCACCTTGGCGTAGCCGAACTTCTCGCACAGTTCGTCCGAGATTTGGAACCGTTTGAAGGCGTCGATGGCCCATTGCGGCGACCCCCACCAGAGGCAGTCGGTGCCCCAGATCGTGTGATCGGCCCCATAGTATTTGATGTTCTTGCCGATCAGGTGCTGGCACATCTCGGGATTGTAGATCGCCAGCGTGCCGAAGCTCGAACCGATCTCGGGATACACGTTGTTGATCTGTGGACTGCGCTGCTTGACCTTCATCAGCACGTCGTGCCAGGCGAAGTCGCCGGTGGCCGGATCGTACTTGTCCTGGAACTCGGGCTCGCCGAATGGCGAATGTTGCAGGGCCGAGTGATAGATCACGAACGTCAAATCGGGGTGGTCGAGAGCGGCCTTCTCGACGTCCTTCGGATTGGCCAGATGGCCCAGCGTGCGGCTTTGAGCCGAGAAGCCCTTATGGACGCTGAAGAACTTCAGCCCCAGCTCCTTGCTCTTTTCATAGAAGGGATAGGTCAGTTTTTCGTCGTCGAGCTGGAAGCCGTTGCCGCTACGGCCCGGATCGGTGTGGCAATACCATTTCCAACTGTCGATGCCGTACTGCTTCACCTCGCGTTCCATCTGGTCGAACAGCGCTTTCTGATCCTGGCTGTTCGTCTTCATGTCCCAGTAGTGGTTGGGGGCGCAGTTGCCCTGGCATAGGGCGCGCACGCTGCCGGCCATCTCGTTGATATCTTTTTTACGCGCGCTCATCAGCCAACTGGGTAGCACGCCGCCGCCGCGTTTGGGGCCCTCCAGGGGATTGCCCATGCGGTCGAACTGCAATTCCTTGCCCGGGACGCCCGAGATGACGAGCATCGAGGTTTCGCTATCAAAGAACATTTCCTTGACGAAGTTGGGGTAGGAGTACGACTCGGGAGAGTTGTCGAGCTTGAAGCCCATGTTCTTCACGAATTCCATGTTGCGGAACCCGATCGGAACGCCGTTGGTGAAGTGGGCCTGAACGTCGAAGATGAAGTATTGGCCCTTGGGGTACTTTTCTTCGTAGGCGCCCGGCTCGAGGGTTTCGTCTTCTTCGACGGCCCAGGCGTTTTTGCCCCAGACCATGTTGCTGGCGAGGAAGCAAGTGGCGATGCCCATGCTGGTGGCCATGAAGTCGCGGCGTTCCATACCCAGCTTCTTGGCTTTCTCTTCGGACATCCGCGTGATCAGGTCTTCGATCTGTTTCTGCTTGGCCGTTTGCGGGCGAGGGATGAATTCCTCGTTCGAGACGACCTGGGTGGGCACCGCCGAGACAACGCCCTTTTTCTTGTCACGCACCCATTTCGGAATCCACATTGCTGGTTCACTCCTCGCTCGATGATGGGGCCCGCGCTCGCGGCCGGCCCGATGGGATGGATGTCGGTTGTTGTGCCGAGGACGCTGCTCGGTGGCAATCGTACTTCGCGCCGTGGCACCCGCCGCGGCGGGATGTCCCCTCTGCGGGCATTTACCCGGGCACGGCGAACCTGGTTTTCCTTCGGCTCGATATTTCTTGGACCTTTGTGTTTCTTGGACCTTTGGCTTTTTTATCCCGCGCCCCGGCATCGGCGCGCAACTTCACGGTCTTGATTGCGCGGCGCGCGGCGGCTTCGGCATGCTACCCGCCCGGTCCGCGGGCTGGTTCGAAGTTTGAAAGCCCCCAGTAAAGATACGGTAGCCCGGTATAAAACGCGAGAAAAAACGCGTGGGCGGCGGAGCGGCCAAAACGCGCCTCCTCGCCGCTTGAGCCTGTGGCAAAAATGTCTCGCGATCTCACCCAGGCTCGGACGCGCGGTCGTGGGGGGGCAACGGCGCGCAATCGTTCAAGAAAACTTCTCCCGGCTCTCGACGTTTCCAACAGCCAGGGCACCGCCCATTATAAACGCCTTGAAAATCGCCGGGCAATGAGTTTTTGCGGGCGCAAAAAGCCGAGCGTCGGCCAGTGCGCGCGCTGACGGGCAAGCCGCGTCGCGGCGACCGATCGCCTTGCCGCTGGTCGCAAGGCCGAGTAGCATCGCAAATAGCACCCGATTTTCGCGATTAGCCGTCACTCCGGCAGACCCCCGTAAGCGCGCTCTGGCGATGTCCGACGTTTCCCCCCTAGCAGACCCTCCGGACGCCGCTGACGGCGAATTCGAATATCGCTCGATCGATCCGCTGGCGATTGCGTCGTTGCTGCTGGCGCTGGCTTCTCCGGTGGCGATTTTTCAGCCGCTGTTGACGGTGGTGCCGAGCATTGGCCTGCTGACGGCCGCGATCAGCCTGACCAGGATCGGCCGCGAACGCGGCGGCCGCGCGTTGGCGATCGCCGGTCTGACGCTTTCGACGTTCTTTCTGGTGCTGCCGCTGGCCAGGTACGTTTCGGCTCAACTGCTACTTCGCAGCCAGGCCGTGCCGGTGGCGACGGAGTTTCTCGAACGGCTCCAGCGGCGGCACCCCGAGGAGGCCGTGCTGCTGCAAATGGCGCCGGATTATCGCCCGCCGCTCGACGAGGGCCTGTGGAGCTACTTTCGCAACGACGAGCAAGCGCGGCAGCAGATTCAAGAGTTCGTCCAAGAGCCCTTGGTGCGCATGCTGACGGCCTTGGGGCAAGACGCCGAGGTAAAGTTTTTCAAGGTCAACGCGATCGTTTCGGGCAAGCGATTCGCGCTTGCCAACGTGCACTACACGGTGACTTTTACCGATGAAGACGGCGATCGAAAAACGCTCGTGATTAGCATTCTATTGGAACGCCACGGCCAGCCCATGAATGCCGATCTGAATCCGTGGCGGATTCGCGAGTTTACGACCGACGTGAATAAGCGTCCGCCGGTCTAGCAGCCTGTTGAAAATGCCGTCGTGACATTTTTCAACCTCGCCAAGTGCGGAGCAAAGCTCCGCACGGCTCGCAAAATAACGACTTAAGTCGCAATTTTGTCATCGCATCCTAGCGATGTCGCAGGCCGCCGCAAAAGTCTACCGAGGACTTTTGCAACTGGAGCGAAACCTTCGCCTTAGGCGAGTAGCTCTTTGATCACGCGGCCGTGCACGTCGGTCAGGCGGAAGTCGCGACCGGCGTAGCGATAGGTGAACCGCTCGTGGTCGAAGCCTAGCAGGTGCAGCATCGTGGCGTGCAGGTCGTGAACGTGCACGCGATTTTCGACGGCCGCGAACCCGAATTCGTCGGTGGCGCCGTGTACGTAGCCGCCGCGCACGCCACCGCCGGCGAGCCACATGGTATAGCCGTGGTGGTTGTGGTCGCGTCCGTTGATCTTACCGGCGTTTGCCCCCTTCTTGGGCAGCTCGACGGTCGGCGTGCGGCCGAACTCGCCGCCCCAGACAACCAGCGTCTCGTCGAGCAAGCCGCGCGCCTTGAGATCTTTGAGCAGCGCGCCGATCGCCTGGTCGCACTGCTGGGCCAGTTTGCGGTGATTGACCTCGATGTCGTCGTGGTTGTCCCACGGTTGACCTTCCCCGTGCCAGACCTGCACGAACCGCACGCCGCGCTCGATCAGACGGCGGGCGATGAGGATCTGCCGGGCCTGGGTACCCTCGCCGTACATGTCGAGAATATGCTGAGGCTCGCGGCTGACGTCGAAGGCGTCGGCCGCTTCCATTTGCATGCGGTAGGCGAGCTCGAACGACTGGATGCGCGATTCGAGCTGTTCGTCGCCGGCGCGCTCGGTCAGATGCGTCTGGTTGAGCCGGGCCAGCAGGTCGAGCTGCCGGCGCTGTTCGTCGCGCGAGACGACTTTGTTTTCGATGTTTTCGATCAGCCGCTCGACTTCACGATGCTTGGTGTCGATGTACGTGCCTTGATAAACGCCCGGCAGGAAGCCCGACTGCCAATTTTGCGACTCTTGGATGGGAAATCCACCGGGACACATGGCGATGAAGCCGGGCAGGTTCTGGTTCTCGGTCCCCAAGCCATAGGTGAGCCACGAGCCCATGCTGGGGCGAATCAGCCGCGGCTCGCCGCAGTTCATCAAGAGCAGCGAAGGCTCGTGATTCGGCGAATCGCCGTGCATCGAGCGAATCACCGCGATGTCGTCAATGCACGCGGCGGTGTGCGGGAACAGCTCGCTGACCTCGATGCCGCTTTGGCCGTACTTCTGAAATTGGTACGGCGAGGCGAACGCGGCGCCGGTCTTGCGCTCGGTCGGCAGGTTGATCGGCAGCTCCTGGCCGTGCCGCTTGGTGAGCTCCGGCTTGGGGTCGAAGGTGTCGACGTGCGACGGACCGCCGTTCATGAACAGATGGATCACACGCTTGGCTTTCGCCGGAAAGTGCGGCCGCTTGGGCGCCAACGGGTTGATGGAGTCCGCGCGGGCCGCGCTCAACAGCCCCTCGTCGCCGAGCAATTGTCCGAGCGCCAGCGTGCCGAAGCCGATCCCGGTACAGGCGAGCATCTGGCGGCGGGAAAGGCGGCAACTCGATCCGAAATCAGCCATGGCGCACTCCTGCGTCTCAATCCACGAACACGAATTCGTTTGACAACAACACGACCTGGACGTAGCGCTCCCAAGCGCCCGGCCGGTCGGCAGGCGCATCGGCCGGCGGCGGTGACGAGGCGTCTTCCGCGGCCAAGAACGCCGCGCCAAGCTCCAACTCCGCGGCGGTGGGCTTTCGCGCGAGCGCCACTTCATACAGCCGCTCGACGCGCAAGGCCGAATCGCGGATGCCGGTAAGCTCCGGCCGCGAGGCCAGATGCCGGGCCTGATCGCGCACGAACGGACTGTTCAGCAGATACAGGGCCTGCTGCGGAACGGTCGTCGAATAGCGGCGAGGGCTGTGCGTGTCCGGACTGGCAAAGTCGAACGTGCGGAACAGGTTTGGCAGATTCTGCCGGTCGATGCGGCCATACAACGTGCGGCGCGTGGGCCACGGCTCGGCAAGCAGGTCGACGGCCGGCCCGCCTACGGCGGCGTCCAACTGGCCCGAGGCCGCCAGCAGCGCGTCGCGCATCGCCTCGAAATCGAGCCGTTTGCGATTCATGCGCCACAGCAGCCGGTTCTCGGCGTCGAGGGCGCGCGCCTCCGGCCGATCGGCGCTCGTTTGTCGATATGCGGCCGAGGTGAGGATCAGCCGATGGATGCTCTTGAGCGACCAATCGTTTTCGACGAGCGTCGCGGCCAGAAAATCGAGCAGCTCGGGATGGGTCGGTTCCTCGCTGCGCAGACCGAAATCGCTGGGCGTATCGACCAGCGGCTGCTCGAAGTAGTACATCCAAATGCGATTGACGATCACGCGAGCCGTCAGCGGATTGGTGGGGCTGACGATCGCCTGGGCCAGTTCCAACCGTCCGCTGCCGTGCTGGAAGGGCTGACGATTTTCACCAGCCACGATCGAAAGGAACTGGCGCGGCACCTCGTCGCCCTGATTGGCGGGGTTTCCGCGCACAAAGACGACCGGCGTCACCGGCTGTTCGGCGTCGGCCAAGGACATGACGTCCGTCTCTTTCGGCTCGACGCTGCTGGCCAGCACGCCGTAGAGCGAGTAGTAGTCTTTGGTTGGAATGGGGTCGTATTTGTGGTCGTGGCAGCGGGCGCAGGTGACCGTGAGGGCCATCGTGCCGCGCGTGAGCACATCGATCCGATCGTCGATAATGTCGTGCGGATTGTTGAGGAACCGCCGCCCGACGGTCAGAAAGCCCATCGCGGCGAGCGGGTTCTCGTCCGCGGAAATCGGCAAGCGATCGCCGGCGATCTGCCGAATCAGAAACTCATCGTAGGGCAGGTCTTCATTCAGCGCGCGTACCACCCAATCGCGATACTTGTAGGCATTGGGGTAGTTGCGGTCCTCGGTGAAGAGGTAGCCCTTGCTGTCGGCGTAGCGGGCAATGTCGAGCCAATGCCGGCCCCAGCGTTCGCCGTAGTGCGGCGATGCCAACAGTTCCTCGACCGCGCGGTCCAACGCGTCCTCACCGCGGCCCAGCCGCTCGACGTCGGCCGCCTTGGGCGGCAGGCCCGCAACATCGAAGCTCGCACGGCGATAGACCGTCCGCGCGTCGGCTTGCGGCGAGGGCGATAGCCCCGCCGCTTCGAGCCGGGCCAAAATAAAGGAATCGATCGGCGACTTGGGCCAGGCCGCGTTTTGCACCGCCGGCAACGCCGGCTTCACCACCGGCTGGAAGGCCCAGTGCGTGCGGGCCATGTCCGATTGGTCGCCGGACGTGGGTACCGCGGCGTCGTCCCCGGGGGCCGGAGCTCCCATCGAAATCCAGGTTTCCAGCTTGGCGATCTCTTCCGCGGCCAGTTTCCCGTCGGGCGGCATCTTCGGATCGCTCTGGTAGCGGACGGCCTTGATCAGGCGGCTGTCGTCCGGGCGGCCGGGCACGATCGACGGTCCGCTGTCGCTGCCGGCGAGCATCGCGGCCCGGCTATCGAGCTGCAAACCGCCCTGACGGTCTTCGCCGTGACAATCGAGACAATGATTCACCAATAGCGGGCGGATGTTCGCTTCGAAATATTCCAAGCCCTCGGGCGAATGGGCCACGGGGGCTTCTTCAGCGCGGGCGAGACTCGCCAGTAGCGGCAAGACCACGGCACACGCCCGTAGCGCTCGCCCGAAAATCGAGTCGTTCAGCCTGGTGGTGTATGCCATGACGGACCCGTGGCTTTAGACAGAAAACCCAAAGGCAGGTGTTTGTCGTTCGAGCGGCAAGAGGGAGCTTAGTTCGGCGGGCACGACAGCCCCCCGGTTCCGGCGGGCCATCGTTCGCCTGTCATTATACCTATCCGTTTAGAGCCAGTCAGCACCTTGCTCGCGTGCCAAGAACCGAAATACGACCTGCCCCCGACCGTCTTGCGTGGGGTAAGCTAACGATTGCAGGGAATCCGGCTTCTTTTCCACGTCCGATCTTTCGAGATGCCCACCGTCACCGAAGCTCTGAATCAAGCCGCCAGCTTGCACCGCGCCGGTGCGCTGGATCAGGCCGAAAGTATCTACCGGCAAGTCCTGGCCATCGATGCCCGAAACGCGGACGCCTGGCACTTGCTGGGGCTCGTGGCGCATGCTCGCGGCGCGAGGCAACAAGCGGCCGAGTGCATCCGCAAGGCCATCGTGTTCGACGGAGCGCAGCCGAGCTTTCACCACCATCTGGCCGAGGTTTATCTGGCCGCGGGCGATTATGAACGCGCCGAACAAAGTTGCCGGCAAGCCCTGCGATTGAATGCTCGCCTGGCCACGGCCCACAATACGCTGGGCGTGATCCTCAATCAACGAGCGCGGCATCCGGAAGCCGCCGATTGCTTTGGCAAAGCCATCGCCTGCGACCCGACGATGGCCCTGGCGCATACGAACCTGGGCGCCACGCTCCACGAACTGGGCCGCTCGGAGGAAGGAATCGCGGCGTGCCGGCAAGCCTTGGAGCTCGATCCGGCGCTGGCCAGCGCCGCCACCGACCTGTGTAAAATTCTGCGGGAGCGTGGCGACATCGCTGGAGCGCTCGCCGCGGGCCGCCAGGCGCTGGCACTTGACCCCAACTCGTCCGAGGCCGAATTCCAGCTTGCCGTGCTGCATCAGCAGCAGGGAGAAACGGACGAGGCGATTGCCCGCTATCAGCACACGGTAGCGATCGATCGCCGTCAGGCGGCCGCCTGGTGCAACCTGGGAACGCTACTCAAGCAGCAGAAGCGGCTCAACGAAGCATTCGCCGCTTTTCAGCAGGCGGCGGATACCGATCCCAACCTAGCCGAAGCGCATTTCAACCTGGGCGTGCTGTGGCAGTATCAGGGACGCTTCGACACGGCGCGCGAGGCTTACGAACGCGCCGTCGCGGCGCGGCCCGACTATGCCCAGGCGCACAACAACCTGGGCGCGGTGTTGGCGCATGCCGGCGATTGGGACGGCGCGGCCAGGTGTTACGCGCGGTCGTTGGAAACGCTTCCCGATTCGCCCGAGACGCTCAACAATCTGGCCAATCTGCTCAAGGTGCAAGGCCGGTTGTCCGAAGCCGCGGTGTGTTATGAGCGAACGCTGAAGCTTGCGCCCGAGTATCCGCAGGTACGTTACAACTGGGGATTGATGCTGCTGGCGCAGGGGAACTTCGCCGAGGGCTGGCCGCACTACGAATGGCGACTGCGCGCGATGGAAGGCGAGCGGCGCACGTTCGAGCAGCCGCGCTGGCAGGGCGAAACGCTGCTCGACAAGACCGTTCTGGTCCACGCCGAACAAGGCCTGGGCGACACGATCCAATTTGTACGCTATCTGCCGCTGGTCGCCGAGCGCGCGGGTCGGGTGATTTGCGAAGCGCAGCCGACGTTGGTTCCGTTACTCGCGCAATCGCCGCTGGCGGAGTTCGCCCAGTTCGTGCCGCGCGGCGAGGCATTGCCGCCGTTCGACGCGCAGATTCCTCTACTCAGCTTGCCGTTGGTATTCCAGACCACGGCCGAAACCGTTCCGCTGGCCGCGGGATACCTGGTGGCCGACCCGGCCCGTGCGCGGCGATGGCAAGACGAGCTCGGCGGTGGCGATCGTTTTCGGATCGGCATCGCCTGGCAAGGCTCGGCCAACTATCCGGGCGATCGCGAGCGTTCGATTCCGCTGGTGGAGTTTGCGCCGCTGGCGCTATCGGGCGTGGAGCTCATCAGCCTGCAAAAGGGATACGGCAGCGAGCAGCTCGCGGAATTGGCTGGCCGCTTCGCGGTGCGCGATCTGGGGCCGGAATTCGACGCCTCGGGCGGGGCCTTTCTCGACGCGGCCGCGGTGCTCGAGAACCTCGACCTGGTGATTACCTCGGATACGGCCATCGCACATCTGGCCGGGGCATTGGGCAAGCCCACGTGGCTTGCGCTGTCGCTGGTGCCCGACTGGCGCTGGATGTTCGCGCGCGAGGATAGCCCCTGGTACGCGACGTTGCGTTTGTTTCGGCAGACGCGGCTGCGTGTTTGGGGCGATGTCTTCGAGCGCCTGGGCGCGGAACTCTCGTGGCGTCTGAAAAAGGCGTAGCGGTGAGGCAGACTCTGCCGGCGAGCGGCGCGTGGCGGTGTCAGGTTTCTCCCAACAAAATGCTTGCGATTCGTTTTGTCGCAGCCGAGAATCACGATGCGCCGCGAGGGCGGGGCATCTCTCTCTTGTGTTTCTCGCAGGGTTAATAAGGGCGGTTCGATGACCAATAAGGCCGGGTTTGCGCTCGCGGTGCTGTTTGCCATCAATCTGATGAACTTCTACGATCGCTTGATCATCGGCGCGGTGGGCGAGTCGATCGCGGTCGATTGGGGGCTGACCGACACGCAACTCGGTTACCTGGGAACGGCCTTCATTTTGATCTATGCCGCCGTGGGCGTGCCGCTGGGGCGGTGGGCCGACACCGGCAACCGTTCGCGCATTCTGACGCTGGGCGTGACCGTCTGGAGCGTGCTCACCGCGCTCTCGGGCTTTGCACAACAATTCTGGCAGATGGTCGCTTTGCGGCTTTCGGTCGGCGTGGGCGAAGCGAGCTGCGCGCCGGCCTCCAACTCGCTGATTGGCGATTTGTATCCCGCGCGCAACCGGGCTCGCGCCATGTCGCTCTTCATGCTCGGGCTTCCGCTGGGGAATGCCGCGGCCCTGGTCGTGAGCGGCCTCATGACGAAGCACTACGGATGGCGTTCGGCGTTCTTCGTGGCGCTGGTGCCGGGGCTGCTCTGTGCCCTGGGCGCCTGGATGATCAAGGAACCCCGGCGCGGGGCGACGGAAACCCATAATATCGGCGCGCGCAAGCGCGACGGCTCGCCCTATAAGCTGGTGCTATCGATTCCGACGATGCGGTGGATCATCGTTTCGGGCGCGCTGCACAACTTTAATATGTACGCGATCGGCGGCTTTCTGACGCCGCTCGTGCGGCGCGTGCACGGCATGGATCCCGCCACGGCGGGTTACCTGACCATGGCCGTGTACGGTTTGGCCGGCGTGCCGGGCATGATCCTCGGCGGCCTGCTGGGCGACGCGATCATTCGCCGCCGCCGCAACGGCCGGATGCTGGTGGCGGCCGTGGCGATCGCCCTCACCGTGCCGTCGATGTACTTTGCGCTCAACGCCGAAGCCGGCCGCTGGACCTTGTTCGGCGTCCTGTTCGGCTTCGGCTGCATGATGATGTACGTTTACTATGGCACGGTCTACTCGACGATTCAGGACGTCATCGAGCCGTCGCTCCGCGCCACGGCCATGGCGCTTTACTTTGCCGCGATGTACGTGTTTGGCGGAGCACTGGGACCGGTCGTCATCGGCCAGGCGAGCGACTATTACACCGTGCAACGAGCCGCCGAGCAGGGCGTCCAGCTCGAGGCGCTGACGGCCGAGGAACAATTGCCCTTCCGCGCGTACGGACTCAACAACGCGCTGTACCTGCTGCCGCTGATGTCCCTGTTCCTGGCGGGTAGCCTGTTTGCCGGCGCGCGAACGGTCAACGCGGACGTCGACCGGCTACAAGAATGGATGCGCAAGGTCTCGGAAGAAGAAAACGCGAAGCTTCAGCGTGCTCCGGTGACCACTTAGCGTGCGCGTTTGCCTAAGATATCGCGTCCGTGCGGCGCGCGGTGCGCGAAGCGGCGCGCATGCGATGCCCCTAACTCGTGTTCTTATCGGCTGATAGCAAGCTTGGCGCGCCTCGAACGCGTTCTTATCATAAGGGCGTGGATCGGCATCCCCCGAACAGACTCGCCCGAGGGAAGCCGCGAGTCCGAGCCTGCATGTGACCTACCTGATTTGTTCCTGCCTCTGTTGATTGTGGACGCTTCCTTCACCGCGTGTGGTGCTGGGAGACACGGGCTGCGTAACCCCGGGAGATATGATCTCCCGGGAAAGCCACGGTGGATGCGCTGAGCATCCCGCCGTCGAAAAATCTCCGCGTGCATCGCCGGGAGAGACGATATGCCTCGCGATCGGCAAACCGCGTTGCTTGTAAGCTGTGCGCTTGCGGCCGTTATGGTGTTTAGTGCGAGCGAGCGTCTGACTGCCCAAGAGCCCGCGGCCGTGCGGCCGCCGCTGCACGAGCGGATCGACGCCCTGGTCGCGGCCGCCACGGCGGGACCGGGCGCCGCAACGGCCGACGATGCCGAGTTTCTGCGGCGCGTTTATCTCGACCTGACGGGCACGATTCCCGACGCCGCGTTTGCCCGCTCGTTTCTGGATGACGCGAATCCCGACAAGCGCGCAGCGCTGGTTGATCAGCTTTTGGCGTCGCCGCGTTTTGCGCGGCACATGCAGCACACGTTCGACTCGATGTGGCTCGAACGGCGGCGCGGCACGCTGGTTGGCAAAGGGGTTGCCGACACCGAATGGACGGCATACCTGTACCAAAGCTTTCTGGAAAACAAGCCGCTCGACCAGCTCGTTCGCGAGATTCTCGCGGCCGACGGCGCCGATCCCAAGCTGCGCCCCGCGGTGAAGTTCTATCTCGATCGCGACGCCGAGCCGAACTTGCTGGCTCGCGACGTGGGGCGATTGTTCTTCGGGCGCGATCTGCAATGCGCGCAGTGTCACGATCACCCGCTGGTGGAAGATTACCTGCAAGCGGAATACTACGGGCTGGCGGCGTTCTTCACGCGGGGCAGCGTGTTCACCGACGAGAAGGACGAGAGCAAGCTCTATTACGCCGAACTCGCCGAGGGAGAAGTGAACTTCAAGTCGGTGTTTACCGGCAACGCCCGAGATCGCGTGCTACCGGAGCTTCCGGATGGTGAACCCGTGGCCGAGCCGCAACTGGCCGAATCCGAGCGTTACGTGGTCGCGCCGGCGAAAGCGGCGCGCCCGGTGCCCAAGTATAGCCGCCGGGCGCAGCTCGCGGCGCTGGCGACCAGCGGCGGCAGCGCCGCGTTCAATCGCAACCTGGCAAACCGGCTGTGGGCGCACATGCTGGGGCGCGGGGTCGTCCATCCGCTGGATATGCAGCACAGCGGCAACCCCGCGGTGCAGAGCGAGCTGCTCGATCTGCTGGCCGCGGAGCTCGTGCAGATGAAATTCGACGTCCGGGCGTTCTTTCGCGAGGTCGCCCTGTCGAGAACGTATCAAAGGACGAGCGCCGAGCCGGAATCGAACAAGCCGCCGGCCGCGGCCGGCGCGGTTTCACCTTCGCTCGCCGAGTGGGCCGTCGCAGCGGATCGCGTGGCCGCGGAACTGCCCGGGCTCGAAGAGGCGCTCTCGGCGGCCGATGCCGCGCAAGTCGCGGCCTACGAAGCTCACACCGCGGCGCTCGACGCGCAGGCCAAGGTTCAAAAGGATCGTGCCGAGGCCAAGCAGGCCAGCGATGAACTTTCGGCGGCGCTGGCCGCGGCGCTCAAAGAGGCCGAAACGAAAGAAGACCTGCACAAGACGCTCGCCGCCGCCAAGGGGCCTGCCGAAGCGGCCGCGGCAAAATTACCCGACGACAAAGCACTCGCCGATGCGGCCGCCACGATCAAAACCCGCGCGACCGAGATCGAACAAGCGCTCGCCGCCGCGCGGGCGATCGTCGCCGAAAAGACGCCGCAGGTGCAAGCCGCTTCGCTGAAGCTCGCCGAGTACGAGGCCCCCTGGGCCGCCGCGACCGCGGAAGCGACGAAAACCGGCGAAGCGCATCTGGCGGCGAAGGCCCGATTCGACGCCTCGGCCGCGGCGCATCGCGAGGCCCGGGCCAAGCACAACGAGTTGGCCGCCCGAATTGCCGACGCCCAAAAGGCGCTCGATTACGAAACGCTGTTGACGGCTGTCGAGACATCCGGGACGGCTGCGCAAGCGGCAACGGAACAAGTCGCTTCGCTCGAAGCGCAGACGGCGGCCACCGCCGAAGCCGTCGCGCTTGCGCGCGCCGCGGCCGACGAAGCCCAAGCAAAAGCCGGCGCCGATCGCACGGCGATCGAAAAAGCCTGGCTCGAAGTGATCGATCGCGCAACGAATCGATTCACGCTGGCGCCGCTCAAGCCGCTTACGCCCGAGCAATTGACCTGGGCCACGATGCAAGCCGTGGGCATCGTGGGCAACCATCAGCAAGCGCTAGCCGAGGAAGCCCAAAAGACGGCCACCGCGGCCGGCGATCTGACGCCCGAAGCCCGCGCCGCGCTCGCAGCGCGCACGCTCGAACAACTCGTCGACGCGAAGCTGACGGGCAACATCCAGCACTTCCGCGATTTGTTCGGCCAGCAGCCGGGCCAAGCGCCGAGCTTTCAGGCGACAGTCCACCAAGCGTTATTCCTGGCCAACGGCGGACTGCTTGCCGGCTGGGTCAACGGCGGCGGCGGAAACCTCACCGAGAGGCTCTCGAAGCTGGAAGACCCGCGGGCCGTGGCCGAGGAGTTGTACCTATCGGTGTTCACGCGGCGTCCGACGGACGCCGAAGCCAAGGCCGTGGCCGACTACTGGCAAACGTCGGAAACCGAACGCGCGTCCACGGCACGCGACATGGTGTGGTCGCTTGTCACCAGCAACGAGTTTCGATTCAATCACTAATCGTACGCGTCCCGATATCGAGGAACCTCGTGCCATGAAATGCCCCTATGCGTGTGGTACCGCCGAGCACGTACTCGAACGGCGAAAGTTTCTCGGCACGGTTGCCGGCCTGGCGGGGACGGTCGCGCTCGGCGCGCCGCGGATGGTACGGGCCGCGATGCCCGAGCTCGTGGCGAGCGACAAGCGCATCATCATGATTTGGTTGGCTGGCGGCGTGAGCCAACTCGAAACCTGGGACCCCAAGCCGAAGACGAACACCGGCGGACCGTTCCGCGCCATACCGACCACGGTGCCGGGGCTGCACGTCGGCGAACTTTTGCCGTACACGGCCAGGCAGATGCATCATCTGGCAATCGTCCGCAGCATCAACACGCGCGAGAACGATCACGGCAAGGGCGCCTATTGCATGACGACCGGCCGGAAGCAGGAGCCGGTGGCCGAGTATCCGCACTTGGGCGCGGTCGGCGCGAAGTTGCTCGCGCCCGAGGATTCGCCGCTGCCGGGCCACATTCACGTCAGTCCCGGCGGCAGCGGAGGCAGCGGCAACAACGCGGCTTATCTTGGCCCGCGCTACGCCAGCATCATCCTGGGCAACGGCAACCCGCCGCGCAATACGGCGCTGCCCGAGGGCATCACGCCCGAGGCCGACGACCGCAGGCATGCGTTCCGCGCCGGCGTCAACGACCACTTTGCCAAGCGCCGCCGCTGGGCCGAGAGCGACGCGTTTCTGTCGTCGTTCGATCAGGCGCGGCAGCTCATGGAGCGGCGCGACGTGTTCGATGTGAGCAAGGAACCGGCGAAAGACCAGGAGCGTTACGGCAGCAGCGAATTTGGCCGGCAGTGTTTGCTTGCCCGGCGGCTGGTCGAACAAGGCGTGAGCTGCGTCCAGGTGACGCACTCGAACTACGACACGCATTATGAGAACTTCGATTTTCATATCGAGCAACTCGGCGAGTTCGACCGGCCGTTCGCCACGCTGGTGGCCGACCTGGTCGAACGCGGCCTGTGGGAAAAGACGCTCGTAGTCGTGATGTCGGAGTTTGGCCGCACGCCGAACATCAACGCGTTTCATGGGCGCGACCACTGGGGCAACGCCTGGAGCGTCGCGCTGGGAGGCTGCGGAATTCAGCCCGGCGCCATCATCGGCAAGACGAACGACAACGGCACCGAGGTGGTCGACCACGAGGTGGACCACGGGCACCTGTTCCACACCTATTTGAGCGCGATCGGCGTCGACTCGAGCGGCGAATTCGACGCGGGCGGCCGCAAGATGCCCATGGCCGATCCGGCCGCCGCGCCCATCACGGAGCTCCTGGCATGAACGACGCGAACCTCGCCTCCGCGCCGGCAGCCGATCCCAAGCTCACGCACGCCGCGGGCGAATGGAAACACACGAGCCCGCTGCTCACCTGCCGCTTCGACCCGGGCGGGCAGTTCGTGTTCTGCTCGGCGCAAGACAACAGCGTTCAGCGGTGGAACATCGCCAGCGGCCAGGCCACGGCGCTTCACGCGCACGATAGCTGGGTGCGCGCGATCGCGTTTCACCCCACGGGCAGCCACGTCTACACCGGGGGCTACGATGGCCGCGTGTTCGCCTGGGAAGCGGCGGCCGAAGCGCCCACGCCGGTTCGCTCATTCAACGCGCACGACGACGTGGCCCACGACGGCTGGGTGCGCGCAATCGCCGTCAGCCCCGACGGCCAGCGTATCGCCACCTGCGGCAACGACGCGCTCGTGCGCCTCTGGAACGCCGCGGACGGGAGGCTGCTCGAGGTGCTCGCCGGGCACTCGAAGCATGTGTACAACGTTATCTTCCATCCCGATGGCGAGCGGCTCATCTCCGGCGATCTCAAGGGCGAGGTGCGCGAATGGGATCTCGCCACGGGCGAGCAGCTTCGCACGCTCGACGGCGGCAGCCTGTGGAAATATGATGAGGGGTTTCGCGCCGATATCGGCGGCGTGCGGGGAATCGACTTCAGCCCCGACGCTACGCTGCTCGCTTGTGGCGGCATCTCCGAAGTGTCGAACGCCTTTGCCGGCATTGGCAACCCGCTGGTCGTCGTGTTCGATTACGGCACCGGTGAGAAGAAGCAATCGCTGGTTACCTCGAAAAAGCTGCGCGGCACCATTTGGAACGTGCACTGTCACCCGCAAGGCTTTCTCATCGGCAGTGACAGCGGCCACGAGGGCGGGCACCTGCTGTTCTGGAACCCCGGCGACCCGAACGAATTCTTCGATTTCAAGCTGCCCACCTACTGCTACGACTCGGACCTGCACCCGGATGGGCTGCGGATCGTCACCGCGCACCAAGACAACGTGCTGCGCATCTGGCGGATGGCGGCTCCGGCGGCATAATCCCTCCTTCCATGCTTGCCTGCTTGCGGCCAGGCCGCCTATTCCATGCGGGCGGCGGCACGATTTTCCTCGAAATTTTGCCCGCGGAATGCGGCGGGGATGGCGGGGCAATTGTGCGGTCTATACTAGTGCTGGTGATGCTGCGGCAGCCCCCCCTCTCATCAGACGCGCGAAACATTGGCAGGAGTTGTTTTCCCTATGCGACGTTGCTTCCTTCTCATTGCCGGCGCCGGACTGCTGCTGGGTAGCCCGTTCGCCCGGACCGCCGAGCCGGACCGGACGGCCGAAGAATCGGCGATTCGCGCCGCCGCCCAAGAATATGTCGCGGCGATTGCGCGGGGCGATGCCGCGGCGGCTCTTGGTTATTGGACTCCCGAGGGCGATATCATCGACGAGTCGGGGCGCCGCACGTCGGCCCGAAAGCGCATCGAACAGGACGCGGCCAACGCCGCGGCGGCCGACGAAAGCACCACGCCGGTCGAATTGCCCGAAACGGCGCTTCGATTTCTTGGACCGGACACGGCGATCGAAGACGGGGTTTACGCAGGCGACAGCGCCGGCGGACATTTTACCGCGATCTGGACCAAGACGGACGGCCGTTGGCGATTGGCAGGCTTGCGCGAAGCCCAAAGCGTGGCGCAGCCGCTAACCGCCGTGGAAGAACTGGCGTGGCTCGCCGGTCGATGGGTCGGCGAACACGATGGCACGACCTTTGAAATTACCACCCGCTGGAGCGAAGCCAAAACGTATCTCGAACGCACGTTGACCGCGACGCACAACGGCACCGCGATGCTCAAGGCCGAGCAGCGGATCGGCGTCGATCCGGCCGATGGCCGCGTGAAATGCTGGACGCACGACGCTGGCGGCGGTCACAGCGTCGGCATCTGGACCCGGCAAGGCGCAAGCTGGGTCGTCGAAAGCCGCGGCGTGGCGGCCGACGGCAACGATCTGCGTGGCACGAGTGTCTATACACCAGAAGGATCCGAGCAAATTCGCTGGGAGTCGCTGAACAACTGGCGCGACGGACAGCCGACGCTCGATTTCGACGTTACCCTGTCGCGAACCAAGGAGAGCCAGTCATGACCCCGTCCATCCGACCGATGTTACCGGCGGTCCGTGCGATCGTATGCCTGATGTTATTCGCGGCGGCAATGAACCTGGCGGCCGCCCAGGAAACGCCGGTCCCGGGGGCCGCCACCGACGAAGCGCGCGCTCGCGCGGCGATTCTGGATAGCCCGCAGTGGCGGCGTTCGATGCTGGAAGTCGCGGAATGGTTCCACACGCAGCAGCTTTACACGCCGGCGCAAGCCGAGCAGATTCGTCTCGACTTCCAGCAGCGCATTGCCGAGTCGACCGCGGCGGAGCTGAAGCAGATTCTTACCGATTTGCAAGTGAAACTCGAAATCCTGGATAGCCCGCAGGCGCGCGAAGCGCGGGCTTGGATGGCCGAGTATGTCGCCGTGATGAGCGACCGCAAACGCGAGCAGGTCGTCAGCGAGTTGCCGAATCTGGCCACGCTCACGAGCCGGCAACTGCACGACGAGCTTATTCGCATTCAGCGCAAGCGAGACCAAATCGATCAGCGGCAAGCCGCGTTCGGACTGCGGCAGGCCGGGAAAGTAGATCTTAAATCGCAGCGGCTGGCCGCGTCGCAGACCACGGCGGCAAACCGGGCTCGCCCGGCGGCGAGCCATTCGCCCTATCGTCCGGCTTCGCGCTCGACCGATCGGCTCAACGCCCCGCCGGCCAACAATCGGCCGTCGTTCTTCATCAATCAATTGGGCGGCGTGGGCCGAAACCTGCCCGGAGCGTGGTAGCAGCGGCTTTGGGACGCTCGCCGAGCGCCCTTCCGGACATCTCTCCCCCGTCTCCCCTGCGGGGGGTCCGAAGATTTTTCCCAAAATGCGCGGCAATCTGGAGTGCCGCGCCCCATCTGCAGCGCGGCAAGTAACTTAGTGACTTGCGGAGCATGGGGATTGCGCCTCCCCTTCGCGTACGGCGGATCGCCACCAGCGCCCCGATCTAGCAGAGGCAGCCGCCGATTCGCCCGCGTGCGTTTGCGCGAATCGACACGCGCCGCCGGCTCGCGTTGACGCGCGCGAGACGGGCTTCTAGAATTCGCCGGCTTTTCGCCTCATAATTGATTAGACCGTAAGCGTTTGAGTGGTGCCGGAAGGGACGGCTCTTTCATGTTCCGAGCACGACCAGAACCGGCCGATTTTCTACCGCGCACGAGGGCGTCTTCGCTCGCGTTTCCGTGGCTGTTGTCCACGTCGGTGCATTCGATCCTCTTCGTGTTGCTGGCACTGACCATTCCGGCGGTGCGGGTCGGCTCGCCATTTGGCGGCGATGGCACGGCGCTGGAAGTGTCGATCGTGAGCGGGAGTGGCGCGCCCGACGGCGATCCGGCGAGCGATTGGGATGGCCCGCCGGGCGACGGTTACTTCGAGGACGACGAACCGGCGCTGTATGCCCTGGAATCGGAATCGCCCTCGGCGGCGGGCAACGGCGGCGCGCCGACTTTGAAGTCGATCCTGGCCGAAGAACCTGCCGTGGCGATGAACGGTGTTCTGCCCGGGGCCGGAGCCGGCGGCGGTTTCGGCGGACTGGAGAGCGGCGTGGTCTCGGCGACGGCGCTCATGGGCGAATCGGCCCCTGCTGGGCGAATGCGAGGCGGACGCGCCCGAACCGGCGTGTTCGGCCTGATGAGCGAAGGCCACAAATTCGTGTATGTCTTCGATCGATCGGGCAGCATGGACGGGCACGGCGGCGCACCGCTCTTGGCGGCGAAGGCCGAGTTGCTCGGCAGTCTGAAAGACCTGGGGCAAACGCACCAGTTTCAAATCATCTTCTACAACGAGCAACCTCGCATCTTCACGCCGACGGGCGATTCCGGCCGCTTGGTGTTCGGCACCGAACAGAACAAGAACCTGGCGCGGCGGTTTGTCGGCAGCATCACCGCGAGCGGCGCCACGCGACATGTCGAAGCCTTGCAGATGGCGCTGCGCTTGGCGCCCGACGTGATCTTTTTTCTGACCGACGCCGACGAACCTCGGATGACCCCGCGCGAACTGGCGGATATCGCCCAGATGAACCGGGGGACAACGATCAACACGGTCGAATTCGGCACCAACCCGCAGGCGGACGCCGACAACTTCATCGTGCGCTTGGCCCGCCAGAACGGCGGTCAGCACGTTTATATTGACGTGACGCGATTGAACGCCAATCGGCGTTAGACGCCAGCAGGGGATAAGCGAGAACGCATGTCAGTCCGCCAGCGCGCCCCGAGACTGCTGCTCGTTTGCCTCGCGAGTACCATTTGCGTCGTCGGCATGGTTTGCCTCGCGAGCGGCCTTTGCATGGCGGAAGACGCCGTCTATCTCAAGCCGGAAGGTCCCGGGATCGCGCTGATCCGCCTGCGCGGAACGATCGTCGAGCATACCGGCCGTGAGCTGCGGATTGAAAACGACTCGGGGCAAGGCCGAACGGTGGCCGCCGCCAGCGTGGCTCGGATCGAATTTGTGCGCTCGCCCGACCAGGTGAGCGGAGACGAACGGTTCGCGGCGGGAGATTGGCAGTTGGCGCTCGCCAGTTATCAGCGCGCGCTTGAAGCGCAGCGCGAACCGCGGCAATGGGTGCGCCGGCAGATCCTTGCTCAAGCGGTTTGGTGCTTGCGGAATCTCGGCCAATGGGACGAGGCGGGCAAGTATTTTCAAATGCTGCTGGCCAGCGATCCAACCACGCAATACTTCGACGCGATTCCGCTCGTGTGGAACGAAGAGCCTCCGCGGCCTGAAGTCGTATCGCGAGCGCAGGAGTGGCTGACCAGGCAGGATCCGCCGGCCACCGCCTTGATGGGCGCGAGCCTGCTGATCGATTCGCCATCGCGGCCCGAGGCCCTCGCCGCGCTGCGAACGCTGCTCACCCGCGACGATCCAAGGATCGTCTGGCTGGCGTATGCCCAACTTTGGCGAGCCGGGGCGAACAACGCCACCGACCAGCAACGGCGATCGTTCTCGGCTCGCATCGACGCCAGCGACGAGTCGCTGCGCGCGGGCGCCTACTATGTGCTGGGGCGTTCGCTCCTCACGACGGACCCGCAAGCCGCGGCGCTCGCGCTGCTGCGCGTGCCCATTGAATTCCGCAACGAGCGGACGTTGGCGGCACAGGCGCTGGTCACGACGGCGCAAGCGCTCGAGACGCTTCAGCGCGCGGATCAGGCCGTGGGACTTTATCGCGAAGCCGCGGCCGAGTATCCCGACACACCGGCCGGACGACTCGCCGTGCAACAGCTCGAACGGCTCGCCGCGCCGCCGCGCCGGGCGACTCCGCCGAGCGGCGGGTACCTTGAAGGGCTGCGCGGGCGGGGCCTGTATGAGCTGGCCGAAAAGAGCTGCGAAAACCGGCTTACGCAAACAGAGCTCGACGAGCGGCAGCGCACGGACGTGGTGGTCGAGCTTTTACGGACGCTCACCGAGCATGCGCTGGCCGTGCCGCCGGGCGACGCCTTGCCGCTTTGGGAACGCGCGGCGCAAATCGCCCAGGCCTATGCGGAAAAATATTCCCAATCGCCGCGGCTGCTGCTGGTGCGCACGCAGGAAGCGGTTGGGCGTTTGGCCGAAGGCCAGATCGCGCGCTACGACGCGCACGAAGACTACGCCGCGCCGGCCATGGAGGATGCCCGACGCGTGTTGCGGGACGCCATCAATCGGCTCGAAGAAGTCGCCAAGCTGGTGGCCAGCGGCTTGCGGCAGCAGGGCACGCCGCGAATGACCGGCGATGAGCTTACCGTTGCCGAATTGCAGTCGCTCGAACTGAACGTGCAGCTCGAATTGGCGCGGGCTTTGCGCAACCAGGCCGAGTGCTATCCGCCGGCCAGCGCGGACCGGCTTAACTCACTGACGCGCGCCGGCGAAGCACTCTCGCTGCTCTCGCGGCACAAGGAACAGAACCTTCTGTACTGGAGGGCGGCGCTCGAGGAGCTTGCCCGGCGACGACTCTTGGGCGATCTGCGGGAAGCCGAACAGCAGCTCAAGACCCTGAGCTCGCAGAGCCCCCCGCCGGCCATCGAGCAGCAGTTGCGCGCCGAGCGCATTCGCGTGGCCCTACAACGCGGCAACGTGGATGACGCCTTGGCCGAGGCCGGAACCGCGGCCGATCGGGCGCCAAGCGCCGAGTTGGATTTTGCCAGGCTCGAAGCTTTTCTGGCGGCCTGGCGGCGCGAAGCCGATCGGCACAACGACGGCGAGGCAACCCGATGGCAGCAGCGGGCGGTGGATCAGGCCGCCGAAATTCGGCGTTCGTTTAGCGGGTCCTGGATTCGGCGGGCAGACTCGCTGTTGGCCGCTTCGGTCGCCGGCAGCGGCGGCACGCAGAGCTACGCCACGCTGGCGTTCAGCGCGGCCGGATTCTATCGCGGTGGCGAACTCGACAAAGCAATCGCCGCGTTCGATCGAGCGGCGCAGCAAGCGGGCGAAGAAGGATTGCCGGAGAAGGCGGTCGAAGCGGCGTACTCGGCCGCCACGATCGAGAAGGAACGCGGCAACCATGCCCAGGCGCTAGAGCGCTACCAAAAAATTGCCCGCGACTCGCCAACCTCGCCGCAAGCGGCAAGCGCTCATCTGATGGCGGCGTTCTGCGCCGGCCAGATCGCACAGTCGGAGACACCGCCGCGGCTGGAGCAGTACGTGCGGCTGCTGCGCGAACACGTGCAACAATGGCCCGCTGGAGAAACGGCCTGCCAGGCTTATAGCTGGCTGGGACGGCTGGCGGAACACGACCGCAAATGGTCCGAAGCGATCGAGCTGCTTTTGAAGGTCAAACCGAGCGACCCTCAATATGGCGGCGCCGCCGAAGCGCTCGGCCGTTGCTACGAAGCCTGGCTGGCGGAAACGCGCGACCGCGGCGGCGATCCCCGGCAGCTCGCCGAGGAGGCGCTCGCGGCGCTCGAACGAGTCGCCAGCGCGGCGGCCACTCGCGGCGCAAAGCCTGATGCGGGCACACGCGCCGCGGCGATGTCGGCCGCGCGTATCTGGCTGCTGGAGATGCCTGGCGGCGCGCTGCCGGCCGAACGGCTGTTGCGCGGTATGCTCGGCACCGATCGCGAAGCGCCGGCGGAATGGCAGGCCGAGGCGCGCCGCTGGCTGGCGCCGGCGCTCGCGCTACAAGGCAAGGGAGGCCAGGCCGATGCGCTGGTCGACGAGATTCTGGAGAGCCGCGAGCAGCTCGCGCTGCTGGAGACAATCGCCAGGGTCCGCCGCCGGCAAACTGACGCGGATGCGGTCGCGAAACTGACCCAGATCGAATTGGATATTGAAACTCGGCTGCTCGAACAGCCCGGAGACCTGGATAGCGCCGCGCTGCGGTCCGTTCGACGCAGCTACGCGCTGACGCTTGCGCAGACGGGACGCCGACAGCAGGGACTCGAAGCCTTACAGCAACTCGCGCGCGAGTTTCCGCGCGACGGCCAAACCCACGAAGAATTGGCGATGCTGCTGGACGAAGGCAACCAAGCCGATCGGGAAGCGGCGCTTTCCATCTGGACCGATGTTGCGCGCAAGAGCCGGCCCGGCACGGCACGTTGGTTTCGCGCGCACGCGGGACTCGCCGGCACGCAACTCAAACTGGGCCGACGCGCTGAAGCCCGGACCACGATCGAGCGCGTCGTGGCGAAGTATCCGAGCCTCGACGGCGACTTGAAAGCGCGATTCGACGCGCTCGCCCAGGAAGCGGCTCGCTGAGACGCACTCGGGCCGAGCGTGCCGAGAGCTTCGAGAAGAACCCGCGGGCAGCTCGGATCGTAAGCGGGAATACCGCACCAGGGCGGCGCGGCGGGAAAATAAAAGCGGCGTCGTGACGCTGGGGGAAGTCGTCACGACGCCGGGCGGTGAGAAACGTCCGCGTGCGTCCGGCGTGCCGGCACTACCACGGGCCGCGGTTGTAGTAGTAGCCGAACTGGCGCGTATCGCTGGGAAAGGCCGGCGTCGGCAGGAAGCCGTAGGGGGTCCAGCGGCCGACCGGGCCGGGCCAGGGGCGTTGGAATTGATGGTCGTTGCGCGTCATGCGCGAGGAGACCGAGCCCCAACCGTAGTCGGTCGTGAGCTCGGCGGTCGGCGGCACAACAATCGACACGGCCTGACCGTACTGCACGTTGTAGTAGCGGCCGTGCCAGGGGCGGAGGCTCGCACGATACCGGGCGTTGTGCCCGTGGTGCGTCTCGTCGAAAGCCTGCGCCGACGCGGCCGAAAAAGCGGCGGCCACGGCGAGCGCCACGAGCACAAATTTGCGGCGATGCATAGGCGGGATCCTTATGGGCGGGGTTGCACGTTGGGGGTGCGTCCGGCCGCGCGTGGAGGTTTCGCGCGGCCGGACGCCGGAGGAGGAATGCGAGGCGGGAGTGTTGTCCGTAGCGGGGAATCGCGCTCTCTCGGTCACGCTCGATGCTGAGTGAGCCGAGGATGTTCATCTTGTTCAACGGCGCGGCGGGCTCACCCGTGCCGGCGAGCGGCGACTACCAAAAATGGAAGCCATATTTCACCTTGGCCGTGGTGTAGCCGCCGTTGCGGTAGTACTTGTAGTGCTTTCGATGGTGGTGATACAGGAACTCGTGCGGATTGAGCGGCGGATAGGTGATCCAGGTATGGCCCACCATCGGCGGCGTAGGTCGCGGCGAGATATAAAGCTGCGCCGGCGTGCCCTGGCCGAACACCGTGGGGCCCTGGTAGTAATTGTAGAAAATGTCGGGATGCTCGGCCCGCGCTTGCGAAGCGCCGAGACCCGCCAGTGCGATGACAAACGCCGCCAGAGCGGCGCGCAGCGATGTGCGAAGCATTGCCGTATTCCTCCATGAACCGGAAATGATAGGAAAGCGTCTGTGACTCTCCACGGCGGTCGCGGACAGGTTCGGATGAACCAGCGCGGCTACCCTCACAGAACGAGGTGGGGCGAAGGGGAAGTGCAAGGTCGGGGGTTGCTGGCAGGCGGAAAAAACCGCGCGGCCCATTGCCGGGCACGGATCGCGGTCCGTCTCTCCACAAACAATCTCGGCAAGAGCCGCCGGGACGGGTGAATCTTTGTATGCCGAATATCGCAATTGAGCCTGCTTTCCCGCAGCTTTCGGACGATTGCGGCTGACAGGCCGGGCCTACAATCGGTATATTCGCTACCAGCGGAATCCCTTCCAACATGGGTCGACACGGATGGTCGAGTCGGGCGATATACGCCCCATGCTCTCCCCCCTCCGACTTGTGCCCTCCGCAAGCTTTATCACCTTTGACTAATTACCGTGATGGCCAAGCAACCCAGTAAGAACGGCGCGCACGCCGGGCGTGCGGCGAAACCCTCGAAACACAACCGAATCGCCGCAGACACCGCCGCAGACACCGCCGAAGATGGCAGCGAAGACGGCGCCAACGAGCCGGTCGAAGACGCCGCCGAAGAGTCCTCCAACGGCGAAGCGGCTGCTAGCAACGGCAACGCCCGCAAATCGCGCCGGGCCACGGCCCAGAGCATGGCCGCCAGCCAGCGCGATATCTCGGTGAGCGAATTCTTCGCCAAGAACCGCCATCTGCTCGGGTTCGACAACCCGCGCAAGGCGCTGCTCACCACGATCAAAGAAGCGGTCGATAACTCGCTCGACGCTTGCGAAGAGGCCGGCATCCTGCCCGAGATCTGGGTTCACGTCGAGCAGACCGGCCCCAACCGTTACAAGGTCGGCGTGCAGGACAATGGCCCCGGCATTCTCAAGAAGCAGATTCCGCTGATCTTCGGCAAGCTGCTGTACGGCTCGAAGTTTCACCGGCTGCGGATGAGCCGTGGGCAGCAGGGCATCGGCATCAGCGCCGCGGGCATGTACGGCGTGCTGACGACGGGCAAGCCGGTGAAGATCGTTTCGAAGATCTCGCCCAAGAAGCCGGCCCACTACTACGAGATCAAGATCGACACGAAACGCAACCTGCCGGAGATCTTGAACGGCAAGGGCGAAGGCGAAGACATTCCGCCAGGGGCCGCGGGCGCGAGCTACGTCGAGAAGCACGGTATCGAGTGGATCGACATCGCCCACGGGACGCGCGTGACCATCGAGCTCGAAGGCAAGTACCTTCGCGGCCGCGGCAGCGTCGACGAGTATCTGGAACAAACGGCGATCGCCAACCCGCACGTGCGGATTCATTACCTCGATCCGGAGGCGGGCTCGGGCCAAGGCGAAGAGAAGCTGTACGATCGCTCGACCGATCAACTGCCGCGCGAGCCGAAGGAGATCAAACCGCATCCTTACGGCATCGAGTTGGGCATGCTGGTGACAATGCTCTCGGACGCGCGGGGACAAACGCTTTCGCAGTTCCTCTCCTCGAGCTTTAGCAAGGTGAGCTCGTCGGTCGCGTCGAAGGTTTGCCAGACCGCCGGCATCAGCACGCGCACCAGCACGGCGAAGGTGGGGCGAAACGAAGCCGACAAGTTGTTCCAGGCGCTGCGCGAGACGAAAATCGCCGCGCCGTCAACCGATTGCATCTCGCCGATCGGCGAGGAGCTGTTGCTCAAGGGCCTGCACCAGGTGGTGCCCGGCGAGTTCTACGTCGCGGCCACGCGTCCGCCGGCCGTTTATCGCGGCAATCCGTTCCAGATCGAAGTGGCGCTGGCTTATGGCGGGATGTCGAGCGCCAACAAAGTGCCGCTGGACGTGCTCGAAGATCTGCTCGAAGAAACCGACGCCCGCACGCTACGGCAGTTCCTCTCGACCACCTTCTACGGCCTGGGCAGCGACGCCGCGGACCAGATCATCAAGGAGGCGGACCTCAGCCCCCGGGCTTCGGCCAGCAAGCTCAAGCCGGGTGAGGTGAAGAAGCTGCACGAGGCGATGCGCAACGTGAACCTCGAAGCCGGGCAGACGATGAACGTGCTGCGGTATGCCAATCGCGTGCCGTTGCAGTTTCAGCCCGCGGCCTGTGCGATCACGCAGACCGTGATGAGCACGAACTGGCGCAGCTATGGGCTGACTCAGTCGCGCGGGAGCCTGCCGAGCGGTCCCGTGACGATCATGGTCCATATGGCCAGCGTTTGGGTACCGTTCACCAGCGAATCGAAAGAGGCGGTCGCCAGTTATCCGGAAATTCAAAAAGAGTTGCGGCTGGCGCTGCAATCGGCCGGGCGCAAGCTGGGGATGTATCTGCGGCGGCGGCTGAAAGTGAAGCAAGAAGGCGAGCGGCGCAATATTTTCTTGCGTTATCTGGGCGAAGTGGCAACGGCCGTGAGCGATATCAATAACGCGGACCGCGACAAGCTCTACGAGCAGCTTCTGTCGGTAGCCAAAAAGAAGACCGCCACGGCGGACATGAAGATGGACGAACGCGGCCGCGTCATCGAGGAGGAATCGCTCGAGTCCGATCCCAGCGTGCTGATCGTCGAAAAAACCAACGAGTTTGGCATCCGAGAGAAGGCAAAAGATCATGGCCAAGAAAAGCCGTAAGCCAGCCAGCCCAAAATCAGACGACAACCAGGAAAAAGCCGTCCTCAGCGAGCGCGACAAAAAGACGCTCAAAGACCTGGTGGGACTGGCTGACCGGGTCGTGCTGGACGCGGAAAAGCGGCGCGAGCCGTTCATCGAGATCCCCACGCGCGCGCTTTCGAACGTCAAGTACAACAAGACGAAGCGGCGGATCGAAATGGGGTCGAACAAGAACCGCCGCCAGTTGTTCAATCTCTCGCAGGCCAAGAGCTACATGCAAACCGTGCTTGTGGCCAGCGGTTGCAAACAGCTTATCGAGCAAGGCAAAACGCTCAGCTTGCGAGGTCTCTACTATAAGCTCAAGCATTCCGTCGAAGGCACGCGCGAGGAAACCTTCGAGAACCAGGACGAGTGCGATCCGGTCATCGAGGATATCGAGGTCGGCCTGAGCAGCCTCCGCGAAGAGCTCCACTTGTATGCCTCGAACCGCGGCAACCTGGCCGGCCCGCTCACGCTGTTCGATCATGCGACGGGCGATGAAATCGATTGCGCGCGCATGGGCTCCGCGGGCTATAGCATTCCCTCGATCGTCGAGCAGGACGTGATCGAGTTCAAGAAGTGCACGGCGACGTTCATCCTGCACGTCGAAAAGGACACGGTCTGGCGGCGTTTTGCCGAGGACAAGTTCTGGCAAAAATACAATTGCATTCTCACCCACGGCAACGGCCAGCCGCCACGCGGCGTGCGCCGCATGCTCAGCCGGCTGCACAACGAATACAAGCTGCCCGTGTACTGCCTGCTGGATAACGACCCTTGGGGGTATTACATCTATAGCGTGATCAAGCAGGGTTCGATCAACCTGGCGTTCGAGTCGGAGCGCATGGCGATTCCGGACGCCAAGTTTCTCGGCCTTCGCTCGCGCGATTTCGAGCGCTGCGAGCTATCGCCCAGCGTGAAGATCAACCTGAACGATACGGACATCAAGCGCGCCAAGCAGATTGCCAACTATCCGTGGTTCGCGGGAAAAAAGGCCTGGCAGAAAGAGATCGAGCAGATGCTCAAGAACGGCTTCAAGCTCGAGGTCGAATCGCTGATTTCCAAGGACATCAGCTACGTGACCGAGGTCTACACGCCTGAGCGGCTCGCGGAGCAGGACTGGTTGGATTAACGGATTGCCGCAAAAAGCCAGGCTAACTTTCAAACCGGCGGCGCGCTCTTCGCGAACGAGCTACCGCGCCGCGATCGGCTTCTCCTCCGCCGGCGGGTTCTCGGAAGCGGGGCCGTACATCCGGTCGCGATAGATCATCAGCCCGTGAACGGCGTGGTACAGCGCGCCGCACTCCAGGTCGTAGTCCTGGGTCATCTCCAGGCATTGCACCAGATGCTGCACGGCCCGGGTCACCCAGGGCTGCTTGAGCTCTTCGTCATCGAGCGCCACGGTCAGATACTCCAGCACGTGGCCCGTGGTGCTGATGCGGTCACCAATCTCCGCGCTGCGGGCGGCGCGCGAGAAATAGTTCGTGGAGAAGCTGCCGTCCGGCTGCTGGAATTCGCGGGCGGAGCGAACCGTGGCTTTGATCTTTCGGTCGACGGTCTCCCAGGCGCCCAGCGGATCGGCGGAAATCTTGCCGCCGTTTTCCAGGTATTTGTTGCGAGCCAAGGCCAGCGAATAAAGGCGGTGCGTGCCACCGCAGGCGCTGTCTGCCAGGTCTTGTCCGGCCTCCATCTGGGCGAGCCGCGCGATGTCCCATTGCTGTCCGTCCTTAGCGGCCCAGGCCGCGTCGATCGGCAGGAACGTGCTGAAGGCCATCAGCGTCCAGGTGCCTTCCATCCCCTCGCGGATGTCCCACTGAGCTTGAGTGAGCAGGTCGCGAATCGTATAGTTCTCGCCGCTCACGACGATTTTATCGTCAAGCGTAAGGCCGGCCTGCGAGAGATAACCGAGCCACTGGTCGGGATGTCCCTGTCCCATTTTCGAACCGGGATCCATAACGGCCACGACGCCGCGATCGCCTTTGCGCATGTCCCAGCCGCGGAGCTTGCCGCCATTCAACAGATAAGCGATCGCCGGCGTGAGCTTGCCATCGACGTAAATTTCAAAGTCTGGCCCGTAGGCGAGCGCCCCGTGTACGATCTGCCAGGCGGCCTGGTCCGTGGCACTCAAATGGCGGTTATGACCGTTGAAGGCGATCACCTTGTCGATCCGGTCGCGAAGCTCGTTCTGGTCCGGAAGCCGCACTTCGGCGACCTGCGGCTGCGGGCGATTACAACCGATGCCTGTGGCCAACATCAGCGCGGACAGTAGGAACAGGCTCAGACGGAACAAACGGTGAGATATACGGCCAGCAAAAGTCATCGCGGGCAGGGCCTTTTGGAGATCGGGGATCGTCGTGGCGGGCGAAAGCTTGGAGCATCGGGCGAGTTGGACACTTCCAAACCAAACGTGGGAGCGGCTTTGTGTTTTAAGGTTTTCGGCTCGCGCCGGCAATGATTTAGATAAAAAACAAAGACTGAGCAGTCTGGTGCGATTTTAACGAAAATCCACTCGCTACCCCATCGGGGCGGGCGCGAGGGTGAACCAAGCCCGTAATACTGCGTAGTTAAGTACGCCAATGCGGTCGGTTTAGAGACGAATAGACGATTGGCTTGGCCGCGAGTTGCCCTGGCTTCAGGACGGTTCGGGCTGTAAAGACGGTCGTGGCGTGTGGAGCGCGCCCCAACCCTTTGGAAAGGAACTACCGAACGATGTTCTTCGACCCCATGTACTTTCTGTACCTCGCCCCAGCGATGTTGCTGGCCCTGTGGGCCCAGTTCCGCGTGAAGGCGACCTACGCCGCCGCGATGCAAGAACCGGCGTCCCTCAGCGGCGCTGCCGCGGCGAGGTATATTCTCGACTCGGCTGGCTTGCGCGACGTGCCGGTGGAACAGATTCCCGGCCAACTTTCGGACCATTACGATCCGCGGGAGAAGGTGCTGCGTTTGAGCCCCGAGGTCTACCAAGGGCGCACGATGGCGGCCGTGGGCATCGCCGCGCACGAAGCGGGCCACGCGCTGCAAGACGCGCACGCCTATGCGCCGATGACGATCCGCAACGCCGCCGTGCCGGCGGCTAACTTTGGCAGCGGACTGGGCGTGGGCATGATCCTCGGCGGATTCTTCCTCCAGATGCTTCCGCTCGTCTGGCTTGGCATCGGGTTGTTCTCGCTGGTCGTGTTCTTCCAGCTCGTGAACCTGCCGGTGGAGTTCAACGCCAGCAGCCGCGCAAAGCAGCAGCTTGTCGCGCTGAACATCGTGCCGCAACAAGAGATGGCGCACATCAACCGCGTGCTGAACGCCGCGGCCTGGACCTATGTGGCCGCGACGCTCCAGTCGGTAATGATTCTGCTGTACTACATCATGCGGTTCTCGGGCGGAAGCCGCGACTGATCGCCTGGAAAACGCATGCGCGTCTTCTGAATTCGGGTCTCTGTGGCATCGCGGCATTCGCCAACGCGAATCACCCTTGGTAGCCCGGAGCGTGAGCGGGATCGTTCTCCCTCGGCTCGCGCCTCGGGCTACTGCCGGTGACGCTCGCGGCCTGACAGGACGCGCGTGAGTAGAGATTGGCTCGCCTTCGAGAATGTTTGTCTATGCCGACCCTCATCGCGCTGCTCGTGTTACCGCTGACGATCATCGTCGCGCAGATTGCCTGGGGAGCGACGGGCGGTCTGGCAAACGGGCTCTACAAGCTGGCTTTCATTATTCCGCCGGTGATCTATTGCCGCAGGCATGGCATTCGGATCGGCCGGGAGATTTTTCGCTGGCAGCATGCGCGCAACGACCTGGGCCTGGCCGTGCTGCTGGGCATCGTCGTGGCGGTAATCTTTCTAGGCCTGTACGCCGTGCTGGGACCGTTGGTGGTCGATAAGCAGGCAATCGCGGCGAAGATTCACCAGCAGTTCAGCGTCTCGGCCGGCACGGTGCTGCTCATCGCGCCCTTCACGATCCTCGTCAATTCGTTGGTCGAGGAGTTTTTTTACCGCGGATTCGCTTTTGGGCTGATGGCCTCGCGACGTCCCGTCCTCGGCACGCTGTTGCCGGCGGCCGTGTTCACCGTGCAACACCTGATGTTCGCTTATCATTGGGTCGGCCCGGGAATGATCGTGTTGGGCGTCGTGGCATTGTTCGCGTTCTCGCTAATCGCTCAGGCGATGTATGCGAAGGCCGGCAGCATCGTCGCGCCCTGGATCGTGCATATCTTTGGCGATGTGGCCATGATGGCGATTGCCGTGGAGCTGGTTTCGCTGGGAAGCGGCTGAGCGAAGCGGTCGTAATGCCCGGAATGGGGCTAGGCTCGTAGCAGCAGCTCGCCGCGTCCGACGGTCACCTCGTCGCCGTGATACGTCTGGTAGCTGGCATCGAGCAGCGAGCGCGAGAATGGATAGCCCAGCCGCTGAAGTTCTTGCAGCACGAGCGTCATGATCAGGAGCTTGTCGCTCGCGCCGCGCCGGAAGGTCGGGAGTATCCGCGGCGTTCGATCGCCCAACAGTCCGATCGTGCCGCGGCGCATACCGGCGCCTGCGCGCAAGCCGGCTTCGCCAAACACGAGGATCGTACCGGCGATCATATTGATGCCGGCGAAGTCTCCGCAGCCGCCGACGGCGAGCAGGCCACGGCGCATCGTATGGCCGATCTCATTGCCGACCGTGCCTTCGACCAGCAGGGTGCCGCCGGTCATTCCGCGCCGGCTGCCGCGATAGGCGGCGCCCACTAGGTTGCCGGCCGAGCCGCGAACGTGAATCAAGCCGCCGCGCATCTCGCCGCCAACCCAATCGCCGGCGTCGCCCGCGACGTGAATCTCGCCGCCCTGCATCTCACTCCCCAGGTGCCGGCCCGCGGGCCCTTCGACGCGAATCGCGCCGGCGGTCATCTTGGCCCCAATCCAGTGTACGCCCGCCAACTCGCCGGACAGTTCAAGCTGCATGTCGGCCGGATCGCCTTCGATGCGAAATAGCTCGGCGAGCGGCGCCCGCTGGTTGCCGACAAACGCCGTGAGCCGCTCGATCTCGGGCAGCGTCCGCTGGCGGAGCGCGTCGGGCGTAAAGTCCGTCAGTTCGACGGGCACGCGGTGCGTTTGCAGATAGGTGAAGCGAAGCGGCATGACGCGGCGGCAAGGATAATGAAGGCCGATTCCAGCCGGCGTTCGAGCGAGAGCCGGCGGCTCGATTATAATCCAGGCACGGTTGTCCGAATACCACAACAGAAACGAGTCGTTCGTGTTGCGCGGCGCGATCATCCTCAGCGGTGGGCAAAGCACTCGGATGGGAACGCCCAAGGCGTGGCTGCCTTTTGGCGAGGAGACGATGCTTGCGCGCGTGGTACGGCTAGTCGGCGAAGCGTGCGCGCCGATCGTGGTGGTGAAATCAACGGCCGAGCAGTCGCTTCCGCCATTGGGACGCGAAGTGCTGTTCGCGCACGATCGCGTGCCGGGGCGCGGACCACTCGAAGGCCTGGCGGCCGGCTTGACGGCCAT
The DNA here is from genome assembly GCA_964598535.1 of uncultured Planctomycetaceae bacterium. Taxonomy (GTDB): domain Bacteria; phylum Planctomycetota; class Planctomycetia; order Pirellulales; family PALSA-1355; genus JALHMI01. The sequence continues at coordinate 33,674 of CAZRCI010000008.1, read as the reverse complement.
GCCCCTGGATGTCGAGGCGGCGTTTGTCACCACCTGCGACGCGCCGCTGTTGCGGCCACCGTTCGTGATCCGTCTGTTCGAGTTGCTGGGCGAGGATGCCGCCGCGGTGCCCGTGAGCGAAGGGTTCGTCCATCCGCTTTCAGCCGTTTATCGTACGAGCCTGCGGTTGCTGATTGGCGAACTGCTGGCCAGCGGACGTCAGCGTCCATCGCTGCTCATTGACTGCGCGGCCTCGCGGCGCGTCGAGCCCTCGGAACTGGCGGATGTCGATCCCGAGCTCGCGTCGCTCAGAAACGTCAACCAGCCGGCGGAGTATTTCGCCGCGCTGGCGGAAGCGGGCTTTACCGCGCCGCCACAACTTGTCGCCCCCCCGACCACGAGGAACCTGCCGTGACCGATCTCCTTCGGCACATTGTCGAAACGCTGGCTTTGGTGCTCGTTGCGTTCGCGCTAAATGAAAAGGCCGCCGTTGCCGGCGATGGCCGGCCGCCCAATGTGCTGATTCTCTGTGCGGACGATCACGCGGCCTATGTGACGGGCTGTTACGGAAACGCGCTCGCGCGCACGCCGAATATCGATCGCCTGGCGGCCGCGGGAATTCGCTTCGACCGCGCGTATTGCAACGCGCCGGTCTGCACGGCTTCGCGGCAGTCGTTCTTGTGCGGCCGCTATCCGCGTTCGATCGGCGTGACCGAGCTCCAGACACCGCTGCCGGAGAGCGAGATCACGCTGGCCGATAGCCTGAAGCAGGCCGGTTTCGACACCGCGGCGATCGGCAAGATGCACTTCAACAGCGACCTGGCACACGGTTTCGACCTGCGGCTGGACGCGCCGCAGTATCGCCGCTGGTTGAACGCGCAGCCGCGCATGCCGACGCCCGAGGGCGTGTTGGTGCAACCCCCGTGGCGCCCGTTCAAAGATCCCGCGCGCATCTGGCTCAACGCCGAGGCCCGACCAATCGACACTCCAGAGGCGCAGATGGATGGCCGCTGGTACGCCGAGCGCGCGGCCGAATACCTGCTTGCCGAGCGTGCGAAACCCTTTCTGCTGATGGTGAGCTTCTACCAGCCGCACTCGCCGTTTCAATTTCCGCTGGAGTATCGCGAGAAATTCGCTCCCGCCTCGTTCGCGGTTCCGTCGGTGGGCGCGGAAGACGAAAATCAGATTCCCGCGCAGTTTCGCGATCTGACCGACGCTGAAAAGCGTGGCATTAACGCCGCCTATTACACGGCCACGGAGTTTATGGACGCTTGCGTGGGCGTGGTTCTCGACGCGCTCGACCGTTCGGGACAAGCTGACAATACGATCGTGGTGTACTTGGGCGATCACGGCTATATGCTCGGCCAGCACGGGCGCTTCGAGAAACATTGCAGCTATGAAGAAGCGGTCCGCGTGCCGCTGGTGATGCGCTATCCCCAACGGATGGGCGCGGGCCGCACGTCGGCGGCTTTCGTAGAGCTGGTGGACCTCGTGGCAACGCTCCACGACCTGTGCGAGCAGCCCACGACCGCGCACCTTCAAGGCAAGAGCCTGGCACCGTTGCTCGACGGCAAGACGGCGCGACATCGCGAGCATGTGATCGTCGAGTACGCTCAAAACGACGAGATCATGCTGCGCGACCAGCGGTGGAAGCTCGTCTACGAGCGCAACGCGCGGCGGCGCACCGACGGCTACGACACCGAGCGGCCGATCACACCGAACCTCGTCCGGCTGTTCGACCTGCACAACGACCCGGCCGAGATGCACAACGTGGCCGCCGAGCCGGAGAACGCCCCGCGAGTGAAACAGATGCTACGAGTGCTGGCCGATCACCTGATCGAGACCGCGCGCACGCCGGAGGGCGTGCCGGGGAATGCCGACCCGCTGACCGTGCTGGACTACTGCGTGCAGCCCCGCGACGTGCGACCGGAGGGGTAAATCGCTCGTTTCTCCGACCGGCACGACCTTGCGCGCGAGTTCGTTGACGCCCGAGCGAGCTATTTGGACGCGCCGCCGGCCGGGGCAGGGGATTCTTCCACCAGCTTGAGCGCGTTTTCGATCAGAACCTCGCCGGTCTGCTCGCCGAGCGAGGTTTCGGAAATGTACTTGTAGCGATCGAAACTGGCGAAATCGACCTTGGTCAGGATGTAGCCAAAGGCATCGTTCGTCAGACCAAACAGCAAGTTGTTCTTGCCCCGCATGTGTCGCTTGAGATAGTAGCCGATGTTCGGTAGCGCTTCGCCCGGAATCGTGAGGATCTGCGCGTCGCCCAGGTTGATGAGGTTCAGCCGGGTGGTGATCGACTTGTCGTCGTTATGCGGATACTTGAGCGGCGAGGCCCGCAGGATCATCCACATCAGCTTCGATTCGACCGGGAACCTCACGTCGCGGGCATAGCAGGCCAGCGGCGGATCGACCTGCGGCGGGGCGTCCTGCACGATGCGTTTGGCTTCGGTGGCCATCAGCTCGCCGATGCGCACGCACTCTTCCCAGGTGCGCGAGTCGTGCCAGCGAGCCTTAAGCGGATCGGATGGTTGATCGAGCCGGCGGTTGTCGGCGGTGATCATGCCGCCTTGCGCGCCGTTCATGAACATGCCCATGCCGCCGAAGTCGGCTTCAAGCTGATCGCACAGGGGGCCGACCAAGTCGGGACTCACGAGACCGACGCCGTTGCCCAACACCTCGGGATGCACGGCATAGTTCACGAGCGTGCAGATGGCTTTGCCTTCGGGCGTGACGGCCTGGATGACGCTCATCCGCGGGTCAAACAGCTCGGGAGCGTAATAGTTGTAGGCGATCTTGCCCTCGGCCTTACCGGTGGCCGTTTTGAGTTGGGCGGGCTGCAGCGCGTCGAGCGCGGCGTTCACGGCCTTGGCCGCCTGGTTGCAGACGAAGTCCATGTATCTGAGGTCGCCCGACGTCCGGCCATTGGGGCCAGGAAAGCCATAGCAGTCGGGCGCGCTATGCGTGTGCGTCGAACCAATCAGAACGTTCTCGGCGGGAATGCGCGGCACCTGCTTCCGCACGCGATCGCACAATACGGAGGGAAAGCCCAGCAAATCGAGCTGCACGATCGCGACCTTGGTTTCGCCCTGCTGCAAGACCAACGCGCGGGCGGTGAGTTCCCCCTGCTTGGCCTTGGCCGGACGGCCGGGCCCGACCCCGCCAGACACCGGCAGCAGGGGATCGGGTGTGATAATCTCGCGCGCAACGCCAGCTTTGAACTCGGCATGGGCGAGAGAAACCAGTGAGCCGAGAGCAATGAGCAGCGCAAGCATGAAGGTGCGAAGCATGGAGGAAGATCTCGTGTGTTGTTCTGGATAAGGCCGTGGATGTGCCAGCTAGTGTACCTCGAAGCGGGCCGGGAAGCACGGCGTTCGTCCTGCGGGGGTGTCTTAAGAGTGCGTTGCTGGAAGGGAGTTTGGACGTGGTAAGGTGATTTCGTTGAAAAACGGCGGGGCGTGGTAAGGGTTGCTTTTGCACGCCCTTCGTTTCACTCAGGGGACGTGCCACCCTCTCGCCAACACATTCCACTCTCGGCAACACACGGTTAGGCCCCCCGTCCTGCGAGGCCGGAGCTCGCCTGGGGGCGCTAGCACGGGCTAAACCCGAATCACGATCTTTCCACTGAGCGTGCCGGCTTTATGAATCGTGTTTTCTTCTTGCAGGCGATGGGCGGCGGCCGTTTCGGAAAGGGGCAGCACGCGGGCGATATTCGCCTTCAGCTTGCCGGCGGTAAGCCAGCGGTTGATGTCGTCGGCCGCGGAACGTTGCTCGTCGGGCGTGGCGTTGAACATCGCAAAGCCGTGCAGCGAGCAACCCTTCACATAGAACGGACCCACCGGAAACGGCGGGCGAGCGTCGCGGCCGGCCATCAGGATCATGCGGCCGCGCGGAGCGAGGAGCGCCACCGTGCGATCGAAGTCCGGCTCGCGGAGCGTTTCCCAAAAGACATTCACACCCTGGGGAGCAAACTCCTGGATCCGCGCGTCGACGTTTTCGCTCTTGTAGTTGATGGCCAGCTCGGCGCCAAGCTCGCGACACAGGTTCAGCTTCTCGACGCTGCCGGCAGTCGTGACGACGCGCGCGCCGAGGGCCTTGGCCATTTGCACGACGACGGAACCGACGCCGCCCGAGCCACCGTTGACGAACAGCGTCTCGCCGGCCTTGAGCTGGGCGTCTCGCACGAGTCCCAGGTGCGCGGTGATTCCCACCAGCGCGAGCGCGGCGGCAGTTTCGCTCGAGACGCCGTCGGGCGTGGGATAAAGCCACTCCTCGTCCACGGCGGCATACTCGGCCGTCGTTCCCTGGCGGCCCAACAGCCCCTGGTTCGAACCCCAGACACGATCGCCGGGCTTGAAGCGCGTGACGCTTGGACCGACGGCCTCGACGGTGCCCGCCAGATCACAACCGACGATGTATGGCAGCGGCAACGGCATTGCCACCATGCCGCTCCGAATGTAAGTGTCGATCGGATTCACAGCCGCGGCTTCGACCCGCACCAGCACCTGGCCGCCGGTGGCCTGCGGCTTGGGCAGTTCCATGATTTCGATCGAATCGGCGGGACCGGTTTTGTGAATGGCGGCGGCAAGCATGGTGGGGACAGGGGGGGTTAGGAATTGGTGTTCGATGAGATCGACGGCGAGCTCACGTCTTCACCGGTTTGTTCCAGATGACGATGCAAGCGCTGGCCGAGGCGGCCAAGGCCATCGCCAGCACGATGCCGATCCCCCAGGACATGACCTGTCGCACCCGGAGAATACTTTCCCCGGCCGGCGCGGTGCGGACCAAACCGTGCATCGCTTCGTTGTGCATGACGAACAAATCCTCGGCCGTGGCGTTATCGACAAAGTTGACGAAGTCGGTCTCGGTCGGCTGCGCGGCAAACTCGGGAAACGATGCCCACAGGTAGCCGGCCACGAGCAGGCACGTCACCGCCCCGAGCGCGAGCAGGAAGCCCACGCGATGCCGATCGTCCCAGTTCTTCCGCGCTGCGGCGCCGGACGATACAGGCGCGGGCCGCAACTCGGCCAGCCCGCGAAGCGTGGGAACACACAGCTTCGCGCCGCATTCGCAGTCGATCGTGTCACCGGCCTGGACACGAGAAACGACCATTTCGCGGCCGCACTCGCACGGTAGAAGATAGTCGGGCATGGGAAACAGAAACGTGGGTGCTGGTCGAGAAGTTCGCTGTTTGAATCTTAGCAGGGAGCATTGTCAGGGGTTAGCAGGCCTGCTGAAAAAGGTCCGGCGCGACCTCTTTCAGCAGCCGGATCGTGGTTGGGTGACCTGGCGGAAGCCTGCGACTCCCCCCAATCTCTACTCGTCTCTACTCGGGCACGCCCGAGCCGCGGCTGGCCCACCAAGGAAGCGTGATTCCGCCATCGACCAGCAGCGAGCCGCCGGTGATGTAGTCGCTGGCCGGATCGCAGAGGAACACCACCGCCCGGCCGATCTCATCGGGCCGCCCCAGCCGTTTCCAAGGCAGCTTTTCGGCGGCATGCTGAATCGTCTCGTCGCTGGCAAATTTTCGTTCGCCCGGAGTGTCGATCCAGCCGGGAGTGACAATATTTACCCGAATTCGATGCTCGACGAGTTCGATTGCCGCGGTGCGGGCCATCTGGTCGACCGCGGCCTTGGCCATGTTGTAGGCCATCGAGCGAGGGACCGCGGTGTAGGCGTGCGGCGAGCCGATCACGACGATCGCCCCGCGGGCTTTGAGATCGGCTGGCGACGTGTCCGCCGGGGGGGCGGCTGCTTGAGCGAGCATTTGCTGGGTGGCCGCGCGAAGGAGATGGAGACTTCCCCACATGGTGACATCGATCGTGCGGCGGAAGGCGGCGACTTCGGCCTCGTAGAACGGCTGTCGTTCGCTGAAGGCGGCCGACGCCACGGCAATGTCCAGGTGTCCAAAGGCCGCGACCGTGTCGGCGACCATTCGCTCGACGTCATCCAACCGAGAAACGTCGCCCTGGACCAGGATCGCCCGGCGTCCGGCCGCGGCCAGGCGTTCGATCGCGGCCGGGGCTTCATGCGGCTCGTCGAAGTAGTTAAAGGCAACGCTCGCACCGGCTTCGGCGAGGGCGACCCCCACGGCCAGGCCGATGCCGCGGCTGGCTCCGCTGACGAGCGCGGCCTGTCCTTTGAGCACGTCCATGCGTCCTCCTTGGCGTGGATCAACGAAAATGTCGCGGCGCCGCGCAGCTCGGCGGCGCCGCGGTGATGGGCATTCCCATGCAGCGCGTCATGCTAACGGCCACCCCGGCTGGGCGGCAATGTGCGGAGCGTTGCCGGGGAGCGCAAGGGGGGCGACCGAGTCTCGACGCGAAGGCCTTCTCAGAAAAAATATCGTCCGGTTGAGCGCCGTGAAACGCCTATTGAGTTAGGGGCAGACTTTGCGCAGTCGGTGACTAGACCCGCACCGAGCGGCAACTAGAATTTATCGCTTCGCACGCTTGAGCAGAGCGTGCGGCAGAGTGCCGGGGCGCTCAGTCAATATACGTTAAATAGATAAAATGGCGAGTATTATCTACCCGCCGTAATCTTTTGCCAAATGATGGATCGCTCCGGCAGCACTAAAGACCGGTGATAGAATTTGTTGGATTTCCATCGCCCGTCGAGAAATAATGTTGGGGCTAGACCGGTGCTCGAACAATCAGAGACGTGTTCGTAACACGAGAGCCACGAGAGTCTGCCGCCGGCCATTCGCGACCCTGGCGGCCACTTCAGGCAACCACACATGATTGACTTATGCACGCCGGTCGCCTCAGCGACGTTATGGGCCCACCGTCGTTATTGCGCGTGGAACGTTGAACTGAACGTTTTCGCGTGCGCAACCACAGCTACACCGTAGGGAGTGACGACTTGTACGACGCAATCTTGGATGAACTGGAAGACGATCCGTCGCAAACTTCGGACGACGTCAACGATTTGGCCGATAAATCGTCGGACGATCTGGAACTAGACGACGATCTGGACTCCGTCGACATTAATTCCGATGGCGATCTCGACATGGATCCCAAGTCGGAAGATCTGCTGGCCGTGGCAGAAGAAGAGGGCGAGTCGTGGTCCGATGACCCGGTGCGTATGTACTTGACGCAGATGGGCGAGATTCCGCTGCTGACGCGGCAGGAAGAAATCGCGCTGGCCAAGCGGATCGAGCTTACGCGGGCTCGCTTCCGCCGCTCGTTGCTGGAGTGCGATTACGTGACCCAGATCGCGGTGAAGGTGCTCCGCCGGGTGCATACCGGCGAATTGCCGTTCGACCGCACGGTTCAAGTGTCCGTGACGGATCGGCTGGAAAAAGAGCAGATTCTCGGCCGCTTTCCGCACAACTTGTGTACGATCGACACGCTGCTCAAGCAGAACCGCGACGATTACAAGATCGCCACGAGCAAGTCGCTGAAGATTTCGGCCCGCCGCGCCGCCTGGCAGCGGTTGGGGCGCCGCCGTCGCCGCGTCGTGAAGCTCGTCGAAGAGCTCGGTCTGCGGACGCAGCGCATCGAACCGATGATTCGCGTGCTGGAAGACTTCAGCCGCCGCATCGATGGGCTCAAGGCGCAAATCGAGGCCCACAAGAAAACCAAGGGGCAGCTCCTGGAGCGCAAGCCCTGGATCATTGAATACCGCAACATCTTGCGGGCCACGCAAGAGTCGCCGACCAGCCTGCGAAACCGCGTGAAGAACCTGAAGGTGGTTTACGCCCAGTATCAGCAGGCCAAGCGCGGCTTGAGCGAAGGCAACCTGCGACTCGTAGTCTCGATCGCCAAGAAGTACCGCAACCGCGGCTTGAGCTTCCTCGACCTGATTCAGGAAGGCAACGCCGGCCTGATGCGCGCGGTCGACAAGTTCGAATATCGCCGCGGCTTCAAGTTCTGCACCTATGCCACGTGGTGGATTCGCCAGGCGATCACCCGGGCCGTGGCCGATCAGAGCCGCACGATTCGCATTCCGGTGCACATGGTCGAAACCATGTCGCGGGTGCGCAACGTCTCGCGGCAATTGCTCCAAGAGCTCGGCCGCGAACCGACGATCGAAGAGACCGCCAAACGAGCCGGCACCGCGGTGGACGAAGCCCGGCGCGTGCTGGCGATGAGCCGTTACCCGATCAGCCTCGACCGTCCGGTGGGCAATAGCGAGGACAGCCATTTTGGCGACTTGCTGCCCGACTCGGGCGCCGAAAACCCGGCGATCGGCGCCGCTCAAGAAATGCTCCGCACGCGGATCGCCAAGGTCCTGAAAACGCTCAGCTATCGCGAGCGCGAAATCATCAAGCTCCGCTACGGACTGGGCGACGGTTACAGCTACACGCTAGAAGAAGTGGGCCACATTTTCAAAGTGACCCGCGAACGTATCCGGCAGATCGAAGCCAAGGCCGTTCGCAAGCTGCAGCAGCCGAGCCGCAGCCAAGAGCTGGCCGGCTTTTTAGACTAACGAGAGCCTGTTTGAACGAAGCCTTCAATCGCTTGTTCCAACATGAAAACCGCAACCAAGCGAGCTGGACGAAAGTGTCCAGCTCGCTTTTTTTATTTCGCAGCCTCCGGCGAAGGCTGCTGTTTTGGCGCGGTGCTCGGGCGTGACAGCCTTGGCTTGCCTTTCTCAGCGGCGCCTCTTTGGTGAACCGAATGCCGTTGAATTATTAACGGATTCCGTTTGCGTTCGCCGGCCACCTTCGCTACAAATTCGTTAATGAATTAACGAAATAGCCGGCGATGCGATCCGAGAACGCAACCGCCTGAAGAGGAATCGCGCGATGCCTCGCCCCCTGTCGGAGCTGCTCACCGAACGCGAATCGCAGCTCATGGAGATTCTTTGGCGCGAAGGGCCCACGACGGCCGAAGCCGTGCGGCTGGCCTTGCCCGACGAGCCGCACGACTCGACCGTGCGAACCCTGCTCCGCGTGCTCAAGCAGAAGGGCTACGTACGCACACGCGGCCGTCAGCCGGCGCTGTACGAGCCGGCCGTCCCGCGCGAGAAAGTTCAAGGTCGCGCCGCGCAAAGCCTGCTCAAGCGATTCTTCGGCGGCTCGGCCGAGGCGCTAGTGATGCGGTTGGTCGAGGACGAAGCGCTGTCGCCGGAACTGTTGGAGCGATTGCGAAAGCAGCTTGCGAACTCGCGGAGGAAGCGAGGAAGTTAGCGCAACGGCCTTGGCGCCGCTTCCCGGCGTTAAGCCCAAGTGATTTCCACTGCGTGGTAATTCTGCCCCGTGTTCAGGGACCAATCCGATGAACGCCGTGATGACGTGGCTGGCTGGGGCGACGGTTCTCTGGGCGGCGGCCTTGGCGGTCGATGCGATGTTTGCCCGGCAGCGGCCGCTGGCCGTGAGCGCGCTATGGAACGCGGTGCTCGTGGCGGCACTCGCCCTGGGGCCCGCGGCGTGGCTCTTGCCGCGGTGGGAGCTGGCCGTGCTACCGGCGCAACCATCGCGCATGCGCGCGATCGAGGCGCCCGGGCCTGCGTCTCTCCGGGAAGAAGTGATCGTCGAATCTCCGCCGCCGGTCCCGCAATCGCTCGAACTCCCCGCGGAAGCGCTCGTGCCGGCGCCGCGGCGCGAGGCATTCGCACCGCCCACGCCGCCAACGTGGTCTGGCCGCTGGCGAAGCCAGAACGCGGACCTGGGGGCGGTTCTGGCCGCGTTCTATGCCTTCGGCGTGACCCTGATGCTCCTTCGGCTGGCCGCGAACCTTGTGGCGGTCGGCCGGTTGCGGCGCCAGGCCCGGCCGCTTGAAGCCGCGGCATGGCTTGCGCGGCTTGAGCATTGGCGGCGTAAGGTTGTCCCCCGGCGGTCAATCGCGCTGCTCGCGTCGGACAAGGTCAGCGCGCCGATCGTGCTCGGTTGGCGGCGTTCGGCGATTGTCATTCCGATCGCACTCGTCGACGAGCCGGACACGAAAATCGTGGACGCGATCCTGGTGCATGAGCTCGCGCACGTCGAGCGCGCGGACTGCGGATGGCAACTCGTCGAGCGCCTGGTGCAGGCCGTCTACTGGTTTCATCCACTGGTGTGGCTGGCTGGCCGGCGGATAGCGGCCGTGCGCGAGCGAGCCTGTGACGACTTTGCGATTCATGCCCTGGCGGACCGAAATTCGTATGCCGAAACGTTGCTCGAAATGGCCTCGCGCCTCACCGGGCGGCGGCCCTTGGGCCTGGCGATGGCCGTGGTGCGCCGCAGTCGGCTCGAACGGCGGCTGGAAGCGATTGAACACAGCGTGGGACACTCGCGCTGCCAGACAGGCCGCCCGACAGCCGTGGCAATCACCTCGCTGCTGCTGGCCGCGGTCGCTGGTGGACTGACGCTGCGCGTCGTCAGGGCCGAGGAACCAGCGGACGTTACGCCGCATCTCAAAGCCCCAGCGTCTGCGGTGGAAGCGAACGTCACGTCCGCCCCGACCGCGGATACACCGCCAATGCGCACCCGAATCGACATGCGTACGACCCTGCAAAAATGGATCGGGCTGCTGGAACTGAAAGATTATGCGGCGTTTGCGGAAAGTTTCGACGCCCCTCTAAAGACGCTGCTTCCGCCGGCAAGGTTGGCGGAGATCTTTACCGAGCTCACGACCGACTACGGAACGCTAAGAAACATTCGAGACAAGTGGAAGATACGCCGTTACGGGCTGGAATGGTTTGATATCGTCACGCCCCAGTTCGAACGCGCGGAGTTGGAGTTGCGGCTCATCGTCGACAAGCAGAGCGGCGTAATCTCGGCGCTATGGATCGCACCGTTCGAGGGTCCGGAAGCGCCGTCAGGATTCGACCGCGCGAGATACGCGTTTGGCATGGCGGCAGAGCAGGCCGCGCGGGCGGAGCTTTCGCTGTCGGCCGAGGCGGTGGACGCGAATGACCGGCCAACGCATGCCCAATTTCGATTCTTCGCGGCTCTCGAACCGGACGATCCGCGCGTTCGCCCCACCGACTGGTTCGACGCGCAAACGTCCATCGTCTGGCAAGACGTCACCAACGGCGGCGACGGCGAGCGGCATTTACCCCCGGGCCGCTACCGGGTGACCGCGCATGCCGCGCCCCGAGGCAACGGATCGCATCACGCTCCGTTCGCGATGAGCGATGTCGTGCAGCTTGAAGCGGGGCAAGCGCCCGCCGTCGTTCGGGTGCGCTTTGTGCCTGGGAGCACGTTGGTGGTCCGCGCGGTCGACGCCGATACGGGACAAGCGGTGGACGACGTCTGGCTCACGCTCAAGCGCGCGGACCACGATTTTCCGCCCAACTGGCAGGGGTTGCCAACCAGCGTCGAACGCCTGCCCGGCGTCTACACGTTCGATGACCTGCCGGCGGGGCCCTATGTGCTGAGTGGAGGAAAGTTCGCCCGGTCGCCGACGGACGTCCGACGAAAGCTAGTTGAGCCGCGCGTGCTGGTCGAAATGCGGCCCGGCCAGAACCAGGACCTCGAAGTAGCGTTTCGCGCCGCGCGGCTCGACGAAGCCGAGATTGCCAAGGCTTGGCCCTGGGTGGCCACGGGCCGCGTGACCGATCCCGCTGGAAAACCGATCGCCGGCGCAACGGTCCGCATCGCGACGGGTCTGATGACGCTCTTGGGCGGCGGATCGACGAGCACGAACGCCGACGGGCGCTACCTGCTGCGGTTCGCCCAAGGCATCGGCACGAGCGATCCAGTGGCTTTGCAGGCGGCATGCATTTCGGCCGACAAGCCCGGCTATTTCGAAACCAATCTCAATCGGCAAGGCAGCCTGGCGATGGCGCTGCGGCAACCTGAAGCAAAGTATTTGCAGCGCTGGAACGCGAAGTTCGCTTTTTTGCCTCACGAACCGCGCGAAGTGAATTTCACCCTGGCGCGCGCGGCGGCCATCCGCGTGAGGCTGGTCGACGCCCGGGACGAAGCAATCGCCGGCGCGCGGGTCTCGCTCGTGGGCGAGCAATCGCCGGGCGGATCGGCCGTCTCTCCGGGCACGACGAGCAACGGCGGGCGTGCCGCGTTCGAAACGCCGCTGAACTTCAAGTGGTCGTTCGCGGCGACCGCCGAAAAAACGCTGAGCGGCCGCTCGCAGGCGTTCGAGCTCACCGCAGCGGGAGACTACAACGTCACGCTTCGCCTGCGGCGCGAACAGACACAGGACGTGAGCGTGCTGGACGTGGTCGAATTTCTACGCGACGGCCGCGACGTGAAAGCCGAGGTGCTGCGCGACGATCCGCTCACTCGCTCGCCGCTGGAAGGCGAGCCATTGAAGGAGGCGTTCGAGATCTTACACCGCGTCCGAGCAGCCAACCGGGCGTGGTGGTTCGAGCGACCGCCGGAAACCGTCGAACGAATTGGCTACGACTTCCTCTTGCGCGGCGAACGGCAGAGCTTCGCCTATGAAAAGGCGAAGAGGCCGTTCGATCACTGGGTCGCTCACGCTCTCTCGTATTCGCCGGCGGCGGCGATGCTCTGCGCCGCGCCCCAGCGGGCGACGATTCGCATGCTCGACGCCGGGCCCGAGGAGATCCGCATCGCGTATACGGCAAAGGAACATCTGGGCTATTCGGGAGGCAACGGCGTCGGAGGAACGTGGTTCAAGTTCAGGAGCGGTCAGACGCGCGAAGGCATCTTGACGCTGGATGCGAAACGAATGACGCCGCTCGAACACCAGTTCAATGGCAACGCGCGCGAAACGTTCAGCGACTACATGCAATTGCCCGATGGAACTTGGGCGCCGCGCAGGGTGCGGGTTTCGTATGACGGAAACCCTTATTTCGACTGGAAGTTCGACGTGTACGAGCCAGGCGTGTGGCTTTTTTCCAAGAGCTTGAACGTCGACGAGCCCGAGGGAGAACCCATCGCGACGGTGGAAAACGTGACGATCAATGGCCAACCGGCCCGGCGGCTGCCGTAGCTAGCGGGCGACTTCGCGCCAAGGACGAGCGATCCACCGGCCAATGCAAACGCGATGAGCCGCCACTTGCCGAGAGCTTTGTGGTGTCTCGAGCGCTCCGCTTATTTGACAACCGCGTGGGCCGCTGCTAGATTCACCCGTCTACCGTGCGTTGGTGGTCGGCGTTTCTGCTGAAACGTCGACAAAACAGGGAACACCGGTGCGAATCCGGGACGGCCCCGCCGCTGTAAGCGAGCGCACAAGGAACGTCGAATCTCATTGCCATTGCTACCAGGCTGGTTCTTGTAGAGAACCTACCCCCGTAGCGAGAAGGCCGGCGGCTCCTGCTCGCGAGTCAGAAGACCTACCAACGCGTTTACGAGGGCGCCTTCGCGAGGGACGAAGGTTCTCGAACGAGTTTGTTGGTATTTCAGGATAACGCTCATCGCGCTTGCGCGTTTTTGCCCCGCGTTACTCATCTCTACCGGTTGCCGCGCGCCGTCGTCGCGCGCGTAAAGAACAGCCTGTAGCGTTTGCGATCGCGGTGCGCGCCAAGCTCGACAGCGTGACCGATCGCGATGTTCGCACGCGCAAGCAACCGATTCACCAGCCACCAGGCGGCCGCCGGCGCGAGCCTTTTTCGCGCGCGAGCGTTCACGCTCATCGAGCTGCTGGTCGTGATCGCGATCATCGGCCTGCTGGTCGCGCTATTGTTGCCGGCGATACAAGCGGCGCGCGAGTCGGGCCGGCGCGTGCAATGCCAAAGCAATCTGCGACAAATCGGTGTCGCGCTGCAAACCTATCACGATCTTCATAAAGTGTTGCCGCGCGGCGGCTGGCCGGCCGCGAGCGCAAACCTGAGCTGGAGCGCGACGCTGCTCCCGCACCTGGAAGAGCGGCCGCTGTTCCAGCAAATCGATCGGACGAAGCCTTACACCGACGCCAGCAACCTGCCAGTCGGCCGCACGGTGCTCTCGATCTTCCTTTGTCCGACATCCCCCCGCGAAAGCCTGACCAGAAAATCGGCGGACCTGCCGGCGACTTCCACGCACGAATACGCGCGTAGCGACTACGGAGCCGTCAACGGCGAGCGCGGCCTGCGTTCGTCCAACGCGACCAACAACCCGGAACGCGGGGCGATGATCGCCGAGAAGAACATCTCGCTGGCCCAGATCACAGACGGAACGTCGCACACGATTCTGATTGCGGAAGCCCCCGAGGGGATGCATTCGCTGTGGTTTAGCGTCCGCAACCTGTTCGACCAGTCGGGCCTGGTGAACGCGCCGGCTACGTATGGCGCGAAGTTCATCTTCTTCGACTATGGGCAAGAGATCAGCAGTTATCACCCCGGTGGCGCGTTCGCGCTGTTCGCCGATGGGTCGGTTCATTTCCTTTCCGAAGCGACCAGCGAAAAAACGCTGGCCGCGTTGTGTTCTCGCGCGGGGGACGACCACCCCGACGATTTTTAACCTCTTTGGAGAAGTATCAATGCGAAAGATTCTTGCGGCCCTGCTTATGACGTTCGCCGCCGTTCCGGCCGCGGCCGACATGGCGGATTTTGACGACCTGCCCTTGCTCCCCAACTCCTATTGGACCGGCCCCGATCCGCTGGGAACCGTCGTTAGCGGGCCCTACGGCCCGGAAGTGCATGGCGGCTTCACCAGCGGCGGCGCTCGGTTCATCAACCGCTTTGACCAGACGTTTGAAAGCTGGGGCGGCTTTGCTTACTCGAACACGACGGACACCGCGACGCCCGGCTTCATGAACCAATATAGCGCGTTCACGGGAACCGGTGCCGGGCCGGGCGCGGACAACTACGGCGTGGCGTTTGGCTATCTGGACACGCAAGCCAATATGTTTCAGCCGTTCGCGTTCGATCCGGGCAATGTGGCCCATCTGGAACAGCTTCCATACCTGGACTTGCCCACGAACATGCGTATTGAAAGCGCGCTGGTCACCAACACGACCTACGCGGCGCTCTCGATGCTGCATGGCGACCAGTTCGGCAAGAAATTCGGCGGCGCGACGGGCAACGATCCGGACTTTTTCAAGCTCAGCGCCTACGGCACGGATGCAAACGGAGTGCCGCTGCCGCAATCCGTGGACTTCTACCTGGCTGATTACCGCTTTGCCGACAACAACGACGACTACCTCGTCGACACCTGGGCCTCGTGGGACTTGTCGATCCTTGGCGACGCCGCGCGGATCTATTTCAACCTGTCGTCCTCGGATAGTGGGGACTACGGGATGAACACGCCCGCGTACTTCGCGATCGACAACATTCAACTCGCGCCCGTGCCCGAGCCGTCGAGCATCCTGCTGATGTTCGCGGCGACCGTTGGTTTCTTCTGGTTTCGTTCTCGCTAATAGAAAAGGACCGATACTCATGAAATATCTCATGGCTGTAACGCTGCTGTGTTTGCCCGCGCCCGCGCTGGCGGGACCGTATTCTGGAATCTCTGGCGTAACGCCGGGCGCCCCGGACAACCCGATTCCCCGCTCGAGTTTTACCGTGTTCGAAAGTTCGGTCGTGGATTATTCTCCGGCACCCGGCGTGGGGGCCAACTTTCAGAACCTCAACACGGGATTCGCTTCGCTGGGCGACCTCTACAGTCCGGTTCCATCTCCTAGCGGGACGAACACGCCGTTCGACAAACGGTATGCTCCACAGGCGGGCACAAAGCCCAACGGCTACCACAACGGCCTGGCGAGCAACGACCTGTTTCATGGCGACGTTAACAACCCGAACGATAGCTACGGGTTCATCGGCGTCGACAGTCCGGGCTCGATCACGCTGGGCTTCGGCCTGAACCGGATCTACGACGGTCCGGGTCCGGATTTCGCGGTCTTCGAAAATGGATTTCAGTACCCGAGCGGCAATAGTTTGTTCGCCGAGTTGGCCTATGTCGAAGTCTCCAGCAATGGGACGGACTTCGCGCGTTTCGCGCCCATTTCGCTGAACACCGCGGCGACGGCAGTCGCCGGAACGTTCCAAGGCTACGACATGACGAACGTCTACAATCTGGCAGGCAAGCACGCCACGAACTGGGGCACGCCGTTCGACCTGAGCGAGCTGGCCTCGGACCCCTTGGTGACCGCCGGCCTGCTCGATCTATCCGACGTGCGTTATGTCCGTCTAGTCGACGTAATCGGCAGCGGCGAGCTTTACGACAATGACGGCAACGTGATTCCCGGCATTGCGCGCGATTCTTTGGGCAACGCAATCCTCGACAACTGGGTGACGTTCGATTCTGGAGGATTCGACTATCTCGGCTTGTCGACCGGGGCGGTCGGGGTGGTTCACGCCGCGCTGGTGCCGGAACCGGCGACCGTGATGCTCGCGCTCGCAGGCGCGGCCAGCCTGCCGTTGTTCCGCAAGCGGAAGCGTGTGATGCACGGTTAGCCGTAGCCGCGGATGGATCCCCGACGACTCGCCCTCCCGCTTGCTGCCGCGCGAAACCTGCGGCAGCAAGCGGAGGGCATTTGCGGCTACCTATTTAAAATAGCGAATTTGACAAAGCTACAAGCGGCTGCTAGAGTGACCGGCCTAGCGTGCGTTGGTGGTCGGCGTTTCTGCTGAAACGTCGACAAAAACAGGGAACTCCGGTGTAACTCCGGGACGGCCCCGCCGCTGTAAGCGAGTGCTTAAGAAACGCTGATTCATCGCCATTGTTGCCCGGCAGATTGGCTTATACGCCCGTCGGGAGCAACGAGAAGGCCAGCGGATTTCAAGCTCGCGAGTCAGAAGACCTACCAACGCTTGACCGCGGAAGCATTCGCGAGGGACGAAGGCTTTCGAACGTTCTCGTGGATTTCGTGATAGGACGCCGCTAATCGTCGGCTCGTACCTGTAAACTCCGTGCGGTTTGGCCGCTCGCGCTTGTGCCTGCTTGCGCGCACATTATCCACGAGACCACCTGCCAAACTTTTCTCGCAGTCGCGGTACGCGCTAAACGATGCGCTGGCACTCTGCCTTGCATACCATCGCGCGCCAATCTCGAACGACGATCGCCGGCGGTTTCACGCTCGTGGAACTGTTGGTCGTGATCGCGATCACGGGCGTGCTCGTGTCGCTCCTGTTGCCGGCGGTGCAAGCGGCGCGGGAGGCGGGGCGCCGCGCACAATGCGCGAACAACCTGCGCCAGATCGGCGTCGGGCTGTTGCATTACCACGACGCCGCGGGCGCGTTTCCGCCGGGACTCGTCGACCGCCGCACGGGCGCCAATCCCCAGGGCAAGCAGCTCTCGTGGATCGTGTTTCTGCTGCCGTTCATCGAGGAAAACGCCGTCTACGAGCAGTTCGATCTCAGCAAGGGCTACAACCGGATCGAAAATCGCCAGGCGGCCGGCACGGTGCTTTCCACGTTTCTCTGTCCGAGCACGGCGTTCTTGGCCTCGGACCGCAAGGGCCCCACGACCGGCGACGCCAACAACAACGGACAGTGGAACCCGGGCGACGATCTGGCGTTCAGCGATTACGGCGGCAACTTCGGCTTCATGGGGCTGTCGAAGCCGTATATGAACGGCGTGCTTATTTACGAGAAACCGATTGCGATCCGCCAGATCACCGACGGCACGTCGCACACCCTGATCGTGGCCGAAGACACGGGGCGCGGAGCCAGCTACGCCGGCGAGTGGGCCAACGGCGAGAACATTTTCGATACCAGCGGCCCGATCAACGACCGGTCGCTCCCCATGTATCGCTGGGCGGACAATGAAATCTGGTGCGACCATCCGCGCGGCGTGAACCTGCTGTTCTGCGACGGCTCGCTGCGTTTCACCGGCGAAGACACTTCGCTCGAAATGCTCGCGGCCATCTGTACGCGCAACGGAGACGAAGTGGGCCAGGAACAACCCGAACGTTAAGACCCTCCACGACATCCCCATTCAAACCAAACACCATCCACTGACAACCAACCCCCGAGGAATCCATCGATGAAGCGCATGCTGACTGGAATACTGATTACGTTAACGCTGCTGAGCCACTCTCGCGCCTCGAGCGCCGCGGAGGATCTGCCCGCGCCGCCGATCAACGTGACGCTGCCGGCGCCGGGCGCGAACGCGTTCTCGATCTCGGTCGAGTTTGGCCCGAACGACGGCCTGCTGTACGTGTGGAACGGCTCGCAAATCCTGAAGCAGGACGCGCCGCTGTCGAACGGCTTCACGTCGATCGGGAGCGTCGGCTCGGGAAGCGCGGACGCGGGGCCGATCGCTTTTTCGCGCGATGGCGGCAAGCTGCTCGTGGGCAATGGCGGCGGCGGCTTTCAGGGAGGCGACCACGCGGGCCAGATCTTCACGATTCCCGCGGCCGGCGGCGACAGCAACACCGCGGTCGGCAACGTGTCGTTCCACGAGCGGTTTCTGGCCGCCAACGTCGGAGCGTCGAACGATCTGTATTTCGTCAACCAGGGCAACGCCTCGTTCACGGGTAGCTCGGTCTCGGTGTTTGACGCCGCGAGCGGAGACAATAACCTCTTGATCGACAACATCCCCGGCGCGAGCTCGGCGATGGCGACCGACGCGCTGGGGCGGCTGTACGTGAGCATCGGCTTCGGCCCGCAGCGCGGCCAGTTGCGGCGGTTCGAGCAAACAGCGCTCGAAAATGCCCTTGCCAACCACGCTCCGCTGGAATGGAACAGCGGCGAACTGTTCAACACGCTCGACAACAATAGCGGCGCCGGCATGTTCTTCGACGCGCGCGGCTACCTGTTCGTGGGCGGCCCCACCGGCTTCACGCTGTTTGATCAGAACGGCAATGCGAACTTCTACGACAACGGCAACTTCAGCAACGTGATTTACGATCCAATGAACGACCTGGTGCTGGTGACGGGCTTTGGCAACTGGCAGGGATTGTATCCCGCGTCGATGTTCCAAGTGCCGGAGCCGGGTACCTGGGCGCTCTTGCTCACCGGCGCGGCGGCGCTGGTCGTGGCGCGTCGCAAACGGCGCGGCTAGAAAATGAATTTTGCCCCGTTCTGAACGAGCTTCCGAGCTGGCGGCGATTGACAAGCCATGCCGACTCGACGTTCAATCGAGCGGATGAGCTCTCCGCACGAACATAACCGTCAGGCTTGGGACCGCCGCGCGCATCGCGGCGAACGGTTCACCAAGCCCGCGCCCGACGAGGAGTTTCGCGATCCGCTGGCCGCGGTCGATCCCTCGGGCTGGCTTGGCGGAAGCATTCGTGGGCAGCGCGTGCTGTGCCTGGCGGCGGGCGGCGGGCGGCAAAGCGCGCTGTATGCCGCGGCCGGCGGAGTGGTCACCGTCGTCGACATCAGCGGCGCGATGCTGGCCATCGATCGCGAGGTGGCCGCCGAACGCGGGCTTGCGGTGCGGACCGTGGAGGCGTCGATGGATGATCTCTCGGCGCTGGCGGCGGCGACCTTCGATCTGGTAATCCATCCGGTGAGCACCTGTTATGTGCCCGACGTGCGGCCCGTGTTCGTCGAGGTGGCGCGCGTGCTGACGGCCGGAGGACTTTATATCAGCCAGCATAAAACGCCCACCAGTTTGCAAACGACCGTCGAGCCGAGCGCACGGGGTTATGAGTTGGCCGAACCGTACTATCGCGCCGGCCCACTACCGGCGGTCGAAGGCAGCTCGCATCGCGAGGCCGGCACGCTCGAGTTCCTGCACCGCTGGGAGGAGTTGCTCGGCGGCATGTGCCGGGCGGGATTCGTGATCGAGGATCTCATCGAACCGGTGCATGCCGATCAGGCGGCGGCCAAAGGCACCTTTGCGCATCGCAGCGGCTATGTCGCGCCGTACGTGCGGATCAAGGCTCGCCGCGTTGGCTCGGCCGGCGAGACGCAGCGAGCCGCCACGGTCTGGTTGCCATAGCGGGCGCGGAGAGTTCCTGGGGAACCGCTCTGGATGTCGAAGAACTTGCCCTCACAGATGGCGCTCGTTTCCCTTGGAATTTGCGAGGATCTGCGGCATGCGGCAACCGCCGGCAGGGCGTTGCATTCGCCTCGGCGGTCGATCAAGATAGACACCGTCGGGCGGCTGTCTCCGCGCCGCTCGATCCGCTGATCTCGTACCCCGCCTCGAGGACGCTGCCTCCCGTGACCCACCCTGCGATTCAAGAAATTGTCGCCGTGTTCGGCCAGCCCGTGGCCGGCAACCCCACGCAGTACATGATGGAGAAGGCCTTTGCGCAGGTCGGGCTCGATTGGCGCTACCTGACGCTCGAAGTCGCGCCCGAGAACCTGGGCGATGCGATCCGCGGCATGCGGGCGATGTGCTTTCGCGGCTGCAACCTGACAATTCCGCACAAGGTCGAGGTGATTCAATACCTCGACCGCACGAGCGAAGCCGCCGCGTTGATGGGCGCCGTGAATTGCGTCAACCGCGTGGGCGATGAGCTGGTAGGCGAAAATACCGACGGCAAAGGTTTCGTGCAGTCGCTCAAGGAACTCACCGATCCGGCCGGCAAGAACGTCATTATTCTTGGCGCCGGCGGAGCGGCTCGGGCGATCGCGGTCGAGGTGGCGCTCAATGGCGCGAGCACGATGACGATCGTCAACCGCGACGAAACGCGCGGGCAGGAACTGGCCGCGCTGATCAACGATAAAGTGAACGTCCCCACCCAATTCATACGCTGGGAAGGCGACTATCGCGTGCCGCCGGAGACCGACGTGATCATCAACGCCACGTCGATCGGGCTGAGCGACGGCGCGGCGCGGGTTCCGCTGGCCGTCGATACCCTGGAATCGGACATGATCGTGGCCGACGTGATCTTCAATCCGCCGGAAACGCGGCTCTTGCGCGACGCCAAGGAACGCGGCTGTCAGACGCTCGACGGTCTGGGAATGCTCGTGAACCAGGCGGTAATCGGATTTCACATCTGGACCGGAAAAGACGCCGATCCCCAGGTGATGCGCGATGCGCTCGAAGAGTTCCTGGGGTTCTAGCATCGGGCGTGATCTGTAAATACTAACGACCTGCGAACGGCTTCGCGCTGAATCAAGCTCTGAGGTACTTCTCTGATGAATCTGCGGCGAATTTGTGTGCTTGTTGCTTCGCTCGCGCTGGTCGCTCAGGCCGCCCGCGCTCAATCGGCCGCCAACAACCTGCTGATGGCCGATAGCCTGGCCGGCTGGGAACATGGGTCCGAACCGCCCGCTCGCTGGGTCATCAGCGATGGCCGCTTGACCGGCAACGCGCAGTCGACGCGGCTGCTCTCCGGCTGGACCCTGGGCGACTTCGCGCTGCGGCTCGAGTGGTCCGCGCGCGACGGCGGCGCCTGGTCCATCGGTCTGCCGGACGTGCCCGCGGGCGCGGGGTTGTCGATCACGCTCGCCGAGGGCGACGGCTGCGGCGCGGTTCACGACGGCGAAACGTCACTCGCGGCCGGATCGACGCTGGAAGCCACTGGCGGCGAGAGCCCGCACAAGACCGAGATCCGGCGTTTCGGCGGCCAGCTTAGCGTGCTCGTCGACGGCCGCGTCGTGAGCGAAGTGGAGATCGATCGCAACCGCCGCTTCGGCCTGGCGCTCGCCGTGCGCGGGGGCGAAGCCTCGCTCGCGAACCTGACGCTCGAAGAGCCGCGCGGCAACTCGCTGTTCAATGGCCGCGATCTGGAAGGCTGGCACGTCAACAACGACAAAGGCAACTGGAAAGTCGAGGACGGGCACATTCTTCCTCTTCCCTTCCACACGGGACTGCACTATCTGCGCACGAACGGCGAATACGCCAACTTCACCTGGTCGTTCGAGTACACGATCTCCAAGGGGGGCAACTCCGGCGTGGCGATTCGCACCGCCACCGGCGGCTGGCCCTCGGGCGACGGCATGGAGCTTCAGATTCTCGATCGGCCCGGGCTGGTGAAAGACAGCACGATGGCGATCTATGGCAATCTGCCGCCGCTCACGCGGGCCGATAAGTCGGGCGAGTGGAACCGCGTCGTGATCAAGACCGACGGCCGCATGGTCACCGCCTGGGTGAACGGTCAGCTCGTGCAGCAATCGAACACCGTGAAACTTCCCGAAGTGAGACATCGGCATTTGAAAGGCTGGCTGGGGCTGCAAGATCACGGCGGCAAAGTTCGCTTCCGCGAGATCTACGTGCTCGAAGCGCCCGAGGGGCTCGGGCTCGACGCCTGGTATGCGCCCTCGAAAGAGCCGGGCGCGTACGCCGTGCTCGATCGCCTGATGAACACCGAGCGGCTCTCGCGCGAAGACGGCATCACGTCGGCCACGAGCAGCCGCACGACGCCCAAGGGCGGCGAGCACGTGCTGGCCGAGCTCACCGGTCCCGGCGCGCTGGTGCGCTGTTGGCAGGAGTTTCCGGCCGGCCGGCTGAAATTCTATTTCGATGGCGAAACAGCGCCGCGCATCGACTGCGCGGCGGAACATCTGTTCGAGCACGTGCCGGGCGTGGCACACGAGCAGCATCCCACGCTGATGTGCCTGCCGTATGCCAAGAGCCTGAAGGTTGTTGTGAGCGAGCCCCTGGACGTGCGTTACCAATTGAACTATGTGACGCTTCCCGCGGACTTCATCGTTGAGAGCTACGCGGTCGAACGGCCGGGCATCCCGCGCGGACTGCTCGAATCGATCGCCTACCGACATCAAGGCGTGCAAGGAGGCAAGCTCCGCGAGGCCGAGATCTACGAGCGTGTCGCCGTGGATCCGCGCGCCATCGAACCCGGCACGACCGTCGAGCTGGCTCGACTCGAGGGCGCGGGGCTTGTGAGCTGGCTGCGGTTGCACGCCAATCCGCAAACGCTGCAAAACGACAACTTGTGGATTGAAGTCACCCTCGATGGCGAATCGCTGCCGGCGATCGCGGCGCCCGCGCGATTCGTATTTCCCGCGTTTGCGGGCGAGAAATCGAAGAATTTCAACACGATGGTTCAAACGCAGCAGGACGGCTATGCGAACATGCTGGCAATGCCGTACGGGAAGGGACTGGTCGTCGCGGCACGCAATCGCGGCGCCGAAAAGATCGACGGCGTCGGCTTCTCGATGAGTGTCGATCGGGCCACGGATGCCAATCGCGCGGACTACGCCGCCCGGATGCGGCTGCGAGGAATCTACGAACCGGCGGGCGCGGCGAGCAAGCCGCTCGTCGCCGCCACCGGTGCGGGCCGCTGGGTCGCACTGAGCTACGAACAGCCCGAGGGCGCGGCCACGGGCCTGGCGGGCCTGGAGATCGACGGCCAACCGGTCGATGGCTGGGCGATGGACGATCTCGATCCGCTCTGGGGCCGCCCCGGCGAAGGCGAGAACTACTACACGGCGCTCGGCGGGCAGCGCGACGGGCTCGGGTGGCGGTTCCTGGTGCTCGATCCGGTGAGCTTCGGCCAGTCGCTCAAGCTGAACGCCAAGAGCGAGCAGCTCGGCGGGCGGTTGGCGCTCTTCTATGTAAAGTAGCGCGGCACGACGTTCGTGCGCTGACGAGCTTTGCCAGAACGGCTACACGGCGGCCGGTTGTTGCTGCGTAATGCAGTGGAACGCCCCCAACCCCCAAACGAGGTCGATGGCCTCGAGGCCGATGATCTCGCGACCGGGAAACAGCCGCCCCAGCGTCTCGAGCGCTACGCGATCGTACGGATCGTCGAACACGGGCACGATGACCGCGCCGTTGGCGATGTAAAAGTTCATGTAGCAGGCCGGTAGCCGCTGGTCGTCGAAGTAGAGCGGCCGGGGCATGGGGATCGGAATCACCTCGAACGGCCGCCCCTGGGCGTCGGAGAGCGTTTGTAGCCGGCGGAAGTTGTCTTGCAGCGGTTCGTAGTTCACATCCTGGGGATCATTTTCGAGCGCGGCCACAATGGTAGCCGGACCGACGAAACGCGCGAGCTCGTCGATGTGGCTGTCGGTGTCGTCGCCTGCGACGCTGCCGCCGATCCACAGGATCTTATCGGCGCAGGCGTAATCGCGCAGATACTGCTCGATCTGCTCGCGGTCGAGCCGCGGATTGCGATTCGGATTCAACAGGCACGGTTCGGTGGTGAGGATCGTACCGGCGCCGTTGTTCTCGATCGCTCCGCCTTCCATGACAATGCCTGGCGAAAACACGCGGCGTCCGGTGAGCGCCGCCACCTGGCCGGGCACGGCGTTGTCCAAATCGAACGGCGGATACTTGCCGCCCCAGGCGTTGTATTCCCAATCGACGAGCGCCGGCTCGAGTCCCGCCTCGCCGCCGGAGAGAAACATCGGGCCGTGATCGCGGGCCCAAACGTCGTTCGTCGGAATGTCATGCAGCGTGACGTTGGGAATGTCGCCCACCAGGCGGCGGGCCTCGGCCATCACGGCTTCGCCGCCGGCGCAAATATGCACCGGCTCGAACCGGGCCAATGTCCGCACGAGCTTTTGCCAAACGCCGGGAATCGGCTCGAACTTGCCGGGCCAGGTTTCCGGCTTGTGCGGCCAGGCCAGCCACGTGGCCGCGTGCGGCTCCCATTCGGCGGGCCAGCGGTAACCGAGTGTTTTGGGAGTGGGCATATGCGTGTGTGATTCGACTCGCTAGAGGAATGGGCTCGTGCGCCGACGGCCTTCAGCGCGACCTCCAACTGGCGGAAGCCCGAGAGGCGCTCAATCGACGTAGCGTTTCATGATGTTGCCGTAGGCGTCGA
This sequence comes from uncultured Planctomycetaceae bacterium, assembly GCA_964598535.1. Lineage (GTDB taxonomy): Bacteria > Planctomycetota > Planctomycetia > Pirellulales > PALSA-1355 > JALHMI01. Next base: position 9,288 of record CAZRCI010000008.1, on the reverse strand, counting down.
TCCGCCGGTCGCGCAAGAACGGCCAGTGCGTGCGAACGGTGTCGATTTTGGCCAGGTCGCACTCGACGAGCAGCGTTTCTTCCTTGTCGTGCGAAGCCCGGGCGACGATGTTGCCGTTCGGATCGGCGAGGAACGAGGCGCCCCAGAACTCGAGCTCGCCCTCGTGGCCGGTGCGGTTGGCCGCGCCGACGAACACGCCGTTGGCGATCGCGTGGCTGCGCATCATGGTTTCCCAGGCCGCGTGCTGGCTCGCGCCGTAGACGTCTTTTTCGTTCGGCAGCCAACCGATGGCCGTGGGATAAAAGATCATCTGCGCGCCGGCCAGCGCCGTGAGCCGGGCCGCCTCGGGATACCACTGGTCCCAGCAGACGCAGACGCCGACGCGGCCATAGCGGGTGTCGAACGCCGCGAAGCCCAGGTCGCCAGGCGTGAAGTAAAACTTTTCATAGTACAACGGGTCGTCGGGAATGTGCATCTTGCGATAGACGCCCGCCGTCGAGCCGTCGGCGTCATAGACGACGGCCGTGTTGTGATAAAGCCCCGGTGCGCGGCGCTCGAAGAACGAGCCCACCACGACCACGCCGTGCTCGCGCGCGGCGGCGGCCACGGCCTCGCTCGTGGGACCGGGAATCGGCTCGGCCTCGTCGAAGCGCGCGTGATCTTCGCTCTGGCAGGGATATTGCCCGGCGAAAAGCTCTTGCAGGCAGACGACGTTCGCGCCGGCGGCGGCGGCCTCGCCAATTCGCGCGAGCGTCTTCTCGACGTTGCGGTCCTTCGACGTGTGGCCGGTCATCTGCACCAGCGCAATGGTTACGTTACCGACATCCGAGCGCGGGCGGGCATGGTTTGTGCTGTTCATCGGCGACATGGTACCTTAAGAGCTATGACGCGAAAACGGGTCCGCGGACTATTTATTACTGGCACCGACACCGAAATAGGCAAGACCTACGTCGGTGCGCGTATTGCCGCCGCGCTGGTCGAACACGGCTATCGGGTCGGCGTGTACAAACCCGCGGCCAGCGGCTGTACCGAGCGCGAGGGCCAACTGGTGTCGGACGACGCCCTCAGCCTATGGAACGCGGCGGGCCGGCCGGGCACGCTCGAGGCGGTTTGCCCGCAGCGGTTTCGCGCGCCGTTGGCGCCGCATCTGGCCGCCGAGGCCGAAGGCCGGCGGCTCGACGCCGAGTTGCTGCGGCGCGGCCTCGAACCCTGGCTGGCGGCGAGCGACGTCGTGCTGGTCGAAGGCGCCGGCGGGCTGATGTCTCCCTTGGGCGAAGACGAATTCGTGGCCGACCTGGCCTACGACCTGGGCTTTCCGCTGATCGTCGTGGCGCGCAACGCGCTGGGAACGATCAACCACGTGCTACAAACGCTGATCACCGCGGCCGCCTTTCGCGAAGGGCTGGACGTTGCCGGCATCGTATTGAACCGAACATCGGCCATCGCCGACGACAGCGCGGCCCGGAATGCCGCGGAAATTCGCCGCCATGCGGTCGCCCCGCTGCTGTCTGAGCTATTCTTTGAGGCCGACAAATTCGAGCCGGAAGTGGATTGGTACGCGCTGGCTCGGGAGTCAACGCGCGAAATCGAGACAACGCCTGAAGATTGACAAGCGAGCAATGCCATGGACCTGCGCAAGCTTTACCAACCGGCCAACATCGAACCAGGCCCTTACGTGCACGAGCCGGTGCCCTGCCAACAGGTGGCCGCCAGCCGCGAATTGATCCTGGCGGCGGCCGAGTGGGCCCAACCGGGAAGTACGCTCATCCTGGGAGCCGGACACTGCGCCGAGATTCCGCTGAAGGAATTGACCCAGCGATTCTCGGCGATCACCGTTAACGACGTCGACAACAACGTGCTTCAAGAAGGGCTAACGGCTGCCGGCCTGAGCGACGCCGAGCGGGCAAAGCTCAAAATCGAGGTCGCCGATCTGACGAGCGTGACCGAAAGCCTACTCGCGCGGCTGGACGACGTGATGCAGGCCAGCGGCACGGCCGACGCCGCGCTCGAACCGATGGCGCATCTGCTGGACACTTCGCTCGTGGCCGGAATGCCCTTCCAGGAAAAGTACGATTTTATCGTCGCCTCGTGCGTGCTCAGCCAACTGCACTTTGCCCTTTTGCACCGCGCCCGGGAAGCTTTCGAGAAGCGATTCGCCGGGCAAGTCAAGCTGCTCGACGACAGCGTGCGCTGGACCTCGGCGCTGTACACCATGGCGCGGCGGATGGAACAGAAATTCATCGACAATCTGGCCGAGCGCGTCGCGCCGGGCGGGTTCATCTATCTCTCCGACTCGACGCAGATGTGCTACGTCCAAGGAACTCCCGAGGGAAAATGGGAGACCGCGGGCACCTACCGCATGCTGCGCAGCCGGTATATTACCGACTACCTCGACGACCGTTTCGTGTCCGTGGCGCGCAATCGCTGGGACTGGATCGTCTCACCCCCCCAGCAACCCGGCGACGAGGGACGCGTTTACGATGTGCAGGGGGTCGTGCTGCGAACCTGGCGGACGTGAACGCCACGTCCCACGACCCGGGACATCGACGACATTCATCCATCCAACGGAGGCGACCATGAAACGACTGTTGACGATTGCAATGGCGGCGTTGCTGTGGGCTCCGATCACCGCGCAGGCCCAAGAAGAGGCCCCCACTGGCGCCGCAGCCCGAGACGCCGAGCCCAGCCAGGAAGAGCTCGAAAGACAGTTTTCCGAAAAGCTCACGGGCGCGACGCTCGTCGGGCAGTTCACCGTCAGCGATCTGAACGACGGCAAACCGCTGGCGCAAGACCGCTACACGATGGGGAACGTCAAGAAGCTGCCCAGCGGATTTTGGCAATTTGAGGCGCGAATTCAATATGGCGACAAGGATGTGAAAATTCCCCTGGCGCTGCCGGTAAAATGGGCGGGCGATACCCCGGTGATCACGGTAACGAACGTGGCGTTTCCGGGCCTGGGCACCTATTCCGCGCGAGTGCTGTTCTATGGCGATTCGTACGCCGGCACCTGGAGCGGCAAGACCCACGGCGGCGAGATGTGGGGCAAGATCATTCCCAAAGGCCAAGAAATACCACCGATGAAACCAGACGACGCGGAAGCAATCGGCAGCCCCGCGGAGAAAGCCGAAAAGGAATCGCGCTGACGGCGACTTGCACGAATCCAGACAGCAGAGGACCAACGCTCATGTACTATCTTTATGGCGCGAAGATCGGCGGCGAAAAGAAGCTCGTCGCCACGTTCGACTCGGAACAACAGCTTTTGGCCTATGTTCGCTGGGCAACGCTCTCGGAGTCCGACGGCAAATCGAAGTTCGAACAAGGCAGCTCGCTGGTCGGTTGCCAGACCTGGAGCTTCGCGGCCGCGTCTGAGACGGCAGACAACCCCGAGTCGGTCGATCACAACCCTTCGCCGAGCATGCTCTAGCCAACAGGTTCGCGGACGCCACGCTCCGAGCGTTTAAAGCAGCCTGGCAACCAGCGCCAGGGCCGCGGTCTCGACGCGCAGGATTCGGGCGCCCAGGTCGACCGTCTGCCAACCGAGTTGCCGGGCCTCGTCGAGTTCGCGCTCGGTGAAGCCGCCTTCTGGCCCCACGGCAAGGCTCGCGGCGCCGGCCTCGGACAGCCGTTCCAGGCGTCCATTTTCCGAAATAGATCCTGCCACCTTTTCTAACGGATGGGCAACGAGTCGCACGTTCGATGCGGGCTCCGCGGCCAGGTATTCGGCGAGTGAAACGGGCTCGGTAAGCTCCAGCAGCCGATTGCGGCCGCACTGTTTGCTGGCCTCGATAACCGTGCGGTGCAGCTTGTCGAGCGCGGCGCGGGACTCGCGCTGATTGCTCCGTTCGGTAACGAGCGGCACGACGCGCGCGACGCCTAGCTCCGTGGCTTTCTCCACGAGCCACCGCGGCCGATCGCCCTTGGGCAGGGCAACGCCGATCGTGATCGCACGTGCAGCTTCGCGCTCGACCTCTCGGCGGTCGAACACCGCAAGCTCGATCTCGCTGCGCCCGACGCGCGCGACGCGAGCGGAGAACTCGGCGCCGGATCCGTCGAACAGCGTGACTTCAGTGCCGGGTTTTGCCCGCATCACGTGAGCGAGATGGTGCGCCTCGTGGCCAACGAGGCGCGCCGTGAGGCCGGTGATCGGCGCGTCGACGAAATAGCGGTCGGCCATAGGGACTGATTGCTAACAGAAGTTATGGAAGCGAGGGGCGCCGCGCGGCCGGCGGAGCCACTGAGCCACGTGTGTTTGACTCAAGCGGTCCCGCGCATTCTACCGAAGATGATCAAGGTGCGGAATTCGCCGTATCTGCTAGCTTTGCGCGCTCATTCGAGAACGGTCTACCGATGTATCAAGCTTATTGGGGACTTTCGCAGTCGCCGTTTCGGGGGCGTCTCGATTCACGAGCGTTTCATCGTGGCCCGGCGCAGGACGAAGCGCTCGCCCGGCTACACTTCCTGGTCGACGAGCGCCGCACGTTGGGGCTTGTGCTCGGAGAACCGGGCACCGGCAAGTCGCTGCTGCTCGAGGTCTTCGCCACCGAGCTCAACAAAACGAAGCACGAACGGGCTCTGCTCGGACTGCTGGGCATCGGGCGGCGCGAGCTGCTGTGGCAGCTCGCCGGCGAACTGGGCATCGAATCGCGCCGCACGGCCAGCGAAGCGGTGTTGCACAGGGAGATCGACGATCATTTGATCGCCAACCGCTTCCAGCAATTGTCGACCGTGCTCCTGCTGGACGACGCGGACGAAGCCACGCCCGAGGTGCTGGGTGAAATCGCCCGCCTGGCACTCTTCAACCAGACGCACGACGCGGGTCTGACGCTCATCGTCGCGGCCCATCCCGAGCGGCTCGGGCGGCTCGGCGCTCGACTGCTCGAACTGGCCGAGCTGCGCGTCGACCTGCAAGGCTGGGAATTGGACGACACGGCCGAGATGCTGAAGAAATCGCTGGCCCAGGCCGGACGCTCGACGCCAATCTTCAGCGAGGCCGCAATCCGGCGGATCCACGACCTCAGCGGCGGCATCCCCCGCCGCGTCAAGCAACTGGCCGATCTGGCTCTGATAGGTGGCGCGGGAGCGAATCTGGCACAAATCGAGCCCGACCTCATCGAGCTCGTCTACCGAGAGCTGGGCGTCGATACCAGTTTCGTCCCGAGTGGGGCTTATTGAGCACCCGGCCCTGGGCGTCTCCGCGGCGATTTTCATCCCCGGACTCAATATTCGCACCTGGCGCTCGAATGGAGCAGGAAGGGTGCGGCGGGCGCAGTGTCTCGCGGAAAGGCGCTCGGCGCGCGGGTCAGGTTCCGCTTGCTATCGTTCGGCGGCGAGGGTCCGAACGGCGACACGCGTGGCGGGGTGGTGTCCTAAGAGTGTGTTGCTGGAAGGGAATGCCTGTGTGGCACGCTCAGAGCGCAGCGTGGGCGTGCTGAAGTTGACTCGGAAAATCATGGTCATTCGAGCACGCCCTTCGTTCCTCAGGGCCGTGCCACCTCCGGCAACACACTCTTAGGACACTACCCGTGGCGGCTCGATCTGGCCGGAAGTGCGGCGGGCGTTTAGAATGGCACGCGTCCCCTTTGCCTTTCGCGGTTCTTTCTATGGGTGCGCGAAGCATCTATTAACGTGGAGTCTTAGCGCGTGTCTAAAGCCGTTAGCATCTCTTCTGGTGACGCGGAAGAGACCATCGAACTGAAAGATCCTGCGTTTGCGGCGCTGCTGGCCTGGCTCGTGCCGGGGCTAGGGCACCTCTATCAGCGACGCACGGCCAAGGGCATTCTGTTCATGGTCTGCATCCTGAGCACGTTTTTCTTTGGGTTGTTTTGCAGTGGCGGACACGCGGTCTACGCCTCGTGGAAGGACTGGGACAAGCGGCTCCCGTTCTTGTGCCAGGTGGGCGTGGGCGTCCCGGCGCTGCCGGCGCTCGTGCAAAACTATCTCGTTCGTAGCGGCCGCGCGCCGCTGATGGGCGGAATCATGGCCCCGCCGGCCAGCCCCCAAGAACTTAACGAATGGTATCGCAACCTGAACAAATACTTCGAGCTCGGCACCGTGTACACGATGATCGCGGGTCTGCTGAACGTCCTGGCGATTTACGATGCCTGGGGGGGGCCGGTACCCATCGACGAAGAAGACCGGCGAAAGAAGTCCCCCGACGACGGACCACCGCCGGGTGAGCCGCCGGCGGACGGTTAACCGCGTCCTGCCTACCAGCCCTGCGACGAGATTTTTCTGTGATGACGCCCTTTCTACTGGCCAATGTGAACATGCTGTGGTATGCCCCGCCGCTGATCGCCGCGATCAGCCTGGTTTATGCCGCGACGCATCATGAACGCATGATTCCGATCCTGATTCATGCCGGACGGCTGGCGCTGATGATCTCTGGTTTCATGTTTCTGATCATGCTCCTGCTGGCGTTCATCGGCTGGCAGTTGTAGGCATTTGCTGCGGCCGCGGGGCGGGCCACAAACCCCGACGATCGCTCGAACGTCGTATCCCGAAGTAGCTCCTGAAACCTTTACGGGAGGCCGTGGCGATGGGAATCACCGAGCTGTTTGGCTGGATTATTTTCGGCCTCGTCGTGGGAGGCATCGCCCGCTTGCTTTGGCCAGGGCAGCAGCGGCTCGGCTGCCTGACGACGATGGTGCTGGGCATCGTCGGCTCCATCGTCGGCGGCATGATCACGCACCTGCTCACCGGGGGCGAATACGAACCGTCGAGCTATCTCATGTCGATCCTGGGAGCCATTCTGATTCTCTGGTTTAGCCGTCGCATCAGCCGCGGAACCACCCCCTAACGCGATCTTAAATAGCGACCTAAGTCGTTATTTTGCGAGCCGTGCGGAAGCACCGCTTCGTACCCGGCGAGGTCGAAATAAGCCACCCGATCGCCTATTCCAACAGGCTGCTAACGATGTCCAGAAACAGCAGCGACCGACCCCCGAATCCCCCGAAATCAACCGGCGGGGCCGCCGGCACGCGGGGCAACGGTAAGGTCCGGTTACACGGCCTGTCGGACTAAATTACGCAACCATCGGTAGCCGCAAAAGCTTGCTTTCCTCGCCACTCTGCGCGAAAATAAGATCCAGAAGCGGCGACGACAGCCCGGCCTTTTGTTGAAGAGGCCCCCCATCTGCCGGGCTCACGTTGCGGAACAGAGAGCAGTTAGTCTTTTCGTCGTTTCGGTATCTATCGATATGTCTCGTGCCATCATAATGCCCGAGCAGCACGGTGCTGTTGCGCCCGAGAATGACGAGCTCGAGGAATTCTCGGGCGAGTTGTTCCTCGAATACTTGCCAAGTTGGCTGGTATCGCTGGTGGTGCATTTGGCACTTGTGCTGCTATTGGCCGTGTTTGTCGTGGGGAGCAACGGCGGCGGCGGCGGCAGCAAAGGCATTCAGCTCGAGGCCTCGGGCACTCCTGGGGGCGAAAATGGCGATGACTTGATGTCCAGCTCGCTCGAGATGCCCGCCGAATTGGGCAGTCAGCAAATCGCCGACGCCCCCCAGGTCGATTTTGGCGAGCTTACGGCGCCCGCGCTCGAAGCGCCTCAAACCATCGAATTCATGGAGCCGCTCGCCGGGCCCGAGGTCCTGCGTTTGGCCGGCAGCGGCGAGGGCGACGGTGGCGGCCACGGAAGCGGCAACGGCGAGGGTTCCGGCACCGGTGACGGGATTGGCGATGGCGTCGGGCTGGGGAACGGAGACTCGGCCAGAACGGCGATCTTCGGCCTCGTGGAAGAGGCCCAGAACTTCGTCTATGTGTTCGACCGCTCGCAGAGCATGAACTCGACGTTCGCCTATACCTCGGAAGGCCAGACGGTGTTCAGCATCACGCCGCTCGTGGCCGCTAAGGCCGAGCTCGTGAAAAGCCTGGAAGACCTCAACGTCGGCAATCGGTTCCACATTATTTTCTACAACCACGAGTCCTGGGTCTTCGATCCGGGCGGGCGCGGCGCGCAGCGCGGTCTGATCACGATGACCCAAAACAACCGCAAGCGCGCCCTGGGGTTCATCAATACCGTCTATGGCGACGGGCAGACGCGGCACGTGCCGCCGCTCGAAGCGGCGATCCGCATGAAGCCCGATGTGATCTACCTGCTCACCGATGGCGAAGAGAAGGACGATCCCTCGCCGGACGAATTGGCCCATCTGCGCAAGCTGAACAAGGGCCGGGCGAGAATCAACGTCATTCAGTTCGTGTTCAATCCGGGAACGAAGAGCGCGCTGGAATCGCTCGCCAAGGAAAACGGCGGGCGGCACATCTACATCAACATCTCGCAGCTTGGGCCGGGATTGGCGGGCATGGCCCAGGCCGGACCGCCCGAGGTCAAGGTCGTTCCGGCCCAATAGCGGCGCGCGGCGGGCGCTGCGTGCTTATAGCTTGCATTTTCTGTGCGAACCCGCGCTGTGCAACGGCTGTCGACGTTTGCAAAGCCGCCTCGGTTGGACTATATCTGGCGGTTTCGTTTTTCCCGGCTTTTTCCCACAGAGTGAGTCGATCGATGGCCCTCAATAAGTACAGTTCGCGGATCACGCAACCCAAGAGCCAAGGCGCCAGCCAGGCCATGCTCTACGGCACCGGTATGACGCGCGAGGACATGGACAAGCCGCAAGTCGGCATCGCCAGCGTCTGGTACGAGGGCAACACCTGCAACATGCACCTCAACAAGCTGGCGGAGTACGTCAAGGAAGGCGTCGTCGGCGCCGGCATGGTCGGGATGCGGTTCAACACCATCGGCGTGAGCGACGGCATCTCCATGGGCACCGAGGGGATGAGCTTCTCCCTCCAGTCCCGCGACCTGATCGCCGACTCGATCGAAACCGTCATGGGCGGTCAATGGTACGACGCCCTCGTCGCGCTGCCCGGTTGCGACAAGAACATGCCGGGCTGCCTGATGGCGATGGGGCGGCTGAATCGCCCCGCGATCATGGTCTACGGCGGCACGATTCGCGCGGGCAAGCGAGCCGGCGACGATAAACTCGACATCGTTTCCGCCTTCCAGTGTTACGGTCAGGCGCTCGCCGGTTCGATCGACGAGAAGACCCGTCAGGCGATCGTGCGGCACTCCTGTCCCGGCGCCGGCGCCTGCGGCGGCATGTACACCGCCAACACGATGGCCAGCGCGATCGAAGCGCTCGGCATGTCGCTTCCGTATAGCTCTTCGATCCCCGCGGAAGATCCCGACAAGATCAAGGAATGTCGCGAAGCGGGCGCCCAGATTCTGAAGCTGCTGGAAGCCGATCTCAAGCCGCGGGACATCATGACCCGCGCCGCGTTCGAGAACGCG
>CAZRCI010000007.1:185109-185598 GCA_964598535.1 uncultured Planctomycetaceae bacterium | reverse complement strand
CTGATCGCGTGTCCGCACTGCGGACATTTACCGTCCGCGTCTGGCTCTTTAAGAATCGCTTTACATCCGGGGCAAATCTGCATGGGGGGACCTTATCTGCGACGCAAAATTCGATGGGCCTTGGTCAACGGCAGCGGTTCCGCCGGTTTCATGCGCAATCGGTTGCGCACACGCCGCAAGGGCAGTGCCAATCCAAGGCCCGCCGCGGACAGTTGTTGCTCGGCGGGCGAACCATCGACCGGCAGCGGCGCCGCTCGCCGGCTCGTTTCATTTGTCGCGGGCACTGTCGCGGGCGGCTCGCTCGACGTCGGCGCAGTGGCGGGTTGTTCCGAGGTCTTGGTGGCGGCCGCCGGCACGACCGTTTCTTCCAACTCCGTCGCTCGACCCTGCTGCACGACCACGTCGACGACCTGCCGCTCGATTCCGTCGGGCTGAATCTGATAGATGCGGTAGTGACCGTCGGGCAAACGCCGGAATAGCGCCCGCAGA
>CAZRCI010000007.1:0-185099 GCA_964598535.1 uncultured Planctomycetaceae bacterium | reverse complement strand
ATCGAGCGGCAGGTCGTCGAGCGGTTGCTCGCCCGTGCGATCCTCCTCGCCATCGGGCGTAACTACGCGAAGCACTAACCGCGGTTCGGCCCCCGCGACGGAGGCGGCCCGCAGGCCCGGCTCCTCGTGGCGGATGATTTTGTCGTAATGAGCCAGACGCAGATCGCCGTAGGCTATTTGCGGGGGTGGGACAACGGTTCCGCCGCCTCCGCCGCCCGGCGGAAGTCCCGTCACAGTGGGACGCAAGATGAATACGGTTATGTTGAACGTGCCCACGGCGACGCCGCCGTCGTCGTCGGCCACGGTTACGGTGACCGTGTAGTTGCCCGGCGCTGCGTACAGATGCGAGGCGTCAAACGAACCGGCGGTTCGCAGGCCGACCGCACCTGGCACATCGATCGTCGCAGGTCCCGCGCTGTTGGGCGTGCCATCGCCCCAGTTTACGCTGAAGGTGAATCGCTCGGTCGTTTCGCCGCCGACGTTCAACAGGTTGTCGAATGCCGGATCGTCGAAGATTCCGATATCGTTGATGTTCAGAAAATCGCCGAGCGGAATCGTGATATCGCCACCCACGATCAAGGTCGGCGCAATATTGTTGACCTGCACTTGCAGCGTGGCGAGCGAGGTGCGCCCGTCGGCCGCCGTGACCTTGAGTGTCACGTTATAGATGCCATTGTCGGCATAGACGTGGCTGCCGTCGAACGAACCTTGGGCCGTGCCATCGCCGCCGCTGTCGATCGTGGCGATTCCGCCATCGGCCGGGCGACCGTCGCCCCAGTCGATCGAGAACGTATAGGGTCCTCCGCCGCCGCGCGGATCGATGAACTTGCCGATATCCGTGACCGAGAGCAGCGAGCCTTCGTCGATCACGTGATTCGGCCCGGCCACCACGATGAGCGCAGTCTCGCGTACCGTGACGCGAAACTGCGCCCGAGCCACGCCACCGTCATCGTCAAACACGGAAACAGTCACCGTGTACGTGCCGGGCGCCAGGTAAGTGTGCGCCCCGTCGAACGAGCCGCTGGTCGCCAATCCCGGTCCGCCGGGGATATCGATCGTGGCCGGCCCGGATTGAATCGGCGTGCCATCGCCCCAGTCGATCGAATAGGTAAATCGTTCGGTGGTTTCGCCGCCGACGTTCAACGGGTTGTCGAAGCCGGGGTCGGTAAACTGGCCGATGTTGGGGAGCGAGAGGAGTTGCCCTTCGTCGGCGACCTGATCCCCGGGGACGACGAGTGTCGGGGCGACGTTATTCACCGTTACCTTGAACGTCTGTGCCGTCGCACCGCCGTCGTCGTCGATGACGGTGACGGTCACGGTGTACACGCCGTTGTCGGCGTAGATGTGGCTGCCGTCGAACGAGCCGCTGGTGGGCGTGCCCGGCCCGCCGGGGATGTCGATCGTGGCCGGCCCGGATTGAATCGGCGTGCCATCGCCCCAGTCGATCGAATAAGTGAACTTCTCGCTCACTTCGCCGCCGACGTTCAACGGGTTGTCGAAGCCCGGATCAGTGAACTGGCCGATGTTGGTGATTGTGAGCAGCGCGCCTTCGTTGACGATCTGATCGGGCGCGACCGTGAGCACCGGCGCGACATTGTGGACCACGACCTGAAACGTTTGCACGGCGATGCCGCCGTCGTCGTCGATGACGGTGACGGTGACGGTGTACACGCCGTTGTCGGCGTAGATGTGGCTGCCATCGAACGAGCCGCTGGTGGGCGTGCCCGGCCCGCCCGGCGCGTCGATGGTCACCGGCCCGCTCTGCACGGGCGTGCCATCGCCCCAATTGATCGCGTAGGTAAACTTTTCACTCACCTCGCCACCGACGTTCAACGGATTGTCGAAGCCCGGGTCGGTGATGACACCCAGATTCGCGATCGACAGCAGTGTGCCTTCCGTGGTCACCTGGTTAGGCGCCACGCTTAGCGTCGGGGCGACATTGTTCACCCGCACCTCGAAGGTTTGCACGGCGATGCCGCCATCGTCGTCGGTCAGGGTCACGGTCACGGTGTACACGCCGTTGTCGGCGTAGATGTGGCTGCCATCGAACGAGCCTTGCGTGGGCGTACCGGGACCACCGGCTACGTCGATCGTGGCCGACCCCGATTGCACGGGCGAGCCGTCGCCCCAGTTGATCGCGTAGGTGAAGCGCTCGTTAATCTCGCCGCCGACGTTCAGCGGATTGTCGAAGCCGGGGTCGCTGAATTTGCCCAGGTCGGTGATCGACAGCAGTGCGCCTTCGGTTGTTACCTGGTTGGGAACCACGGTCAGCGTCGGCGCCACGTTGACGACGTTCACGCTGAACTGCGCGCTCTCGGCGTAGCCAAAGCCTTCGCCTTCGTAATACGCGGCGATCGTCACCGTGACGGTGTAGTTTCCGTTGTCCGCATAAATGTGCGCTCCGTCGAATGAGCCGGTGCGCGGAATGCCATCGCCTCCAAAATCGTCGATGGTGGCAAAGCCGGAATCGCCCGGCCGGCCGTCGCCCCAGTCGATCGTATAGTAATAAGTGTCCGAGAGCAGTTGCGGATCGGTGAATTTGCCGAGGTCTTGAATCGCCAGTGTCGCGCCTTCGCTGGTCTGTTGATCGCCGACGACCGTGAGGGCAAGCCACGCTTGCTCCGTCGCTTGCGTAGCGAGCGGCGCGACCAGCGGCATCTCGACGCCCGCCGCGACGTCCGATTCGCCGAGCGGCGTGACGCTACGATTCTCGCTTTCGGTCAGGTTCTCCGCCGCGGGACCTTTCGTCCCCGGCGTCCCGTTCTCACTTGCCGGCGGATTGCCGCTGACGACGCGATCGCCCGGATCGATCGGTTCGTGGGTGGCGGTGTCGGTGCCCAGCGGCGTGGCCGGATCGGCGCTCTTGGCGGTTTGTTCGATCTGCTCGATCCCGCTGGCCGCCAGCGCCTGAGCCATTGCCAGGGCGGCGCTTGCCGAGAGCACGCGCCGTTCTTCCAGAGGTCGCAACTCAAGCTGGCCAACACCATCCGCCGGGGCCGGAACAGTTGGGCGAACGCGCCACCCGTTGCGCAAGGCGGAACCCAAATTTGCTAGCACTCGACGAGCTGGCATGCACGTGTTTCCTGGCCGCGCCGCGCGGAGAAGAAGGAAGGGGCACCAACATCGGGCCAAGAACCCATTATTTCTAGCAGCTCTCGCGACCGTCAAACTTCGCCAAGCCCGAGATGGCCGTAAATTGGGCGGTCATGGCCGAATGCTGTGGTTCTCGGTGTTTTGGGTCGATTTTATTGCCTGCGGCGATCCTGCCGGTTGAATCGAAAATCCTAGAGGCGCCGATTTCACCGCGACGAAAACGACAGATATCCGTCGCTGGGCCGGTCTTTGCCCGGACGTTCCAAGCGGTGTTCCGCGGGGTCTTTTGCCATGCGATGCCTTACCCTGGTTTTTCTGCTGTCGGCTGCCGCCTGCTCGGGCTGCGCCTCGGGAATACGCGCCACGGCGCCGCCCACGGGACTCGCCGACGTGATCGCATCGGACGATGTGCTGCCGGTCGATAGCCCGGGCCCTGCGAGTATCGCCGCGGCGCAACTTCCGATTAGCACGGTCGCTATTCGGGCTCGTGAAACCGCGATCGACGCCCCCGCGCTCGAAGGGTACGATTCGGCCGAGGCACTCGGCGCGAGCGAAGAAATTCCCGCTCCCGCGCCGTCCGTGCCTGGCAGTTTCAAGCCACGAGCGGAAGACGAAACCAATCTCGACCGCTTCAATCGCGACATTCTCGATGTTCAGGTCGACATCCGGCCCACCGCGGGCGAAATGCCCGAGGATCGCGGCGCCGAGCGATTCGCCGGACAACCGGTGATCGACGAGACCTTTCCCAGTGGCGAGCCGGCCGACGTACTGTGCTCCTATACGCCCTGGACGATCTGTTACCGCCCTTTGTACTTCGAGGACATCGGGCTTGAGCGCTATGGCAAGAATGCTGGCTGCCTGCAAACGGGCCTCTCGGGTGTGAGATTCTTCGGTTCGATCGCCGCGTTGCCGTACAAGATGACGCGCCGCCCGCCGCGCTCCTGCGAGTGTTCCAACGGTTTCAGCAGACCGGGCGATTGTCCGTTGCCGGGCTATGGCAACCGCCGCTTGGATTTGGACGCCGCGTTGATCGAAGCCGCGGCCATCACGGCCGTGGTCTACATCATTCCCTAATCTCGACGGTCGTAGGTTTAGCAAGCGTGGGGATCGGGGGCCTTCACCCGCGAAACGTCTGCTTCAACCATCGCCAGAAGCGCGCTCCGGCCGACTGCGCCGCCACTTCGATCTTAGCCCGGCCGTGCATCCGCGCAACCAGGTGTTTGGGCGGTTCGTCGAACGCGACGCGCGCTTGATACCAGGTGTCGAGCGGCCGCGTGAGATCGCGGCTTTCTTTTCTCGCGGGCAGGTCGCCCGCCGCCGCGAGTTCACGCGGCATTACTTCCAGATCGAGTCGGGCTATCTCGACGATGGAGCCCGTGAGCACGCGGTCCGGGAGATGATCCAGACGGATGGCCACGCGCTGGCCGGCCTGCACCAGTTCCACGTCGCGTTCGTCGATGTGGAGCACCGCTTCGAACCGATCCGGATCGCCTACCAGACAGACCAGGGTGCCGGTTTCCAGCGAGGCTCCGCGGTTTTCCGGATCGAGCGGCGTGCCGGACCACCGGGGCAGGGCCTGTCCCTCGGCCGGTGCGCGCGGCACGTTCGGTGGTGGAAGCACCGTGCCCCCGCGCGACGCAACCAGCGACAGCCGTTCGGCATCGCGCGTCGTTTGTTGGAGCCTCCGCTCCAGGTCGTCGAGCGATGCTTGCGCCGCGGGAAGCTCCGCTCCGCTCGTGCCGCCTTGCAAGCGGCGGGCGTTCAGATTCGAGACGCGTAGACGCTGTTGATCACGTTCGCTTGTCAGTCGGGTTAAATCCAATAGTACCTGCGGGTTTTCCAGCCGCGCAAGCGGATCGCCCGGTTGTACGAGCGTGCCGACAGACACCGCCTCGGCGAGCAAGCCGTCGATCGTTACGTAAACGCGTTCCGCGTCCGCATATTCAAGAACCACGGGCGCAGGCACTTGGTGGGGAATCGGCATCCACGCGACCGCAGCAAGCGTCGTGGCCAGCAGCGCCGCCGAGAGCATCACGCGCGCCGGCGCGAATCGCCCTCGGCGAACGGGATCGGCAGTCCAACGAGCGAATGTCGCCAGGGGCGGCCAGAGCATTCCACCGAAGACAACGCCTCCCAGCAGCAGGACCACGATTTCCAGATGCAGCGGCCGCAGGATCCGGGCCATTGTCCAGAGCACCAGCCCGATCATGACCAGGCGATAGATCCCAGCCGCAACCGCATAGGCTGCCAGCGGCCCAGAACGCTGGGCTTTCGACAGCCGATCTGGCGGGAGTTCGATGCCGGCGCCATAGCGAGCCACCATGCGCTTGAGCGCCGCGGAGGCTTCGGCACGCAGATTCGGCACTCCGATCAGATCGGAGAGGATGAAATAGCCGTCGTACCGCATCAGGGGGTTGCCGTTGAGCAGCAGCGTGCCCAGCGAGCAAATCAGCACCACGTTCAGACACAGCACGTTGAACGTGCCGCTCGCGCTGAAATACCACAAGAACGTGCAAAGCGCCGCCAAAATGAGTTCGACGTAGATTCCGGCTGCGGCGATGGCGATTCGTTGCCACTTGCCCGGCAGCATCCACGCGTCGGAGACATTGCAGTACAGGCACGGCGTGAAGACCAGCAGCATCGCCCCGATTTCATGGCATTCGCTGCCGTATTTTCGCGCGGCCACGGCGTGCGCCAATTCGTGCAGCGCCTTCACCCCGGCGAGAGAGAACGCCAACAGCGGCAGGTTCGACGCGGCAAGAATCGCGTCCATTTCAGGCAGCCGCGCCTCGATCGCACGAAACTGCATTGCCACCAGCAGCACCGCGGCGACCGCCAGTAGGCCGGCCGTTGCATATGCGGCGGGAGAGAACAACCAACTGGCCAACGGATAGACCGCGTCGATGAGCGGTCTCGGATTCAGCCCAGGAAACCGAATCGCCAGAATGCCGGCCAGCGTCTCCAGCCGTGCCTTGCGCCGCTTTTCTCGTTTGCGCTCGGCAAGCTGCTGGCCCTGGCCAGAGGCGTCCGCATGCACCAGCCCGAACCGATGGAGCGCGGCGACATACCCCTGCACTTGCTCCATCGAAATGCGTCGCGGGGCGAACGCTTCGTCCAGCCGCCGTTTGAGGCTCGTAAAGCTCGTTCGTCCATCGAGCATCTGCAACAGCAGATACTCTTCTTCGCCAAGGTGAAAGTATTTGAGCGCTACGGGATCTTTGACAACCCAGTACCGGTGCTGGCCGAACCGCTGTTGTCGATATTCCAGATCGCCGCGCAACGCGAGCGCCAAGGGACGGGCAGCGGCATCGGCGATCGGCGCTGGCGAGATCATTGGCTCGCGGACTCCCCGGTTTGCCGCCGAGGTTCGGCGCCGGAGATCGTCAACGAACCGTGCAGGCCCGGCCGCAGCGCCAGATCGACATTGTCGATCTCGGCCCAGAAGCGCACCTGACCGTTGACCGGGTCCACCTCGGGGCTGACAAACACGATCGTGCCTTCATAGTGGGCGGGTTTGCCTCGCTGCGGCACGGTGAGCGTCACGCGGCGCCCCACAAGCGATCCATCCAACGCTTCGGCGCTGATCAGTCCCTCGGCTTTCAACCGATCGAGCCGCAAGATTCGGGCGATCGGCTGGCCCGGCTCGACCCACTCGCCGGGACGGCGCAAGACTTGCGCGACGAAGCCCGCCAAGGGAGCCGTGATCCGTCGCTCGCCGATGCCGTGTTCGGCCGTGGCCAGGTCGTTCTGCTTCAGTTCAACGGCCGTCTTGGAAAGCTCGTGCTCGAGGACCGCTTGTTCGATTTCGAGCCGCGTCTTCTCGGCCACCAATCGAAGCTGATCGAGTTCCGACTCCGTCACGCTTTCCGGCAGTCGCTGGCTCGACTCCAGGGCCCGTCGCAGTTCCGCCGCGGCGACCTCGGCGCTCTTGCGGGCGAACCGGACTTTCACATCGCTGGCGGCCAGCTTTTCGGCGCCGGCCAGTTCAATCTCGGCTTTGCGTTTGTCGAAGGTCGTGGCGCGATCGTCGATTTGGCCAAGCGCTGCGCCAAACGCGACCATCTCTCCCTCGCGCACCGAGAGCTTGTCGAGCACGCCCGCCGTTCGCGCGGGAACTTCCACCTGTTCGAGCAGCTTTACCAGCGCCGCGGGAACCTCGATGTCTTCCGCATGCGCGCACATCGCGCCGCGCGGCAGCAGGCACGCGCTCCAGCCGATGACTAGAATAGTGCCTCGCAGCAACATGCTTACCACCACCAGGAACGAAGATAATCGAAAACGTCGTGGAACCACACGAACCCCAGGGAACGCCGGCCGCAATGCACCTTGGCCACGGCGGTCGCTCCGGGACGCAACCCCTTGACCGCCGCGCGATCGAACGTGACCGTGCCCGCGACCGTGGAGGCTTGCTGGACATCCAGCTCGGTCGAGATTGCCAGCTTTGTGAGCTGGCCTTGAATCGTGCGGTGCGGATCGGACGTCACCATGAACTGGACATCGAGCGTCGGACCAAGCTCGTCGCGCGCCGCGACAACATAACCGGCCCGATCGTCGGGCACGCGCAGCCGTAGATCCCAGGGCCCGTCGACATTCGCCACCGAGAGCAGGGCTTGCCCCCGCTCCACGGGCCGGGCCGCCAGAAGCTGCTCGATGTTCCAGGTGAGCGTTTGGCCGGCGATGGGGCTGCGAATCACGAGCGCCGCGAGCCGCGCCTCGAGGATCTTCTGCTGTGCCGCAAGGCTGGCCAAGCTGGATTTAAGCTCCTCTTCCTCGGCGGCCAACTCATGCGGATCGCGACGCCGCTGATCGACAGCGCTCGGCCGGTCCTGCAAACGCTCGGCGCGGACCGAAGCCAGTTGCCGTTCGGCGGTCTCATATTCCCCCAGTACGCGCCGCAGCTCCAGATCCAACGCCGGATTGCGAAGTTGGATGAGCGGTTCGTCGGCGGCCACCGTTTGCCCGGCGGTCACCAACAAGTCGGCCACCACGCCATCTTCCGCGGCGAATACTTCGCGCCGCTCGCGTGGTTGCAACTCCCCCTGGGCCTCGATGGCAAAGTCGGCCGGCGCCAGTGCCAAGATTGCCCCGGCGGCGGCTAGGGCAACTCCCGCCAGGGTCGTTTTCGGAAGTTGTCCGCCGCGGACGAACCACCCCATTCGGCGAAGCGCCCGACTCGCGCCCGCCAGCGGCATTCGCGTGTGCGTTTGGGCATTGTGCAGGGCCGCGGCCGTGTGGCCGGCGACGGCCAGCAAGCGATCGCGAAACGTGTCTGGTGATGTTGTTCCATGAAAATGCTCGGCCACGAGCAGTCCGATCACGCCGGGCGAGTCGTGCTCACCGGCCGCGCGCTCCCCCGGCTCGTGCAGCGGCACGATCGCCAGCATGCGGGCATGCGCGTGTTCGAGATACGCTTCGAGCGGCGCCAGCAGTTCATCCGGCAGGTCGTCCGCCCCATCGTAGTACCAGATCGGTTCGCCATACCGGGCCGTACTGCGGCCAAGTTGTTCCAGCGCGCGAATGGCGGGCGCTCGTCGATCGAGCGTATCGACGCCGCTTACAGCGGCCGTGCGCGCCGCTCGCCCCCGCGCTTCGAGCACGCTCACTCGATCGCAACCGATCAGCCGGCGTGCCTCGTTGGCGATTGCGAACGCGGTTTGTTCGATGTCCAGACTGCGATGTACCTGCTGGGCAAACTGTTCGTATTCGCGCCAGCAGTTTGCCGCCGCTCGTAGCGAACGGAGCTCGCGCCGCCGCTCAAAGTCGTCGATCAGTTCGCTCGTGGCGGCCAACACGCGCAGATGGTCCTGGCTGCCGGCCGCCGTCATGTCATGCGTGGTCAGGATCTCGATAGCCATGCGTTCGGTGCCGGCTCCGTCGCACGTCGCGGGATGAACTACGAGCCAGGCGTTACCGCCGTTCCATCCGGTCACCGCGCCGCATTGCAGCCTGTTCTCGCGCAGCGCGGTCGCGGCGGCCGCGCTGCGTTGGTCGAGCACGCCGCGGGCAAGCTGGCCGGCTCGTGGCTGGCGAGCATGTTGATGCGCCAAACGTACGCTAGCACTTGTGGCAGCCGACCAGATCCCGCCGCTTGCGGCATCGAGTGCCGCGACCAGACGTTCCAACAGCGTGCGATAGAAAATCGCCGGGGTGACGGACGGCTGGCGCGACAGCGCCGCGAGGTCATCGAGCAACTGCTCGAGGGCTTGCCAGTCGGCATGGGCAAGGTCGGCGTCGAACGCTGGCGGCTGAGGGGTCATAAGAGTTCAGTATAGTCGGGTGACTGCATAAGATGCCTAGACTGCGAGGCTCGCTATCAGGCGGTTTGTTGTCGGGGAATGGGGTGAATTTAACGATTGCAGGGAGATTTCCGGCAGTTGCCGAGGCCAGCCGGCCGATTTATGCACACGTGCATCTGTGTAGATGCGCGGTGTCCCCCGCGCGCTCCTCAAAGACAGGACTTAGCCAGAAACTTTGAGAGCCCGTTGGTCCCCGAGTGACAGGCCGCTGCCGTGCCAAAGTTCCATCCAACCAGTTCCGCAATCGAACGGCCGGTTATTGCCGGTCGCCTTCGCGGGCTGGTCGCACGCGCACTGGCCGCGGCTCAACTGGCGCTGATGCTAGCGGCTTCGCTGACGCTTTCGGGCTGCATGGTTCTGCGGCCGCCGTGCGAGATTCCGGTGGAAGATGATTTTTATCGCACGGTTGCTTTGACCACGGAGATCGCCGAAGACCCTGGTCCGCCGGGCGTGCTGCCGCTGTCGACGACGGCGCCACTCTTGGTCGACGAGAAGAATCCGCCGCCGGCCTGGGAGATGACCCTGGCCGAGGCGGTGCAGCTTGGGCTGGAGAACTCGAAAGTGTTGCGCGATCTTGGCGGCAGCGTGCTCCGCCGTCCCGATCTCGCGCAAACAATTCACGATCCGGCCGTGCAGGCGACCGATCCGCGGTTCGGCATGGAAGGTGCGCTCGCCGCGTTCGATGCCCAGGTGGCCACGCGACTGATGGCGTATAAGAACGACCGCGCGTTCAACAATCTGTTCGCCGGCGGCGGCACGTTCTTCTTCAAGCAGGATCTCGACAACTTCGTCACCGAGATCACAAAGACCAGCGCGACGGGCGGTTCGTTCGCCATGCGCCATCACATCGACTACGACGCGAACAACGCGCCGGCCAACTTGTTCCACAGCTACTACAACGTCAACTTCGAAGGCGAATTCCGCCAGCCGTTGCTTCAGGGTGGCGGCGTCGATTTCAATCGCATCGCCGGTCCGCGGGCCACGCCCGGCCAGCTTCAGGGTGTCGTGATCGCGCGCATCAACAACGACGTCAGCACGGCCGAGTTCGAACTCGGTCTGCGCGATTTGATCAGCAACCTCGAAAATGGCTATTGGGACTTGTACTACGCCTATCGCGAGCTGGACGCCAAAGTCGCCGCCCGCGACGCGGCACTCAGGACTTGGCGCATCATTCACGCCAACGTCGAGCAGGGGCGCGGCTACAGCAAGCTTCAAGAGGTCCAAGCCCTCGAACAATACTATCGCTTTCAGGAGGAGGTCGTCGACGCGCTGGGGGGCCGCGTTGTCGATCGCACGCGCACCTTCAACGGTTCCAGCGGCGGATCCTTTCGCGGCGTGGGCGGTGTCCAGGCCACCGAGCGCAAACTCCGCCTTTGGATGGGGCTGCCGATCAACGACGGACGCCTGATTCGGCCGACCGACGCCCCGCCCCAGGCACGCATCGTGTTCGATTGGCACACCGTGATGGAAGAAACCTTGGCCACGCGCCCCGATCTCCGCCGCCAACAGGCCAAGATTCAACGCTACCAGGCCGAGCTCGTGGCCAACCGTAACTTCCTCTTACCCCAGATGGACCTCATCGGCCGCTATCGCTGGCGCGGTTACGGCAACGATCTGCTCGGCCCGCGCGACGCCGCCGATCCGATCAACAACGCCTATGCCAACCTGGCCACGGGCATGTTCCAGGAATGGGAACTCGGTTTCGAATACTCGATGCCGCTCGGTTTCCGTCAAGGCTACGCCGCGGTGCGCAACTCGCAGATGCACATCGCCCGAGAACGCGCGATTCTCGAAGAGCAGGAGCGCCAGGCCATCCACGATCTGAGCGCCGCGTATGCCGACTCCGAGCGCGCGTACGTTCTCATGCAGGCGGCTTATAACCGCCTGAGCGCCGCGCAGGAACAATACGAACGCGCGTATAACGCATTCTTCAATCTTGGCGGAAAAGTTTCGCTCGAACTGGTCCTCGACGCCCGGATCCGTCTGGCCGAGGCCGAAACCAGCTACCATCGCGGGCGCATCGAGTACGCCGTCGCGGTCAAGAACGTCCACTTCGAAAAGGGATCGCTGCTCGACTACAACGGCGCGGCCTTGGCGAACGAGGCTTTCTGCAAGGGCTCGCCCGAGACGGTCGTCCATCGCATTGCCACGCCGGTCGATGAAGCGCCGCTCAACTACGTGCTGAACGCGAAACAAAATAGCGCGACGCAACACGCCGCCCAGGCTGACCTCGAGGCCGAGGTTGACGATCCTCGCAATCCCAAGGCGCCCTGGGAGGGCCGCACGATTTCGCACGAAGAACTGGCGCCCGATTCGGCGTTCGGGGGCGGTTTCGCGCCTGACGAGAGGGAAACGAGCGGCGCGGACTCATTGCCGCAACGGGCGGCCAGTCAGATTCCCGCGGCCAGCACGCTGGCCCCCGCGCAGCCAATTGTTGCCGCGCCGAAAGTTATCGAGCCGCCCCTCATCGATCCGGACGCATTGCCCGTGGCGTCCGAGAGCGACAAACCGGAACCGGCCGCCGCATTACCGGCTACGCCTGCGGCGGAACGTCGCTCGCCGGCGGCTGAGCCCACTCAAGCGCCGGGCAAAGTTGCGTCGTCGCCGGCTGCCCTTGGGGCCTTCAGATTGACCCCCGTCACGGCTGCGCCCGTCAAAGCCGAGCGATTGCCAGCCGTCGAACCGTAGTAACCTTCGCCGTTGTTCCATGCGTCACCGCAGCAGGATCAGTTCACCGAGACGGACGCTTCCGATGGGCCGTCGCGCGTGGGGAGTGTTTTAGCAGCTCGTGTGTTTCCTACGTCTGCCGTGATTCGTTCGAACCCAGATCCAAATGCCTGCCGCTCCCAGTCCCACCAAAATAACGCTTCCGGGTTCCGGCACCACCGAGAGCGTCAAGGTATAGTCTCCAGCTTGCACATGCGCGCCGGTGAAATTGGAATCGCCAACACCCGAGACGCCGATCTTCACGCGGCCCAGAAAGTCGGCCGTTCCCGAGAGGATCGGATTCCCATTCATGGCGCTGGTCGTGGATAGACGCACGTTCGACGCGTCGAGGTGCGTGAGAAGCCACGGGAACTCACCATCGATCGTCGCTTCAAAGGATTGAAACGGCTCGAAGCCGCTAAACAGCCAATAATCGAGTGCGTCGCCCGAGCCCGGCCCGATCACGTTGTTCAACGTGATGTCGGCCGTATAGCCTACCCAGTTAGGGTTCGCCGGATCGGGCGAAGTAGCCGGGTCGAGCCACTCCGTGTCTTGCGCAAAGGGCGAAAGCTCGTCGTTCTGCCACCGCGACAAACTCGGCACGAGGTTGCCCTGGGGATCGCGCACATCGAGATACCAGGCATATTGGCCCGATTCCGTGTGATTGCCCGCGAACGTGCCGTCCGTCGCGCCGGTTATCTTGAAATACAGCGAGCCGTCCGACCGTAGCGGCACCCCCGTGAGTTGGCTGGCGAAGCCATTGCCTAGCGGGCTGTCGTTGTCGTTGAAGTACAGCAAGCTGTTGAATGAAGGATCGAAGATCCCCAAGAGCGTGTTCGGGCGCCCTGGCGCGCCATCGAGGCTATCGCTGATGGTAAGCTGCCCGCCGGGCAAGATGGTCGCCATGAATGGCGTGTTGTTCGGCTCGGCCGCAATAGCGCCGGTAGCCGCGCAGCACGCGAGCCAACTTGCGATCACCACCAGGGCGTGTCGTCGTGCGCGTTGCATATTCATCCTATTGAATGGTTCGCTTGCGTGATGGCGGCGCGCAAAATATCCAGCCATCGCACGTCGGTGCCTTGGCCAAACGCTTAGGGCGCGCGCAGGCAGGCGTGGATTGCTATCGCAGGAAATTTGCGAGAAGCCAAGAGTCGTCAGATACGCACGGCATTTATGCGGCAAAAACTACCGCGGGCAGTGTGCGAACGACTCTTACGAAGCGAGCATTGGCAATCCGGTTTGGAATACCCGTGTTGTACTGGGAGCCGAAACTCCCCACAGAGTACGAGTCACTCTAGTCGGCGCAGATTCGGGTGTCAAGCAACTTCGCCTGCGGAAATATCGCATCCGGCCCCGCCGGCCGGCGGGGCCGGACCGTTCGATCGCGAACAGGCTAGCGCAGATACAGCGTTTTTAACCGCAGCAGCAGCCGTTCGCTCGGTTCGAGCGCGGCCCGCTCGCGAAGAAGCTCGACCAGCACGGCCGGCTTCTTCGTGATAATGCTGTCGACGCCCCGGTCCAGCAGGGTTTGCATGTCCCGCCGTTCATTGATTGTCCACACGTAGATTCTCCGGTCTCGGGCATGGGCCAAGGCCACTAGGGCGTCCGTGGCTTGTCCCCGCGAGACCGCTAGAAAGTCGACTTCGAGCCGCGTGAGATCGCCGATCCTGGCCGAAGCCAGAAACCCCACCTCCAGTCGTGGCTCCAGCCGCTCTACCGCCCGGGCTTCTTCATAGACGAACGACATCACGGCCGCGTGGTCCAGCATCTCGCGACGGCGGAGCACTTCGACCACGCCTTCGACCAGCGGGGCGGACGCTCCGCCGAGGCTTTTCAGCTCGACGAGCAGTCCCACGCGGCCTTTCGTCACATCGATGATCTCGTCGAGCGTCGGGATCGGTTCGCCGTGTACTTTGACCGCGCGCAGTTCTTTCAGCGTCGACCGTTGCACGACCAGCGGCGATCCGGAGACGCGCATCAGGTCGGCATCGTGCATCACGACGATCTCGCCGTCGGTGGTTCGTTGCACGTCGATCTCGATGGCCGTGGCGCCCTCTTCGATGGCAAGTCGCACCGCGGCCAGCGTATTCTCCGGCGCGGCGAGCGATGAACCGCGATGCGCCACAATGCCCACGCGATCTTCGAAGCTGGTGTTCACAAGCACTTGTCGAACCAGCAAGGCCGCGATGGCCGCCAGCGCGAGCGTCGCGTAGATGGGGCCGCGGCGGCCGAGAGACCATCGGGGAGTATCCGAGAGCATTCGCGCATTCGCCAGAGGCCAGGGCAATGGCGCCTCCTCGCCGATTGCCTGATCGTACATTCGCGCGAGCAGGCCGCCACCGATCGCGGCCGCAAGCTGGCCGATCAAGAAATTCGTGACCAAAGCCGCGGCTGTGATCGTCCCCAACAGCGCTAGCTGTGCCCCCACGGACAATCCGTTCGCGGTAATCGCCAGGCCCGCCAGCCAGTAACTGGCCGCCGCCGCCACAATCGTGGCAATCTGCCAAATCACGAACCAACCGACAATCAGGGCCGCGATGCGCGCCCGTCTGCCGCGGGCCAGACGATAGCTTGCTTGCACGGCGGCCCAGGCTCCGCGTTCGCCAAACAAGACTTCGGGCAGCACGAACACGAGGGGCACCGCCACGGCGATTGCCGCTCCGACGGCGCAGGTCAAGATCACCGCGCCCCAGCGTAATGCCGACAGAAGCTCTGGCGGCCGCGCATCCAGGTAGAAGTTAATGTCGAATTCGCCCAATTTTGCAAACGCCACGCCAACCGCGATTGCCACAAACGGCGCCGCCGCGAGCAGCAGCAGGCACAATACGATCAGGCTACTCGCCAGGATGCGTCCAAAACGCCGCGCGACCAGCCGCAGCGCATCGTAGTAGGTTACGCGCCGCCCGCGCGCCGCGCCATAGAGGATCGACAGCACGCCCGCCACGTTGGCTTGCACGAGCGCAAAGGCCGTGGCCAGGATCAACAGGCCCAGCAAACCACCCGTGGGCGTCAGCAGAAACCAGACGATGTCCAGGTTGCCCACGGCGGCGTTGCCGCTGGCCGCCGCCAACCGGTTGAATAACCAGGCCACGAGCGGCGATAGGATCACCCCTCCCAGCACCGCGAACAGAAGCTCGTAAAGCAGCACATCCGGCAACACGCGCCACAGATCATTCGCGGCGCCACGGATCAGGGGCTGCGGAAGCCGCGGGACGGGCTGACGACTCGTGGGATCTTGGCTCATGAATGTTTCGCTACTTCAAAAGTCTCGAACCAGGATTGGAGCTTCTGGGCAATTAAAAAGGGGAACACGTACAGCGGCTTGTCGTCGCCCAGCGTGACATCGCGGTTCAGGTGGCTCTCCCTTGTGCCGAACGATAACGCTCGATCAGCGTGTTGGTCGAACTATCGTGCTTCAGCGTCGGGGCCGCTTCGCTCCGCAGCTCGGGCGCAATTCGGCTGGCGAGCACCTTGCCCAGTTCGACGCCCCACTGGTCGAACGAATTGATGTGCCAGATCGCCCCCTGCACGAACACCTTGTGTTCGTACAGGGCCACCAGCTTGCCGAGCGCCGCGGGCGTCAAGCGTTCCTGTAGGATCGTATTGGTCGGATGATTGCCCGTGAACGTCCGATGTGGCGCCTGCGATTCGGCCACGCCATCGGCCCGTACTTCGTCGGCCGTCTTGCCCATCGCCAGGGCTTCGGTCTGGGCGAAGAAATTCGCCATCAACAGATCGTGGTGATCGCCAATCGGGTTGAGCGTTTGCATGAAGCCGATGAAATCGCAAGGAATCAGCTTCGTGCCCTGGTGAATGAGCTGGTAGTAGGCGTGCTGGCCGTTCGTGCCGGGAGTGCCCCACACGATTGGTCCGGTTTGGTAGTCGACGGCCGCGCCGGCCAGCGTCACCGACTTGCCGTTGCTCTCCATGTCGAGCTGTTGCAGGTACGCGCTGAAGCGGCCCAGGTAGTGGTCGTACGGCAACACGGCCACCGACTCGGCCCCGAAAAAGTTGTTGTACCAGACGCCCAGGAGCGCGAGCAGCACGGGCAGATTTCGCTCCGGCGGCGCCGTGCGAAAGTGTTCGTCCATCGCGTGAAATCCCGCGAGCATCTCGCCGAAGTTCTCGGGCCCGATCGCGATCATCAGCGACAGTCCAATCGCCGAGTCGTACGAATAGCGTCCGCCAACCCAATCCCAGAACTCGAACATGTTGACCGTGTCGATGCCGAATTTGGCGACCTCCGCGGCGTTGGTCGAGACGGCCACAAAGTGCTTGGCCACGGCTTGTTCATCGCCCAGCGTGTCGAGCAGCCACCGCCGTGCGGAATGCGCGTTGGTCAGCGTTTCCAGCGTGGTGAAGGTTTTCGAGGCCACGATGAACAGCGTCTCGTGCGGATCGAGATCGCGCGTGGCTTCCACCACGTCGGTCCCATCGATGTTCGACACGAACCGCAAAGTAAGATCGCGCAGGCTATAGTGCCGCAGCGCCTCGTAGGCCATTACCGGCCCCAGGTCCGAGCCGCCGATGCCGATGTTCACGATATTTTTGATCCGCCGGCCGGTGTACCCCCGCCATTCGCCGCCGCGAATCCGCTCGCTGAACGCCGCC
The DNA here is from genome assembly GCA_964598535.1 of uncultured Planctomycetaceae bacterium. Classification (GTDB taxonomy): domain Bacteria; phylum Planctomycetota; class Planctomycetia; order Pirellulales; family PALSA-1355; genus JALHMI01. Next base: position 168,393 of record CAZRCI010000007.1, on the reverse strand, counting down.
ATCTTATCGAGCACGGCGTGGACCTCGGGCACGACGTTCACGCCGTCGACCACGATCCGCGCATCGCGCGGCGCGCGCAGCGCCACGTGCAACACCGCGCGATTCTCGGTGGCGTTGATCTTCTGACCGCTGAACATGGCCTCGATCCGCTCGTCGAGTCGCGACTCGCGGGCCAGCGCGACCAGCAGCCGCAACGTCTCTTCGGTAACGCGGTTTTTCGAATAATCGAGATAGATGCCTGCCGCTTCGCAAACCAGCTTCTTGCCCCGCTGGGCGTCGGCGGCGAACAGCTCGCGCAAATGCGCCGAGCGAACTTGCCGATAGTGTTTTTCCAGGGCTTGCCAGGCCGGGCGTTGGGCGAGCGGCGCGACCGCATCGGTCATGATGTCATTCCTTGTTTTCGATCCGCATTGTTTAATCGGAAGCGGTGGCCGATGGATGGGGTTCTTGCGAGCTGTTGGCGTTTGAGGCGTTCGCGCCGATGGCCGGCACCCGATCCGACTGCCAGAGGCGAAATCCGCCTTTGAAGGCGTTGGCATTCGAGCCGAGCCGGCACAAGGGCGGCAGTTCCTTGAGTTCTTTGGCGTTGCCGCCCCCCAGCACGATATCGGTTGGCTGCAGAGCCATGGTCAGCTTGTCGACGACGTCGAACACGAGCTTGCGCCACTTTTTCTTACCAAAGCGTTCGAGCCCGCTCCGGCCCAGGTAGTCTTCGTAGGTTTGCTTGCGATATGGCAGGTGGCCGATCTCCATTGGCGCGACGACGCCTTCGACCACCAGCGCCGTGCCCAGCCCGGTGCCGAGCCCCAGGAACAACATCTTGCCGCCCTCGTAGCTCCCCAGGGCCTGCATCGCCGCGTCGTTATAAAGCTTCACCGGGTGAGCGAAGGCCGCGGCGAAATCGAAGTTCAGCCACCCGCTGCCCAGATTCATCGGCTCGGCCACCACATGTCCTTCGAACACCGGGCCAGGATAGCCAATGCTGATCGCTTCGTACGTCCAGTCGGCAGTCGTTTGCTTCACGCCATTGACCATCTCCTCGGCGGTCATCGCCGGGCCGGAAGGGAACTTGCGCGGGGTCGCCTCGCCCGTCACCAGGCATTTGATGTGCGTGCCGCCGACATCGATCACCAGGACTTGCATGCGTTGTTCGCCTTTCACTTATCGCGCTCGGGTTCCATCGCGCAATCGGCACCATAGCGATTGTCGTTCCACAACCACAGGACCGGTTCGTTCAGGTTAGGGTCATCGCCCCGAATGCTCAAGGTCGCGGTTCCCAGAAACATGGCGTTCATTTCGCCGCGCGGTCAGTGGCAGATCGGTCCGACCGGCGTGCTGGTCCGAGAGGGGCCAGGCGATTTCGCCGTGCCGCGCAGGATGGATCGAGGGCCAACGCATGGAGCAAGGCGGATCGATCCCGTCCTCGCGAGCGTCAAATCCGATTCACTCGAGGGACGCGCGACACCGCCAAACCCGCAAACGGTTAGGCGCCAACAAATAAGCGAGTGCTCTCATCAAGACGGAATCCGAAAATCAAACGTTACCCAAGCGCGGGTGCACAGATTTACCTTCAGCCATTGCGAACTTCAACCTGGTCGGCGTGGCCAATGATCACCGTCGGCGCCATTTCGAGAAACAATCCCGTGCCGACCACGCCCGGAATCTCGCGAATGGCGCGCTCGAGCGCCAGCGGCTCGTCGAACGGCCCGCCACTGCAATCGAGAATATAGTTGCCGTTGTCGGTCACATATGGCCTATCCCCCGCCATTCGCAGGCGAACGCCGAGCCCCAAGGCTTCCAACGCCAGCCGGCAGGGCGCGTGCCCCAGCGGGATCACTTCCACCGGAAGCTTACCTCGCGCTCCGAGCTGTGCGACCAGTTTTTCCGCGCCCACCAGAATGAACAGTCGGGCGGAAGTCGCGGCCACGATTTTTTCTCGCACCAGCGCCCCGCCATAACCCTTGATCAGGTTGCCTCGCGGGTCGACCTCGTCGGCTCCGTCGAAATCGGCCGCTAGCCGCGGGCATTCGTCCAGCGTCGTCAGCGGGATGCTCCAGTGTCGCGCAAGCTCGGCCGACGCTTCCGAAGTCGGCACGCCGCGAATCTTGAAGCCGGCCTGCACGCGTTCGCCCAGGGCGGCGATAAACGCCATCGAGGCTCGCCCCGAGCCGAGGCCAATCGTCGCATTTTCGGGAACAAAGGCGAGCGCGCGCTGCGCGACCTTCAAAATGGCGGGATCGGTCGTGGGCATGTCAACATCTGCGTCGTTTCGCGAACCGGCAAGTTGCAAAGGCCCCTGACAGGGGCCTCCATAAACATAACGCGCCGCGGCTGCGTGCGCGATGGCCGGCGGCCGCGTTTTTGCCTTTCTCCGGCCAGGAAAAAAAGCAAGCGGGGCAGCCCACCACGGCCGGTGGACTGCCCCGCGAATGGCGATCGCCACGAGCGATTGTCTCGCAAGCGGTCGGTCAGATCACGGCTGTTTACGACCACCCTGAATCAGCTTGAGCACGAAGTTGAGCTCTTGTTCGCTGACGAATCCGTCGCCATTCGTGTCGAGGAACTGGAACTTGTCGCGGAACTGCGCCGGCACTTCTTCCTGCGAGAGCTTGCCGTCTTTGTCGGCGTCCATCTGAGCGAAAACCTGCTTCGGATCGAGGTTTTCGAGCGGATTGATGCTCGACTTCACGGCCTGCCCCTTGGGGAACTGCTCGACGAAGAACCCGATCATCATCTCTTCGAACGTCTGCTCGCCCCAGGTGACGACTTTCGTCGGATCGGGGTTCGAGAGGTTCTCCTCCGAGTTGTCCCACCAGGCGGTGCAAACGAGCTTCGTGCCCTTGGGGATCTTCTTGGGCTCGGCCAACTGATAGGTCGTTTGCCAGTTGAAGTCGTACTGCGGCACGTCCAGGATCACCTCGTTCGTGCCGTCAGGATAGAACAGCTCGTAGCGGAATGCCTTGCCGCGCGTGTGCAGGTGCGGCGACATGTTGACGATCAGTGAGTCGTAGTCGAACACCTTCTCGGCCGTGACCGAGTAATCGTTCGCGCCCGCCGGAATCGAGAAGAACGTATTCAGCACGGCCGAGCTGCGGGCTTCGTTCTCGACGGTCGACGGATCGGTATAGCGGAAGCCCACGTAGCTTAGATCTTCCTGCGGATAACCGTTGGGCGTGTAGTGCATTTGGAACACCAGCTTGCTGCCGGCCTTCACGTGCACGGCGGTTTTGCCGTCTTCATTGAACAGGGCGTTCGCGCCGGGGGCATACGCGGCAATCAGGTTGCCGTTGGTGAGTGCGCCGGCTTCGTCGCCGCCACCACCACCACCACGCCGGCCTCCGCCACGCCGGCCGCGGGGAGCGCCTTCGCCCAGGTCGCGAGGCTGCTTATCCGGCGGAAGCACGAACACCAGGATATGATGCACCGTCTCCAGGCTGCCCGGCTTGGCTTCGGCGCCCACGATCCACTTGTCTTCGGTCCAGCCCGGATCGACGACGAAGTGATAGTAGTCGATGACGCCCTCGGCCGGCACTTTCACCGGCTCGTTGCGCATGTGGATGATCTGGTCCGGCTTGCCGATACTCCAGCCCTCGACAAACTCGCGGGGCTCGGGTAGTTGGCTCTTGTCGCCCTCCGGACTGCCGTTGTCCACCCAGGTGCGAATCAGTTGCTTCTCTTCGTCGGTGAGCCGCGACGCGTTGCGAAAGTTGCCGTGCGCGGGATTCGCGTGCCAGGGCGGCATCCGGCCGTTGTCGACCACCTCGCGAATCATCTCGCCCCAACCGAGCACCTCGTCGTAGCTGGTCATTACGAACGGGCCGATCCGGCCCTCGCGATGACATTCGACGCAGTGCTGCTGGAATATCCTCGCGATCTGATTGCTATAAGTCACTTCCGAATTGGCCACCGGGTTTTTGATGCGCCCGATGTGGCAGCCCAGCGCTTCGGTCTGGGGCACGCTGACTTCTTTGCCCGCCAACAGTTCCTTGACCGCTTCGACCAGATCGCGCCGCGTGGGTTCGGGACGCTGATAGCCCAACCCCTCGGCAAAGCCATACTGATCGTCCACGCGGCCCCAATACCGCACCACGCGGTTTTTGTCCAGCACGAACACTTCCGGCGTGCGAATCGCGCCGAAGTGATCGGCCACCATGTTCTTCACGTCCTTCAAGACCGGAAATCCAATCTTGTTCCGCTCGGCGAACGCCTTGATCTCTTCGATCGAATCTTGTTGGTTCGAGTCGATCGCGAGGAACGCGACCTTATTTTTCGGGAGCTCTTTCGCCAGGTCGGCCAGTCGCGGTGCATACAGCTTCGCCAGCGGGCACTCGGTTCCCAGGAACGTCACGACCACGACGTCCTGTTTCAGGCTGGCCAGGGCATGGTCCTTGCCGAACTGGTTCTTCAGACGGAACGGCTTGATCTGCTGGCCGATGCGGCTCGCCTCGTCAGCAGCCCCCGCGCCGCCTGCCAGCAGCACTATCAGCACATATACGAATGCAAAGGAACACAAACGACGCATTGCAATCTCCTCGAAGGTCGTCAGCGCGGGCGCCGGAGCGGAAGAGGCCGCTGGGGGGATTCGCAGACAAGGTCGCGAACGCGGCGAGGTTCCAGTATAGCTCCCCCCGCGAAACCGGTCCAAGCGGAAAAATAAGGCCACCGGGAGTGCTCTACCAGCCAGCACGGCCTCGCGGTTTCAACCCGACAGTCGGAATGCGCGAACCCGCGGCACTTGGTGATGAAATCGCCACCGGCAGACGGCGCCGGACTTTCTTTCCCTATCGAATTCTCACCGCGCGCGAACACAATTCTTGCACTGACCGCTGGTCGGGCGAGTGTCCGCGAAGGCCGGGCAACGTCCCGAGACAGAACGGGCTTTGCCCCCCGCGTGTCGATAACACGCCAATTTGACAACGATGGCCACTGCGAATACTGTACGCACGTATATATGTATCGATCGTGATATTCTGAGGAGTACCCATCGTGTGGTTACCTGACGGTTACTTGTCCAATAACTACATTCTCTATGGGGTCGAACAGCTCGTCGTCGCCGCGACCGTGAGCGCCGCGGTTCTTTGTTGCTTCGTTGTACGCAGTCGCGCGCCCCTTTGGTTGCGCGGCCTGGTGCTCGCGGGGCTGATGCTGCTGCCGGCTGTGTTTAGTGCCCCCGAGTGGTGGTGCTATTTCGCGGGGCAAATCGTAACGCTGATGGCGATCGGCAGCGTGGTCGATCGCCGCCGCGGAGTGCCGCGTCCTCGCTGGGAGCAAGTGCCGCTGTTGCTCGTTTGCCTCGGCATGATCGTGGCCGCCGCCACGCTGCCTGGCGTCTATCAGGTGGACTGGCTCCTGATCGGAATTGCCCTTGGCGCGGCGTTCGGACTGATCGATGCCGGAGTGACCGCCCGCCGGCGTTGGTTTTGGAAGTCCTTGGCCGGTACTGCCGCGGCAGTGGTGCTGGCCGGCGCGGCGGGCGGGTTCATCAATAATTATGATCTCGCCGGTTGGAAGATGTGGCACGACTTGTACGGTGTCGCCAAGCTCTATCAGGATAAGCCTTGGAATAACCATTATTTCGTGCTGGGATTGAATACCCACAGCATCGGTGTATTCACGGTGGGCGCGGTTTGCTGGCGCGCGAGAGTCGGGCTGGCCAGGGCCCATTCGCGCTGGCTTCGCTATCTGCGGTTTTTCACGGTCTGGCCGATATTGGCGTTATGCGCGTTCTTGTGCATCACTCCTCTGTTCGAGGTGCTGTGGTATCTTCCGCCGCGCGCAATGGCTCCCGAGACCATCGCGGAATCTCCGGAGTATCGAACGCTGATCAGAATGGCGAAGCGTCTTGATATCGAGCCGCACGAGCACAAATGGCGCGCTTTGGACGAGGAGGATTTTTACCGTGTGGTCGATGCGAATCGAGCCTCGCTTTCGCGAATTGAACAGCTTTTGGAGCGGCAACAACACTTCCCCATCGACTACCGCCCGTTTGCGTCCCATATGCCTTTGCCCGATGCGGCCGCGCTTAACAACATCTTCGTTTTGTTGATTGCCCAATTCGTCTGCGCCGACCATGACCAAGCCACGGAAGAGCAAGTTCGAGCGATCCGCTCGCTCCTTCTTCTCGCGAAACCACGCTGCCGCAGTCCTCTGGTCTTTGAAGTGAGGGACGGCAGACGGCAAGAAAGTTTTGCGTACTTTTTTTCCTTTTTGATTCGAGATCGTTTGTCGGCTCAGGAGTACGAGACGTTGCGGAAGCTGATTTCCGAATCTCAAGCCGGCGTTCATACCCCCCAGGACATTGATCACGCCACTCGCCATCGATGGCTGGTCGTTTTCGGTTGGCGCCAAAGAGTTGCTCATGTGTTCGACAGCGGCAGTGGCTTTAAGCGATACGAGATCTTCGACCAAAGCGAACACCGAGACTGGAAAGGCCTGGTGATTTGTGAACTGGCGCTGGCGCAATACTATCTTGCCAATGGCTGCTACCCGGCCCAACTCGCCGACTTAGTGCCACGGTATCTCGAATCGGTGCCCCGCGAAGCCGAAACCGGACTTCCCTTTTGCTACCACCACGATCCGAGCGGTAAGACGCCAACCTTCGTCTATTCTCGCAGCTTTAACCGAGTCGACGACGGCGGCCGATACGATTGGCCCGGCTGGGGCGGCAAGCCGGACGACGTTTCGCTCGCGATGACGGCTTGGCATGGCGACGAGCGATTTGAGTTAGATCCGTTGCCGCAGCTCCGATTGAGCGGCGAAGATCCGCCCGACAAGGAGTTGCCCCTGGAGGATCTTGACCCGTGAAATAACGCCGCGGCCGCTTCGTCTTCGCTTGCTGCTCCCCCCATCCCGATAGTTCACTTGCGCGGCCGCGTTCCACGGCGGCAGGGCACCTTGCCGGTTTCTCCGGCTCCCCGTATCCACACCTACAAAATGCTCGGTTTGTGCAGGCAGCATTTCTTGAATTTCTTGCCGCTCCCGCAGGGGCAGGGGTCGTTCCGCCCCACCGTGGCCGCGTCGCGCACGATCGTGTTCGCCGGCGGCGCATCGTCCCACGGATCCGCGTACTCGTCCAACACATCATCCGTATCCTCGGCGAGCTCCTCTTGGCGACGCCTGTCCGCCATGCAGCTCTGATACCACAGGCGATTGAACTCGCGGTCGTGTCGCGCGTCTTCGGTCCACGCTTCCAACTCGGGAATCGCGGCGTTCAGCACACGGCACATCGTGAGAACTTGCGAGCGAACCCCATTCCATTCCGGGTCGCGTTCTTGTTCGTGCGCCCGCAGCCACGCACAAACCGGTTCGATCGAATCCGAAGCGAACTGAGCGAGCGCCATGTGGGCAAAATAGTGGCCGAATTCCACGTCGTACTCCCGCAGCCATTCGACTCCCAGGGCCACGGTGCGATCCGAATGAACCGCTTCGAGAATGCTTGCCACGGAAGCTTGGAAATAAGGATCTCCCGCGTCGAACCGTGCGACCAGAGGCTCGAACAAGGCGTCGCTTGCCAGGTGTTGTAAAGCGACCTCCGCTTCCACCAACAGGTAGTCGTCTTCCTCTTGAAGCGACCACGGGAGGATTTCCGCCAGCGGTTCGACCGCCGCCTCGAGCTTCAAGAGTCCCGCCAAACGCACGACGAACAAGTCGATACATTTATTCTGGTGGATGACATCCGCGAGCCGCGGCAAGACTCTTTCGGCCACGAATTCCGGAAAATTCGCCAAAGCTTGTGTCAGCCCGTCGGCTTGCTGCGGATTCCAGCCATCGCTCGGCGTCTGGTCCAGCCGCTCGCATTCCTGCTCGAGCTGTTTCCATAATGCCTCCGCCGGCAGGCCAAGCGGTTCCAGACGCGCGCGAAGCTTGCGAGCATCGTCAGGCCTCAACAGTTCGACGATCTCCGCTTCATGCGGCAAGAGCAGCCTTGCGTCCATCTTCAGCCAAGCAGATTCGATGCCTCGCGACAGATCGTACTCGTCGGCATAGTTTTCGGGCGCGGACTTCGACCGGCCGAGCGATCGCCGCTGTTCGATCATCCAGCGGATCGTGTCCTCGTCGTGAGCCAAAGTGGAAAGTACATGCGAGTAGTAGGGAAGCGTCTCCTTGCCATACAAGCCGACGGCGCGGATCAACTGCCGCGTCACATTCACATCGAGGCTTGCCGGACGAACGAAGTACTCGATCGCCTCGTTCCGCACATCCTTCGCCGAATGGGTGATCAACTCTCGCACTTGAGTCGCGGCCAGTCGCATTTTTGGTTGACTCCAGACGGACAAACGCCTTTGCTTTAATGGGCCGATGCCATTCTACCGCCGTGGCCACAATAACAACTCCCCCGCGCCCGCTTCATCTTCGCTTCATGTCCCCCTCCCTATAGTTCACTCGCGGGTCGCACACAGTACTCATGCGGCCGCGAATTCAGTGACCCCGAGGGGCGTCCGCGCCGTGGGCCGTTAATTGAGGAGAGCGGCGCGCCGGCGTAGGCGAACTCGGGGTCACCGTATCCGTGGCTGCTAGCAACTGCTTGGGCGAGCGCCGGAATGCTTGAAGACGCACCATCTTTTCCAACTCGAAAGGGTTCGCACGATGAAAGCCGTTTGGAACTCACTGACGCTTGCCGGCTTGGGGCTCGTTACCGCCGCGGCCATGGCCCAACCGCCCGAAGGCCCTCCAGGACGCGGCCCGCGCCGCGATAGCCCTCCGGGCGGTCCGCCTGTCATCCGCGCGCTCGACACCGACAAGGACGGTGAACTGTCAGCCGACGAGATCGCCAAAGCGGCGGAGTCGCTCAAATCGCTCGACAAGAACGACGACGGCAAGCTGTCCGAGGACGAACTCCGCCCGCCGCGTCCCGAGGGGGCGCCCGGCCGTTCCGATGCCTATCGCGGGCCGGGCCGTCCCGAGGGTTCCCCCGAGTTTGGCCCTCCTCCGGGCGAAGGCCGTGGCGGCCCGCGCGAGCGGCGGCGTTTCTCGCAAGACGGCCCGCGCGGGCCACGGGGACCGCGCGGAGGTGACTTCGGTCCACCGCCTGGCCCTGGCGGCCCGCCGCCGTTCGCTCCGCCGCATCTCCGCGAGCGCTTGGGGCTCTCCGACGAACAAGTAAAGCAACTCGACGCGCTACACAAGGAGGCACGCGAGAAGTTCGAAAAGATTCTCACGCCCGAGCAGCTTGAGAAGCTCAAGGCGCAGGGGCCCTCGGGTCCGCCGTCCGCTCGCGACTAATGCGACGTTCCGCCGGCAGAGCGCATGGCTCCGGCGAACGTTAGGCACTCGTGGCGCGTCCAACCCCGGGGAATGCCTGTGAATGCGTTCTCCGGGGGCCATGGCGCGTCCACGATCGTTCATCAGCTATCATAAAGTTGTGGCGGTAGCCATCTCACGGTCGCACCGCGTTGCGGGCCCTTTCATGCGAATCCTCGTTGTCGAAGACGAACCCGAGCTGCTGAAGATTCTCGCGCAGGCGCTGCGCGAAGAAGGCTATGCCGTCGACACGGCCGCTGACGGCGCCGAGGGCCTGTTCCGCGCCGAAAGCTGGGACTACGACGCGATCGTGCTCGACCTGATGCTGCCCAAGCTGAGCGGGATGGAACTGCTCGAACGTCTTCGCCGCGAGAAGAAAACACCCGTGCTGATCCTCACCGCGCGCGACACGGTTGGCGATCGCGTGCTCGGTCTCGACGGCGGGGCCGACGACTACCTCGTCAAGCCGTTCGAGCTTTCCGAGTTATTCGCCCGGCTACGCGCTCTGATTCGCCGTGCGAATGGTCAAGCCGCGGCCACGATCGAAATCGGCGACGTCGTTGTCGACACCCGCGCCCGCCGAGCCACGCAAAACGGCGAAGCCGTGGCGCTCACGGCGCGCGAATATGCTCTGGTCGAGATGCTCGCGCTCCGCCGCGGGCAGGTCGTCACGCGCGGCGAAATGTACGAACATCTGTTCGACGAGAACGAAGATACGCTCTCGAACTTGCTCGATGTGCATGTCTCGAACATTCGCCGCAAGTTGGGTAAGGATTTCATCACGACGCGCCGCGGCCAGGGGTACTCGGTCGATGATTAAATCGATGCGACTTCGCTTGCAGATGTGGTACGCGGCCGTCCTGCTGGCCGTGATCGCGGGCTTTGCCGGCGCGCTTTACCTGCATGCCCGGTTCGAACGCATGCGCGCCACGGATGCCCGGCTCGAGGCCGCGGCCAGCTACCTGCAAGCCACGCTCCGCGGCTTGCCGCACTTGGACGAGCGCGGGCCGCGCTTCATGCCGATTCCGCGGCACTTGCGCGCCCGCATCGGTGGCGACCGGACTCGTGTGGCTGGCCCGGGACCGCGCGACGATCATCCTCCGCCGCCGGAAGAGCATTCATCGCAGGACGGCCGGCCGCCGCATTGGGGTATGCCTCCCGCGGAGCGGTTGCGCGCGGCGATGACGTTGCCCGGTTCCTTGCTCGACGCGCCCGACGCGCCGCAGCACGATTGGCCGTACTTCAAGATCTGGCAAGCGGACGGCGCGGTTCTGGCCGAGTCCGAGAATCTCGAGGAGTCGTTGCATGCGGATACCGATCGTCCGCAGATTGTGGAAACAGGAGCGCCCCCGGGGTTTCCGCCGGGCTTCCGCTGGCGGGAGCCCGATCGGCGCGAAATTGTCGTCAGCGGTCCGCGCGGCGCCACGATCTTGGTTGGCAAACCGTTCGGCCGCGAACTGGCCGAGCTGCGCCGCCTCGCCTGGCGCCTGGTCACCGGCGGGCTAGTCGTGCTGGCCATCGGGCTTGCCGGCGGCTGGGTCATCTCGCGTAGCATCACCCGGCCGATCCAAGCGATCGCCGGCACCGCTTCCGAAATCTCCGCGCGCAACCTGGCTCGCCGCATCGAGATCTCGGGGCTCGACCAGGAATTGATCGGCCTGGCGACGATTTTGAATCAGATGTTCGAACGGCTCGAAGACGCGTTCGAGCGCCAGTCGCGTTTTACTTCCGATGCCTCGCACGAGTTGCGCACGCCGCTGGCCGTGTTGCATGCGCACGCCGAGCTCGCGCTCTCGCGGCCCCGCTCGGCCGAGGAGTATCGCGAAACGTTGGCCGCTTGCCTCAAAGCCTCTGCTCGGATGGGCACGCTCGTCGATGGCCTGCTGATGTTGGCCCGCGCGGATGCCGGCCGGCTTGATCCGCAGTTTCGCCAACTTGACTGGCGCGCCGTGATTGACGAGGTTGTCGATCAATATCGCCCGCAGGCGGCCGCCGCGGGCATCGAGTTGTCGACCGATCTCGAACAGCCGGTCTCTGTGCGCGGTGACGCGGCGCTGCTCGCGCGCGTGTCGAGCAACTTGTTGGGCAACGCCTTGCGCTATACGCCCGCCGGCGGAAAGATTCATGTTGCCCTGCGCGCCCGCGGCGGCGATGGCGCGGTGCTGGCCGTCGAAGACACCGGCTGCGGAATCGCACTCGAAGATCAAAGCCGGGTGTTCGAGCGATTTTTCCGAGCCGATAAAGCCCGTTCGCGTTTGCAGGGAGGCAACGGCCTCGGACTGGCCATCTGCAAATCGCTCGTCGAAGCCCATCACGGGCAGATCCGCTTTTCGTCGGTGCCCGAGCAGGGAACCTGCTTTGAGGTCCGCTTGCCGCTCGCGGCGGCTTCGGCAGATTCCGCGCCCGAGATTATCAGCGCCGGCCTAGGCGACGCCAAGGCATCCTCGGACAAGCCCCAGGGCTATTCCGCGGCTCTCGACTCGGCATCCGAGTAGATCAATACCTTGTTGCCGTGCTTGTTGCGGATGTGCGTGGCCCGGCGAACTGGCGACTCATCGTCCGATATCTCGTACTCGGCGGCGCGATCGTCGTGCGACTCGACGTCGTGCGCCGCACGCTGCGCTCGGCTCGTTCGTTCCACTTGGCGCCGGCCGCCTCGCACGTTTCGCGTCGCGCTGGTATCGTCGTCGTCCTCGTCACCCGCCAGCATCGCATTCCGATCGAGCTTTGAAACGCTGGCCGCGGCTGCTGACGATTGTCGCAGTTCGTAAGCCCGCGGTCGCGGTTCATCGTAGAACTTGTATTGCGCGGCCTCGTCGCCGGACGAGTAGACCTGCTTGGGATCGTGTTTGCGTGGTTCGATGTTGTCGGCCGCGTTCTTCAGCGGTGACGGTAGCTTGGTCATCTCGCCCAGAATTGCCAGCGGTCGGATGAACCCTTGCTTGACGTCGCTCCCCGTCAAACGCCGATACGGCTTTGCAGGTTGCTCGTCCCGCGTCGCCACGTGCGCCCTGTCGGGCGCGGGCGGTACGGGAGCTTGCTGCTGTGCCTTGGCGCGGCGGACCAAAGACTTTTCTTGCGCCAGCTCATCGGCTTCGAACGGTACGCGAGGTTGTGCTCCGCGATCGTCGTCTTGCTCCAGCGTCTTGTGGGCGATCGCGGCCCGACGGCTCGAGGTCGTGCCGATCTGCCGCCGTTCGAGCGCGGCGAGCTCCGCTTCCACCTCTTTTTCCCACGGCGCCGCGTAGTACGGATCGGTCGATCGCGCGGACGCCGCATGCGCTCGGCGGACGCGGTGCGGTTTCGCGTCCACGTCTTCGGTCGCGGCGACGGTCGTCACTTCCGAGGGAACGTGCCGCGGTGTCGGGTGGCTGGCGGCTTCCGGCTGCGGGAGCAGGGCCGCCACGTTCGGAAACAGCGCCTTCGAATTCGCAACCTCGAGAGCGCCTTGCTTCTCGACCGCCGCGGCGGCATTCCGATCGGCTTGTCGCCGCCAAGGACTGCGATTGTCGCTGGCGTTGCGCGGCGTCTGAGTGGAAGCCGTGGGGAACCACTTGCCCAAGAGCGAACGTTCGTGTGAGACTGCTTCGGGCGCTACCGGAACGCTCACGGCCACTTGCTGCCGCGTGTGGCGATGCGCGGCGCCTCCCCCTTCGCCCGTCGCTCGGGGCGGTATCGTCGGCTCGGGCATCATTGTGTCGCTCGTGAACGTTTCCATGCCGCTGGTCGTCAGCGCCGTCTGTTGCGGGGCGGGGCTCGTTGATTCAACGGTCTCGACACGCGCGGTTTCCGTGTCGGCCGTGCTTTCCCCGTCAGGTGTCATCGCCGATTCCTGGGGCGCGCCCTTGGAACGCCACTTCATTTTCGGGTCGTCGCTCTTCACGGTGTGCAGCGGACCGGTTTGGGGCGAGCGCGGCAGCGGATTCGACACGCTCGGCGGGGCAGGGGGGCGAAATTCCGGATCGAGCATCTCGACCTGCTCGATCGGCGAGATCCGCTGCACCTCTTGCTGTGACGCCGGCGAAGTTTCTGCCGCATATTGCGGAACAACGGCTGGCGCGGGCGCTCCCATGCCATCCGCCTTCTCGCGTCCAAAAGCGAATAGCGCCTTCGACGGCGACTTGGCGGAGGTGGTGCCCGGTTTGGCCATCGGTTTCGCAAGCAGCGCGAATAACGCCCGCGATTTCGGGCCTTCATCCTTCGGCTCGGCCGGCTGCGGCGCGAACAGCGCTTTCGATCCCGCCTCGGCCGCTGGGGGCGCGGCCGCCGCGGGTTGCGGCGCCGACGCGAACAGCGCTTTCGAAGTCGTCGGCGCTGTCTCCGCGACGGTTTGCCCTTCGTCAGTCGAAACGCTCTGCGCGGCGGTTTCGGAGGCCGGCGCTGGTTCGCTCTTCGCAAACAGCGCCTTCGACGTCGGTTGCGGCGCGGGCGCCGGGCGCTTCATCAGTTCCGGTTCGCCGATCGTCTCGGTGGTGATCTTTTTCGCAATCTGCGGCCAGTTGAATAACCCTCGCTTGCTGTCGTCGCCCAGCGGGTTGCGCTGCGTGCTGGGCCAGTGCTCGGCGGGAACTTCGGGGCTAAGCACCGAACGTGGCGCGAACGTATACGATCCGTCCGGCTGCCAGCCAGCAGGCATCATGATCACCACGGGCGACTGCGCCGTGGCGAAGGGCATCGTTCCTGTCGCGGCCGGCATCTGTCCCGCCGTCAGTTGAGCGGCCACGGCGCCCGACGGCAGCATCGTGGCGATCGGTTGTGCCGTCATCGTCGGCGCGGCGTTCTCTGGTCCAACCACCAGCGATGTTGGCGGCAGAGGAGTCGTCGCGGCGGGGGACGTCGCCGCCGGAACCTGGCGCGCAAAGATCGAGTTCGGCGGCAGCAACGCTTTCTGTTCGCCCTCCGCCGATTCGGCAGGCAAGGCCTTTGCCGGCTCGACCGAGGCGTCGTCCTTCTTCCATCGAGACAGCACATTTCCGTCAAACGAGATCAGCGCCTTCTGCTTCGGCGGCGCAGACACGTCTTCGGCGAGCGTCATTCCGCTGGCCGCCGCAAATCCGATCGCCAGTGCCGAACCGAGCGTAATGCAATGCCTGGTCAATTCGTGCCGCATGATCTTCTCACCCGCTAAGACTTGAGATCCGTAGCGATTGGCCGCACAGTGCCGGTCGCGAAGAGTCGCCGGCCTTGCTGTCAGGCCCGCTACAGTCAACTATTCGGGTATTAGCGTCTGTAGCGTGGATTTAATCGCTACGTGCGGGAGAGTCTGCGAATGCGGGAGAGTTTACCGGATCGGCAGGACTTCGCTGGTTTGCTTAAAATGCCGCGCGGCCAGGCGTGCTAGCTGCAAATTCGCGGGCGAAATTCATGTCCAGAGTGTCGGCCGCCGCGCGCCCAGAATCGCCAGTGCCGCTTGCAGCGTCTCTTCTCGCGATTGGCTCGCGGATAGCAGGTGTTGTTGCGCAGCGACCGGCGGCGAGGCCGGTTCCCAAGCTTGGGCGGCCGCTTGGTAAATGCTCCAGTCCGCGTCCGAAGCGTCTCCCCGCCGTTCGGCGAGTCGCCGGCGGATCGCGTCGGTCTCGGCCTGACACACGAACAACAGCCCCGGCACGCGCAGCCGGGCCGCCAACTCCAAGAATTCACGCCGCCAGGCGTCTTCGCGAAAGCTTGCATCGACGATCACGCGGCCGCCTTCGCGAAGCATCGTTTCCGCCCGCGCGAGGCATTCCGCATACGTCCGCTCGTTCCAGCGCGGCGTGTACAGTCCTTCGCCGAACCGGCTGGAGGTCTTTTCGCCGGCCGCGACCTTCGCGAGTTCTTTTCGCACCACATCCGAGCGGAGCGTTGCAAAACCAGCTTGTTTGCTGAGCAGCGCCGCCAGCGTGCTCTTGCCGCTACCCGGCAATCCGGCCACGAGCACGAGTGCCGGCCTGCGCTCCGCGGGTTCGAGCGCGCCGAGCGCGAGCAGCCAATAGCTTGTGGCCCGAGCGCGGGCTTGTTCGCGTTCTGCGGTCGGAACTTCCGCCTCGGCGGCTTTCAGGCCTTCGACCTTGCCGCGCACGGCCGCGCGATAACCAATGTAAAACGGCAGCAGCCCTCGTCCCTCGGCGTCGTCGGCGGCAGCAAAGTATGCGTCGATGAACGCGTCGGCCAGGTCCTGCCGGCCGGCAAAGAGCAAGTCCATCGCCAGGAACGCCATGTCCGAGACGGGGTCTGCGTAGCGAAACGCGTCATTGAATTCGAGGCAATCGATCGCCACGGTGTACCGCTCACCGCTTCGCTCGTCACGCAAGAAATAGATATGATCCGTTCGCAAATCGCCGTGCGTGTCGCAAGGCACGCCCCGCGCCGCGCGATTTTCGAAAACCGGACGCAGCTCGTCGAGTAGTTCCGCGGTGCGCCGCTCCAAACGTTCGAACACGCCGGGCGTCACCGCGCCGCCGATCTGCGAGCGCGATTGCTCGAAGTTGCCGCGCGCATTGGCGGCCACGGTCTCGAACCTGCCAAACTCGGCGATCCGCGGGCCGCGTTCGGCTTGTCGATGAAAGGCGGCAAGTTGCCCGGCAAGCTCGACCATTTGCCACCGGTCGACCTGGTCGCGTTGCAGGTGGGCCGCCAGCGTATCGTCATCCGCCAGCCGGCGCATCTTCACCGCCCACTCGAGCGGTTCTCCTATTCCATCGATCTGAAGTCGGCCGGCGTGCCGCACGATGGGAACCACGCCCAGATAGACGTCGGCCGCCAGCCGCGCATTGAGCCGCACTTCGGCGTCGCAATCCCGCCGTCGCAGCTCCAGCGTGCTGAAGTCGACAAACGGCAGCTTCACCGGCTTGCGGATCTTGTATACCACGTCGCCGGCCAGCAGCACGATCGAAATGTGCGTTTGCCGCACCTCGACCGCGGAAACCGGTTCGGGAAACGCGGCCGGCAGCGCAAGCTCGGCAATCAGGCGACTAAGGTCCACGTCGGACGATGACCTCCATGACTTGGAAGCAACGCGTCCAGTTGAGCAGATTACGCGAGATTGCTAAAGCCCCTCGGCGCACCACCGGCTCCCGGCGTTATTGCACGGGCGGCGGCGGCAACGCAATCGCGGGCGACGTCTGCTGCGCCAGCTTCTCGCAATAGTTGCGCAGCAGGGCATAGGTGTTCTGAAATTCCGGCCGCGTATACAGCGACTCGAAACTAGGCGTTTGCACCACGCGGTTATAGCGCGACAGCGTTTCCTGCATCGCCGCCAGCGTCGGCGGATTCGTGCCGCCAAAAACCTCGGGCGGAAGTGCCAGATACTGCTGCCACGGTTCGTTCAGCAGGGCGAACAACCCTTTGGCCTGCGCGGCCAGTTGCTCGCGCGGGGTGCCCACCACGGGTTGCGGAACCGGCGCCCCCTCGGCCGTTTCCGCCGGCATGGCGTCAGGCGCGGCCACGCGGCCCGTGGTCGAAAGATTCGTAATTTCCTGCACCAGTTGCATCGCCGAGGCGGGAACCTGCGCCGGCGCTTGCCCCGCCGGCACGCCGTAATACGCCTGTGAGGCAACCGGATCCATCTCGATCGCCGAGCCGTCGAGCGAAACGCCCGCGAATAACCCCCGACTCCGTGAATACGACAGGATCTCTGCCCGGAATCGAGCATCCGTCGCCGCCGAGGCGTTGCGGCCCACCGGGCCGGCCGAGGCCGAGGCATCCGCGCCGATCGTAAACTTGCCGCTCAACAATCCGTCGATGCTGCGCTTGGTGGTAAATACGAGCACGACGTCGGTGCCTTGCACGCCTGCCTGCCAGCCCACGCTTCCTCCGGTCAAAACGATAAACTGCGGCAGCGACCAGGCGCCGTTCGGTTCGCGAACCATCACGACGCCCCGCCCGCGCCGAAAGGCGGCCACGAATCCAATCTTGAAAACATCGGGAATGATCGCCACGCCGTGTGCTTCGGCCAGCAGCGCTTCGGGAATCCGACTGGCCGGAATCGACATTTGTTCCCGCAAGATCGCCGTCGCCGAGACGATCGTCTGTTCGGGGTTGTTGGCCTCCGCCCGACTGGCCGCGAGGGACAACAAGAACAACGCCACGCATCCGATCAGCATTCGTCGCATCAGTGATTAAACTCCGCACGGGGCAGGGGGTCCGTCCGCCAAAACTGTTGGGGGCCGCCGTGTTCTAACCGCCGGCCCCATAAACCTGCAATCTCGATCCGCGCGCGAACTTGCCAAATTCGCAGGCTGCTAGCACCATCTGCTAGCCGAGCCGGCCGATTTCGCGGTACATTATCGTGTCGTTGTCGCTCGCGTCTCCGCCGCTCGTTTCTTTTCCTTTCGGCCGGAGTAAATGTAAGCCATGATCGCCCAGCCAAGCCTGCCGCCGTTGGATCCCGACGAGTCTGCCCAAGTTGCTTCGACCTCGGCGGCCAAGCCGTGCTCGCGCGGCCCCAGGCGGATGTGGATGCCCATCCTGGCGCTTTCGCTCACGGCCGTCGGCCTGTTCGCATTGCAAGGGTTGCTGCCCGAGACGATCGACAGCGGCGGACGGCGAATCTTCTCCCTGATCGTGGCCCTGGTTGGGTTCGGCTGGGTGCTCGGCTGGTTCTTTTTCGCCGCCGGAATGCCGGTTCGAGCCCGCGCCGCCACGGCACTCACGATCGTCGCCGTTCTGCTGGGCGCGGTGGTTTCGATCCGCCGGGTTGAATTCTCGGGCGACATGATTCCCTCGTTCGACTTCCGCTGGACGAAGGATCGCAGCGTGGTCCTCGAAGAACATCGCACCCGCAGCAGCGAGCGGGAAAATTCCCAGGTCCTCGGTCTCGTCGATCTCTCGGCCGTCACGCCGGACCAGGACGACGTGCTGGAGTTTCGCGGTCCCCGTCGCGACGGCGTGTTGCTCGGGCCGGCGCTGGCCCGCGATTGGACAAGCTCACCGCCGAAGCTGCTCTGGCGGCAGCCGGTCGGCGGCGGGTATGCCTCGTTCCTGAAGATCGGCCCGGCCTTGATCACGATCGAGCAGCGCCGCGACAAGGAAGCCATTGTCGCCTACGACGCGCATTCGGGCCACGAGTTGTGGATCCACGAATATCCGGCCTTGTTCAGCGAAACGCTCGGCGGCGACGGTCCGCGGGCCACGCCCACCTATCACGACGGACGGATCTACTCGCTCGGGGCCACCGGCGAGCTCGTGGCGTTGGATTTCGCCACCGGCGAGCGGCTCTGGCAGGTGAATATTCTCAAAGATAACGAGTGCGGTAATATCGATTGGGGGATGAGCGGCTCGCCGCTCGTCCACGACGACGTCGTGATCGTCAATCCCGGCAGTCAACAAGGCTCCGACGCCAGCCGCGCGCTGGTGGCTTATGCCTTGGCCGATGGCACGCGACGTTGGGCCGCGGGCCGCGCCAAAGCCAGCTACGCCTCGCCGATGTTCGTTACGCTGGGCGGCACGCGGCAACTTTTGATCTTCGACGGCGTTGGCCTGGCCGGTTGCGATCCTGCCGATGGCCGCGAGCTGTGGCGCTTTCCCTGGAAAACCGACTTCGACATCAACGCCGCCCAGCCCGTCGTGCTCGACGACGAGCGCGTGGCGATCACCAGCACCTCGGGCTCGGCGCTGGTGCGCGTGGCGGCCAACGCCGGCGCGTGGCAGGCCGAACAAGTGTGGATGAGCCGCCGCTTGAAGGGCGGATATGCCAGCCCGATCGCCTACGACGGCGCGCTGTTCGGTATCGACGAGAGTATCCTCGTCGCGCTCGATTTGGCCGACGGCAAGCAGCGATGGAAAGACCGCAAGGGACAGTACGGCCACGGACAAATGCTGCGCCGCGACAACCTGCTTCTCATCCTGGGCGAAGCCGGCGAGCTGGCGCTCGTCGAAGCCACCCCCGCCCGCTTCCAAGAACTAGCTCGCATTCAGGCCATCGAAGGCAAGACCTGGAACGTGCCGCTGCTCGCCGGCAATCGGGTCTACGTTCGCAATCACCTGGAGATGGCGGCCTACGAGCTGCCGACCGCCCCAACTCCTAACCTCGAATCTCCAACCCCCAATCCCTAACCCCTTTTTCTTCCCCCATGTCCGTCTTCCGCCGTCTCGACCATGTTTCCATCGGTGTCCACGATCTCTCGGCCGCTCGAAGGCTGTTTATCGACGTGTTGGGGGGAGAGCCCTTGCGCGACGTGGGCCGTAACGAGGCCGAGAACTTCGAGTGGTTCACGTTCAAGCTCGGCGGCAAGAAGATGGAGCTTGTCACCGCGATCACGCCGGGCGAGGGCGGCGTCGGCCGTTACCTCACGAAGCACGGCGAGGGTTACCATCACCTTTCCATCAGTGTCGACAACTTGCAAGACGCGTTTGCTTACTTTAAGGCCAACGGTATTCGCGTCCTGGCCCCCAGCGAAACGGATCCCAACTGGAAACACTGCTACCTGCATCCGGCCGATACGCATGGCGCGTTGATTCAGGTCTTCGAAGAAAACGAAAAGACCCTCGGCCACGCGGAATGACCGCTTCTGCCGAAAAGCATCTTCACGCGGCGAAACTACTTTCCCGCCACGCTCGTCGAGCCAATGCAATACAGCCGCGCACTGGTGCGAATCAGCAGCTTATCGCCCACGATTACCGGCGTGGCCATTCCCATATCGTCTTCGGCCAGTTCGTTGGTGTGCAGCACTTCGAACTTCTCGCCCGCCCTGAGGGCGAACGTCACGCCGTCTTCGTTCAGGCAGAACAGCTTGCCCCCGAAAGCGACGGGCGAACTGGTGAACGCGCGGCCGTTGGGAATGCGCTTGCGCGGATAGACCGGCTGCCCGGTCTTGGGGTCGAAGGTGGCCATGAACCCCCGGTCGTACAGCACGTGCAGCACGCCTTCATAGATGATCGGCGTGGGGTGATACGGACCCGTCTTCAGCGCCGACCACACGACGTAGTCGTTCGTGGTCGCCGGTTCGGCAGGCGTGATGTCGCCGCTCGCGCCCGGCTTGATCGCATACATCGGGTTCTCGCCCCACAGTACGTGCCCGGCGATCAGGTAAAGCAATCCGTCGTGCGCAAACGGCGTGGGAATCGCCAGAATCGACTTGCCTTTGAGCTTCCATAGCAGGTTGCCCTGCAAGTCGTAGGATCGCGACCAGCCGACGCCCGAGGTGACGAGTTCCGTGCGTTGATCGTTCTGCCAGATGAACGGCGTGGCGTAGTTGGTTTTCTCATCTTCCCGATCGACCCGCAGCACTTCTTCGCCCGTGCGCTTGTCGAATGCCGCGAGGTACGACTTCTCGTCGTTATCGTTCACGATATAAACGCGGTCTTCATGCAGGATCGGCGAGATCGAGGTTCCCCAGCCGTATTGCGTCTCCTGCGGGGGAAGCAGCTTTTGCCAGAGCGGCTTGCCGTCCATGTCGTAAACGAACAGGCCCACATTGCCAAAATAGGCGTATACGCGCTCGCCGTCCGTGGCCGGCGTTTCTGAAGCGAGCGTATTCTTGAGGTGATGCGGCTTGGGCGGAATCGCCGTGTGCGCCGTGATTTCCCACTGCTTCTTGCCAGACGCCAGGTCCAGGCACAGCACTTTCCACTCGTGCGGATCCTTGGGCTTGGGATACTTGTTCGCGTCGACGTCTTCGAGATACAGCCCCTTGCGCGGCTCGGCCGTCTGTCCCGTATTCACGCAGGTCGTCAGATACACCCGATTGCCGCTGACGATCGGGCTCGACCAGGCTAGCCCCGGCACGTCGGTTTTCCACAGTACGTTTTCCGTCGCG
This sequence comes from uncultured Planctomycetaceae bacterium, assembly GCA_964598535.1. Taxonomy (GTDB): domain Bacteria; phylum Planctomycetota; class Planctomycetia; order Pirellulales; family PALSA-1355; genus JALHMI01. The sequence continues at coordinate 147,418 of CAZRCI010000007.1, read as the reverse complement.
CTCCACCGCTCGGGCGGTTGCGCGTTGCTCTGGGGAGAAAATCGGCCGGCCAGAAACTGTCCCACCTCGGGCTCGGCGGCCAGTGCCAGACCTGAGATCAACGGATAAGCAAGTGCGGCGATGACCAGCACTCCGGAGCGCACCATCGGCCAAACTCCCGCAAAGAGAAAAGAAACGAAAGAAGGGAACCGCTGCCGCTCGCTCTGCAGCCTGTGATGCTAACCGCCGCCCGCTCCGGCCGTCAAGAATTCGCTGGATTTCATGTCCAGCACATTGAAAACCACGTCCCAAAATCGGTGAGCAGCTCGGTGAGTTGCAAGAGGTATTGGCGACCATGAATCAATGAGGGCTTCCAGTTTGGGGGCAGTAACAATGCCACTGGCCAGGCGGCGAGCGCTTGCGCCCCGAAGTTATTTTTCCGTCGAACCTTCCGCCGCCAGCCACGCGCCCGGCTCGACAGCAATCCCGAACCGCTCGACCAGAATGTCGAGCAGCTCTTGATCGGACTCGATCGCTCGCGTGGTTGCGCCGGTAGCACGTCGATGCCTCGGCTAAGCGGTCGCGGTGACAACTTGCTTGCTCCGCGTCCCGCGGCTTGTTACCGTCGGGAACAAGGAGAATCAACAACCATGCTTCGAATGTCGATCCTGTTCGTATTGGTGGCGGCCTTTGGGTTCGGCCAACGCGCTCAAGCCGCGGATGATCTCGCTCCGCTGCACTACAATCACGAGGGTCTCGCCGTCGATCTGGGCGTCGGCCTCTGGGCCTGGCCCGTGCCCTGCGACGCCGACGGCGATGGTGATTTCGACCTGATCGTCTCCTGCCCGGACAAGCCCTTCAACGGTGTATGGTTGTTCGAGAACACCTCGGGCGACACGGCCCGGAACAAGTTTCCGGTCTTTGCGCCGCCGCGCCGGTTGAGCAAAACGGTTCATTACGTCCTGCCCAGTTATATCGACGGCGAGCTTCGCGTTCTCTCGCCGGGTGTCGAGTATCCCGACTTCCCGCGCTCGGGCCTCGACCAGAAGTATCCGCTCCCGGCGCCAAAGACGATTCACCACCCGACCGGCACGGCTTCGGGCAACCGCAATAAGATTCGCCACAACCAATGGCGTTACGCCGACTACGACGGAGACGGCGCGATGGATCTCATCGTTGGCATCGAGGATTGGAGCCACTACGGTTGGGACGACGCCTGGAATGTCCGGGGCGAGTGGATCAACGGTCCGCTGCACGGCATCGTCTATTGGCTTCGCAACGAGGGTACCGATGCCGAGCCCCGCTACGCCGCGCCGCGGCAAGTCATGACCACCGCCGGGCCGGTCGATACGTTCGGCTGTCCGACGCCCAACTTCGCCGACTTCGACGGCGACGGCGACCTCGATCTGCTCTGCGGCGAGTTCCTCGACGGCTTCACCTATTTCGAGAATACCGGCACGCGCACCGAGCCTGTGTATGCTCCGGGCCGGAAGCTGCTCACCGCCGACGGTCGCAGGCTGGCGATGGACCTCGAGATGATTGTGCCGATCGCGTTCGATTGGGACCGCGATGGCGATCTCGACCTGGTCGTCGGCGACGAGGACGGCCGCGTGGCGCTGGTCGAGAACACGGGCAAGCTGCGCGACGATCGCACGCCGCGGTTCCTCGAGCCGCGCTACTTCCAGCAACAGGCCGAGCTGCTCAAGTGCGGCGCGCTGGCCACGCCGGTCGGCGTCGATTGGGACGGCGACGGCGACATCGACATCATCTCCGGCAACACGGCCGGCTACATCGAGTTCTTCGAGAACCTCAGCGGCCCCAAGGTCGCCCACCCCCGGTGGGCCGCGCCGGTTCGGTTGCAGGCTGGGGGCCAAACCTTCCGGGTAATGGCCGGGCCCAATGGCAGCATTCAGGGCCCCTGCGAAGCCAAGTGGGGCTACACCACGCTGTCCGTGGCCGATTGGGACGGCGACGGTTTGCCCGACATCGTGTTCAATTCGATCTGGGGCCGCGTCGAGTGGCTGCGAAATGTCGGCACGCGCACCGCCCCTCAGCTCGCCGCGCCGCAGCCGATCGAGGTCCAGTGGTCCGGCGCGGCGCCCAAGCCTGCGTGGACCTGGTGGCAACCGCAAGGGAATCAACTCGTCACCCAGTGGCGCACCACACCCTTGGTTTACGATTTCACGGGCGACGGGCTGCCGGATCTCGCGATGCTTGATCCCGAGGGGTACCTGGCGCTGTATGAACGTGCGCGGCATGATGGCCGGTTGGTGCTGTTGCCGCCCCGCCGGGCGTTCGTCGACGAAGACGGCCAGCCTTTGCGACTCAACGAGCGTCACGCCGGCGGGAGCGGCCGCCGCAAGCTGTGCGTGGTCGACTGGACCGGCGACGGAAAGTTCGACCTGCTGCTCAATTCGGCCAACGCCGATCTATTGGAACAGGTCGGCACGCGTGACGACCAATGGGTCTTCAAGAAGTCGGGCTCGATCGCCGACCGCAACATCGAAGGCCACGACGTCAGTCCCACGGTGGTCGATTTCGACGGCGACGGTATTCCCGACTTTCTCGGCGGTGCCGAGGACGGACACTTTTATTTCCTCCGCAATCCGCGCACACCATGATTTGTGGTTTCGGCGACTTGCCGTTCATTCCGTGATCTCGGCGTTCCCGATGCTAAATGTTGTCTTCGTAAAACCATGAAACGAGTCTCATGCGAAATGCATTCACGCTAGCGGCTGTCGTTTTGTTGTCGATGCTCTCGCGGATCGCGTTTGCCGAACGCCCCAACATCGTCCTGATCCTGGCCGACGACATGGGCGCTCACGATCTCGGTTGCACCGGTTCGACGTTCTATGAAACGCCCCGGCTCGATCGGCTTGCCGCGGAAGGGATGCGTTTCACGCGGGCCTACGCCGCGTGCCCGGTCTGCTCGCCGACGCGCGCCGCGCTGATGACCGGCCGCTGGCCCGCGCGCGTCGGCATCACCGACTACATCCCCGGCGCCCGCGTCGGCAAGTTATTGCCGGCCGACTTTTTGCACCAGCTTCCGCACGAAGAGGTGACCGTCGCCGAGGCGCTCCGCGACGCTGGTTATCGGACCGGCATGTACGGCAAGTGGCATCTTGGCGGCGAGGGTTATCTGCCCGACTCGCAGGGCTTCGACGAGTCGGATAGCAGTCCCAATGGTCGCGGTTTTCAGGGCGTCGATCGCGCCGATCCTTTGACGGAGAAAGCCCTCGCGTTTCTCGAACGTCACCAGGCCGAGCCGTTTTTCCTCTACCTGCCGCACAATCTGGTACATACGCCGCTGTTGGGCAAAGACTCGCTCGTGCCGAAGTTCGAAGCCAAGGCCGCCGCGCTTCCCAAACGTGCCGAGCGCGAGCGTTTTCGGCCCGAGCGCGAGCGGCAGGATCGCCGCGTGCAGGATCACGCCGTGTACGCCGCGATGATGGCCGACATCGACGCTCAGGTGGGCCGCGTGCTGGACAAGCTCGACGAGTTGAGGCTCGCGGATCGCACGCTCGTGATCTTCACCAGCGACAACGGCGGCCTTTCGACCAGCGAAGGCTCGCCCACCTCGAACGCGCCGCTTCGCGCCGGCAAGGGCTGGCTTTACGAAGGGGGCGTGCGCGTGCCGCTCATCGTTCGCTGGCCCGGCGTCGTAAAGCCAGGCGCCTCGTCCGATATCCCTGTCGTTTCGACCGACTTTTTCCCCACGCTGCTCGACGCGGCCGGCGCGCCGCTGCGCCCCGAGTGGCACCAAGACGGTGCAAGCCTCGTGCCGCTATTCAAACAACTGGAGCCGCCTCGCGCGCTCAGCGAGCGGAGCCTCTTTTGGCACTATCCGCACTACGGCAACCAGGGTGGACGTCCCGCCGGAGCGGTTCGCGATGGCGACTGGAAGCTCATCGAGTTCTACGAGGATGGAGCGCTCGAACTTTATAACCTGGCCGCCGATCCGGTCGAAGCGATCGATCTGGCGACCAAGAATCCCGAGCAAGTCCAAAAGCTGCGCGAGCAATTGCGCGCCTGGCGCGCGTCGGTCGGCGCCAAGATGCCCACCGTGAACCCGAACTATACCGGCCAGACCGAAGTGCCCGACCGTCCGAACCGTCGTAAGGCAACGCGGAAGTGACGGGCCTGACCGCCGAGCGTGCCAAGAGTTTCCGCGACAAGCAAATCTCTAATGTCTGTCCCATATCGGATACTTCGGCGTTTCCGCGACGATCTGGTAACGATCGGAATACACGATGCAGCCGGGCGTTTCGGTCTGCACGAACTGCACCGGGATGCCCTGGTCGCGCAACAGCGCGACGATATCCCACATCTGCCGAATCGGTTCCGTGGCGCTATCCTTGAACCAGGCCACCGCGTTGGGCGTCCAAACGCCCGATTTCAGGTTCGCGCCAAACGGAGGGCAGGGCAGGTGTTCGTTGAACCACGCAAAGGCTTCGTCCACCGCTTCCACCTCGTACGGCTGAAGCTGGCCCTCGTCGCGGAGCAGGCTGGCCATGGTGATCGCCCCGGTCAACAGATACGGATTCTCCCGCGCGGCTCCAACCACGAATCGCACGTAAATGGTCGCTTGGTTGAACATCGGAGTGGAAATTACCGGGGGATTTCCGGCTAAAGTGTGACACGTCCGCCGCCGCGTGCAAGAATGGAGGGTCGCGGACGGACCAGGGTTCGGCCCGCGTCGCGGCATCAAGGAACCTTCTCAACGACGCTTGCGGACTGTGATTTTCATGCCTCCCCGACGCACCTCGCCCCGCCTAGCGCCCATCCGCCGGGCGTTTACGCTCGTCGAGCTGCTGGTCGTGATCGCGATCGTAGGCGTGCTCGTGGCGCTGTTGCTGCCGGCCATTCAGGCGGCGCGCGAAGCTGCCCGGCGTTCGAGCTGCACGAACAATCTTCGGCAGTTGGGCGTTGCGATGCAGAACCGGCACGACGCCCAGGGCGGACTACCGCCGGGACGCGGCGAGCCGCCACCGAAAATTTTCTCGCCGCAGGCCTATCTCTTGCCATATGTCGAAGAAGGCGCGCTCAATGCGCTTATCGACTTCAAGCAAGCGCCGCAGTTCGTCATCGTGGCCGGCATTCCTTATAGCGGTGACGCCAACCGCGCGGCCGCCATCGAAAACGTGCCGCTGCTGCTTTGTCCTAGCGACGCCGTGGCCGGCCGCGTGCCCGGCTCGGAATTTGGCGCCACGAACTACGTCGCTTGCACCGGCAGTGGCAAGGTTGACGCTGGCACCCTCACCGACGCCGATGGCGTCTTCTATCTCGGTTCCAGCGTCGGCTACCGGCAGATCACCGACGGCACGTCGCATACCGCCGCCTTCAGCGAGCGCGGGCTTGGTCCCGGCGGCGAGATTACCGGACCCGCGCTGGCCAGCCACCTGCGACCGGGTTATATCTTGGAACTTCTGAACGCGACGCCCGTCTCGGAGACCGGCTGCGGCGATCCGACCAAGGGCACCTGGTACGAAGCGCGCGGCGCGAAGTGGATCATCGGCAACTATGGCAACACGCTCTATAACCACTACCTGACACCCAACAGCGAAGATTGGGATTGCATGAACCTCGCGCAGCAGAAAGGCTATCTGGCCGCGCGCAGCTATCACCCTGGCGGCGTCAACGTGCTCTACTGCGACGGCAGCGTCCGCTTCGTCGAGGACGATATCAACTGGTCGCCTTGGCGCGCCCTGGCCACCCGCGCAGGCGAGGAGATTATCGAAGGGTATTAGGCCGGCCTTATTCTCCGCCTCTTGGTGCGGCGGGTTTGGCCAATCGGCAAGAACCTCACTCCAGCCCGATCGCTACCAGCTTGCGATCCGACGTGGCCACCACGACAAACTGCTTGCCGTCGGCCAGATAGGTCATGGGCGTGCCGCTTGGCGCGGCCGGCAGCGCGATCTCGGCCAGCACGTTGCCGTTCGCCTTGTCGAACGCGCGGAGCACGGCCCCACCGCCGCCCGAGCGACCGCCGCGTCCGGCCGAGCCCTGCCCGATGAACAGCAGCGTCTTGGTCAGCACCGGGCCGCCGCCGCCGCTCCCCAGGGGGCCCACGTCGCGGCCGACCATCTGGCTCACATTTTCTCGCGGACCATCGCCGTGTGGTACCATCCAGGCATGTTCGCCCGAGTTCAGGTCGATCGCCGTGATCCGTCCCCACGGCGGCTTGAACAGCGGCAAACCTTTCGGACCGTTCACCGGCTGGCCGAACGCCCCTCCGCCGCGCACGAACGTCAGGTTCGAGCGTTTCGGATCGGGCCGCTGCAGCTTCACCGAGATCGGCGCCGAGACCGATGGAATGTAGATCACGCCCGTATCTGGATCGAACGCCGCGCCCCACCAGTTTGCGCCGCCGGCCCAGCCCGGCAGATTGACGGTGCCGCGTTCCGTGGGCGGCGTGAACAGCGGGCCGTGATCGAACTTGTCGAGAATCTGCTTGGCTTCGGCCCTCAGTTCCGGCGTGAAATCGATCAGGTTCTCTTCGGTTGACCCTTGCCGCTCGTACGGAGCCGGTTTGGTCGGAAAGGGTTGCGTTGGCGACAACCGCTCGCCGGGTACCGTGCTTGGCGGAACCGGCTTTTCCTCGATTGGCCAAACCGGCTCGCCCGTCTTGCGATTGAACACGAAAGTGAAGCCCGTCTTCGTGATCTGGGCAATGGCCGGAATCTCCTTGCCGGCGACCTTGATATCGCACAAGATTGGCGCGGCCGGAAGGTCGTAGTCCCACACGCCATGATGCACGGTCTGGAAGTGCCACACCCGTTGGCCGGTTGCGGCCTCGACGCACACCAGCGACTCGGCGAACAGATTGTCGCCTTTCCGCTGGCCGCCGTACCAGTCGTTCGTCGGCGTGCTCAGGGGAAAGTAGAAATAGCCAAGCTCCTCGTCGGCGCTCATCAACGTCCACAGGTTCGTGTTGCCCGTGTATTCCCAGGAGCCGTCCTCCCAGGTTTCGTTGCCGAACTCGCCGGGCCGCGGAATCGTGTGAAAGATCCACACGGGCTTGCCGGTGCGCGCGTCGAAGGCCTGCACGTCTCCCTTGGGAGCTTCTTTCGTCTGTGGACCGTCGTTGATCGACGAGCCCACGGCCACGACGTCGCGGCACACCAACGGCGGCGAGGTGACGGTGTAGTTTGTTGGCGCTTCGGCCCGTTCGATCGCCGCGGCCAGGTTTACGCGGCCTCCATCGCCAAACGTGCTGATGCCTTTGCCTGTCTTGGCGTCAATCGCGTACAGGTATCCGTCATGCGCGGCCAGGAACAAGCGTTCCTCCTTGCCGTCGGTCCAATAGTCGATGCCCCGGTGTACGAAGCCGAGGTTCGTCGGCCGGCCCGCGTCATAACTTTTGGGGTCGAAGATCCACAGCGTCTCACCGGTGCGGCCGTCGATCGCCGCGACCTGCGCGAGCGAGGTGCTCGTGTACAACTTGCCGCCCACGGCCAGCGGGGTGTACTCGTGCGCAAACGAGAACAGCCGGCGGTTCTTGTCCTGAATCGGAATGTCGGGCGAATCCCAGGTCCACAGAATTTTGAGCCGGCCCACGTTTTCGGCGTTGATCTGATCGAGCGGCGAGTATTTCGTGCTTCCCTTGTCCGCGCTGTAGTGCCGCCAATCGCCCAGCGGCGGCTTCTCGGCCGCGATTGAAACTGCGCTCAAACCCAACGCGAAGCAGAACAACACGGCAAGCGCAAACGGGCGCAATTCGGCGCGCATAAGAAGCAGTCTGGCGTACATAAGCAAGCGAGCCCCCTGGTTGATTCGCACGAAGACCGGTGGCAGAACCCCACCACCGAGCCGAAATTATGACCTACCGTCTGGGCCGGTTCAACAAGCGAAAAAAATCGGCTTCCGGATACCGATCAGCCCCGTGAGCTACGCCTCTCGTGGTATCCTGCTCGGACCGCACGCACCGTTCAAAAAACGAACCGTTGTCCGGAGATCGAATCTCATGCGTTTCGCGCCGTTGACCTTGCTGCTGTTGATGTTTCCGCTTCGTTCGCTCCTGGCCGAGGAGCCGGTCGACGGACGCGCCGCCGAGATTGCCGGCCTGATCGCTCCGTTCGTCGACAATCAAACGCTGGGGGTGATTCACGGCGACCTGGCTGCTTTCGACGTGCACGAAACGATCGACGCGCTGGCCGAGCTCTTTCATCTGGAGTCTGACACCCGCGATTTTCTCCAATCCGAAATCGCGCCGATTAGCGTCGTCGCCCAGTCGCTGCCGCCGGACGCTCACTTCGACATCTTTTTCGTGGTCAGCCTCTACGATCTTGCGAAAGTGCCGTTGTACATGGTGATGCCGCTCACCGAATCGACACCGGCGGCGCCGGTCGCGCTCGAGATTCGCAACGGGCTCTCCAGCGGCTTTCGCACGGAAATCGTCAGCGAAGAGATTCGCGGCGCGCTCGTGACCGGCACGCCGCAGACGCTCGCCCGGCTCAAAAAGCTGCCCGCCCAGCCGCGTCCCGACATCCTGGCCGCGCTGGCCGCCGTGGAAGATTCCGAACTGCAAGCGCTCGTCGCGCCTTCGGCCGAGGCCCGCAAGCTGCTGGAACTCGTGTCGCCCCAGTTGCCAGCTTCTCTGGGCGGCGGACCGGCTCGCGAACAGACCCGAAAATTCGCCTGGCTGTCGGTCGGATTGCGCCTGCCGCCAAACGACGCGGGCGTGCGGGCCGTCGTCCAAGCTACGAGCGAAGAGGCCGCCGCCGAGTTGTCGCAATCGCTCGCCACGCTTGTCGCGTCGCTGATCGCCGACACCACGCTTGAAGCCGCGCACGCCCAGACACTCGCGCAGCGCGTCGTTCCCGAGGTCGACGGCGCGCGCGTCACGATCGACGTCACGGCCGCGGTCGACGAGATCGCCGCTTACGGTAGCCTGCTGGCGCCGCTGTTCCGCGTGTCCGATCGACAACCGGCCGCCGAATAGTGCCGCCGTCTTGTTCAGGCTGCTACGCTTCCCACTGCTTTAACCGTTCCACCACCTCCAAGACATCCTGGCGGCGTTTCTCGAAGAACGCGAACAGCACCAGGATCAATAGCCCCAGCACGCCCAGGCAGGCGAACCAGATCCACGTCTGTTCGAGATCCACTGCCGCGTGCCAGATGACCGTGAACAACGCGAGCGCGAGAAAGCCGGTTCCCAGCAGCAGAAACGCTCGCACGCGGAGCAGGATTCCCGCCAGAATTCCCAGCACGGACAGCCCCGCCAGCACCACCGGCAGCCACGGCGCCTGCGCCACGCCGTTCAAAAAAATGTCTGCCGTCGACGACAGGTAGACCGCCATCGAGCTTGCATAGCGGATCGCCGTCATCTGGGCGTCGGTCAACTGCCGGCGATTCAGATACGCCGCCACCAGCACACACACCGCGGGCGGAATCAGCCAGACCTGCGGATGGGCGAGAAAGCCCCAACCTTGTTGTTGTCCCAAGAAGAACCACAGGCCCCCGTTGGCCGCCAGCGCCGCCAGCACGCCGAAGCCGAATGACCGCCGCGCGATCGAAAGCCCCGCATACAGCAGCCCCACGCCCACGAGCAACAGCGAGTAGTCGACCTTCGACTCGACGAACCAATAGCCCAGCACCGGCAACACCGGTAGCAGCGTGCCGGTGTTTTCGAGCGGGCTGGCCAGCACGTGAATCTGCCGGCGGCGGAACAGCTCGCCGCAGCCCACGCCGATAAACGCGATCGCGATCACGATCAGCGGCCAGTACTGTTGCCAGTAGCCGCTGAACAGCCAAGGGAACGAGATTCGGATATGAACGAATAGCAACGCCAGCAGAACTTCCGCCGCATAGACATACGCGGTTCGCCCGCGCGCGTTGAGCGACAGCGGATCGCGGCCAGGCAGAATCGCCGCGGCCAGCGCGGCCAGCGTCAGGGCGACGATCGTCGCTCCCAGCGCAATCACGGCGAACATCGCGATTTGTACCTGGTCTGTGGTGATGAACTGAACCAGTTCGCTCGAGAGCGAGGCCAGGATCGCGGCCATGCCGATCGCCACCAGCGGCGGCATCATGCGCCGCGCCGCGCTCAGCCAAGGACTCTCCACTCCCAACAGTTTTACCAGCCCCAGGCCATAGAACGCGGCGACCGTCACCGTGGCCGCGGCCACCACGATCAACGCGTGAAGCAGTGTAAAGCTTTCCTCTGGAACCAGCCATGCCCAACCAAAATAGACGGCGCCGATGGCTCCCACCGAGAGCGCCGCGTGCTGGAGCACGTCGCGCCGCTCGCCGCGCGCCAAGAGCGCCAAGCTCGCCACTTGTGCTAACGTGGCCTGCGCGATCAACACCCGCAGGTCGACTCTCGCGCTGGTCAGCAACACGCCCAGCGCAAGCACGATCACGCTTGCCACCAACAACAGATTGGCCGGCACCAGCCACGTGAGATCGAGCCGCGTCTGGCGGTCGCGCGTCGGCACTCCCAGCCAGGCGGCCTGCCGAGCCAGCCCCGTGCGAAACGTCCACAGCGTGCTCGTGGCAACCGTGTACGCGGCCAGCACCATGCCACCGGTCCACATCAACCACGGCGAAGTGAGGTTGAACACGTCGAGCAGCGCGCCGCAAGCCGCCAGTCCCAGCAAGTACAACATGCCGATCGCTTCTCGCGCTCGTACGTCCCATAGCAGGCTCGCCGTGGCAATGCTCGTGGCCGCCAGCGCGATCCAATTCACGCCGGCCACCACCGAGGCCGAACCTCCCACGACGTCGGCCATCAGCTCTCCCGCCACGGTCGTCGTCAGCCACGCCGCGGCCAGCCACGCGATCACGCGATGTGCCGGCAAAAAGTTGAACACCCCCTGCGCCCAGCGCGGGCGAATCACGCGCAGCTCGATCGCCAGCCAGGCCGGCACGGGGAACGCAGCCAGCAGGATGTTCCAATACAGAAACTCTCGCAAGTCCGGTATCAGCCCGCACCGATCGGCCGTGGCCAGACCTGCGATGTTGGTCAAGATGGCCGCGGCATACAGGTAGCGGCGGCGCTGGTAGAGGATGGCCATCGCCGGCGTAAACACGACCGCCGCCAGCGTCCACCCGCCGATCGACCACCACGGATGATCGTCGAACATTCGCGCCGCCAAGCCAACGACTACCGCCGTTTGCAGCGCCGGCCAGAACTGTCCGGGAATCCAAGAGGCGCCCGCCGCCCGCCGTTCGCGCCACGCAAAGAAGAGCAGGGCCCCCGCCGCTGCCAAGTGGCCCAGGTACAACGTGCGCAGGGCGAGCATGTTGCCCGTGTCCCAACGGGTGGCAATGCCCGCGGCGACCGTGATCGCGGTCACCAGCAGCGCGCTTACCGCAAGCCGGCTTAGTGGCCGCGCAAGCGCCACGGTCGCCAGCCACGCGGCCAGGATTACCAGCCCCAGGCTTACCAGGCCGAACACGTCCACGAACTCGGGCGGCACGATCGCGCCAAAGGGCGGCGCGGGCCGCGAAAATAACCGCCACCAAGTCCACCCCACCACCAGCGAGGAGATCGCCGGCGCAATCATCGATTGCACATCGAATGGAGTACCGCCGACCAGAAACCCATAGCGCCCTTCGCTATGGCGATCCCATGCGACCAGCCAGATCCAGCAGAGCGTGAACAGCGCCGCCGTGCTGGCCGTAAGCTGTGCCAGGCGAAACCACGTGCTCGTTTCGGCCAGGAGTGTTGAATTGGCTAGCAGCCACATGACGCACACGATCAGGCACGTCACCACGCCGGCCGCCAATGCAAAGCGGCCCGAACGTTCGCGCATCGCGTAACCCAGCAGCGTGAGCGCCACGATCGCCACCGGCACACCGTAGGTCAGCGGGGACCCCAGCCGCGCGAATAGCGATGCCGCGTCCGGACCGCGGATGGGGCTTGCCGCCAGTGCCATCGCAACCTGATAGAGCAGCATGCCCACCAGCGGCGTCACGCCCAGCACGAGCGCCAGAGCCGGTGTCGCGAGCGGAAGGTTTCGCCGCCCGCCGCCCGCCGCTTCCGCCGCGCGCGATTCCACGGCCCACAAAATCGCCGCCAAGACCGTCATTGCGATCGCCGGTACGACGTAGTACGGCAACTCGTGCGGAGACATGCCCGAACGATCGAGCGCCTGTACGCAGATCACCGCGGCGATCATCACCGGAGCAAGCAGGCCCGTCAACAGTACAAGCGTCAGCGCGTCGCGCCACGCGCGGGCATCGTCCTTCCAGATTCTGAATCCCAACGTCGTGGCGAATTGCGCGATTGGCCCGCGACACCAGATGCCCGCCGACGCGATCAGCAGCAGCAGTGTCGACGCCCAGCCCAGCGCGCTCGCCACGGCGCCCACGTCTGCAAACCGTGTGGCGGCCAGCGGCGCGGCGGTCGCCAATGTAAGCATCGCTCCGTACAGCCATCCGCGCTTGCCGGATTGCCGCAGCGTAACCAAGAGCAGCGCGATGAGTGCCGCGGCCAACAGCCACGTTCCCAGGAGGCCCGCCAGCGAATAATCGAAGCCACCGGCCCGCAGGTCATCGGCCAGCCGCGGAGTTGTTCCCGGCGGCGCAATCTCCAGCAGCACGCCGGGCAGCACCGCGGTTGTCGCCAGGAACGCAACCAGCGCGACCAGCCCGCCCGTCGTCCCGCGATCGATCGCCAGCCACGGCGAACGCAACATTTGGGCTCCGCGAGCCACGAGCTCACCGGCGACATCTTCATAGCGCCACGCGAGCGCACGGAGGATCACCCACAGCAGGTTCACGACAACCAGGGCCAACCCCGCGCCTTGCAGCAATCGCGGGTCGAGCCACGGTTGTGGCGCATTCTGAAACCAGGCTTCGTGTTGCAGTACGCTGGCCACCGCGAACACCGCCGCCGCGGCCACGGCCGTTTGCGCCAGCGTTCCGAGTGGCCGCCAATCGAGCGCGAGGGCCAGCACGCTCCACACCACGGCCAACCATACCAGTCGCCAGGCCAGCCAGCCAATTAGCAACGGCAGCGGTAGCATCGCGCCGGTCGCGGCCACCACGCTGGCGGCCAATGCCGCGTATGGCGCGAAGCTGCGCAGCCGGCTCGCTTCGATCGCGACGGCGCTGCGCCGAGCGATAAGCCCCAGCAGGCAGCTCAACGACGCAAAGATCAACAACGCGTCGAACCACGGTCGAGTCCAATTAAAAGTGAGACCTACCCGAAATACCACAAGCTGCCAGATGGCAAACAGCAACAATCCGAGCCCAGCCGCGGCGGGCAGCCGCCATGCACTGCGCGCCGACCAGGCGAGTAGTCCCGCCGCATAAGCCAGGTAGATCCAGCCCGCGCCGAGCGGTACGCCCGCGTTGCCGTAGCCAAACCAGCCCAACAGTGCCACGCTCGCGGCCATCAGCATCAGCGTCGCCGCGCCCAGCGGCGTGCTCGCGTCAGCAGTTCGGCGGCGAAACCGTCCTGCCAGCCCTGCATACAGCGCCACCAACGGCGCTAACAGCACGCCGCTCTCGCCCGAGATGAGCGTGTCGACCATCCGCTCGGACGAGACCCCGGTCCAGACGATCCTCCCTTCCCAGAGATAGACGCCCAGCAAGCACACAATCGCCAGACACGCGGCCGCGGGCAGATGCAGCGCCGGTAGCCCATAGCGCCAGCCCAGATAGCTCAGCATTGCGAACTCGGCCAGCGCCGCCGGCAACAGCGCGCTCGGCTCGGGCCAGCCAACCGCCAGCCCGGTGAGCGAGACGGCGGCGCCCAGTATGGCCACGGCGGTGCCCGCCGTGCGCAGTCCGCTCAGTTGTCGATCGGTCAGCCGCTGCCAAAGCACGAGCCCGGCCGAGAGCGGCACAAGCCCCATCAGCGCCGCCACCAGTGGAAGCTGTCGCAGCGCCAGAATCGGGTGGCCGGTCTTATAGGCCAACAGCGCCAGCGGCAGCGCGGTGGCAAACGTGGTGATGCCCAGAAACTTGAACAGCGCGTTGGCATCGCGTTCTTTCGGCGCGTCGCCGCGTTCCAGCCGGCGCGCGTGCCGCAGGTTCGAAAGCAGATAGCTGGCCGTCGGCAGCGCCGTCACCGCGGCCAACGTTTGCAGCCCGACCTCGGGATGAATGAACCGCCGCACCAGCAGGTTGGCCAGCGCCGGCGTCATCACTCCCAGGGTGAACAGCGGCGCGTCGCGCCTCACGAGCACGCGCGCCGCGAAGTACACCAGCGCCGCGAACAGCACGGCCGACACGGCCTCGGCCCCCAGTATGACCAGGTTTCTCGCGTCGGGCGCGCTCGACAGCGCCGCGATCGCCAAAAAGTTGAGCGGCACCAGCAGCGCGCCGATCGTCAGCAGCCCCTCGGCGGTCGTTGGCAGCCGCAAGCGGCGCTCGCAGTAGAACCCGGCTCCAAACGTCGCCGCCGTTACCCCGTTAAACAGGAGAAACTTGAGCCAGGGCCTCGCTTCGATCGCCGACCAAAAGCTGATCACCAGCGCAATGGAAGAACACACGATCAGCAATCCGCCCACCAACTCGCCCCAGCGAATGTTCCGCTCTTCCATGAAACCGCCTAGCCAATCCGCCCAACTGGCGCGCGGCGGTGGGGCAACGTGCGGAGCGGACGCTTGCGGCGCGCCGGCGCTCGTCGCCAAAGCTTTCACTTCGTCCGCGGCACGCTGCCGCGCGACGAATGCGGCCGCGCGTTCCGCCGGCGAGGGCGCTAGCGGATCCGGTCTTGCGCTGGAAGGGCTCGCCGGCGCGGCTAACGTGGCCGTAATTACCGGCTCGACGACCACTGGGGGCGTTTCTGGAGGCGCCGCGGCCGGCCGAGCCGGCGCTTGCGCTGTCGCGCGGTCTTTCCGTTGCGCATCGAGCACCGCGTCAAACGCCGTACGCGTTTTTGAATCGATGATTGCCAGGTCTTCGAGCCTGGCCACTTGCGCCGCGAGCTGCGCAAACGCTTCGCTCGCGTTTGTTTTTTGCGGTCCCGGCCATGCGCAGGCCGCGCATCGATTGCCCGATAGCCCCAGCCCACATCGCGGGCAGCGGCTCGCCGACGGTTTGCGCGGGCTACCGCCGAACAGCCGCGCGATGCCTATCCAGATGCCGTGTCCGACCACCGTGACGAGGGCCAGCAAGATGAACACGACAATCAGGTATTCCATTGCCTACAAGATCCGCTGCCTACAAGATCCGCCGGACCGCAAATCGGAGGGGGGGTGTTTCCCACGCTGGGAACGCGTCGTACGACATATATGTATGTAGGCTGGAGTGTCCGCCGCGTCACCTGGTTTTTTATCGCCTGGCCCAAGTTTTCCGAATATCCCGCGTAATCCCTTTCGCCGCCCCGGGGCACAGGGGCGGGCTCGTTCCGTCGCGGCGATTCCGTTCATCGGCCACTCGGCGATACCTCGCGGCCGCCAATAACATCCCCTCTGAAACAGCGCTTCCGAGGGGCCGGTCATCAGATACAGAGCTCCAAAGGATTTCATTGCAACGCGGCGATGCCTATCCTGGAAGCTCGTTGGGAATACCTCCAGACTCATCACGCGGGCATCTACGTTATGTTGCGAGTCGCATTGATTGTGTTTGCCTTGTTGTCGGTTCCTCGCGCGTTGGCGGAATCTCCGAATTACGACGTCGGCAGCCGCAAACAGCTCTTCATCGATCAACGATTCATGGCCGACAGCGACGGCATCGTGCTGCGCGCGAATCCGGGTCAGAAGCTCGGGCAGATTCTCGACGCCCAGCGGCAGCCGCTCCAGGGACACGTCAGTCGTGTGATCGAGGATCAAGGCAAGATCCGCCTTTACGTTGGACACGACGGCGTCGCGATCTACGAGAGCGACGACGGACTCAACTTCACGGCCACCGGAAAATCGATCGGCGGCGGTATCTTCTCCACGATCTTCTTGGATCCGCGAGATCCCGATCCACAGCGGCGCTATAAGCTCTTCTTACTCAAGAGCCAGGCCGAGTTCGATCGCGCTACGGACGGCGTTTTTGCGTTCACTTCGCCCGATGGGCTGAACTTTACCGAAGTCGGGTGCGTGCTTCCCTTGTTTACCGACAATCCGACGATCGTGTTGTGGGATGCCCGGCTCGGCAAATATGTAATTTACCTGCGGGCCTTGGCCTACGACTCGCCCAATCAGCGTCGCGTGGCCCGAATCGAAGTCGACGACGTGCTGCGGCCGTGGCCTTTTCGTGAGTCGAGCGAAACGCGTCCGTTCGTGAGCGCCGAGCATGTGCCCGTGGTATTACAGGCCGATGAAGAAGACGATCCCGATTCGGATATCTACTACAACGCGGCCACCATTTATGAACCGGCCCAAGATGTGTACTTGATGTTCACCACGCAATTTCGCCACTTCTCGCCGCGGCGGCATCCGTTCATCGTGCCGCCACGCGCCGGGCAATGGGAGGATTTCGGACCGCTGGAAGTGCAATTGGCCGTCAGCCGCGACGGCGTCCACTGGCAGCGTCCGAGTCGCGAGCCGTACTTTCCCACGGGCCTTCCCGATGAATGGGACCGCTGGTATGCCGTCATGGGCCCGGGGATCGTGCGCCGCGGCAATTACCTTTTTCAATACTACAACTCCAGCGGCCGTTTGCACGACAGCGCGATTCTACGCGCGGAGTACGAACGTTCGGCCCCGCAGTTGGGCGGTATTGGCGTCATTCGTCAACGCCTCGACGGGTTCGTCTCCGCGGATGCAGGCCATCAAGGCGGTTGGCTGCAAACACCGCCGCTCACTTTTCAGGGCAAGCGGCTGCGGCTCAATATCGACACCGGAGCAATGGGAACCGCCTTCGTCGAGCTGCGCAATGCCGCTGGCGAGCCCATCGCCGGATTCACGTTGGCGGATTGCGAAGAGATCGGCGGAAACTTCACCGACCAGCAGGTGTACTGGCGCGGTGACCCCGATGTCGGCTCGCTCGCGGGACAGCCGATTCGGATCCACATGCGATTGAAGCGAGCCAAGCTCTACGCGTTTCAGTTCACCGACCCCTGAGCAAGTTCTTGTCGACGGTCCGCGGTATTTGTGCCCGTGCTTTCGCGCAAACTGTTGCGGCGCATCGTGTCTTCCCAGCGCTTGATGCACACGTGCCGCGCGCGTGTCGGAGGAAGTTGAAATCGGGCCAGCGATTGCCGACGCCGATCGAGATGCTTGCCGGTCGCTGTCGCCGGGTCACGCTAGATATTTATCGGCGCAAAGAAGCAGCGCGGCTGACCGAGCAGGTCGCTCATGTCCATGCCGCGCCCCAGCGGCCATTGCGCGTGGTGGCGGTGGAAGCTGTCCAAGGCGGGCGAGGACAAGAAACGTTTTACTCCACCTGCTCGGACGCCGCCGCGGAACAGGTGATCGCCTGGTATGCCATGCGTTGGAGCATCGAGGTGATGAACCACGACAGCAAGCAACATCTCGGATTCGGACAGCCGCAAGGCTAGACGCGGCGAGCGGTCGAACGCACGGCGCCGATGGCCATGCTGTTGTACAGTCTGATCATGTTGCGGTTCGCACGCGAAGGGCATCGCAGTTGGCGTCCGCTCGCATGCCCTTGGTACACGTCGAAAGCCGCCCCGTCGTTCGCCGACATGTTTCGTACACTCCGCCGACTCAGCATACGACAACAGTGTTTGACCTTGGCCCTCGCAGGGCCAGGGGCTCGAAAAGTCCAGAAACTCCTAGAAAACGCGGCCGCCCTGGCCGCCTAAACTGCAAAAGTCGAACTAAGGGTTTTCGGGCGGTGGCTTCGGCTTGTCGGCCTCGAACCAAAGGTGCTCGGGCCGGGCCAGAATCCCGTCGATCACCTCGCGGACCGCTGCCGCGGCGGCTGCCTGATCGTGGCTTTCCGCGTGGTCGCAGAGCTCGCGAGCTTCGGGAATCAGGTGTTTGTAGAATCGCTCGGACACTTCGAACATGCCGTGCCAGTGCGCGTAGTCTGGCGCCATCATCGAGGCGCCATGCCGCGCCCGGCGGCCTTCGTGGTGCCAAAGATAGAACCAGGTCCATTCGATCGGCTCGTCGAATTCGGCTTTCGTGAGCAGCTTGTGTTCGTAGAGCGCGTTCATGATCTTCTGGCCGGGCTTGGCGATCTTCTCGTTGTAGTTGATGACGAAATCATCGTATTGCTTGTAGAAGTTGTTGACATAATTCTCGGTGTGGCAATGCGTGCAGACCTGAGTCATCCGCTGGCGCTTCGCGCTCCAGGTGTCCACGATGAGCGCCTGGCGTTTCTCAGGATCTGTCTCCTTGATCAATTCTCCGTGGGCATCGGTATCGAGCAGCATGCTCACCGGAGGACGATTGGTCCAGGAGATCCGCTGGCCTGGGTTGTGCGTCACCTTGCGGCCATTGCGGGTATGGGCCGACATATGGCATGTTGCGCAGGTCGGCGCCTGGGCGTAGTCTTCGCCCAGCACCCAGGTCGCCGCATCGAGATTCATGTGGTGTTTCAGGTCCTGAAAAGCCACTCCGTGCTTCGATTCGTCGTAGATTTCCTTCTGCGGATGGTCGGGGCCCAGGTGGCACTTCGCGCAGTTCTCCGGCTGGCGCGCGCGGCGCGGCGAAAAATCGTGCCGCGAGTGACAAGCCGAGCACGACCCCTTCGAGCCGTCCAGGTTCAATCGCCCGATGCCCGTGTTGGGCCAACTCGCGGCGCTGAGCACCGGCTGTCCGTTCGGCGCGCGTTTGATCTTGGCCACGACGTCGCTCAGCGTGGGCCGGCCCTTATCGTCGGGTTTCAATTCATCGAGCGTGATCAGGCTGCCGTCCGTGGCCTCGAGCGCCACCTTGCTGCCGTGGCACTGCCGGCAACCGACGTTGACGCTGCTCATGCCATTGACCATGTCGACTTCCATGCCCGGCGTGGGGGAATGGGGATTGAACGGTTCGCGCGAGCCTTCGACGGTTTCCGCCAGGAGATTGTCGAGCGAGGCCAGAATGTTGCCCCCCTTGGCGTGGTGGCTGTCGGCGAATTCAGCGGCTTCGGTGACGTGGCACCGGCCGCAGTCGCGGGGAGTGACAATCGTGGCGATCGTCGCGCCATAATGATCGAAAGCGTCGACGTCCTGCCGGTCCGCCTGGTGACATTCGACACAGCCGACGCCCTTCACCGCGTGCGTACTGCCGGTCCAGTGTTCGATAATCCCCGGGGACGTCTTCTGGTGGCATTCGACGCAACTGCGGCTGCTCGCGGGAACGACCGCGACATGCCGGCTCGCGCCGGTCTCCTGCCGCTTGCGAACGATTTCCATCTGTTGCACCAGCAACAGCGAGATTACGAATACCGCCCCCAGGGCTCCAATCAACAGTCGTTTGGTCTTGAGCGTCATGGCGTTTCCAACACGAAAGGGATCTTCTTACGGGGCGCGGCGCTTACCGTAATGCGAGTTCAATGTTCGACGGCGGCTTCCCACACGGTCAGGGCGATGATTGCCAGCACGGCGACGATGCCAATGTACGTGCTAATCTCGGGATTGCGGGTCCAGCGGCGCAGCCAGCTATCCAGCCAAGGCCAAACAAACATCGCCCCGACGATGAACCCCATACTCAAGACGGCGAACGTCGGCCCAAACAACTTGAGCCACCGAAAAGTCACGTAGAAGAACCATTCCGGCTTGATGACCTCCGGCGTGGTGAGCGGGTCGGCCTTGGGGCCCATCGCGGCTGGAAAGATCGTGGCCAGCGCGCTGAGCAGAATCATCAACGTCAGTCCCAGGATCAACTCCATGTAAAAGTGATCGGGAAAGAAGTTGAAATATCCTCCCTCGGCGGGCTCATCCTCGAAACGCAGCTCTGTCACGCCATGCAGCCGAATCAGCACGATATGCACGAAGATCAAAAGGCTCAGCGTCGCGGGCAGGATGGCCGCGTGCAGGATGAAAAACCTCGGCAGCGTCTGCTCGTTGTACTCGCCACCGGCGAGCAGCATTTTCTTGAGCGGTTCGCCGAGCAAGGGCACCGTGCTGAGGATATTGCCTCCCACGGTTGCGCCCCAATAGCTCAACTGCTCGAACACCAGGCTATAGCCCGTGAAGCCCAGCCCCAGCGTGCATAGGAGCAGGCACATGCCGATCATCCAGTTGATCTCGCGTGGCTTCCGATAGGCCCCCGTGAAATAAACGCGCATCTGATGCAGAATGACCGCAGCCACCATCAACGTCGCGGCCCATTTGTGCAAGCTCCGAAAGTACCAGCCGTACGCCACGTCATCGGTAATGTGTTGAATCGATTCGTACGCCGTGCTCGACGCGGGCTGATAGTAGAGCGCCAACAGGATGCCGGTAACGATCTGCACCACGAACAAATAGGCCGGCGTGCCCCCCAGGCAGAACCACCAACGCCGCATGTGGTTGGGCACGGGCTCGTTCGTCAGGGCGCGCAGTCGGTCTCCCGAGAATGGCACGCGTTCCTGGAACCAGCGGGCAACCGTGCTCATGAGTGCAACCCTCCGGTCGTCCCACGCCGCGACGAATCGCCAACCGATCGAGTGCTGATCGCGATGTAGAGCAGACCGCCTTCGATCTTCAAGGGATAACGCGATAGCTCTTGCTCGGCCGACTTCGGAGGCCCGCTAACGGGCTTGCCTTCCGGATCGAAGACGCCATTGTGGCAGGGGCAGAAAAATCGTTTGTTGTGCGGTTCCCAATGCACGCGGCAACCCAGATGTGGGCAAATGCTCGAGAGCGCGATGAACTGTTCCGCGGGATCTCCCGTTTCCCCGCCACTGGTTTCCTCTCTCTCGTCCGTTTTCTTGACCGCTTCCGTGGTGTTCGCTTCTTGGTCGTCCAGGCGGCGAGCGATGGTCACCTTGACGCCGACGGGAGATTCGAAGACCAGCGATTCGCCCGGTGCGATTTCGGCGGCCGGCGCCACGTAGAGCCAAGGCGTTTCGGCGTCCGTGGGAAAAACGTAGCGGACTGCCAACGCGGCGAACGTGCCATAACCCGCGGCCAGACCTCCGGCCATGGCAATCGTGGACAGGAAATCTCGGCGTTCGGAGTCGGGCGAAGGATCCGTCTGCGACGCGTCGCACGACTCGCGGGCGTCGTGGTCATTGTCCATCTTGCCGGAGTCCATGACCGCCTCGCGTCGCAGCTTTGTGAAGCTTGCGATGCGCCACGGAAGGGACGTCTCATAATGTCGCAAGCGGTCGTCAAAAACTAACAATGGGTTTAAGGGTTGTCAACGTAGTGCATTACCGCACACTCATGGCGCGCCGCGCGCCCGATAATTGTGTCTGTAGTGGCACATTAAAGTGTTGCGGCGCATCGCAAACGCGCGCCACGCTACGCACAAGCGCCGAGCGCGCGCATCCGCAATGTTGAAATCGGGCCAACGAATCTGTTAGCGTACGTTCGATGCATTGTCCTCAGAGGTTCAAAAACCGGAGATCGCTCGATCGGCGCCTTGAAACTGGAGGAAACGGAAAAGCTGAACACCCCTCTATAGAGATCAATTGTGGCTGTGAAGAAGTTGTGTGTGCGCACACAAGGCCACTTACCCCCCGCGAGAAATTCTTGCAAAACCGAGCCATCTCAATTCTCAATCCCCAACCCCCAATCCCTAACCCCAACACATCAATCCAATGTCCGACCTGATCATGAAATATCTTGCCGGCGGCCAGCAACTTCGCCGGTCCATCGCCGGTCTCTCGCCCCAGCAGCTTCAAGCTTTTCCGGTGCCCGGCACCTGGAGCATCCAGCAGATCGTGATCCATCTGATGGATAGCGACCTGATCGGCGCCGATCGCATGAAACGCGTGGCCGCCGAAGACCGTCCGCCGGCGTTGATCGGCTACGACGAGTCGGCCTTCGCCCGCGAGCTGTTCTACCACGATCTCGATCCGCAGAAGGCGATCGACGTGTTCGATTTGAACCGGCAGCTCACGGCCGAAGTGCTTCGCCGCTTGCCCGAGGATCGCTTCGAACGCGTAGGCCATCACAACGAGCAAGGCGACGTGACGCTCCGCGAGCTGTTGACGACCTACATCGGCCATCTCGAACATCACTTGAAATTCATCGCCCAGAAGCGGGCGATGGTCGAAGGCGGTTGAAGATGGGATCCCGCGTGCGAGACGTCAACCGCCGAAGTTCAGAACGATGTGCGGCACTCGCCCGCCGGATCGATCTGGATGGTTACGTGCTCGATGCCGAACCGGTCGTGCAGCACGGTTTGCAAGGCCGCGAGGGCTTGGCGCGGATCGTGGCCATTTTCCAGCACGGCATGGGCCGACAACGAGTCGAGTCCGCTGGTGATGGTCCACACGTGCAGGTCGTGTACTTCGCGAACGCCGTCGACCTCGCGCATGGCGTTTTGGAGAATCTCCAGGTCGAGGTGTGCCGGCGTGCCTTCCATCAGAATTGCGATGGCTTGTTTCACCAGGTCCCAGGAGGAGTAGATGACCAGCAGGCCGATGGCGATCGACGCCGTGGGGTCGACCCAATACCAGCCGAACAGGGCGATCAATGCGCCCGCGACGATCGCCGCCACGCTTCCCAGGGCGTCGGTGAGCAAGTGCAGCCAGGCGCCGCGAATGTTCAGGCTGGCGTCCTTGCCACCGTGCAGGATCAACATTCCCACGATATTCACCGCCAGGCCGCCGCTCGCGATCGACAGCATCAGCCCCCCGGCGACCGGCTCGGGCTGTTGCAGCCGGCGGAAGGCCTCGATGAAGATCAAAATGGCAATGGCGATCAGCGTGGCCCCGTTGGCCAGCGCCGCCAGAATTTCCGCGCGGTAGTAGCCGTAGGTGAGCTTATGCGTGGGCGGGCGCTGGCTGATCCAAGAGGCGAACAAGCTCAACGCAAGCGCCGCCGAGTCGGAGAACATATGCCCCGCGTCGGCCAGCAGCGCGAGCGAGTCGGACAAATAGCCGCCGACGATCTCGGCGACCATGTAGCCGACGGTCAGCGCAAGCGCCCAGGCCAGGCGCTTGCGCCCGGCGGCGCGGCTGTCTTTGGCGGCGTGGCGCCCGCCGTGCTCGTGCCCATGATGATGGTGGTGGTGATGGCCCATGTGCCAAGTGTATGCCTTGCCCGAGGGGCTTGCAGCCCGAATCGTGCCGCGCGCCGCCCAGGGTTGCCGGGCTTGGCCGGCGGCCTACCGCACCGTTCTCAAGAATTTGGTCGTGTATGCCCCTCGGACGTCCGCCTTGTCGGCCTTCATCTGCTTGGATGTGATAAGTTGCTCGGCCAACTTTTGCCAGCGGGCACGGGACATCGTGCCCACGCCTTCTTGTTCGGCGGTCTGGTCGAAAACCAGCGGTTCCAGGGTACGAGCGCCGTAGGCCAAAATGTCCGGGGCCATCTGCGGGTTGGCGGCGTGAATCGCCTCGTTGGCCTTCTCGGGCGATTGCACGTACTTCTCCCAACCGCGAATCGACGCCTTGACCATCTTCTCGACGATCTCCGGTTTGTCGCGCACCTTGTCGTCGTTCGTGAACAGCGTGCTGGTGTAGGGATTGAAGCCGATCTCCGAGAGCATCAGCACACGCGGATCACCGCCGGCCTTGCGGGCGACGAACGGCTCGCTGAAGACATAGGCTTGCTGCGCGTAATTTTTGTTCAGCAAAAAGTGCGTAACGTTGCCCGAGTACGGCACGATCTTCACGTTGTCGAGCTTCAATTCGTGCCGCATGTATTGCGTGAATGCGTTCGAGCTGGAGACGGCCAGCGTCACGTTTTTCAGATCGCGCAGGCCGCGAATGCCGCTGCTTTCGTGGACCAGAATGCAGCGCGGGCTGATCTGCAAGGGCGCCATCACGGCCACGATCGGCGCTTGCTGCGCTCGGCCGAAAAGAATGTTGTCCGCGTTTACCACGCCGAAATCGACCATCCCGCGAGCCACTTGCTGCACCACCGGCGAGTCGGGTCCGCCCGGCAGAATGGTGACCTTGAGTCCGGCTTCCTTGTAGTAGTCGTGGACCAGGGCCGCATAGTAGCCGCCATGCTCGGCCTCGGGAAACCAGTTGAGCTGCAAGGTGATGGGAATCAGGTCTTCGTCGGCGGGCGCTTTCGGAATGGACGCTCGAGCTTGCGGTCCGCGCGCCGATCGCGACTTTGTCACGGGGGGCGCGCTCGAAGAATTGCCGCAACCGTGCAGCAACGGGGCCAGTGCCAAGAGCAAAAATCCGGCAAGTACGGTCCGTCGATTCATGGCAATCATTCCTATAACCTTTTAACGGGAGGGCGAATCGCGCCCGGCGGCGACGTGCCAGCGCGCCAAAATGGTGGAGCCCAGCACGCTGACGGTAGCAAAAATCGCAATCGAAAGCAGCGTCGATCCAAGGACGCCGGCAAATACATACGACGTGTCCAGGCTCGCGTTCGCCCGGGTAATCAGGGTTCCCAGGCCGATATGCTCGCCCTGGAAGCCCGCGTAAATCTCGCCCACGATGGCTCCGATGACCGCCAGGCCGCAGGAAATCTTCGCTCCGGTCACCAGGTAGGGCACGGCGTTCGGAAGTCGCAGCTTGAGCAGTTCCTGCATCCGAGAAGCGTTGTGAACGGCAAACAATTCGAGCAAATTGGGGTCCACCTGGGTCAGCCCCGTCGTGGCGGCCGTGATGATCGGGAACAGGCTCAAAATGAACGACACCGCGACGACGCCTTGGAACCCGTAGCCAAACCACAGAATCAAGAGCGGGGCCACCGCGACGATCGGCACCGTCTGCAGAAAGATCGCATAAGGATAGATGCTTCGCTGGATGACTTTCGACTGCGAAAACACGAGCCCCAGCAGCGTTCCACACACAAGGCTCAGACAAAAGCCGGTAACGGCCGCGGCACCCGTCAGCGGAATCGCCAAACCCAAATCGCCGGCATGCTCGCAGGCCGCATCCCAGACGTTACGCGGCCCAGGCACCAAATACGGCGGCAGATCCCACGCCCTGATGGCGACTTGCCAACCGGCCACGATCAACATCATGAACGCGGCCGGCGGAAGCACCGCCCGCAGCGCCGCTCGCACGGCTCCGCTCATCGACAACCTTTCTCGAGAAGCGTCATGATCTCTCCGCAGAGCGCCGCAAACCTGGGCTGCGCGCGAAGCTCGATCGTCCGCGGAAACTCGAACGGTACGTCGACGTCGGCCACGATTCGCCCCGGCCGCGGGCTCATGACGAGAATGCGCTGGCTAAGAAACACGGCTTCGGCAATGTTGTGCGTCACGAACATCCCCGTCCAGCGACGTTGTTCCCAGAGCCGGCTTAGTTCACTGTTCAATTTCTGCCGAGTAATGTCGTCCAGCGCCGCGAACGGCTCGTCGAGCAGCAATAACTCGGGTTGCACGACAAGCGCGCGAGCCAGCGAGGCACGCATGCGCATGCCGCCCGACAATTGGTTGGGAAAGCGTCGCGCAAAGTCGGCTAATCCGACCAGCTCGAGCACGCTCCGAGCCGCGGTCAGACGTTCGGAGCGTGACTGTCCGGAAAGCTCCAGCGGTAACGCCACGTTGTCTTCAATCCGCCGCCACGGCAAAAGCGTGGGGTCTTGGAACACGAACGCCAAACGCACGGCGCCGCGGCGAGCCTTCCCGGGCGGTTCTCCCGCCACCTGCAGGCGTCCGGCGGTGGGACCCGCAAGTCCGGCGACAAGTCGTAGGATCGAGCTTTTGCCGCATCCCGACGGGCCCACGAGCGATACGAATTGCCCAGGCGGCAATTCCAGCGAGATGGCCTCCAGGGCGTGGACGCCCCCGCCATAGGTCAACGAGACGTCGTGAGCCGTTAGTAAAGCGTGGCTGACAATCAAGTTACAGACTCCAGACCGCCGGCGCTCCCCGCCCAGCGCGGCCGCAGTATACGGAAGAGACGCAAAAAAGGCGACGACAGTTTTGCCTGCTTCGCAGATCCCGAGGGCCTGTTTTTTGGAATTCCAGACGGTGGCCGATTTTTGCTCCGCTGCGCCCAGGAGGTATTATTCAGTTACACCGAATGCCGCTGTTTTTCGGGTCCTCGTTTTCGTGCCAAGGAATCTTCGTCATGTCACGGCTTGCCGTCCTTTCATTCTTGCTGCTGGCGCTAGCCTGCGGCTGCGGACTGAATGAAGCGCCCACCGCCCCGGCTTCCGCGGCACTCATGGAACTACGTGCCGGCAACTATGACGATGCCATCCGGCTTGCCACCGAGGCGATCAAGCAGACGCCTCACGAGGCCGCTCCTTATTTGTATCGTGGCCGGGCGTATCACTACCGCAACGCGATGGGAGATGCTCATCTTGCCATCGCGGATCTGACGGAAGCCGCTCGCCTTGCTCCGGAGTCGTCAGACGTGCTCTATACGCGAGCGCTGGTGTACCGCGATCTCGGGATGAGTGATCTTGCCGATGAGGACGAGAAGAAGGCTCGCGAGTCTGATCATTTGGCGCGAGAGGTTTTCGAAACACTGCCCGACGCGACACCGCCCAGCGATGTGGTCAAGAAAATCAGGCCGCCCGAAGCCGTGAAAGGGCCGCAGGATCGA
Source organism: uncultured Planctomycetaceae bacterium (assembly GCA_964598535.1). Classification (GTDB taxonomy): domain Bacteria; phylum Planctomycetota; class Planctomycetia; order Pirellulales; family PALSA-1355; genus JALHMI01. The sequence goes on along the minus strand of CAZRCI010000007.1, from coordinate 121,036 downwards.
GCCAAGTCGACGGGCGAGATATTAAGAGAGACGGCCAAGAGCGCGACGCCGGGAGAGGCCCAACCCGCGGTCGAGGGTTTCTTGGACTTCGATGCCGAGTCTCACGTGCCCCGGGAAAGCGAATTCAACAAGCAGTATCGCGCAATGCTGGGCCAGACGTCTCCTGGGGAACAAGCTGCGCCGGCAGATCCGATGACGGGTATTTTCGGCCGCGCGAAGGAAGAGGAAGCCGCCGTCGCGCCATCCACGGCGCCCGCCCTTAGCGGCACGCCGATGTCCAACGGCCAAGAGGACGCCAAGACGCAGCATCCGTTACCGGAAGGATGGAATCGAGGATTCGCGCCGCCACTCCAGTCTCCGTTTTCGCAACGTATGACGCCTACCACAACATCGCCGCCCGGCATGTTGCCGAACATCCAATCGCCCTTCCCGCAATCGAATCGCAGTGCGACAGGATATGTGCCGCCGGTGAATCCCTTTGGCGGCCCCGGAGGCCAGGCAACGGGGCCTGCGGGAATCAACAGGCCGTTTAGCATGCCGTCATCGACGCCAGCTGCCGCCCGACCGTCCAACAGCGCGGTGCGGCCGCTTTATCCTGCGGATTTTACGCCGTAGATTGCCGGCCGTTAAACGCCGTCGAAGACCAATTCAGCCAATGCGGTCCGATGGTGTGCCGCGTCTCCGGTCAGGATTTCAAGCGCCTTGGAACGCTTGTAGAACAATTGCATGTCGTGTTCCCAGGTGAACCCGATCCCGCCGTGAACCTGAACGCCACGGTTAGCGACTTCGCGCGACGCGTCCGAGACATAGGCCTTGGCAATGCTGACAGCGCGACGCGCGTCTTCGGGGCTTGCATCGAGTGCCCAGGCCGCATAGTAAACGGCCGAGCGTGAACTCTCGGTGAGCAACACCATATCGGCACACATATGTTGCACGGCCTGGAACGATCCGATCGTCTTGCCAAACTGCTGGCGGGTTTTGGCGTATTCGGCCGAGTTCTCGAGAATCCATTGCATGCCGCCCAGCATTTCGGCACAAGCGCATAGCGCCACCACGTCCAACGATCGTTGAATCGCTTCCTCGGCCTGTTGTCCCACGGCCAGCACCTGCCCTTCGCTGATTTGCACATTCTCAAAGCGTACGTCGGACAGTTTACGAGTTGCGTCCAGGGCCGGCGTGGGTTGAACTTTCAGGCCGGCCGCCTGGGCAGGTACCGTGACGAGCACAATGCCTTTGGGCGAACGAGCGACCACCACGATCAGGTCCGCGACATCGGCATCGAGCACAAATGCCTTCCGCCCCGAGAGGGTGAAGGCTCCGTCGGTCGGTGTCGCCCGAAGCTGAACGTCGGCCGGATTCCAGCCAGACTCCGGTTCGAGCAGTGCGACCGCGCCCTTCAGTTCGCCGGTTGCCAGTTTTTCCAGGTCATCGGGCTTGGTGTCGAGCGAGGACAGCAGCGTGGCCGCCCAAACCGTGCCGAGAAAAGGGCCCGGGAAGCAGGCTCGTCCCATTTCCTCGGAGATGACCGCCAGTTCCACGGTGCCCAGGCCAAGCCCGCCGGCTTCTTCCCGAAGATGCACGCCGAGCCAGCCTTGATCGGCAACCGCAGACCAAAGTTCGGGATGATAAGCCGTCTCCGTGGCCATCAACTCGCGTACTCGTTTTGGCGGACATTGCCGGGCAAAGAGATCGCGGGCGCTTTGCTGCAGCAACCGCTGCGGCTTGGAGAGGTCGAATTCCATCGTGCGATTCCTTAATCTTTATCGATCTGTATCGATTGTGTGCGTGTTGATGTCGTCTGGAAGCGTTACGGCACGGCTACCGCCCCGATTAGTAGCTGCGCGGCAGGCCAAGCACACGCTGGGCAATAATGTTGCGTTGAATTTCGCTCGTGCCGGCCTCGATGGTATTGCCGCGCGATCGTAGATAGTTGTAGACCCAGCGGCCGCCGTCGTAATCGGTGAGCTGCGCGTAGGGCCCGAGCACCTCCATTGCGATCTGAGCCATGCGTTGATTCAGCTCACTCCAGTACAGCTTCTGAATCGAACCCTCCGGTCCCGGGGCGCCGGTCTTGTTGAGCATGCTCAGCGACCGTGTGGTGTTCAGCCGGAAGACTTCCAAATCGACATACGCCTGGGCAAGCCGCTGACGAATCACCGGATCAGCGATCACCGCGCGGCCACCACGCTTCAGCTTGTGAGCTTGATCGATGATCGCATCCAGGTTGCGTTTGAAGACCACGTATAAGCCGGTGCCAAGGTTGGCCCGCTCGTTGGCGAGCGCCGTGATGGCCACGTTCCAACCTTCGTTCACGTTTCCGATCACCGCGCTCACCGGCACGCGCACGTTGGTAAAGAACATCTCGTTGAAGCCCGAGTCGCCCGACATCATCTGTAGCGGCGACACGGTGATCCCCGGCGTCTGCATGTCCACGAGCAAGGCCGTGATTCCCTTGTGCTTCGGCGCGGCCGGATCCGTCCGCACGATAAGCAGGCACTGCTGGGCAATGTGCGCGTAGCTGGTCCAGATCTTCTGACCGTTGATGACGAAGTGATCGCCGTCGAGCGCCGCCTTGGTTTCGAGCGATGCGACGTCGCTACCGGCATTGGGCTCTGAAAAACCCTGGCACCAGATATCCTCGCCCGACAAAATCCGGGGTAGGTACTTTCTCTTCTGCTCCTCGGTGCCGGCGGCAATGATCGTCGGGCCGACCAGCCCCTGGCCGATCGTTCCCATCCGCTCGGGCGCGTCGGCCAGCGCCATTTCTTCCTGAAAGATGGCCTGTTCGATGAATGAAGCGCCGCGGCCGCCGTATTCCTTCGGCCAAGAGACGCCGGCCCAGCCGCCTTCGTAGAGCTTCATTTGCCAATTGGCCAGGTACTTGTAGTATTCCGCGGCGTTGTCGGCCGTCTTGACCATCTTCGGCGGCAAATTGGCTTTGAGCCAGGCGCGCAGCTCATCGCGAAACTTCAATTCGCTTTCGGTAAGTCCCAGGTCCATGGCGTGCCTTTCTGTGCTATTGCAACGCGCTTACTTGTCGTGTGTGTATCAGGATGCGGTACCGCTGTTCGCATCGGCGTTTTTTTCTTCGACCGATTGCCAAAGGAGCTCCGCGATATCCATCACGCGGACATCGCGGTCTCCCTTCCGGGCATTGATGCCGTCTTCGAGCATGGTCATGCAGAACGGGCAGCCTACGGCTACGACATCCGCATCCGTTTCCAACGCCTGGCGGGCTCGTTCTTGATTCACCCGCTGATTCGGGGGCTCGTCGACGAAGCTCATGCCGCCACCACCGCCACAGCAAAAACCGTTCGAGCGGTTTTGCTCCATCTCGATGGGAGCGTCGCCCGTCGCGATCTGCACGAGCTGTCGCGGCGCGTCATAAATTCCATTGTGCCGGCCGAGATAGCACGGATCGTGGAATGTCACCTTTTGACTGCTCGGCATTTCGCCGCTGAGCTTGCCTTCTTCGACGAGCTTTGCCAGAAATTCACTATGGTGATAGACCTCGTACTTGCCGCCGAACTGCGGGTATTCGTTCCCCAGCGTGTTGAAACAATGCGGGCAACTGGTCACGATCTTCTTCACGGCGTAGCGATCGAGCGTGGCGATGTTTTCTTGGGCCAGCGTCTCGAACAGGAACTCATTGCCGACGCGCCGCGCGGGATCGCCGGTACATTTTTCTTCGCGACCGAGAATTGCGAAACGGACGCCCGCCTTGTCGAGTAGCTGCGCCAATGAGCGGACGATGTTCTGGTTGCGCTCGACCAGCGCGCCGCCGCAGCCGACCCACAGCAGCACTTCGGCCTCCTTGGCTTCGGCCATCGTGGAGATGTTCAGCCCTTGAGTCCAATCGACCCGGTTGAACGCGGTGCCGCGCATCGGATGGCCGCGCGTTTCGAGCGAGTTGAGGGCTTGCTGCATCGTCTCGGGAAACTCGGCGTCCTCCATCACCAGAAATCGTCGCGTGTCGACAATCTTCGGCATCTGTTCGATCAATACCGGGCAAGCCTGCATGCACGCGGCGCATGTGGTGCATTGCCACATCGCCTCGGGGCTCAGGGCCTCGGTCGAGCCGATGTAAGACGCCGTAAAGTCCGCGTCCGGTGCCCGCATGCGATGTTGCAAGTCGAGAATGATATCTCGCGGCGAGAGGATTTTACCCACCCGGTTCGCCGGGCAGACCGAGGTGCAGCGGCCGCACTCGGTGCAAGCGTCCAGATCGAGCAAGTCTTTCCATGTGAAGTCAGCCAGGGCGCTGACGCCGAGCTTCTCATCCTTTTCGAAGTCGAGCTTCTTGAGCGACGCACCCACCGGAGCGAGGCGGCCCGTGTATACGTTCAGCGTCGAGTTCAGCACGTGCGCCATCTTGCTGAACGGTGCCCAGGCGATGAATCCGAACACCAGCAGCAGATGCGTCCACCAGCCGACACGGTGCGATACCAAGAGCGCTTCGTGGCTCATGACCGGGCGCGAGATTTGTGCCACGAGGTTCCCCACCGGGGACCATGCGCCCCAGGGATCGTCGGTGGCCGCGATCCGCCAACCTTCGATCAAAAAGCCGGTCACTAGGATCGCCAGGATCGCGAGCAGAATCAGTTTCGACTCGGTGTTATACACCAGGAACTTGGGCCGCAGCGCTAGCCGGCGAAAACCCGCCATCAAGATGCCAACGATGGCGCATGCGCCCAGAATGTCGACGAACAGCGACTGAAAGTATAGATAGAAGCGGCCGCGCATGATCGGCACGCCGAAGTCGTAATCGATCATCACCACTACGGTGGCGATGAACAGCACAACGAAGCCCCAGAAGATCATGGCGTGAAACACGCCAGGGTAGGAACGCCGCCACGTGCGAAGCTGCAGCACCGCGTACTTGAGCACCAGCTTGGTTCGCTCCAGCGGGCGATCGAAGCGGATCTCTGGCCGCCCTTTGCGCCACAAGCGAATGCGGCGATAGAATCCCCACGCGCAGATCGTCATGGTTGGCGCCAGCAGCGCGTACATGATCCATGCGTGATGGATATTCCACAGCACTTCGCGAGTGGCGTTTTGTGGGTCGTTCATCGCGAGCTGCGCAGCCGCTCGGTCAGCGGGCCGATGACCTTTTGATAGTCTTCCACCAGGCCAAAGCTGCAATGCTTGAAGATGGGAGCGTCCGCGTCGCGGTTGATGGCGCAGATCACCTTCGAATCGGCAATGCCCATCACATGCTGGCTGGCGCCGGAAATGGCGATCGCCAAATACAACTCCGGAGCGACCTTCTTGCCGGTCTGGCCAACTTGCCACGAGGGCGGAACCCAGCCGGCGTCGCAGGCCGCTCGCGAGGCCGCCATCTGCGCGCCCATCGCGTCCGCCAGCTTCTGCAGCTCAGCAAACGGCTCGGGACCGCCCAGCCCGCGGCCGCCGGAAACGATCACTCGGGCGTCTTCCAACCGCGCGCCGCCTTTGGCTTCTTCATGCCGTTCGACGACTTTCACGTTCGTGACCGGCACGTCGGGCGAGATACGCTCGACCTCGCCGGCAGCGCGGCCGGCCATATCGGCCGGATCAATCGCCCGAGCACGAACCCATACGACGGCGGGCGCCTTTTGCAATTCAAGCACGGCGGTGGCTTTGCCGCCATAAACGCCGCGCGTCACGCGGATCTTGCCCCCTCCCGCGTGGACCGCGACGGCGTCTCCCGCGGCACTTCCGCCCAGGCGATGGGCGAGCCGCGCGGCAATTTCCTGACCGTACGTATCGTTGCCCAACAGGACGACCAGCGGAGTAGACTGCTGGCATACGGTCGCGAGGACGGCCAGATATGTCTCGGGATTGTACTCGGCCAAGGCTGGTCCGTTGGCGACAAGCACCCGTTCAGCCACGGCCTGCGCGCCGCTTGTCAACGTATCATCGGCATCGCCGACGATGATCGCGCGGAGTGTTCCGCCCACGGAATCGGCCAATCGCCGGCCCGCGCCGAGCACGCCTTGGGCCGCTCGATCCAGGCCCGCGCGGCCCCACAAACAACAAACGATCTCTGACACGAGGAACCTCTATGGTGGATGGGGGGGGTGGCTGCTACATCGCGTGACGGCTGTTACATTGCACGAAGAATGTCGCCGATGCGCTTGGCAAACGCGTCGACCTTGGCTTCCAGCGTATCGCCTTCAACAAACTCGCACTTTGTTTCCTTCTTGGGGATGAAGAGCTCGGCCACTTGCGAATAGGCGTGCGCGCTCGACGCCTCGACGCCAAGATCCGCGAGCGACCACTTTTCCAGCGGTTTGCGATACGACTGCATCACGTCGCGGGTCTTCGGAATGCGTGGCACGTTCTTGTCGTGGTTCGTGATCGTAACGACCAAGGGCGTGGGGGCCTCGATCACTTCGTAGCCGCCGTCCGTCTGACGCTTTACCTTGACGGTCCCCGGCGTCGAGCCGGGCTCGAATCCTTCTGCGAACGACACGCATGGAATGCCAAGCTCCTCGGCCACCAGGCCGCCGGTTTGCCCCGCGCCCCAGTCGCCGGCTTCGCGACCGACCGTCACCACGTCGACTCCGCCGAGCTTGCGAACGGCGGCGGCGAGCGTTTTGGCCACAAACAACGGGTCAGGATTCGAGTCGACGTCATTCACCGCCAGCACGGCCTGATCGGCTTTCAGAGCGAGCGCTTTGCGCAGCACATCTTCGGCGCCTTCCGGACCGAGGCTCAGGGCGACGATCTCGCCGCCGCCGGCGGCGTCACGAATCTGGAGCGCCGATTCCAGGGCGTTTTCGCAAAAGATGTTGGTCACCAGATTCGCGCCGCCTTGCTCGGCTTCGCGTTTTGACGCGTCGACGCGAAAGTCGCGTGCCGGAACCTCGGGGTCGAGAATCTGTTTCAAACAAACGACGATCTTCATACTGCTACTGGTCCTCGCAGGCGTGGCGGAGCACTCCGCCGGTCATGATCTTGGTAATCTCGTCGACAATCTGGTCGTGTGTCAGCGGCCCATCGTCCCGATACCATCGCGGCAGCCACAGCAACGCCCCAAACAAGCAGAACGTGGCCGCCGTCGCGTTCACGTCCCGCAGCTTTCCCACCACGCGCAGAGATTCGAGCGTCTCGCGCACGAACTCCATGTACACCCGCTTGCGATCCAAAATTTGCTTGCGATGCTTCGGCTTCAGACCTTCGATCTCGTCGGTCAGAATCGTGATCGCCTTGGTTCCTTCCGTCAGTAGTCTGGCGTGCCGGGCGATGATGCTTCTCAGCCGCTCTTCCGGATCGGCAATCGCACGCGAGGGCTCGACGACCATCGTCTCGAGGCGTTCCATCGCGTAGTTCATGATCGCGTAGAGCAGGTCTTCTTTACTCTCGATATAGTAGTAGAGACCGGCTTTGGTGAGATCGACCGCCGCGGCAATGTTGCTCATGCTCGTGGCGTCAAAACCCTGCGCATGAAAGATCTCGGCCGCCTTCGTATAAATGTCGATCGTGCGGTCGTTTTCCGGCGCAATGGCGGATTTCTTGGCACACATACAGGCGGCTACTGGGGAAGGGGAGGGGGAACCGCGGTTTTGTGCCCGAACCGCTGCACAAATCCGGCTGCGAATGGATTCTACCGACCGTCCGGTTAGTAAATCTCAAATCCCCGCGCCCGTCAAGACAGCGGGCGAATTTGCCGCGAGCGCAAAAAGAAAGCCCGACGCAGCGGAGACAACTCTGGCGACACGAAGAGTCCACTGCTAATCGGGCTGGGAATCGCCTTCCCGATTGCTCGGCAAGGCGTTCGCCAGCAACAGGTCCGTGCAGCGATCGTGCCAGTGTTTGTCGGAACCGCCCGGGGCATCCCCTATAAGGTTTTTTACAGAAACCACTTACGATGGATTCAGTGGCGCGTTGCCTGCTCGGAAGCCCGCCGGCCAGACCCAAAAAGATGCGCTCGAATTGATGACACCTGTCATCAAACACGACAACGAGATCGTCGGGCTGGCGGCGATTAGCCGCGTGCTTTAGGGAACGGCCGCAGTCGCCAATGGTGGCTACGCGTTTCCATCCGCCGGGCGAGACGTAGTACGTAATTGTTCCAGCGATCGGCCTAGCCGCTTCTTTGGCTGCGATTTGCCCAACACCGGCTCGCCCGCAATCGACAGGGACTTGGGAGCGGCGTCACGAAGCACGGCGGCTAATTGCGGGTGCAAGTCTTCGTCTTCGCCGTCGGTTCCAATCTGTTCGATGGCGTCGGAAAAGCCCAAGAGCACACTTCGGCGAACGCTTTCCCGAATCCAGCCGAAGACGCCCAAATTGCCGTTGTTCATGATGGTCACCGTTGAACGCTTGGATCTCGATGCAGATTGCGCGACTCGTATCGCGCGGGCCGCAAATAGTATCGGCCGGGCGGTGTCCTCAAAAGACCAGTTGTCAAAAACAAAGGGCAAGCCGCGTCAGATTGCTCCGGCGCGGCTCGCCCGTTCACAGGCAGCGTGGTTATGCGAAGTTCCCGCCAGCATATGAACTGCTAGCAGATTTCATCGCGTTGTTAGCCGTTGCGACGCTTGCGCCGGCGAGCGACGAAAAGCCCCGCGGCGCCAAGTCCCATCAGCGCCCAGGTCGATGGTTCCGGCACCGGATTCGTCGCCGCCGTGAACAACGCGGCCGTGGCCAGGGCGAGCGGTGAATCCGGAGCGAGCGGATTGCTGCCCGGGTTAAAGCCCGGAGTCATAAACGTCGTGACCAACAGCGGTGTGGGATCGAATTCACCGCCCGATTCGGGACCACCCTTGACGCGATAGCCAACGCCATACACGCCTTCCGGGAGCGCGCCCGAACTAGTAAGCGTCCAGCGAAACTCGTGGCTCGTGTTGCCGCTGATTTTATATCCGGGGGTAAACACTTCGCTGTTATCGATCGTGATCGAGCCGAACAAGTTCTGGCTTTCGATTTGCATCGAGACGCCGTCGGGCGCCGGGCCGGCTGGGTCATCCGTGCCATTGGAATAGAGCAGCGTGGTGTAGACGTCGAAGCTCAGGGACTTGCCCGAACCAAACAACGACGTTCCCGCTCCGCCGTGTGAGCTGCGCAAAAAACCGCTGCTAAAAGAAAGTTCCGCGAAGAACAAGAGTGGGTTCCCGTTGCCAGGATAATCGTTGCTGGTCGCAATCAGCGAGTCGCCGCTCAGCGAAAGCGCGAAACCGTGGCCGAACGCGGGCGAAGCCGAAATAAGAGTCAACAATGCGAGGGCGAAGTTTCGAATCGTATGCATATGTTTCAATGGTCCTTATGAAATTAGGCGTTAGATTTTGGAGTTTTTAAACGGTAGTAGAACTTGGAGGTAACTCATTTCACCGGTCGGGCGAAATTCGTTCTGGTCCTCTGGTGATCCGTATCCCAGCCAGACTGCATGTCTTGCTGGACCCAGTCGTGCACGGTTTCTTCCGAGATGGCCTCGACGTGGCCGTCCAGATACAAGTAGTTGGACGACTTCTGGTGACGCCCCGGATGAATTTCCGTCAAGACGTTTTCCTCCCAGCAGCTTCCTTCGGAAATGGTCAACAAGGTGTACCAGCTCCAAGGATGGCAGTGATCGTCTTGCCAAGTCCGATTGTCGGAACCTTCGAACAGATAGATGAACCGCGACGTTTCTTTCACCTGGCGCATGTTCAACGCGGAGTCTTCCACGGGCATCGCGGCATAACCGTTGACGATATGGCTGGTGCCCTTGATGCCTTCACGCAGCCATTCCTGCCCCTTCTCGTGATCGGGGCAGATGCGGATCGCATCGACCGATTCGATATAAGGAGCCAAGGTAAATACCCACGATGTTTCTTTGTCCGCATTGACTTTCGCATGATGCGTCAGGGGAAAGTTACCGGCGTGCGTGTCGGCGAACATCTGCACGCCGATCCCGACTTGGCGCATTCCGTTCCAGCAATTCGTGCGGCGGGCTGCTGCCCGCGACGCCTGAATCGCCGGAATCAGAATGGCGACCAGCACGCCAATAATGGCGATCACCACTAACAGTTCCACCAGCGTGAATGCACGGCGGCGATTCACGATGAAAACCCTCCCAGAAGCCCGTAGGAAGACATGGCCTTTCGAGTAGAAACGCACGCCTTGACGGGCGCGTGCGTCCGTTCGAGAAGCTCAGGCGCGGTCGTCGACCGTCGCCGCTACCCAGAGGGTAGTCATGTCCGAAATGGCATCTACGCAATTCAAGCGCAGGGCCACGGCGGCGGAACGGGAGGCCGTTGCGATTCGCAGAGAGAATGCTCGTCGTCGAGCAACAAGTGTTCCAGCAATTGCCAGTCGAATTCCCACAGCGTGCTGATTTCGAGTGGCAGGTTAGCGCCACAAGCAACCCACAGCGTGGTCAGGCCTTGGCACTTTTGAGCTTGGATTGCATTGACCCACACAAACCCGCCGGCGTGTTCATGATCATCCTCGTTGCCGGCGGATGCGCAGCATCCACCACGCTGGTCGCAGCGTTCGGCCGAAGCTTGTTGAGCCGCTTCTTTTTCAAGATTTGCGAGCGTGCCCTTCGGCAGCGTGGCGTCGTGCTGTCGCGCCCAAGCCAGCCGTTCGGCAGCCGTGTGGCAGCAGCAGTTTTCCCAGCATTGGGCGGCCGTTCGGCAACCGCAGGCATGCGCCTGGCAAGGGAAGGCTTCCGATGAATCGCGCTCGACTTTCGCGGACAACGGCAGCGGATATCCCACCACGGTCAGCAAATACGCCACGAGCGCGACGGAGGTGATCATCCGGCGGGCTGGAGTCGTTGTTGCAAAAAACGGGCGAGAGAACATCGGCTCGGGAAACTGTGGAGGGCATGGCCAGCACCACGCGAACTTCCACGCAGAAGCTCAAGCGGGCAATTGCCGGCCAGGTGATTTGGAAGAAGATCCTTCGGAAAAAAGCCTCGAGCTTCCGTGCGAAGCGAAGCTTTTTAGAGCGTCACGAGCGACTCTCAGGGCCGAAGGTCATTAGGGGGAGCAAAACGCCACCGAATCAAAGTCCACAGCCCGCAAGGCTAGTCATCGTACCTTGCCATGTCAAGCAGTATCGATTGCGCGCGGATTGCGAATTTATAAAGGCTACCCATTTTGTAACGGTGAGGTTTCAGATACTCGCAGGGAAAACGGCTTGATAGACCGATCTCCGGCAAATGGAGCCGCACTCACAGTGGCCTGAAGCAATCCGCTCCTCGGGCCGCTCAAGCCGCGCTGGGCTGGCTCAATTTGACAAGCTATGGCCAAATCTATAAGGTGTGGCGGTTACGTCGCTCTACTGGAACTCGATTCAGTTCTCGTCTAATGCAAAATATCGTAGCCGATTGATTCTGGCGACTCTTCGCCGGGCTACGTCGTAACAGACGCATTTCAACGTATTTTTTCGGGCCGTGTTTGGCCGCCGCGCTTCGCGGCCGAACGACATTCGCCCGCTTCGACGCATTGCTTTGCATAGAGAAGGGTTCGACAACCTATGATTCAATACCACCTTGGCGCAATCACCTTGTTGGCGGCACTGTCCGCCTCGATCGTTCAGGCCGCGGATCCCAACTGGGACGATTTACCGTACACCACGGCCAGCCAGATGCAGGCCGTCGACGCTTCGGGCGCTGCGACATTCTCGGTTGGAAGTTTTCCGATCAAATTTCGCGGTGTAATCCTGAACACCCCCGCGGACATGGCGGATGCTTCTCCGCGGCCGAGCGGACTTTTCGATTTGGGGGCCATCTGGCAGGTCTTCGTGCAGTCCGATTTGCCGGGCGATACCGGCGGAATCGCCGCCTTCATGGCGCAGAACTATGGCAATGTCCCGCCGAATCTGACCTTTCCCGGCGGTGTTCCCACGCCGGAGCCTAGCGCCAATTACAGCAACGAAGCCTGGCAGGCACAGGTCGATCGCTTGAACAACTACCAGTCTTTTAGCGGTCCCAATCCCGTCGCGCTCCCGCAGGGACATACCTTGCAAGCCGGCGATCTGGTTGAAATTCGCGCCCGGGCGGGCCTCTCTTATGGCGGCAAGTTCAACGTCAATGAACGTCACACGCTCACCGAGGACTACGCGAGCGACCCGGGCTACTCCTTCGATATCGTCTATCTCGGCAGTCCTGGCCTCCCCGATCCTATTCAGTTGGAGTTGGCGGACATTTGGAATGAGAGCGCCAACGCCGTGGCGTTCGACGCGACGCGCCAAAGCGGTGTCGAGCTCTATCAGAGCACGCTGGTCAGCCTGAACAACATTCGCCTCGCTCCCGGGGCCAATTGGACGGCCGATAATGGCTCGAACCTCACGGAGGTCATCGACGCCGACGGCCGCGCTTTCAAGCTGCATTTGGGCGTCGATTCCGGCTTCAGTCCCGAGAATGCACCGGCCGGTTGGTTCAGCGCCGTGGGCATTTTCAATCAAGAAGCCGGCTCAAGTGGTCCCTTTACGCAAGGGTATGAACTGTGGGTCATGAGCGCCAGCGACATTACCTTGGTTCCTGAACCGGCAACCCTGTTCATGCTTGCGATCGGAGCGTTGGCGTTGGTGGTCACCGGGATTCGCCGAAAACGATAGGGAGCATGGGGCGTGCGGCGCTGTCAGGCAAACTGTGGTCGGACTGCCGGCTTCACGATGATCGAGCTGCTGGTGGTGATCGCCATCATGGGCCTGCTCGTGGCGCTTGTTTTGCCGGCGGTTCAATCTGCTCGCGAAGCGGCGCGGCGCTCGCAGTGCGCGAGCAATCTGCGGCAGATCGGCATCGCGGTTCAACAATATCACGATCATTGGCGTTCGTTTCCGCCCGGCAATGTGACGCTTACCGAAGGCATTTGCCACGGTGATTCGGCCGCTGGCTCGGCCGGTTATCCGTCCGAGGACGGCGCCAATTGGATGATCGCGATCTTGCCCTATCTGGAACAGCAAACGCTTTACGAGCGTTATGACTTCCACGATTTCAACGAAGCGATCCAGAACCGCGAAGTCCGCGAGTCGCTCGTGCCCGTGTACGCGTGCCCCGCGGACCTCGATACCGACCTGCTTGCGATTCCGGCGAGCGGCCCCGCGTCCGCCGGCGCGCTGCGGCTACGCTACCGGCCGGGCTCGTATCGCGCTATGTCCGGACGCAGCGATGGCCGCGAGTTTCTCGACTCCGACTCGTTTCAGAACTATCCGCTGGAATGGCGCGGACCGATTCACACCATCGGCATCCGCCGGCTCTCGGTCGAACGCATGCGCGACGTTCGAGACGGGCTTTCACGCACCCTCTTGGCCGGCGAAAGCACCACTTTCACCAATCGCACGTTCCGTACGTTTTGGGCATACTCCTATGCCTACTACAGTTTGTCCGCCGCGACGCCCCAACGCCGAACCTTGTTGGGAGATTATGATGCCTGCCGGGCCGCCGGAGGCACGGGCAACGCCCTGCCATGCCAGCGCGGCTGGGGAAGCATGCACCCGGCAGGGCTCCACTTCCTGCGCTGCGATGGATCGGCGCACTTCACCAGCGAGGATGTGGATCTCGACCTGTTTGTCGCCATGAGCACGATCGACGGCGGAGAGGTCATCGGCTCGCAGTAAGCGAAGTGTGTGCGGTGACAATCGAGCTACTCGCCGGGTATCGAACGCCGCGCGAGCCGCGTCCGTTGCCGCCCGTGATATACTGAAGGAGCCGGTTGCCCGGTGTCGAATACAATGCTCTCGCTCCAATCGCCCCCGCGACGTAACTCGATGATCCTGTTGCCATGATTCTGTTGATCGACAACTACGATTCCTTTACCTACAACCTCGTGCAGCGGTTGGGCGAGCTCGACCCCTCGCTCGATCTCGAGGTGCATCGCAACGATCGGATCACGCTCGACGAGATCGCCGAGAAAAAGCCCTCGCACCTGATCATCTCTCCGGGCCCATGCACGCCCAACGAGGCGGGCATCTCCTGCGCGGTGGTCGAACGCTTTGCCGGCGAGATTCCCATTCTCGGAGTTTGCCTGGGACATCAATCGATCGGCCAGGCCACGGGCGGCACGATCGTACGCGCCAAACGGTTGATGCACGGCAAGACCGATTGGATCCACCACGACAATCAGGGGCTTTTCGAGGGGCTTGAAAACCCGCTCCAGGCGACGCGCTATCACAGCCTGGTCATTCGGCCCGACACGTTGCATCCCGATTTCATCGTCAGCGCTTGGAGCGATGCGCCCGATGGCTCGCGCGAGATCATGGCCATTCGCCACAAACGATATCCGTTGTTTGGCCTGCAATTCCATCCCGAAAGCTTCCTGACGCTTTCGGGCACGCAGCTCTTGAAGCGATTTCTGACGACGGAAATCGCCGTCGCCGTTCGATCTTAGGCGAGCACTGGAATGCTCAGCGTTGAAGAAGCACTTGCGCGGATCCTGACACACGCGCAGCCGCGCGGGCCGGTGGCAATGCGTGCCGACCGCGCGCTGGGCTTGATCTTGGCCGAAGACATCGAGAGCGACGTCGATTCGCCGCCTCACGATAAATCCATTGTCGACGGTTACGCCATCGTCGCCGCGGATCTTGCCGCGGGGTCTGCCGAGTTCGACGTGCTGGAGGAGGTCACCGCGGGAGACGTGCCGCGCGTTCGGGTCGTTTCGGGCGCGGCGGCGCGAATCATGACGGGAGCCCCGCTTCCGGATGGCGCCGATGCGGTCGTCATGGTCGAGCAGTCCCAACGCATTGCGTCGCAATCGTCCGCCACGGGGCCGGAACGTGTGCGGTTAAGTCCGGTGAAAGTGGTGGCTCCAGGGCAGAATATCGTCCGCCGCGCCGCTGCCCTGGCTTGTGGCGATCGTGTTCTCACCGCCGGGCACTTATTGCGGCCAATCGAGTTGGGGATGCTGGCCGAAGTCGGCCGCACCGAAGTGCTCGCGATTCCACGGCCGCGCGTGGCGGTGTTGGCGACCGGCAACGAGCTGGTGCCCCCGAACCTCAAGCCAGCCGCGGCGCAAATCCGCAACAGCAATACGCCGATGCTCCTCGCGGCCGCACAAGCGGCCGGCGCCGAAGCCAATAGCCTCGGTATCGCTCGCGATGAAACGCGCGACCTCGAACAACGAATCGCCGCCGGCCTGGAGGCCGACATCCTCGTTCTGTCGGGTGGCGTGTCGGCCGGCGTGCTGGATCTCGTGCCAGCGACCTTGGACGCGCTCGGCGTGGAGCCCGTCTTTCATAAGATTCGCATAAAGCCGGGAAAGCCGCTCTGGTTTGGCGTAAAGCGGCACGCCGACGCGTCTTCCATGACCCTGGTGTTCGGCTTACCCGGGAACCCAGCCAGTAGCTTGGTGGGCTTTGAGTTGTTCGTGCGTCCGGCAATCGCGCGGCTGGCCGGACGAAGTTTCCAGGTCGAAGAGCAGTTCGCTCAACTGACGTGCGAATTCACGCATCGCGGAGAACGGCCGACGTTTTACCCCGCCAGCCTCCTGGAGCAGAGGGGGACGGCCGCCTCCGTCACGCCGCTCCGCTCGCAAGGTTCGGGCGACTTGCGCGTCTGGGCCGGGGCCAATAGTCTCGCCTGTTTCCCTGCCGGCGATTATACGTTGCGGGCTCATGAGCAAGTTCGCGTGCGCCGGTTGTCATAAGTCCTTCTATCGCTCTGGGCAAACGGCGCGAATCTCCCTACGCTTAAACGTATGGGAACCGCTCAGGCCGAACCCCGTCGCGAGTCCGCCGCTGCCAGCGTGGCGCCACAAGCCGTGTCGCGACACGCGCCGTGGTGGCGGCGTCCATTCGCGATGGCGGCGTTCGGGATGTTTCTGCTCTGGACGGCTTTTCCGCCACTGGAATGGTGGCCGCTCGCCTGGCTTGCTCCGGTGCCCTGGGCCGTGCTTATCATGCGGCCGGCGCTGGGTGGCAAACGCCCTTATCGGATGCTCTGGCTAGCG
The DNA here is from genome assembly GCA_964598535.1 of uncultured Planctomycetaceae bacterium. Taxonomy (GTDB): domain Bacteria; phylum Planctomycetota; class Planctomycetia; order Pirellulales; family PALSA-1355; genus JALHMI01. The sequence goes on along the minus strand of CAZRCI010000007.1, from coordinate 105,179 downwards.
GGATTCTTGTTCTACCTTGCGCTGTTTCATTGGGTGACCTTGCCTCACTGGGCGACAGGCTTCGGATTGCTCGCGCTCGCGTTTTACCTTGCGCTCTTCGTTCCGTTGTTCATCGCGCTCAGCCGATCCGCCGTGCACACGCTCAACGTTTCGGTCATCGTTGCCACTCCGGTCGTATGGACCGGACTCGAATTTGCCCGCGCGCATCTGCTGACCGGCTTCAACATGGGAGCGCTCGCTCACACGCAGTACCGGGCGCCGATGGTCCTGCAAATCAGCGATCTGGCGGGCAGTTACGCGGTCAGCTTCTTGATCGTGTTTGCGGGCGCGTGTTTGGGGCGGATGTTCTTTACCCCGGGTGGACGCATCGTCTGGTGGCCGCTCGTTCCGCTTGCGGCAATATTCATGGCCGTTGGGGCATATGGCGATTGGCGGCTTGCTCAGCCCACGACGTCGCCCGGTCCAACCGTGGCGCTCGTGCAGGGCTCGATCGACATCGACATGAAGCACGATCCTCAGGAAGCCCAGATGATTCACGATCAATACTACGGACTGACGCGCGATGCCGTTGAGCGTCATGGACCATTTGATCTCGTGGTCTGGCCCGAGACGATGTTTCGCGATGCCTGGCGCGTGTTTGCGCCGGACTATCGTCCTCCGCCCGGCGTGACCTGGACCGTTGACGAGGCGAAAGCCGTTGCCCGGCGCAATGTTTCGCAATTGGTGGCGCCGCTCGCTTCACCATTTCTAATCGGCATCGATACGTGGTACTACAAACCCGGGGGCGTCGACGCCTACAACACGGCGTTGCTCACGGATCGAAACGGCGCCGTGGTGAACCGTTACGACAAATGCCACCTGGTGCCGTTTGGCGAATACGTGTGGTTCGCGGACTGGTTCCCCTGGCTCTACAAGCTGACGCCGTTGCATGGCGGGTCAACCCCCGGCGCAGGGCCCGTGTGCATGGAGAGCGAAGGCGTGCGTTACGCTCCGAACATCTGTTACGAAAACACGCTGCCACACTTCGTGCGCCGGCAGGTCGCCGCATTGCGTGCCGCGGATCAGGAGCCCGACGTGCTGGTGAACCTGACCAACGATGGTTGGTTTTGGGGGTCGGCGGAACTCGACATGCATTTGGCCTGCGCCGTGTTCCGGGCGATCGAATGCCGAAAGCCCTTTCTGATTGCGGCCAACACCGGCTTTTCGGCCTCGATCGACTCCAATGGCCGCATTCTCCAGCAGGGCCCGCGGCGCGATACCGTCGTCCTGGTCGATCGCATCCGGCTCGATTCACGCCGTAGTCCCTACCTGGTGATTGGCGACTGGCCGGCGGGGCTCTGCTTGCTGGCAAGCCTCGGATTTGGGGTCATAGGCTGGTGGCGTGGCGGGCGGCCTGCTTAACCTTGGCCCTGAAAGTTCCAGGGTGGCAGGACGGGCCTTGCGGCTGCGACTCGTGGCTGGCTCGCCGTTACGCAGAAAGCCGTTACACGGAAACAGAAATGGTGTATGGCTCCCGCCCCCGCAAATAAATGTGGGCCTTCAACGCGGACGCCCAACCGGCTCATTGCGAGAAATAGTCGGGGATTTTCGCATGGAAGCCGGCTGTAGGGCCTTCCCAGAGCCCGTACTCTACCAGAAGTGAAACAATTTGATTGACTTGGCAAACGCGGTCAATTTATACTGGGGGCTGGCCCGGCGGACCGTGTTATCTCCTGTCGCTGCCGTGACTTGTGTCTCCGGCAGGACAAGCGAGAGAAGGCATTGGCACTTCGGCGTGGGCCCTCCTATCGCGTTTCCAGGAATTTCTCCCCGTCTCACACTATCGAAACTGCTAAGCCAGGGCTGAACCCCCCGGACCAGAGAACAGTGGCGCAGCTCGGCTAGTGTGCTTGTGGAAAACACGCTATGAACTTCATCGGCAAAATTTTCGTCGTGCTGATCTTCGCGATGAGTCTGGTTTTTATGTCGTTTGCCGTTGCCGTGTACGGTACGCATCAGAATTGGAAGGAGAAAGCCGCCGCCGAAGCGCAGCGGGTGCAAAACCTGCAAACGACGCTTGCCGAACGCGAAGCGGAGAAAGCAAAGCTCGAAAAAGAGTTGGCCGCCGAGCAGGAGTCACGAAAGAACGCCCTGGCCAAGTTGGAGACGGAGCGAAACGAGTTAGCCACCCAGCGTGACGAACTCACCAAGCAGCGCGACGCACTGCTCGTGAAGGATAAGGAAGCCGTGGCCGCGCTCGACACCGCGCAACAGAACCTCGCTCGCTTGACGAAGGAAGTTGATGGATTGCGGGGCGAGATTCGCCTCACGCAGGATCAACGCGACAAGGACTTTGAGCGGACCGTTGAGCTCACCGATCAAATTCACCAGGCAAAAGGCGAAGTTCGCCGCCTCGAGGAACGACGTATCCAATTGGCCGCCCAGCTGGCTTCCGCCAATCTGGTGCTCGATCGCCACGGGTTGCATAAAGACATGTCCGTCGATGGTTTGCCCCCGCAACTACGCGGCAAGGTGCTTGCCATCAATCGTGACAACATGCTGGAGATCTCGCTGGGAAGCGATGACGGTTTGCATTCGGGACACACGCTCGAGATCTTCCGCGGTAGCAAATACCTGGGCCGCATGGAGGTTCTCCATGCCACCAGCGATCGCGCCGTCGGACGAATTATTCCGGGCTACAAGAAGGGCATTATTCAGAAAGACGATGATGTCGCCACTCGGTTTAAAGTCGGGTAAGAAGAAGGACGCCGAAGCCGCCGACGCCGCGAAGCCTGCCAAGGCCGACAAGAAGGCCGCCAAGGCTGCCGCCGCGGCCGAGAAAGCCGCTGCCAAGGCTGCCGCCAAAGCCGCCAAAGCATCGGCCGCCGCTAGCGGTCGTGGTGTCATTGTCGAAAAGCCGTCCGCCAACATCTACACGGCGCTCCTGGTGCTGTCGTTCGTTGCCATCGTCGTCGGCTGCATTTGCCTGTACGCCGAGATGAGCGCCTACGAATTCAACTTCAAGGCGCGCTAACCGCTCGGTTTCACGGAAGTTCCACACAAGAAGTTCATCAAACCTCCTACCGGGAGCAAGGATGCTCCACCGTCTACGCGGACTGCTGGGCTCGGACCTGGCGATTGATCTCGGCACGGCCAACACGCTAATCAGCGTTGTGGGCGAAGGCCTCGTCTTGAATGAACCCTCGGTGGTTGCCGTTGCCGAAGGCACCAGCCGCATCTTGGCTGGCGGTTGCGCCGTGGGACGCCTCGCCCATCAAATGCAAGGCAAAACACCGCAGTCGATCGCCGTCGTCAGGCCGCTGGGCGACGGTGTCATCCAGGACTACCGCCTCTGCGAAGCTATGCTTCGCTATTTTCTTCGCAAAGCACAGGGCGGCGGATGGCGCGGCCGGCCGCGGGTGTTGGTAGCCGTCCCCGCCTGTATCACCCCCGTCGAACGACGGGCGGTCTTCAATAGCATGCAGCGGGCCGGAGCACGCGAAGTCCTGATTATCTCCGAAAGCCAGGCCGCCGCCGTCGGCGCGGGACTGCCCGTGGCCGAGCCCGTGGCCAGCATGATTTGCGATATCGGCGGCGGCACCACCGAGGTTGCCGTGCTGAGCCTCGGAGAAATCGTCTCCCAGCAATCGATTCGCGTGGGCGGCGACGCCATGGACCGCGCGATCGTCGACTACTTGCGCAGGCACTACGCCTTGCGAGTCGCTCCGCTCGCGGCCGAGACCCTGAGAATCAGCATCGGCAGCGCCGCTCCGCTGGCGACCGAGCTCTCCGACGAAGTACGCGGCGTGGACGCGATCAGCCGGCTGCCACGCAAGGCCACCGTCACCAGCGAAGAAGTTCGCGAGGCATTGGCCGTTCCGCTCGCGCAGATCGTGGATGCCATCAAGACCACGCTCGATGAGTGCGGCACCGAGATGGTCGCCGACCTGATCGACGGCGGACTGGTGCTCGCCGGCGGCGGATCCCTAATGCCTGGGCTCGATGAGTTCCTCACCGTGCAGACAGGGCTCGCGGTTCGCCTCTGCGGAGACCCGCTCACGGCGGTCGCCCGAGGAACATCCATCTGCTTGCAGAATTTGGATCGCTGGCGTGGTGTGATGCAATCGAGCGACGACGTGTGATCGCCTTACTCCGTGGCAATGGGTCATGCAGCTCTCCGTGGACGAAATTGAGCGGCGCGAGCTGGATTGGCGCGAGCTGGCCAGTGACTCGCTGCAGCCGGCGCTAGGCTCGCGGCCCAAGCATCGTTTGCGCTGGCTATTGGTCGCCTATTCGGTGGCGTTGGCCTTGATCCTTACGCGGGCGATCCTGCTACAGGCACGGCACGGCGAGGCCTTTCGGCAGGCCGCCCATGCTCCGCGCGTCGAGATGGAGCCCATTGCGGCTGAACGTGGCCGGATCACGGATCGTTTCGGCGAAGTGTTGGCCCTCGACTATCAGGCCAAGTCGCTTGCCGTACACTATCGCTACTTGCAGTCACCACTCGACCCCCGATGGCTGCATCGACAGGCCGTTGCCAGGCTTCCTCGCGCAAAACGCCACGATGCCGCGGCGCTGAACGGCGCCGTGGACGAGGTTCGCGCCGAGATTGGCGAATTGCATAAACGGCTCGCCGCTGCTTGCGGCCTTGGCATCGAGAACTGGCAGCGGCGCACCGCACACATCCAACGCCGTGTCGAGCGGATGGCGGTCACGGTGAACCAGCGCCGCCAACAACGTTTCGCGGAGCAGACTTCCACCGTGCCCGACGAGCAGGAGCTCTCGTTTCATGCGGTGCTTGCGGGTTTGTTTGCTCCGCCCGCCGCGCTCCCCCCGGCGGATATCGCCATCGCCGAGCAAGTGACCTATCACCGGGTTGTCGATCAAATCTCACCTGACATCGCGCGGCGAATCGAATCGTCTCCGGCCACGTTTCCTGGTGTCCGGATCGTGCCGTACACACGGCGGCATTACCCGCGCGAGTTGCTGGCGTCGAACCTGATCGGTCATGTCGGAACGCTTGCCGCGGCCCAAGCGACATCGGTCGCGGGCGCTCCGGATAACTCGGCCACGGCCGTCCAGGGACTCATGGGAATCGAAAAACAATTCGATGGCCGGTTATCGGGTACGCCGGGTTCCTTGCGCCGTTTGAGCAATCGCCGCGGAGAATTGATCGAAACGACGATCGAGCGCCGTGCCCGAGTTGGCAGTGACGTGGTGCTGACGATCGACGCGGAGCTACAGGCGTCCGCCGAACAGCTACTCGAACGATTTGACCGGCGTCTGTATTCCGCGGTCGAAGACGCCGAAGCGCCGCGCGGCGGCGCCGTATTGGTCATGGACGTGCATTCCGGAGAAGTTCTCGCCTCGGCCAGTCAGCCTCGTTTCGATCCCAATTGGTTTGCCACCGGCGATCCCCAGGTCGAAGCCGTGCTCTCGGATCCTCGGCAACCGCTCTTCGATCGTGCGCTCCGGATGGAGTTGCCGCCAGGATCGGTCTTCAAGCCCCTGGTCGCGATCGCCCTGCTCGAACACGGAATCGTCCGCGCTGATACCACGTTTCGTTGCCAGGGCTATCTGAACGAGCCCGATCGGATGCGCTGCCAGCTCTTTCGCCAGCATGGCATTGGTCACGGCGAACTGGATCTTGCCGGCGCGCTGGCACAAAGCTGTAACGTCTATTTCTTTCAACACGCTACCCGGCTTGGCGCCGAGCCTCTGGTGGCCTGGGCACGCCGCTTTGGCTTCGGTGTGGGGGGCGGACATTTACCGTTGCCTTCCGAACTGAGGTCCGGCGATTCCATCCAAACCCTCGCCATTGGACAAGAGACGCTCACGGCCACCCCGCTCCAGGTGCTCCGTTTGTATGCCGCGATCGCCAACGGGGGAGAGCTGCTCGAACCCAGGTTTACACGCAGCCAAACGATAGCCACGAAGCAGGATTCTACGCCGCAGGCATCGACCCGCGCCCCATCGCGCATCGCAGGACTCGATGCGGAGACGCTCGCCGCCGTGCGCCGCGGGCTGGAAATGGTTGTCGCCGATCCGACGGGCACCGCGTTTCAAACGGTCCGCACGCCGGCTATCTCAGTCGCCGGCAAAACAGGCACGGCGCAATCCGGCGGTAAACAGCCGGACCATGCCTGGTTCGCTGGCTACGTTCCGGCGGATGAGCCCCGTTATGCTTTTGTTGTCGTGCTGGAACATGGTGGTAGTGGCTCGACTGCGGCCGGGGCGATTGCTCGGCGGCTGATCGAACGACTTTCCCAGTTGGGCTATCTGGACCGGGGGGCCGCTGTCCCCGGCGAGGCTTTTCCTCCCGGCAAAGGCTGAGGGCAATTGCAGGGGGCTGCGGTCATCCTGTCTAGGGGGGCACCAACCACACGGAATAGCCTCTCGAAGTCGGCCTATTTCCGGTCCTTGGCAGGGACCCCCGGAGGCGAAAGTCGGGGCTCTTGCCGCCTCTCCGTAAACTATTATTCATGAGTGGTTTATGGCGAGATTTCGAGGGTTTCTGCCCATTGTTTGGAGGGGTCCGAAACGGTATATTGACGCTTTCGACAATGAGCTCGGGCGCTCATGGGCTGCAGGCCTCGTCGGACCTACCGACGGACGCGGAATTTCGGCCGTGATCGCCCCCTCCGAAAGGACTGAATTTGGCCACCAACGGAAATGATCCGCCAGTTGATCCGCCGGGCGGGAACGGTGACGTGCATCTGGGGCGTTTGATCGAGCTTCCCATCGAGGAGGAGTTGAAAGACAGCTACCTCACGTACTCGATGAGCGTGATTGTCAGCCGCGCGCTTCCCGACGTGCGCGACGGACTCAAGCCTTCGCAGCGGCGCATCCTGGTCGCGATGAATGATCTGAGCCTCACGCCCGGCGCCAGCCGCGTGAAGTGCGCCAAGATCTGCGGCGACACGAGCGGTAACTACCACCCTCACGGCGAAGCTATCATTTACCCGACGCTCGTGCGCATGGCCCAGGAATGGAACATGCGACACGTGCTGGTGGACAAACAGGGCAACTTCGGCTCCATTGCCGGCTTACCCGCGGCGGCCATGCGATATACCGAAGCTCGCATGTCTTCCATTGCGGCGCTGATGCTCGATGATCTGAAGCTCGACACGGTCGACTTCGTTCCCACGTACGATGAGCGGCATACCGAGCCGACCGTACTTCCGTCGAAATTTCCGAACCTCGTCGTCAATGGCGCCAACGGCATCGCGGTCGGCATGGCGACTTCTATTCCGCCGCACAACCTGGGCGAAGTCTGCGAAGCGCTGATCCGGTTGATCGACGATCCGGAAGTCTCGGCCGATGAACTTCTCGAGGTTTGCCCCGGTCCCGACTTTCCCACGGGCGGCATCATTTGCGGCCGCAGCGGCATCCGTCGCGGTTATCACACCGGCCGCAGCACGATCGTCGTTCGTGCACGCGCGCGCATCGAGGAGTTCGGCAAGAACCGTTTCCGAATTCTCGTTTCAGAGATTCCATTTCAGCAGGCTCGCGACCGGGTCGAAGAGCGCATCGCCGCGCTCGTCAACGAAGATCGCATCAAGGGCATTTCAGCGATTCGCAACGAGAGCGATCTGAAAGAGCCGGTGCGACTGGTGTTGGAGCTCAAACGCGACGCAGACCCCGAGGTCGTGCTCAACCAGCTCTACCAGTTTTCTCCGCTGCAAGAATCGTTTTCGCTGATCTTCTTGGCGCTGGTCGACGGCAAACCGCGCACGTTGCCCTTCAAAGGGCTACTCGAAGAGTTCATTCGCCATCGCCTGACGGTGATCCGCCGGCGCACACAGTTTTTACTGGCCCGCGCCCGGGCGCGCAAACACACGGTCGAGGGTTTGCTGCTGGCGCATGCGAATATCGATGAGATCATTCGCGTCATTCGCACCAGCGCCACCCAAGCCGAGGCGAAAGCCCGCTTGATGGGCATCGAGGCTCCCGCCTCGATGATGCAGCGGGCCCTGGGCGACGAAGGATTCGCCAACTTCCAGGCCGAGCGCGGCGTGCGCGACACGTACACGCTCACGCCCGTGCAGGCCGAGGCGATCCTGCGGATGACGCTCGGCCAGCTCGTCAATCTCGAACAGGAAAAACTCGGCGGCGAGTATCGCAAGCTGCTCGAAGAGATTACCGAATACTTGCGAATCCTCTCGGACGACAAGATCATTCTGGGCATGATCCGCGACGACTGCGCGGAACTGAAACGCAAGCACGCGGACCAGCGTCGCACGGAGATCAGCGGCGAAGAGATCGGCTCGATCGACCTGGAAGATCTCATCGCGGAAGAGACGATGGTCGTCACCATCAGCAACAACGGTTACATCAAGCGCACGCCGGCCAGCGTCTATCGAGCCCAGCGCCGAGGCGGCAAGGGCATGAAAGGCGCCAAGACCGAGGACGAAGATCCCATCCGTCACCTGTTCGTCGCCAGCACGCACGACTACCTGATGTTCTTTACCAATAAGGGCAAGGTCTACTGGCAAAAAGTCTATGACCTGCCGCAGCTCAGCCGCGAAAGCCGTGGCCGGGCACTGGTCAATCTACTGAACTTCGCCGAGGGAGAGAAAGTCGCCGATTGCCGCGCGGTCCGCGATTTTAACCAACCCGACCATTACTTACTGATGGCGACGCGCAGTGGCCTGGTCAAGAAGACCGATCTGGCCAAGTTCAGCCGTCCGCTGAAAGGCGGCATCATCGCCATCAAGCTTCGCGAAGACGATGAAGTCGTCGACGTTGTCATCACAAAGAAGGGCGATGAGATCGTTCTGGCCACGGCCAAGGGCATGGCCATTCGTTTTAGCGAGGCCGACGCCCGCCCCATGGGCCGCAACACCAGCGGCGTAAAAGGCATCAGCCTCGCCGATGACGATCAGCTCGTCGGCATGGTCGTGGCCGAGCCCGAAGCCACGCTGCTCACCGCTTGCGAAAACGGTTATGGCAAGCGGACGACCTTCGGGCCCAACAGTCCAGCCGCCGCCGAAGGCGTCTCGCCAACCGCTGCTGAAGGCGTTTCGGAGGACGAGGCCGATACCGTGCCCGAGCCGGCCGAAGAATCCAACGAAGAGGACGAGTTCTCCTCGGGCAATCGGTACCGTACGCAGCGCCGTGGCGGCAAGGGCCTGCGCGACATCAAAACCACCGACCGCAATGGCCCCGTCATCGGGGTGGTTAGTGTTCGCGATGACGATGAAGTGCTGATGATGACCGCGCGCGGTAAGCTGCAACGTATCGTGGCCGGCGAAATCAGCGTAATCGGTCGTAACACGCAGGGCGTCCGGATCATGAGCCTCGACGACGGCGATACGTTGGCCGCTATCGTGCCGGTGCCGCGCGAAGATCGTGAGGATGCTGGTAGCGACGATTCCGGTGGCAGCGATTCTGGTGGCAGCGATTCCGGCGATAAGGAGGAGGGGGCATCCGCTCCGCCGGCCGCTGGTTTCCCGGGGACGCCGCCGCCGACCGGCGAGGCAACGGATAGCGAATAATCGGACGCGGTTGGCATTGCCGTTAGAACCGGAAATTATGTCAAGCTGCGCGCCGGATTCGTGGCCAGCGGCATGCTACGCTTGGTCCGTCCCCCCATTCATGCGCTTTTGGTGGAAGTTCGTTGCTATGAGAATTGCTGTTGTCGGCACCGGTTATGTCGGACTTGTCACCGGAACCTGCTTCGCCGAGAGCGGCAATCAGGTCGCCTGCATCGACATCGACGCCGCGAAGATCGCCCGACTCAATACGGGCGACATTCCCATTTTCGAGCCCGGCTTGTCCGAGATGGTCGAGCACAATGTCGAGGCCCGGCGGCTCACGTTCACCACCGATCTGCCTGCCGCGGTAAAAGAGGCGCAGCTCGTCTTTCTTGCCGTCGGCACGCCCAGTTCCGAGGATGGCTCCGCGGATCTTTCCGCGCTCTGGCGCGTCGTCGCGGATATCGCTCCGCACCTGCCGCACGACGCGATCGTCGTCACCAAGAGTACCGTGCCTGTGGGTACCAACCACGAGATCAACGAGCGGTTGGCTCAGCTCACGGGCCGCGCTTGCGACGTCGCCAGCAATCCCGAGTTTCTCAAGGAAGGCGCCGCGATCGATGACTTTATCAAGCCGGACCGCGTCGTGGTGGGGGTGCGCCGCTCCGAAGTCGCCGAGGTGCTTCGCGAGCTCTATTCGCCGTTTCTCCGCACCGAAAAGCCCTTTCTGGTCATGTCGCCCGAGAGCGCGGAAATGACAAAATACGTGGCCAACGCATTACTTGCCACGAAGATCAGCTTCATCAACGAGATGGCCAACCTTTGCGAACGCACTCGGGCCGATATCAATGATGTCCGGCGGGGAATCGGACACGACAGCCGGATCGGCTTCGCGTTTCTGTTTCCGGGTGTCGGCTATGGCGGAAGTTGCTTTCCCAAGGATGTTCGGGCGCTGGCTTCCACGGCCCGGCGAAGTGGTGTCGAGCCGCGGATTCTCGACGTCGTCGATTGCGTGAACACGCACCAAAAGTTGATCGTGCCCGAAAAGATCGAACGATACTTTGACGGCCAACTGTCCGGCCGTACGATCGCGATCTGGGGGCTCGCGTTCAAGCCGCGCACGGATGATATTCGCGAAGCGCCGGCGTTGGTGCTCATCGATCGGTTGCTTGCCGGTGGAGCGAAGGTGCAAGTTCACGATCCCGAGGCACTCGAAAACGTCGAACGCATCTATGGCGATAAGCTATCCTACGCCGATCAGCCGTATGCCGCGCTGGAAGGGGCCGATGCCCTGGCCATCATGACCGAATGGAAAGAGTTCTTGCAGCCCGACTTCGAACAGATGCGCTCGCGGATGAAGTCGCCCGTGATTTTCGACGGCCGCAATCTCTACACCCCTCGACAGATGAAGGCCGCCCGGTTTACTTACTTCTCCATCGGCCGGGCGCCCGTCGAGTAGACACCAGCAAGCTCCCAGGTCAGTTCGCGGCGTAGCGGCGAAATTCGTCCTCGCCGAGCACGATCGCTTCGCGGGTAAGCTGAAACACGAGAGGTGTCTCGGGCCACCCCAACGCGGTCATCAGCAGTTCGAATTCGTACCGGGGGCATGAGCCGTTGATATCGACAAACGCCAGCCGCTGGGCACGATCGTAAAGGTTGCCGTCGACCTGCCAGGCGCGATCATTCTGGGCCGAGGTCCATACGAACGAGCCATCCGGTTCGATGAACATCCGATCGAGCCGTTCCATCTCCCCGAGCACCGTTTCGAAGGAGCGTTCGAACAGGGTCGCGGCCAGCTCACTTGGCGCGACTTGCACCGTCTGAACCTCGCGCCCCGCAAGCTCCACCGTCGGCCCCCTAGTCGCCGTTCGCGGACGAGCGTGAATGGTAGCGCGAAACGTAAGCACGGCAATACACCTCGTGAGGATTGTGGCTTGCGAGTGTACTCTCCTGACAATCGCTTGGGAACTGGCTACCACAAGCGCCCGTGCCGGTGGGGCTTGTCTACTGCCGGACTTACGGCGAGCTTCGAAGCTCGAAGTCGAAAACGCGTGGGCCGTCCGGTTCGACCTCGATCGTCAGTGGCGAATGGTTCGCATAATGAGCGGGAAACGAGCGGCGCGCCGCGGGGCTGTGCGACAGTGGCGGTAAGTCGACCACGTCGACGCGGTATTCTCCCGGAACCAGCCCGATCTCCGCCGGTAGGGTGTAAACGCCCGCGTTTACCTCGCAACTCGACTTGCGTTGTCCTGGCGAGGTGGGGATGAACTGCAACGCAGCCTCGTCCAGCGGCTGTCCGTCGAGCGTCACGCGTCCCGAAATCGCGATGCGCTTCGGTCCGCACCCCAAGACAGTCACCAGCGCCACCAGAATCGCGAACGCCGCCAGCCGTCGGCCCGGTGCCTTAAAAGCTTGCAGGCTGTTTTCCATCATCTCGTTTGGCAAGGTACTTTAATACGTCCGCGTCGGTGTTTTCATCGATGAAATGGACCGAGCCATCCACCATCAACATGTTCACGCCGCTGGGGTGGTCGCTTCGAAACGTCATCAACTCGTGGAAGCGGATATAGATCCGGTCGGCATTGAACACGCCGGCGGTCGAGCCTTGCGATTGCGTGGGATAGCCGCTCCACCAAACCGTTTGTCCGCCCGGTTCGATTCCCGAGGTGCCTTCCATTGCGCGAATATTGGACAGTCCGTAGTCCATGTCGCCTGCCAGGAACGTGTGCGACGTGCCATCGAGCGCTCCAAGCTTGGCGATGCTCACCAGCTTTATCTTGGGCCGTAGCGGATCGACAATGGCGCCATTGTGATATTCGGGGTCGTTTATGTTGACGAAATGCGGATAGGCGCTGCCGGTCGATACGGCGTAGCTGCCCCATCCCGGTTCAGGTTCGTTGCCGATGAATGCCATCGATGGGCAAGTGAATACCGCGATCTTGGTTCTTACGATCGCATAATTGGTGTCCGAAGTTACCATTTGGTTCGGGTTGAAACGCTCGTACATCGCGGTCTCTTCAAGAAACGGCAGCAGCGGAACGAATGCGCTTGCGCCGTTCGCTTGACGCGGCGCGGATGGCTTGACCATCTCGGCCGATGGTAGACGTTTGTTGCGATCGTCGAACTGCTGCATCGCCAGTCCGATTTGTTTCAGATTGTTCACGCACGAGGCTCGTCGAGCCGACTCCCGGGCACTTTGCACCGCGGGAAGCAGCAACGCAACCAGCAGCCCGATGATGGCGATCACCACCAGCAGTTCCACGAGTGTGAAACCTCGCCGCGCGTCGTGTGAAACTTGGAACATGGTCATTGGTCGTCAGCGTAAAAGCGAGTACGGAGCAGGCCGCCAGGGGAAGCCGACCTGCCCCGTACCCGTAGGGTGTAGCCGAGGATTACTTACCGGCTTGCCGCCGCGACCGACGCACGCCGACACCCACCAATCCAACGAGGCCGATTCCCAGCATGGCCACCGTGGTCGGCTCCGGCACCACGTACGAGTCGATCCGCAGGGTCTGGAGGCTCGAATGCACCATCACGTCGAACGAGACCTTGAAGTCATCCGTGAAGCCAGGCAAAAAGACTTCCCAAATCAGTTCTTCGTACTGCACTTCGCCGAACGACGAGGAGTAGGTCGGCGTGTAATATGTCCGCGTTACATCAGAACTCAAGCTGGCCACCAAAACGTTGTTGGCGGAATCCAGAACCTTGATCGTGTCTCGCAGCACGCTGCCGCCTGTGCTATCCCCTTCGGGATCGTAGTCCGGATTCAACGTCGCCGCGGTTTGCACGATGATGTGAGTCCCCACGCCGCTGGTACCCGTGTTAGGCACGGTGGCAGCGACCGCGTAGTTGCCGCTGAAGGCGTAGTACCCGCCGCTGCCGGCGTTGAACGCGCCCGTCGCCGCCAGGGTGGGAGTGCCTGTCGAGGGGTTGGCGGTGTGGGTCAAACTATTCTGAATGGGATTGCCGGGCGAGGCGTCCCACTGTTGTGACGTGGAACCCACGTCACCCACGTTCCACAAGGTCGGTTCACCAAAGTTTACGGGCGCGGCGATTGCCGGCGCATGGACGGCCACCAGGGCCGCGGCCACCGTGGCCAAACTCAATACCCGAGAAGCAATGCTCCAAGATGCAACTTGCACGACAAAGACTCCTAGCACAGAGGAAAAATTCGTAACGGCCCGCCACCAACGCTGGAAGCAGGAAGCCGGCCGCGCAAAAGGCGGCAAAGGGCCGAGTGGCGAGCGGGCGAATAACGAGTCCCCAGGCAGGGGATCACGTTGACGGCGGGCGGGCGTTCAGCAGGAAAACTCACGGCCCGTCAGATGGACGGGCAACCGAGCCGAGAGCGGGCGATGTGGCGAGGGTCGGCTCTTGTTGAGACTTAATCTCAACAGTCGAGATTCTAGTCAATCGCCCCACTCCGTCAAAGGGTAACTCGAAGATTGCGCAATTCCGCAATGGGCCGTTCTTTCGCAAAGCTAACGTGCACCGGATTTTACGCGCGTCGACGAAAAACAGCGGCCAGGCGAAATAAGGGCCCTCCAGCGAGAGAACCGAGGGCTTCTAATCCGGGAGACGGATTTAATCCGGGCCGACGAAGCCCGACGTGGGCCACAGAAGGCCATCCCGGCGCTAGGGATTTACACGCGCTTTAATCAACCACTTCGCTCTCGACCCATCTTTGATAAGCCTCGGAAACCTCACTCACGGCCGTTGCCACGATCTCTGGCGTCTCATAGGGGTGGAGCTCGCGCATCGACAGTTCCAATCGCTCGTAGAGCGTCGATAGGCTCTTCAGTGTTAACCGCCATTCCTCGGCGGTTTCAATCGCGCCCTGCCAGCGATAGATGCTGGTAATGGGGCCATCGATTTGCGCGCAGGCAGCCAGGCGGCGTTCGACAAGCACGCGGCCAATGCGCTCGACATCGTCTCGGGTAGCCGTAGTGGTGACGACCTGAATGATTTGCGGCATGCGCGGTTGAAAACCAGGCTGAGGCGAAAGCACCGGTCGGCGGTTAACCCGCCGATTCCAGCTTTGCCAGGTCATTCTTGACTTTGGTCAATTCCGAGGCCAATTCCTTGTCTTCAGGATTCGACTGCGTCAGTTGCTCACGAACTTCCACGGCTCGTTTGAGGTTCGCGATGGCGTCATCCTTCTGATCGTGTTGCTTCTGAAGGTTGGCGAGCGACGTCAAGGCTTGCGCCAGACGCGTCTGATACTCCACGTTGCCCGGCTGCTCGCGAGCCAGCGTTTCGAGCAAATCGCGTGCTTCGACCCAGGCTTGCATGGCAAACGAGTGCCGATCTGGCACCGCGGTTTGCAGCGTTCCGGAGTAGGTTAGAATTGTCGCTAGATCATCGCGGAAGGCAGGGGATGTAGGATGCTTGTCAGCAAGCGAGCGCAGACTGGCCTCTGTCATGCCAAAGGATTGCATGAGCCCAAACGCGTGCGCCGCCATCGGCGTATCCTTGACCATCGCCCATTCCATGGGGGTGGTGATCGACAGGGCGTTCTGTTTCAAGCTTGGGTATCTCGAAGGCTCATACTCGGCCTTCATCATTTTGTCGAATAAGTCGGCGGCCGAGAGCAGGTCGAAAGCCAGGGCGCTCTTGCCAGACTTGGCTTGCAACGCGGCGGAGCGTTGGTACGCCTCGGCGGCCCGATCAAGACTTTCGGGATCCTTGCGAAGCTCGTCGCCAATCGCCTTGTAGTAGTCGATCGCGGGCGCAAAAATTTCCTGGCGGGCCTGGGCATTTGCTGGTCCTTTGAGCCGGCTGGAATTAGCCGCCGCGTCGACCATCGCATTCACCGCCTTGGTGCCCTGTACGGCCTGGTCCTTGAATGCGTCACGCTGCTTCATCGCCCACATGGCAACCAGCGCCGACATTACGGCGATCACGATTGCACCCACAAAAAACAGCGAAAGCAGGAGATCGTTTAATGCTCGGCGAGCGCCGCCGCCCTTGGCTTTCGCCGGCTTGATCGGAGCTGCTTCCACCGGCTCCGCGGAAGACGCGGCCACTTCATTCGGTTCGGCCTGCTCGAACGAGACAGGTTCCACGTCCACGGGTTCGGCCGTGGCCACGGCCACCGCAACGGAGCCGACCTTGGAACCACACGCCGGGCAAACGGCGGGCAGAAGACGGGACTCGTTCTCGACGTCGAACGAGTGGTGGCAAGCGGCGCATTGCATGATCGGCAAGCTCACACGAGGGGAGGACGCGGATAGGGGATGAATGACCCTCTATTTTCCTCGGCCAGCCGAAGTCCGTCAATTCTCTCAGGGGAGCCGAATTGGCCTGAAACAAGCTGTTTTTAAGGCCGAATATACGTTACTCCGCCATTATCCGGCGAACTTCGAAGAGCGTCACGGTCAGGGCCGCGCCCGCGTCCGTCGTAGGAACCCGATCCGCCAGCACGGCTACCAGATCATGGTCGCGACAGACGTCGATAAACACTTCGGCCGTGCGCCGGCCAGGGTCGGTGACGATTGCCAGGCCTCCGGGAGCGAGACAACGCTCGATGACGCTTGCCACCAGCGCGGCCTGAGGCTGTTCATAAAGGACATCGGCCGCCACGACCACGTCGAACGTGCCAAGATCGTCGGGCATCCGCCGCCAGTCGACCAGGCGCGAATCAACGTTCATCACGCCATTGCGGTGCGCGTTCGCCTCGGTGAATTCCAGGGCCTCGGCATAATAATCCGTGGCCAGCGTTTCGTAGCCCGCCGCGGCCGCGACGATAGCCGGCAAGCCAATGCCACAGCCCAATTCCAGCAGCCGCTGACCGGCGCCTTGATGCCCGGCCAGACGTTCCGCCAGAATTCGCGCGCTGGGCCAGACATCAGCCCAGTAGGGGATTCGCTCATCGAGGGCGAAGTCCTCCTCGCTGATCAGATCGTCGACATTTCGCGGTTTAAGCAACCGGTAGATGCGCTCACGAATCGAAACTTCGCACTCGGCGACCTCGAACCGTCGCGCGAGCGACTCGGGAACTTCCAAGGGAGATTGCGCCACGCTCGCGGCCTATGGTTTGAGGCGGATGGGCAGCTCGTCGATTTTCGCCGCCAGGATAAAGTCATTTTCCGAGAGGCCGCCAATCGCATGCGTGTAGATTTCAATTCCCACGTTGCGATAGCTTTCCAGGTGCAGATCTGGATGGTGGCCTTCCTCCTCGGCCAATTCGGCCACGGAGTTAAAAAACTCGATGCCGGCCAGGAAGTGCTTTACCACCCAGTCCTTGCGGATGCGCTGACCGTCGTGCGTCAGTCGCCAGCCCGAGAGCTTATCGAGTTGGGCCTGCGATTCCGCGAGCGAGTATTTTGCCACACCACCCTCGCACGGCACGCACTTCTTTTTAGCCAATTGCTCGGGCGTTTGCGTTTCCATGACGTTGGTCCCTCCACCGGGCAAAGACTTTCGGAGATTCGCACCCCCCAGAACCGTATTATCTCGCCTCGTCGGGAGGCGTCAAATCGGTGGCGCCACCCAGTCCCATAAGCGCAAAAAGAAACCCCAGGGATGTCCTTTCCCTGGGGGCCTCTCGTTCGTTCCGTCGGTGGAGATTTCGGGATAGATGAATCCAGGGCATTCAGGCCGTGGCCAGGTGAGGCCGCGGCGAGCGCCGTGTTTTTTCGACTAGCTCGACGAAAACGGGGGCGTCGAATGGCTTTCGCAGGTAGTAAGTGCCGCCGCCGGCATCGGCCCGGCGAATAATGTCGGGAGACTGCATCGCCGACAGGAACATCACCGGCACGTCCTCATCCAGGTCGCACGAACGCCGAAGTTCGTTGCAAAATGCTTGCACGCCCTGCCGCGCCAAACCAATGTCGGCAATGATCAGGTCCGGAATCTGTTGCCCCAGACAGGCTGGCGCATCCTGCAGCCCGCTGGCGCGCAAGCACTCATAGCCGAGCCGGTGCAAGATCCGAGCGACTTCGTTGAGCACTTCCGGGTGATGATCGATCGCCAGGATTCGAACCTGGCTGCCATGGATGTCGTGCATGGGAATTACCTCCGCACTCTGGTTCCGCGTGTCGGGGCCGCCTGCCACATCTCGCGTTGCGTTCGACGCTCAGGCCTTGCCTGATCGCCAAACTGCCGTTCACAGCTATATTCGACATCCGCTATCAAGTTTCTTCACGGATGCCGTAAAGCTTTTGTGATCTGGCAATATTCCCTGCTCGAAACAACCGGCATATCCCTCCAGTTCTCGGGGCGCACTTCCGCCCATAACCGTCGTACTCATCAAGCCGGTTATGCCGCCTGCTGTTCCTACGCACGCGGGCGCAAACGGTGCGCGCCCGGCGGCGATATAATTTGTACGCGAACGAGCAGGCCGCGAAGGGGCGTGATGAGCCGGAGCGTCCATCTCGCGGCTGTGGGCTGGGGGCGTTGCCTCGGTATGCGTTCGCAACGCCCCTCCAACAAGAAAGCCCCCGGTCAGGGCCGGGGGCTTCTTGGAAATTTCAGCTCGGCGACCGCGGAAATTACTTCCACGCAAAATCGCCCGCATTGACGCTTGGCAGGTGCGTCACGCCCATCAGGTACTTGTCGATCGCCCGGGCCGCTTCGCGCCCTTCGTGGATCGCCCACACCACGAGCGACTGGCCGCGCCGCATGTCGCCTGCGGCAAACACCCCGTCGACGCTCGACATGTAATCCGAGTTGCACTTCACGTTGCCGCGCGGATCGAGTTCCAGGCCAAGCTGCTCGATTGCGCCGCGTTTCTCGGGCCCCACGAAGCCCATCGCCAGCAGCACGAGCTGAGCCGGCCAGATATTCTCGCTGCCGGGCACTTCGCGCGGGCTAAGCCGGCCGGCGTTGTCTTTCACCCATTCGACGCGCACCGTGCGAAGCCCCTTCACGTTCCCCGACTCATCGCCGATGAATTCCTTGGTCTCGATGCTGAACTCGCGCTGACAACCTTCCTCGTGCGAGGTGCTGGTGCGGAAGATCACGGGCCAGTAGGGCCAGGGCGTGGTTGCCGGCCGCTCCACAGCACGCGGATAGGGCCCCACGTCAGGCGGCGCGGGGAACAACTCGAACTGTGTGAGGCTCTTGCAGCTTTGTCGATTCGAAGTGCCCGTGCAGTCGCTGCCGGTGTCGCCGCCGCCGATCACGATCACATCCTTGCCGGTCGCCAGGATCTGATCGCCGAGCGTGTCGCCCTGGTTCACCTTGTTCTGCTGAGGCAGGAATTCCATGGCAAAGTGAACGCCCTTCAGATCGCGTCCCGGAATGGCCAGGTCGCGCGGTTGCGTGGAGCCGCCGGTCAGCAGCAACGCGTCGTACTGGTCGCGCAACTCTTCGACCGAAACGTTCACGCCCACGTTGGCGCCCGTGCGAAATTCGACGCCCTCGGCTCGCATCTGATCGACGCGCCGCCAAACGCGCGATTTCTCGAGCTTGAAATCCGGAATGCCGTACATCAAGAGCCCGCCCGGGCGATCGGCACGTTCGAACACGGTCACCGAGTGGCCCGCGCGGTTGAGTTGCTGCGCGGCGGCCAGGCCCGCGGGGCCGCTGCCGACCACGGCCACCTTCTTGCCGCTGCGCGACTCGGGCGGCTCGGGGCGAATCCAACCTTCGTCGAACGCACGGTCGGCGATCGAAACTTCGAGTTGCTTGATCGCCACGGGATCTTCGTTGATTCCCAGCACGCAGGCCGCTTCGCACGGGGCAGGGCACACCCGGCCCGTGAACTCGGGGAAGTTATTGGTCGCGTGCAGCCGCTCGATCGCGTCGCGCCACTGGTCGCGATAGACCAGGTCATTCCAGTCCGGAATGATGTTCCCCAGCGGACAGCCCGTGTGGCAGAACGGGATGCCGCAGTCCATGCACCGCGCGCCTTGCGTGCGCATCTCTTCCGGCGAGATCACCTTGAGAAACTCGTTGTAATGCTTCAAGCGCTCGGGTACCGGCTCCTTGGGAACGTATACCCGCTCGTACTTCATAAATCCGTTAACTTCACCCATGTGCCACCTCGACGCCGCCGGCTTGCATGGCCTGGGCTTCTTCTTGGAGCTTCTTGAGAGCCAACTTGTAATCGGTTGGCATGACCTTCACAAACTTACGGACCACGTCGTCCCAATTGTCGAGCACCCACTGGCCGCGCGTGCTGCCGGTGTACTTCACGTGCTTGCGAATCATGGTTAGCACGGTGTCCTGATCGGCCGGATCGCCAAGATCCTCGAGCTCGACCATTTCCTGGTTCACCAGCGGCGGAAACGTGCCATCGATGTCGAGCACATAGGCGATGCCGCCACTCATGCCCGCCGCGAAGTTACGCCCCGTCTTGCCGAGAATCACGGCCCGGCCACCAGTCATGTACTCGCAGCCGTGGTCGCCGATACCTTCGACCACGGCATTGGCCCCGCTATTGCGAACGCAGAAACGTTCGCCGGCGATACCGCGTAGATACAGCTCGCCGCTCGTCGCGCCATACAGCACCACGTTGCCGGCGATCACGTTTTCTTCTGGCACGAAGGAACTCTCTCGCGGCGGATAGACGATGATCTTGCCGCCCGAGAGCCCTTTGCCACAGTAGTCGTTCACGTCGCCCTCGACACGAGCGGTGACGCCGTGCACGCCGAACGCCATCAGGCTCTGGCCCGAGCTGCCGCGGAAGTTGAGCTGAATCGTGTCTTCGTTTTTGAAGCCGCCACGGCCGTAGCGCTTCGTGACTTCGCTGCACAGAATCGTACCCACCGTGCGGTTCACATTGCGAATCGGCAGATCGAGCTTCACCGGCTCTTCGCGCTCGATTGCCGGACGACACAGCTCCAACAGCAGCGTCATGTCGACCGAACCTTCCAGGCCATGATCCTGCGGATCGGCACAGTAGGTCTTGATGTGGTCGGGCACTTCCGGCTTATGCAAGATCTTGGAGAAGTCGAGCCCCTTGGCCTTCCAGTGATCGATGGCGGCGCGGGTATCGAGCTTGTCGACCCGGCCCACCATTTCGTTGACCGTGCGGAAACCAAGCTTAGCCATGATCTCACGCAGCTCTTCGGCCAGCAGGAAGAAGTAGTTCACCACGTGCTCGGGTTTGCCGGCAAACTTCTTCCGCAGCTCGACGTCTTGCGTGGCGATACCGACCGGACAGGTGTTCAAATGACACTTTCGCATCATGATGCAGCCGACCGTTACCAGGGCCGCGGTGGCGATGCCCCATTCCTCGGCCCCCAGCATCGTGGCGATTGCCACGTCGCGAGCCGTGCGAAGCTGCCCGTCCGTTTGCACGACGATTCGGCCTCGCAGGTCGTTCAGCACCAGCACCTGATGCGTCTCGGCCAAGCCGAGTTCCCAGGGGGCGCCGGCGTGCTTGATCGAAGTTTGCGGGCTGGCGCCGGTGCCGCCGTCGTAGCCGCTGATCAGCACGACGTCCGACTTGCCCTTGGCAACGCCCGCGGCCACCGTGCCCACGCCGACTTCGGCCACCAGCTTGACTGAGATCCGGGCATGCCGGTTGGCGTTTTTCAGATCGTGGATCAACTGCGAGAGATCCTCGATCGAGTAGATGTCGTGATGCGGCGGCGGCGAGATCAAGCCCACGCCCGGCGTGCTGTAGCGGATGCGAGCGATCTCCTTGTCGACCTTGTGGCCGGGGAGCTGACCGCCTTCGCCGGGCTTCGCGCCCTGGGCCATCTTGATCTGCAGTTCTTTAGCGTTGACCAGGTATTCGCTCGTCACGCCAAAGCGGCCGCTGGCCACTTGCTTGATCGCGCTGCTGCGGCGGTCGCCATTCGCGTCGGGCTGGAAGCGGACCGGATCTTCACCGCCTTCGCCCGTGTTGCTCTTGCCGCCGATGCGGTTCATGGCGATCGCCAGCGTCTCGTGCGCTTCGCGCGAGATTGAGCCGTACGACATGGCGCCGGTCGCGAATCGTTTGACGATCTCGCTGGCCGATTCCACTTCTTCGATCGGAATCGACTTGTCGGACCACTTGAAGTCGAGCAGGCCGCGAAGCGTGAGCAACTGCTTCTGCTGATCGTCGATCAACTGGCAGAATTTGCGGAAGTCTTCGCGGCTATTCAGCCGGGTCGAGTGCTGGAGCTTGGCGATTACGTCAGGGCTGAAAATATGAGCCTCGCCCTTACGACGCCATTGATATTGGCCACCCACGTCCAGACCGAGCGTCTGGGGAACTTCGTTGCGCGGATAGGCGTGTTCGTGGCGGCGAATGGCTTCTTCGGCCACGGCGTCGATGCCGACGCCTTGAATGCGGCTCGCCGTGCGGGTGAAATATTCCTCGACGAAGTCGCTGTTCAGACCGATCGCCTCGAAAATCTGAGCGCCGCGATAGCTGGCTTGCGTGGAGATGCCCATCTTCGACATCACCTTGAGCAGCCCTTTGCCCACGGCCTTGATGAAGTTCTTTTCCAGCTTTTCATACGGCAGGTCCGCGGGCAAATGGCCTTCGGTCTGCATCTGACGCAACGTCGCGAAGGCCAGATAAGGGTTGACCGCGCCCGCGCCATAGCCGGTGAGCAAGGCAAAGTGATGGACTTCGCGCGCTTCGCCCGTTTCGACCACCAGGCCGCACCGCGTACGGCTTCCTTCGCGCACCAGGTGATGATGCACGCCGCTGGTGGCCAGCAGCGCCGGAATCGGCGCTAATTCGTTGTTTACCCCGCGATCCGACAGGATCAGAATCGTCACGCCGTCGGCAAGCGCCCGCGAAGCTTCGGCCCGCAATGCTTCCAGCCGCCGTTTCATTCCCTCGGGACCTTCGCTCCGCGGGAAGAGTGTGCTCAGCGTGCGGCTTTTCAGCCGTTCCATGTCAAGCTGCTTGAGCCGTTCGAGCTGCGTGTTCGTAAGCACCGGCTGATCCAGCCGTAGCAGTCGGCATTGCTCGGCTGTTTCTTCCAGCAGGTTGCCCTCGCTGCCGATCGTGGTGACCAGCGAGGTGATGATTTCTTCGCGGATCGCATCCAGCGGCGGGTTTGTCACCTGGGCGAACAACTGCTTGAAATAATTGTATAGCAGTTGCGGTCGGTCGGAGAGCACGGCCAGCGGTGTGTCGTTGCCCATCGAGCCGATCGCTTCGGCGCCATTCAGGGCCATCGGCGCCATCAGGATCTTCAGATCTTCGAGCGTATAGCCGAACGTCCGTTGCAGCTTCACGATCGGCTCGTCCAGATGCCCGTTGACGGGCGCGACTTCCGGCAAGTCGTCAATCGAAAGCAGGTTCTTGTTTAGCCACTCGCGATACGGCCGCTTCGAGGAGAGCGACTTCTTGATCTCGTCGTCGCGGATGATCCGGCCCTGCTGGGTGTCGACCAGGAACATCCGTCCCGGTCGCAAACGACCCTTGTATTCGACTTCCTCGGGCGGAATGTTGAGCACGCCCGCCTCCGAGGCCATCACGACCAGGCCGCCCTTGGTCACCCAGTAGCGACTCGGGCGCAGGCCGTTGCGGTCGAGCAGGGCGCCCATCACCGTGCCGTCGGTAAAGGCCATCGAGGCCGGACCGTCCCACGGCTCGAGCAGACACGACTGATATTCGTAGTACGCCTTCAGGCCGTCGTCCATGCTTTCGTGGTTTTGCCACGGCTCGGGAATCAGCATCGACATGGCTTCCGGCAGCGAACGCCCTGTGATCACCAGCAGCTCAAGGGCGTTGTCGAACACCGCCGAGTCGCTGGCGCCGGCGCGACAGACCGGAAAGATCTTGTGCAGGTCGGCCCCGTATTTTTCGCTGGCGAACATGCTCTCCCGGGCGTGCATCCAGTTGATGTTGCCTCGCAGCGTGTTGATTTCGCCGTTGTGGGCCAGGTAGCGGAACGGGTGCGCGAGATCCCACGTGGGAAACGTGTTCGTGCTGTACCGCTGATGCACCAATGCCAGCGCCGAGACGAACCGCTCGTCGGCCAGGTCGTGGTAGAACGGCTCGACCTGATCGGCCAAGAGCAGCCCTTTGTAGATGATCGTCCGCGACGACAGGCTGGGCGTATAGTTGTACTGCTTTTGCGAAAGGTCGCTGTTCGCAATCGCATTGGCTTGCAGCTTGCGAATGACGAACAACTTCCACTCGAACATATCGGCCGGCGTGTCTTTGCCGCGCGCAACGAAAAATTGGCGAATCGTCGGCTCTACGGCCTGCGCCGTTCGCCCCAGGACACCGTTATTAACCGGCACGTCGCGCCAGCCCAAAAAGACTTGTCCTTCTTCGGCGACGGCCTTTTCGAATTCCGCTTCGCAAATCGCGCGCTCCTGCGCCTCGCACGGCAAAAACACGACGCCAATGCCGTATTCCCCCGCGGCGGGCAGCGTGATGCCCAACTCCGCGGCCTTGGCAACGAAGAATTCATGCGGGATCTGCGTGAGAATACCTGCTCCGTCGCCCGTCAGTGGATCGCAGCCGCAGGCGCCGCGGTGCGTGAGATTCACCAGGATCTCGAGTCCCGAGCGCACGATTAGATGGCTCTTCTCACCCCGTATGTTGACGACAAAGCCGACGCCACAGGCATCGTGCTCGTTGGCCGGATCGTAGAGGCCTTGGCCCGGGGGAGGGCCTTGGGGGTAGTGTTGTTCCATGGCGGATTCCCTTGCGCTTACTACTTCGCCTTGATGCTTGCCACGCGGCGGGGCCGCGCAAGCTGCTGGTTTTGAGTTTCGTGTTCGGTATGTTCGACCAGACCGTCGAGGCTGGCCGATTCCAGACCGCCGAGGCTGGCCGATTCGCTCGCGGTCTGCGCCGCTTCGCCGTTCCACACGCGGCCGGCCTCGCGTTGGCACGTTCGGCAGGCCTGCTGCCCCTCGGATTGCAGCAACTCGATGAATCGGTGCGTCGTGCTCCCTAGTTCCTTGCCGCGGCGATGAATGATCCCCAGCGGACGCACGAGTTCGTCGCTCTCGAGCGGAACCATCGCCAGAGTGCCAGCCTCGACCTCACGCAGCACGGTCGGCTCGGGCAGCAAGGCCACGCCGGCGTCGATCTCGACCGCCCGCTTGATGGTCTCGATATTGTCGAACTCCATGGCCACGCGCACCTCGACGTGATTGATCTGGAGCACGCGGTCGATCTCGCGGCGAATGGTCAGGTCGCTGTCGAAGCCGATCATCCGTTCGCCGGACAGATCGCTGAGATTGATCCGCTCGCGCTCCGCCAGACGATGCGTCGGCGCACAAACGAGGACCATCGGCTCTTCACGCCAGCGAATGGCTTCGATCGTGCGCGAGGCCCGGGGGGGATAGCTGATCAGCCCCAGATCGGCATGATCTCTTTCGACGGCTTCGAACACCCGATGCGGATGCTGATATTCGAGCCGCACGTTGGCCTTGGGATATTGAGCCAGGAACTGCTGCAAGTAGCGGCTCATGTGGTGCAGACCGACCGAGTAGATCGACACCACCCGCACGCGCCCGGAGACCTCTTCATGCAGCGTGCGAACCTGATCTTCCAGGGCGTCGTAGCGCTGCACGAGCTTGCGACAGCCCTCGTAGTAGGTCTCTCCCTCGGGGGTCAGCACAAAGGGCCGTTTCGAGCGATCGATCAACTTCACGCCTAGCCGGCGCTCAAGCTGGTTGACGACCTGGCTCGCACCGCTTTGAGAAATTCCATTCTCATCGGCGGCCCTGGAAAAGCTTCGCCAGCCCACGACATCACAGAAAACCTTCAGGGATTTGAGGTGCATGACAGCGGGGGCTCAGTAATATTTTCAATTCAAATAGAGTGATCGCCCAGAATTTATGGCGAACATGCTAACCTAGACGGCTTGAGGCATTTCGTCAAGCAGTTTTTTTAGTTCAGAGCCTGCCTGGGAGCACAAGGTTCAGGCCTCCTGAAAAGCGGCTTTCGATAGCTGTAAGTATTTAATTTCATTGAGTTTATCGAATTATGAATGGAGTCGGTTTAGTATCAGTAACGCTTCTGCTGACTGCGACAAATGGAGATCGCGCCGGCCGGCCGGCGAAAACGCATTGCAGCGGCCTACAGGTCCGCGCATCAAAAAGGCCCGGGTCCCTCGGACGGAGGGATCCGGGCCTCTGCAAACGATCGCAAGATCAGACGCGGTAGACCTGCTTCTATTCCGGCTTGGTCTTCGGTTGGTACGGGTGATTTCGTTTCGAGATTACGGTCGCCTTCAGGATCTTGTCGGGGGTGGGCCGGCCCGGCACGCCTTCGGTGCGCGTGATTTTAGGCAACACGTCCAGGCCTTCGACCACTCGGCCGAATACCGTGTGCAGCCCGTCCAGATGCGATGTCGGCACGAAGCAGAGGAAGAACTGCGAACCGCCCGAATCCGGCGCCTGGGTCTTGGCCATGCTCAGGCTTCCGCGGAAGTGTTCGCGGTGGTCCGGGTTTCCGACTTCGTCCGGAATCGTGTACTTCGGTCCGCCCGAACCGTCACCATTGGGATCACCGCCCTGCGCCATGAAGCCCGGGATAACGCGATGGAAGGACAGCCCGTCGTAGAATTTCTTTTCCACGAGACTGATGAAGTTGGCGACGGTGTTGGGGGCCTGATCCTCAAACAGCTCGATGACGATATCTCCGTTCGTGGTTTCGAATTTCACCCGGGGCAGATTGCCCGCTTTGGCGTCGGCTTCGCGAAACTTCAGTTCGCGTGCCCATTTGGTCCGGTAATCGTCGACCGATTCGAGCAGCCGCAGGCCGTTTTGGTTGATGGCCTGCTTTTCCTGAGCGGCCTTCAGGTGCTTGCCTGCCGCTTCAAACTCATTCGTATTGAACAAGGCGATTCCGGCCAGCAGATCCAAATGCTGGTGTTCGAGCTTGTTATCAACCAGCAGTTTGGCGAGCTCGGCCGCGCTTTCGTAATTGTCGGTGTTCACGGCGTCCGCCAGCGCGGCTACCAGAAAGTCGTTAAGCTCCTTGCTCTGGTTTGGTGTTGCCGTATATGCCAGCTTTGCCGATTCCACCAGGCGCGGCATCAATTGCCGAACCTGCTCGCCGATCTGATCGGCCTCGACTTGCAGCTTTGCCTTGTCAGCCGAAGGATCGGTCTGGAACAGTTGGCGGAGCTGGGCGAATCGCGTCAGATGTTCTTTCCATTCGCCGTACAGCTTGGGGAAATCGTCCGCCGTCGCCGCCTGGCTGGCAGCTTGGGAATAAGCCACTCCGCTGAACCCTGGTAGCGTCAGTGCAATCAGGGCAAAACCACACAGTAGGCGGGTTTTCATACGATATCCTAGGAGGAAAATGTTGTTGGTTGCAGAGAGCGCCGCGAGGGCGGTCAGGTATAGTTAGCATATCAGAACTTACCACCGCAAACGTAGCCCCCGTTCGTCATCGCCGGGGTAGGTTCTCCTCCCCCCCGGGCATGCAAATATTCAGCAGGAATCTCCCTTGGCGCGCGCTCGAAAGAATCTCGCGGAATTGCACGATCGCCAAAGCGGTGTCGGCTCTGCCGCCGAATCGGTTCGAATCATTGGCGGCCTGTTTCGTGGTCGAAAGCTGCTCTATACGGGCGATCTGCGGACGCGGCCCATGAAGGATCGCGTCCGCGAAGCCGTCTTCAACCTCATCGGAACCGACGCCCGAGGCCGGCAGGCCATCGACTTGTTCGCCGGCACCGGCGCCCTGGGGCTCGAAGCGATCAGTCGCGGCGCGACCCGCGCTACCTTCTACGAACAGCACTTTCCAACCGCCCGCGTTATTCGCCAGAACGCGGCCCTGCTTGGCGTCAGCGAACGCACGCTCGTCGAGTCCGGCAACGTCTTCTTGTGGATTCCGCACGCGAAGTTCGAAGGGGCCGAGCCGTGGCTCGTTTTCTGTTCGCCACCGTATGCCTTCTATCTCGAACGCCAGCCGGAGATGCTCACGCTCATTCAATCGCTCATCGATCGATCGCCCGCCGGCAGCGTCTTTGTCGTCGAGTTCGACGCCAGGTTCGATCCTGCCCGGTTGCCGAACGAGGTGAACTGGGATGTCCGCCAATATCTGCCAGCCGTGATCGCGGTCGGCCGCAAGCCATAGTGCCTCGTAGGAGCCACGTGCCGTGGACATCCACAACCGCGATCATGTGCCAAGCTTCACCACCAAAGACGGCTCCGAGATTCGTGAGTTGCTCGCGCACCGCAACTCGTGCATCATCAACCAAAGCCTGGCCGAAGCGCGCCTGCCCGTGGGCGCAAGCACCACACCCCATTACCACCCTCGCACCGAAGAGATCTACTACATCCTTAGCGGTCAGGGACGCATGCGCATCGCCGCCGAGACGCGCGACGTTGGACCGGGCGATGCGATCGCTATTCCGCCGGGCGCCGAGCATGAAATCACCAACACCGGCGGCGAAGTGCTCGTGTTTCTTTGCTGTTGTGCGCCAGCCTATGAGCACGAGGACACGGTCCTCGTCGAATAGCAGCCAGCAGACGCTCGTTCCTGACGCCCTCGTCTGAGCTCCTCGCGACGACTGCGCTTATGCAAGCTTGCGGCTGCTACCACAGCCAGCAGTCGCGCTTGCCGGCCAGCGTGCGGATTCCGATTATCGCGCAGTGCTCTCTCGCACCATCTCCATCAATATTGCCAAGGCCAATGGCGGCCTTATGCGAGTGCCCAGGCTGTGCGGCCGGCGATGGAGCGATGCAAATCGTCGGCCGCGCCGCGTTAGAAATTACCCAGTCTTCCAGCGCGGCGAGGCGCAATCGATTCATTACGAACATTCAATCGACTCCATGTCTTGAGCCTACCGATTCTAAGGAAGCGGATGGTCACGCCGCTTTTGCGAGAGCGTCTTCGCCCCGGGCGATCCGACCGCTCAGAGGCTTGCAATTCGGATGCGTGACGTGGACTCGGTGTGTGCGCGGGAGGAGCTTCCCGCATACAAGGGAGCGCGGTGCATGAAGAAGAAGTCGAAGTCGAATCCAATCTGGCCCTATCTCGGGATCCTGGGGTGCCTATTTCTGCTTAGCCTCGCGGCGCCGCGGGCTTGGGAGCGGCGAGCCCAGCGCAATAATGCGCCGCCGCAGCAAAAGACGGCGGGCGTTTCGCCCCGAATTGCCCACGAATCGGCGCCGCCGGTCGAAGAATTGGAGATCGCGGACGACACGGAGTTCGAGCCTCGCGCGAGCGAGATGGAATTCGTTCAGCCATTTGAATTTCCACAAACCCCGCTCGTTGCTCCGAGCATCCTGGTGCCGCCGGCGTCATACTTTGCCGAAGACTTCCGCTTGGACGATTCTCCGCTAGACGCTGCGGCGGTCGATCAGGTTCCCCAGGATGCCGTACCGATCGACATTGCCATGCCGGCGCCGGTCGAACCGCCGACGATCGAGTTGGCGGCATTGCCGCGCGGTCTCGAACCGGCCGCTCCATTGCCCCAGGAGACGTTAGCTCCCTTGGTCGAGGAGGAATTACCGCGGCAGCTTGCACCGCAACAACCGCCGCCGTCGGAGGCGCCTCCCGTACAGGAGCCCGACGCCGAACTTCCCACGGAACTCGACGTTGCCGCGGAGCCCGAGGCTGCCGCGGAGCCCGAAAATACTCTGCAAGCAACCTGGCCGTTACCTCGGAAACTGCTGGCCCAGCTCTCGGATCTGGCCCATGAAGACGCGCAGCTCGTCTGGGTTTCTCGGGCAAGCCAGTTGATCAACGAACTATGCCATGCGAGCGAGCTGGGCCAGCAGCGCGCGACGCTCGCGGCGCTCCGCGAGCTGGCAACGCGCGACGCGCTCCAGCCGGGAGCCGATCCATCGCTCGAATCGCAGGCCGCCCGGGTCCGCTATGGCGTGATGCGTTGGGTGGATGTTTGGGAAGCGGCCGCGGATCTCGAGGAAAGCCCGCCTCGCGTCTTGCCTGCGGAGGATGTGGCTTCGAGAGTCCGGCCAATCGTCGAGGCCTTTGGGCGGCTCACCGCAGACGGTGCGGTGGGAACGGCCTGGCGCGATTATCTTGATTTCGCGTCGCTCCAAGCGGCGGCCGCCAGCGGAGCATCGCTCAAGGTGCGGCAAGATGTCGCGCGCCGCACGCTCGAACGCATGAACTCGCGCAAGCTCTCAGACGTGCAACGCAAATTTATCTCGGGCGGGCCGCTGGTCGACCTTCAGAATGAGCTTCAAGCCTGGCTGGCCGACGAGTTTGAGGTGAATCGGCTGCTCGCGAACATCGAGGAGCTCGAATACACCGGCCTGGCGAGTGACGCCGCGGCGGTCGCCGCCGACTATCAACATCTGACCGCCTTGCGTGGCCGAGCTGCCCAGACGATGGCGGCACACCTCGACACGCACTATCGCAATGCAAATCTTCGCGTGGCCGTTAATGTCCAGTTGGCGAACCGGCTGGTTCCGCAGCCGGGGCGCATCGACTCGCCGGTACGCGACACGGTGGTAAACGTGCCGGTGCGTGGCCACAGCAGTACGTTCACCAAGCTTTCCGTGCTATTCGTTCCCGATCCGGAACGAATCCGCATTGGTCTCGAAGCTCACGGGCGAGTTGCCGCCAATACGGTTTCCGACGCCGGGCCGGCTCGTTTTCGCAATCGGGGACAGTCGACGTTTTTGGTGCGAAAGCTGATGGTCTTCGGGCCCAAGGGCTTGCTGGTCTGGCCGGCCATCGCCGAAGCCGAAAACAACTACAACTACCTGGTGGCCATGGAGACCGACTACGACAACGTGCCGATTGTCGGTTCCGTGGTTCGCAACATCGCGCGCACGCAACATGACGAGGTCAGCACCGAAGCTCGCCGCCAAACCGAAGCCAAGGTCGCAACGCGAGCGTTGCAGCAACTCGACAGCGAAGTGCAGTCGCGATTGACGGAAGCTGAACGAAACATGCAGGCCGGGCAGGGCGCCACGCTCAAACGTCTTGGATTAGAACTCGTGCCGATTTCGCTGGCGACGACCGACCAGCGGGCCGTCGGACGTTTGCGCCTCGCCAGCGACGATCAGCTTGGCGCGTTTACTCCCAGGCCGCGAGCGCCCTCGGATAGCTGGTTCAGTCTACAGGTCCATCAGTCCGCCTTAAACAACATGCTCGCAGTGCTCGACCTCGAAGGTAAAACGTTTGAGCTCTTGGAACTCTTTGGCTGGGTGGCCCAGAAGCTCGGCCAACCGGAGCTCGCGCGGCAAGAAGATCTGCCGGAGGACGTGCGAATCACCTTTGCCGATCGCGATGCCGCGCGGATTCAAACCGTCGACGGCCGGCTGGAGGTTACCTTTGCGATCAAGGAATTGACGCACGAAGGAAGCCGCTGGCGCGACTTCCAAGTACGGGCGTACTACGTTCCCAAGACCGAAAGCCTGGCCGCGCTTTTTGTGCGCGATACCGATCCGCATTATCAGTTGCGTCTCGATGGCCAGAGCATGCGCGGAAAGATCGAGTTCAAGTTGCGGGCGATCTTTTCGAAGGTGCTATCGAAGAACCGAGATCTGCGGCTCTTGCCAGGCTCGGTGACCGAGGACGCGCGATTGCGGGAATTGCAGATGAGTCAATTCACCATTGAAGACGGTTGGATCGGCCTGGCTTACAGCCCTCGGCGCGTGTCGAGTCGTGTGGCCCGGAAGCCCGAGTAACGGCTGGCCCCCCGCGCCCGATGTGTGGCTTGTTTCGCGGTGCCAATTTCAAGCAGGGGCAGAAAAATCCCCACAAGCGGCCGGGGGGGACGTGCCGATACTTCCGATGAGAACCGTTTAGCACCAACGTAGGGACTGTGCTGAACTTTCATGCTAGCAAAGGAGTGCGGAATGTTACGCGCCACGAACTGGATCACGCCGCTCACCCTGGGAATGGCGCTGGTCTCGGCAACGCCAACGCAAGCCGCCGATGGCCGCAAGCCAGCCGAGCCGGTAGTTCAGGCGGCGCATGCGCCCGCGGCAGCGGATTATGTCGTCGAACTACCCCCCGATGAAGAATTGACCGCATCGGACGGCGAATACGACTCTTATCCATACACGGCGGACGACGAAACTGCCCAGCCGCTCGACCAATCGACCGACGAGCCGCTCGATGCGAGCGAAGAAGCCGACCCGAGCGAAGCGAAAGAAGCGTCGTCCGATGATGCCGCCGAAACCGAGCAGGACGTCGAAACGATCAAAGAACGCTACCCCAACGGCAAGGTCCGGATCGAACGTCAAACGACGCAGGATGTTCAAGGCAACTACATCAACCACGGTTCGTGGAAAATGTGGGACGAACGCGGCAACCTGCAAGTTCAGGGACAGTACGAATACGGAAATCGAACGGGAGTCTGGATTCGCTGGTATCGCAGCGTGCAGGAAGCCAACCTGCTGTCGAAGGCCCCCTATTCGCAGTTTCCCGGACCGTTCATCTCGCAGGCCGAGTTCAAGAACGACCTGCTCGACGGCCTGTGGACGATCTACGACGGCAAGACTCGCAAGATCAGCCAGTGGTCGTTTTCCAAGGGCAAACGCAACGGACCGTCGACCTGGTGGTTTGCCAATGGCAACAAGATGCGCGAAGCCCAGTTCGTAAACGGTGACATGCAAGGCTTGTACTACGAGTGGGCGCCCGACGGGGCACTCCGCGTCAAGGAAACCTACGAAGAAGGCCGCAAGCTCGCCACCAAAACGAACTACTACCAGGGCGGAAAGGCCAAGAAGTCGGAGGGCGTGTACCTGTTCGCCAAAGATGTCGAACATTCGCCCGACGATTGGTGGAATTGCAAGCTCCTGACCACCGTAAAGTCCGGCAAGGACGAAAAGCATGGCCCCTCGACGAACTGGTTTGCCAGCGGGCAAGTGCAACTCCAAGGCGCCTACGAGCATGACTTACAAGTCGGCAAGTTCACCTGGTGGCACTCGAATGGCCAACGGGCCCTCGAAGGCAGCTTCAATCGCGGCAAGCAGGATGGCGACTGGGTCTGGTGGCACGCCAACGGCCAGAAGTCGATCCAGGGCGAATACGTCAACGGAAACCCCACCGGCCGCTGGACCTGGTGGCAAGAGGATGGTCGCGTCGTGCAGTCGGCCGATCTATCGCATTCCGAAGGCGTTGTGATCGAAACGCCACGCCAACTGGATGTCCCTCTGGCTGCTCCCACGGTGCCCAAGGCCACCAAAACGCCGGCCAACACCGCTCGGCGACCCGCGCCGCCGGCCAAAGGCCAGCCGCGGCCGATGGTTCGCTAACCGTTGGTCATCGGTCACGCTTCAAGCAACCAGGCGGTCCGCGAGCACGACTCTCGGACCGCTTGGTTTTTTATTGCGCTGGCGTGCTGTCACACTCGAAATTCATCGAGAAACTCGTCAGAAACCGCCCTTGACCCTCATCGGCGATTCTCATATTCTCCCGCCTCACGTCGAGGGCAAACCGGCGAGCGGACGACCACCAGCCGCCGCGATGCTGCTTTCGAAGAAACGAACAAAACGAAACACTACCAATCCAATTGGATGGGTCTGCACCGGCGGCGAATCGCTCGCAAGAACCGGTTTGTCGCTGCGGACCACGAAGCGGAACCTGCCGGCATGGATGCGGGCAGTACGCTTCGCGTACAAGTGCGAAGGCGCAGGTTCAAGGGCCCCCAGCGGGTCGCTCGACCTTGCGGCATCGTCCAATCGCTCCCGGAAAAGGTTGCTGTCCTCTGCCCCCCTGGGACACAGCCTTTCCGGGGGCTCTTTTTTTGCGCTGACCGTTTTTCGCCGCCGCACTGCAGGCGCATCTCAGGCGATCAGCTCCAGCAGCTTGTCGAACGAAACCGGCTTTATCAGATGAGCGTCAAAACCCGCCTCGTATGCGCGGCGCCGATCTTCCGGCTGACCATATCCAGAAACCGCAATCAGCTTGGCATGTGCTAGCTCGGGATCATCTCGCAACTTGCGCGCTACCATATAGCCGTCGAGCCCCGGCAGTCCAATGTCGAGCACCACGATCTCCGGACGGTTTCTTCGCGCAGCCTCGACGGCCGCCAGGCCGTCGTGCGCAACCGCGACTTCGTGACCGGCCAATTGAAGTAGCGTGGCCACGCTGTGGGCCGTATCGACATTGTCGTCCACGACTAGGATTCGCCGCGGCCGTGTCTTGGCCATGCGTGTCTCGATCGGCGCGCCGCTGCCTTCTTGCGCGGCGCTGAGCGGTAGTTGCACGGTAAAGACACTGCCTTGTCCCAGGCCGGTGCTGTCTGCCGACACGCTTCCGCCGTGCATTTCGGCCAGGCGGCGAACGACCGTCAGGCCGATGCCCAGCCCGCCTTGCGAGCGATCGAGCGAATTGTCCACTTGCGTGAACAGCTCGAACACGCGTGGCAGCGATTCCGTGGGAATGCCGATGCCGTTGTCTTGCACCTGGAATGTCGCACGATCGCCTTCGGCGAGCGCGCGGATCGTGATTTCGCCGCCGTTGGGCGTGTACTTGGCGGCATTGCTGAGCAAATTCACCAGGATCTGCTCGAAACGCGTCGGATCGACGAACAGCGGCAACGGCTGCCCCGACACCTCGACGCGCAGCCGATGCTGTTTGGCGGTGATCAGCGGTTGAATGCTGGCCGTCGCGCGGCGCACGAGCGCGGCCCCATCCACGTTCTCCCGCTTGAGGTGGATTTTGTCGCGCGTAATCCTGGATACGTCCAGCAAGTCATCAATCAGGTGCGCGAGATTCTTCACTTGCCGGTTGATCGTGTCGCGGGCTTCCTCGCCGGATTCTTGCGAGAGTTGCGCGATTTCGTTCGCATACTGGATCGCCGCCAGCGGGTTGCGAAGCTCGTGGGCCAGCATCGCTAGGAAGTCGTCCTTCTGACGCTGCGCTTCTTGAAGCTCATGGTATAGCCGGACATTCTCAAGCGCGGTCGCTGCCCGGCGCGCAAGTTCCACGGCAACGGCCAGGTCGTCGAGCGCATACCCATGATACGAATCACAGGCCGCGAACGTGATGGCGCCTACGGTGGTGCCTCGGATCACGATGGGAACCGCGACAACCGATTTCGGGTTGAGTTGCTCCAACAGCCGCCGATGATATTCGCCTGTCGCCAGGGAAGTAAGCATCGACGGCGGCACGTCTTGGATCAACTCTGGTTTTCCGGATTGCAGCACGTTCACCGTGATCGAATAGGAATTCCATTCGAGCGGATAGCGCGTGAGGCACTCGTCGAGCACGCCTTGCATCGATTCATCGCCGTGCGCGCGACCTACCACTTGAATCTGGCCGTGCGCGTCAACCAGGCTGATCACACACCAGTCGGCAAACAGCGGGACCGCCATCCGTGCCAGGCGGTCCAGCATGTTGGCTTCCTCCGAGAGATCGGAAAGCACGATTCCCGCGTCCGAGAAAAGCCGCAACACGCGTTCGTTGTGCTTTTGGCTCGAAATGTCATGGGAGATTTTGGAAGCACCGATGACCTCCCCTTCGCCGCCGCGGATCGGCGAGATGCGGCTGGAAACTTCGAGCCGGCTTCCGTCCTTTCGAATGCGAAAAGTGTCCAGATGATGCACCGGCTCGCCATGGCGCAGGGCCTGCATCGATCGCTGGTGCTCGGCCCGCATGTCCGGCGGAACGATGATCTCAATGGGCTGTCCGATGGCTTCCTCCGCAGTGAAGCCAAACAACGTTTGGGCACCCTGGTTCCAGCTAAGGATCGTGCCGTCGAGATCCTGGCTGATGATCGCGTCTTGCGAGTTCTCCACGATCGCGGCCAGCCGCTCTTGTGTTTCCACGTAGCCGCGCTGTTCCGTGGCGTCGCGAAATACCAGCACGACGCCAAGAACAGTGCCTTCGCTATCGCGGATCGGAGCGGCACTATCATCGATCGGCGTTTCCCTTCCGTCGGCGGCGATCAGTATCGTATGGTTCGCCAGCCCCACGATCACGCCGTCACGCAGCACCGCTTCGCACGGCGTTTCCACCGGCTGCCGGGTGCGCTCATTGGCAATCCGAAACACCTCGTCCAGCGGCCTGCCAATCGCGTCACGATTCGTGTAGCCGGTGAGCGATTCGGCGACCGGGTTCATGAAGGTAATCCGGGTGTCGGTGTCGGTGGCAATGACCGCGTCGCCAATGCTCGACAGCGTTACCTCCAGCAGTTGCCGCTGCCGAGCCAGTTCTCGTTCCGTGTGGCGGCGCACCTCGATCTCCCGATTCAATTGCGCGGTCCGCTCTTCGACGATCGTCGCCAGCTCTTCCGGAGTTCGGATGCTCAGGACTTTGGGCGCCAGCGGCACCAGGGCGATGACCGTGCCCCAGGAGACGATCGCCGTGGCGAGCTTGAGCATGCCCGCCAGTCGATACGCAGGCCACCAGAAGATGATCGCTTCCATCAGATGCGTCGTGCCGCAGAAAATGATGAACGCCCCAAAAAGCACGAACATATAGCGGAAGGGCAGTGTCCGGCGGCGCAGCACGAAATACCACAGCACCAGCGGGATGGCCAGATACGCCGTCCAGACACCCAGGTCCGAGAGGATGTGCAACCATCCGTGGGCTTCGCTCCAGACGCCGCAATGCCAACGGGGCGGAAAGCCTTCGACGTCGAGCAGATGCGTAAAGAATCCGGCAAGTTCGCGCAACATAAGGGGGCGGCTCCAGATCGATGGAAAGGCTTGGCACGCCCCACAAGCGTGAAAGCACGCCACCGTTCGCCTTGAGCGACGTGCTGTGGCAATGCCTGGGAGAGATGCCCCCCTGATTCTAACACTCCCGGAATTGGCGCCGCGAGAGTCGTTCCCTGTTGCGGGCTTGCTGCCACCCCGCGGCAAACCTTTTTCGCGGCGAGGTGTTCTTAGCGATAGAGTGCGGCCGGTTCGCTAAAGTGATCCACTCCATCGGCCTTGGCAATCACCACCACGCCGCCTTCGCTAACCATGAACCCGCGGGCTCGATCCTGCTCGTGGTCGAAACCAATCTCCGTGCCGGGCGGGATTTGCACGTGCTTGTCGATGATTGCTCGGCGCACCCGCGCGTGCCGGCCAATGTCCACGCAGTCCAACAGAATCGAGTCTTGCACGTGGGCGAAGCTGTTGATTCGCGTATTGGCGCCCAGGATGGACCGTTCGACGGTGCCGCCGGAGATGATCGTTCCCTGGCAGACGATGCTGTCGAGCGCCTGGCCGCGACGAGCATTCGGCCCCTCTTCGGCGAATACCGATTTCGGCGGCGGATAGTTCGGCAGATACGTGCGAATCGGCCAGTGCTCGTCGTACATATTGAGCTGCGGATCGACCGAGACGAGATCCATGTTCGCCTCGAAGTAGGCGTCGAGCGTTCCCACGTCGCGCCAATAAGCGTCGTGTTTGCGGTTTTCGTCGCGAAACGGAAACGCAAACACCCGGTGCGTGTCGATGACCGAGGGGATGATGTTGTGTCCGAAGTCGTGACGGCTGCCAGGTTTGGTTGCGTCCAGGCACAACTGCTCGAACAAGAACCGCGCCGTGAACACATAAATGCCCATCGAAGCGAAAATATGATCCGGATCGCCCGGGATCGTGGCCGGCACCAGGGGCTTTTCCTGAAAGCCGATGATGCGGTCGTTTTCGTCGATTTGCAGGGTGCCGAAGTGCCGCGATTCGCTGGCCGGCGCTCGCAGGGCGCCAACCGTCAGATCGGCGTTGTTCTCCTTGTGATACTCGACCAGCTTACCGTAATCCATCTTGTAAATGTGGTCGCCGGCCAGGATCACGACGTATTCGGGCCGCTCTTTTTCCAGCGCATAGATGTTCTGGTATACGGCGTCCGCGGTGCCCTGGTACCAATGTTCGTCGATCCGTTGCTGAGGCGGCACGACGTCGATCCATTCCCCCAACTCGCGGCACAACAGCCGCTGCCAGCCGAGATTGATATGCCGGTCGAGGCTCATCGCCTTGTACTGCGTGAGCACCAGAATCTTTCGCAAGCCGCTATTGATGCAGTTCGACAGCGTAAAGTCGATAATTCGGTAGGCGCCGCCGAACGGCACCGCCGGCTTCGCCCGATCGCGCGTCAAGGGTTCAAGCCGCTCGCCTTTGCCTCCCGCCAGGACCACCGCCAGAACATTGCTCTTCATACCGCTGCTCTCCGCACGGATGCTGCTATTGTGGGGCCCGCCATCGCCGGTCGTTGCATCTTATCCATTCGGCAGGGGCGGCTAAAGGCCTTAGCCCGCGGTCGAATATTCAACGGCTGCTGCCTTGCACGGATACGCTGGCGGCGGCCGCGACCTAAGTCGTTATTTAGCGAGTTGCCGAACGGCCTCAAGGAGCGTCGGCCGCCCCGGGACTTCTCGCTCGCGGCCGCATGCACCGCGGCGGGGGGGACACTTTTGCGGCCTAGCTCGCCGCGATCGTCGCGGTCAGATTGGCCCGGTCGTGCCCGTCGAGCCAGTTCCGATGCCACAGCTCGAATACGAGCAAACCCCACAAGCGGTAGCCGTGGTCAAAAGTGCCCGCGCAATGCTCGGACAACAGCCGTTCCACGGCAGCCTCGCGAAAATAGCCGCGCGAACGCGCCCGCCCGTCGAGCAGCACGTCGTGCGCATAGTCGCGCAGTTCACCGCGGAACCACTGGGCCAGCGGCACGCCGAAGCCCATCTTGGGGCGTCTGGTCACACTCTCCGGAAGCAGTTCCGGAAAGGCCACTTTCAGAAGATGCTTTCCGCGGCCCCGGTGCAGCTTGGACCGCACCGGCAACGCGGCGGCGAACTCAACCAGCCGATGATCGAGCATCGGCGCGCGGCACTCAAGCCCATGCGCCATCGATGCGATGTCCACCTTCGTCATCAAGTCGCAAGGCAAGTACGTGACCAGGTCGACCAGGCTGGCCGCGGTTACCGGATCGCGGTGTTTTACGCGCTCGAACGCCTCGGCCAGAAACTCGAATGGATCGTGGTTCGGAAGCTGCGAGAGCAGCGCATCGCTATAGAGTTCGGCTCGCCGTCGTTCGTTGAACATCGAGACCCATTCCAGATACCGCCGTGAGGGGCCAAAGGCGAGCGCTTCGCTGAAACGCCCCAGTCGCCGCAGCAGCGAACGCTGCGGCCGGCCTTGTCCCCAACCGGCCCCTCCCGGACGAGCCAGTATCGACCGAATCGACGCGGGCAAACGATCCAAATACGACGCTATTTGCACGGCTCGATAGCGGTCGTAACCGGCGAACAACTCGTCGCCGCCGTCGCCCGTCAGCGCGACGGCCACGAATTCCCGCGTCAGTTTCGAGACGTAATACGTCGGCACGGCCGAACTGTCCGCGAACGGCTCGTCGTAGTGCCAGACAAGTTTCTCCAGCACTTCCACGGCCTGAGGCTCGACGCGAAACTCGTGATGATCCGTTCCCAGCCGCTCGGCTACCCGCCGCGCGTGGTGCGACTCGTCGAACGCCGCGACCGGGAATCCGATCGAAAACGTCTTCACGCGCTCGCCGCTCAATTGCTGCATCAATCCCACGATCAGCGACGAGTCCACGCCTCCCGACAGAAACGCTCCCAGGGGCACGTCCGCTTCCAATCGGGTCCGCACCGCCCGTGTCAGCCGTTCGCGCAATTCCATCGCGGCGTCGGGCAACGAGCGTTCGACCTCGCGGTTGAAATCGGGATGCCAGTAGCTCGCTGTGCGAAACTGGCCGTCCTCGAACACGCCATAGCGTGCGGGCGGCAACTTGTGAAAGCCCTGCAAGATCGTCCGCGGAGGCGGAACGTACTGGAGCGTGAAGTAATCGTCCAGTGCCCGTGGATCGATCGTTCGTTCGAGACCGGGCACTTCCAGTAGGCTTTTCAGTTCGCTGGCGAACAGCAACCGTTCCGGCTCCGCGCGGTAGTACAAGGG
Source organism: uncultured Planctomycetaceae bacterium (assembly GCA_964598535.1). Classification (GTDB taxonomy): domain Bacteria; phylum Planctomycetota; class Planctomycetia; order Pirellulales; family PALSA-1355; genus JALHMI01. Next base: position 66,078 of record CAZRCI010000007.1, on the reverse strand, counting down.
TTTCTTGCCAATTCGATCGCGCGCGATGACAAGTCGCCGGCGGCGCGCATCCCAAATCGCGAGCGCGAACATGCCGTCCAGATGTTCCAGAAAGTCGAGCCCCGTGTCTTCGTACAGGTGGACGATCGCTTCGGTGTCGCAGTGCGTGCGAAATTGGTGGCCGGAGCCTTCCAGCCGATGCCTTAGATCGCGATGGTTATAGATCTCGCCGTTGAAGACGATCCAAATCGTCTCATCTTCATTCGCCAGCGGCTGGTGCCCGCCGGCCACGTCGATGATTGACAGCCGGCGATGCCCCAGCGCAACGCCGGGACGTCTGCCGGCCGGCAGCGTGCAGAGGGCGCTCGTGTACGTGCCCGCGTCGTCCGGTCCGCGATGCGCAAGCACCTCGGTCATCCGTGCCAGGACTTCGGCGGAGATTTCCGCCGCGGGGTTGGTCCAGATTGCTCCGGCGATGCCGCACATGCGACGCTCAGAAAGTTACGAGGAAGGAGAAACGATCGGCCGCGCGCAAGCGGCACCGGAAGTGTACGCTACTTATTATCTCAGCCGAGCAGCCGCCGGTACAGTTCGGCGTGCGCCGCGACCATCCGCTCGACGCTGAAATCTCGGGTAATTCGCTCCCGGCCGGCCTCGCCCAGCCGCATCCTCAGGGTCGGGTCTTCGAGCAATTTATGGGCGTAACGGGCCAGGTTCGCGCGATCGCCCACGGAGGTCAGAAAGCCGGTTTCGCCATGAGTCACAAGGTCGCGTGTCCCGGGGATATCGGTTGCCACGACCGGCACCCCGGCGGTCATCGCTTCCATCACCACGTTGGGTAGCCCCTCGTAGTCGCTCGCCAGCCACAGCAGCGCGAAGTGCGGCATCATCCGCATCACGTCGCTGCGCGCTCCCAGAAAATGCACCTTGTCCCCGATCTGGCAAGCATCGCGAAATTCTTCCAGGCTCTCGCGCAGCGGTCCTTCGCCGATGACGAGCAGGTGTACGTCGTCGCGAATCACCTTCAGCAGGTCCGTCGCCCAGATCAAATCCTTGATTCGCTTCTGATGCCAGAGCCGACCTACCGCGCCAATCAGATGCACGTCGCGCGGCAGGCTCAATTCGTCGCAGAGCTGGTCGTGCGTCAGGTCGCTCGCCGGAGCCGGCAAGATGCCGTTCTCGATCACGACGAGCTTCTCCGCCGGAATGCCCTGCTGGACGTAAAACTCTTTAACGCCGCGACTGTTGGCGATGATGGCATCGGTCCTACGCGCGAGTCGCCGGTCGATCGTGAGTTGAATGCCCGCTTTCCACACGTCGACGCAGCGCTCGCTCGCCACGATGCGCTTGACTCCGGCCGACCGCGCCGCCGTTCTCCCGTAGGCATTGGCCGTGAACATCCAGGTTTGTACCAGGTCTGGCTTCAAGCGAGCAATATGCCGGCGGAGCTGCCACCAGGCCAGCGGATCGTACTTCCACTGCTTGCCGATGATCGTGACCGGAATTCCCGCCGCGCGCAGTTCTTCTTCCAGCAGGCCGCCGCGCGTGAGCGCGCAGATATGGATGTCGAACTCATCGCGTGGCAGCCCGGCGGACAACAGCGCAAGCTGCTTTTCCGCTCCGCTCCGCGTGAGCGTAGCGATGACGTGCAGCAGGCGGTGCTTCATGGAGCCGCCTCGCTCGCAGACGCTGCCGCCGCCCGCAGATCTTCGTCTTCGAGTTCGGCCAAGTAAGGCAGATTGCGAAACGCATCCTGGTAGTCGAGCCCGTATCCCACCACGAACGCGTCTGGGATATGAAAGCCGACATAGTCCGGCCTCAGCTCCACCTCTTGCCGCCCATCTTTGAAGAGCAGCACCGCCGAGCGTACCGAACGGGGCTGGTGCTTGTGGATTTCGTCCAGCAATGCCGCCAGCGTTCGGCCCGTGTCGAAGATGTCGTCGATCAACAGGACGTCGTGGCCGCGCACTTCCGGCAGCATGTTGCAGTTGATTTCGAGTTCGCCGGGCCGAGTGTTCGTGCCCCGATAGCTGCGAGTTTGGATCACTCCCAATCGCAAGGGCAGATCCAATTGCCGGATCAGATCGGCGACGACCACCAGGCTGCCGGTCAGCACGCCCAGAATCGTCAGTGCCCCGCCGGCATAATCGCGACGAATCTCCGCCGCGAGTCGGGCGATTCCCGCCCGCAGTTGCTCTTCGCTCAACAGTTGCTTCACGGTGCTCTTTCGCGGCGAAATGCTTCCCAAAATGCCTCCGTCCGCGGCTTATTGTAGAGATACTGCCGCGCCTCGAACAGGCGAGTCATCCCAGCCGCTGGCCGCCGCGATAGGAAATCCCCGGCGATTTCCAGCCGCGTTGGCGATTCACGTTTTGCGCACTTATAATCAAATCCGCGTTTTTCGCGGGGTGCGGGGCGAGCCGCACGGGGCAACTGTCGAAATTAGCGGACGCTCGGAGTGTTCGCGGCCAGGGAGCGTCGCGTGCAAGCCAGACTCAGAGTTATCGGCGGAGAAGAGCGGGCTCGCCAGATCGAGCTGCGGCTGCCGGCGATTGTCGGCCGCAGCCGCACGACCGACGTCACGCTGTTTCATCCGCTCGTCAGCCGCCGGCACTGCGAGATTTTCGAAGCGGAAGGCCGGCTGATGGTCCGCGATCTGGGCTCGCTGAACGGCACTTTCGTCGGCGAGACGCGACTGGGCGAGGAGCCCGTGCCGCTGGATCCTGGCGCACGTCTGACCGTCGGATGCATCACGCTGCTGGCCGACTATGAGCTTGCGGCCGAGCGTCGTGCCGACGAGCTTGCGGCCGAGCGTCGTGCCGATAGCGATTGGATTTCCAAGGGGCCGACGCTCGATTCGGCGGGTGCGCCGGTGGGCGGTGAAGACTTGCGGTTCGACGCCGGGCATCAGCTTCGCCCCGTCTCTCGCGTCGAGCGACGATCGCGCGATTAACTTTTCTCACTTCCGAAAGGATGCGTCTTGGTGATTCGCTTGGTAGCTCGCTTCGCTCTGGTGTTGTTTGCCACGATAGTCGTCGCGTTTTCGCGCGGCGCGGCCGAAGACAAACCGCGGCCCACCAACCGGTTGGCCAAAGAGACCAGTCCTTATTTACTGTTGCACGCGCATAATCCCGTGGACTGGTATCCCTGGGGGCCCGAGGCGCTCGAGCGTGCCAGCCGCGAGAAGAAGCTGATCTTCCTGTCGATCGGCTATTCGAGTTGCTACTGGTGCCACGTGATGGAGCGCGAATCGTTCATGAACGACGAGATCGCCGCGAAGCTCAACGAGAACTTCGTATGCGTCAAGGTCGATCGCGAGGAACGCCCCGACATTGATGAAATCTACATGCAGGCGCTGCACGCTTATTTGCAACTTGTAGGGTCCAAGCAGGGTGGCGGCTGGCCGCTCTCGATGTTCCTTACGCCCGACGCCAAGCCGCTCATGGGCGGCACCTACTTTCCGCCCCACGACAAAGAGGGCCTGCTCGGCTTCGCTACCGTGCTCGACCGCGTGCTCGAGGCCTGGCAGGCCGACCCCGCCAAGTGGCAAAAGACGGGCGATGCCCTGGCCGGCTACGTCCAGGAAAGTCTCAAGCAGCAGCCGATCCTTCGCGTCGTCAAGCTCGACCAGCGACTGTTCGCCGGAGTGACCGACGCCCTGGCCGCGCAGTTTGACGGCGACTATGGCGGCTTCGGGTTTGATCCCGCGAATCTCCAGCGCGCTAAGTTTCCCGAGCCTCCCAACCTGCGGCTGCTGCTGGAGACCGCTCGTCGTGGCAAGTCTGGCCAGGTGGATCCGCCCCGGGCCGAGGCCGCGGCGCGTATGCTTGCCCTCACCCTCAGCAAGATCACCCAAGGCGGCATCCGCGACCATCTGGGCGGCGGATTCCATCGCTACAGCACCGACCGCACCTGGACGGTGCCGCATTTCGAGAAAATGCTCTACGACAATGGCCAGCTCCTGCGCGTCTATGCGCTGGCGTATGAACTAGAGCCGCGCGACGAGTATCGCCTGCCCGCCGAAGAGATCGTCGCCTTCGCAGAGCGTGAAATGCGGGACGAAGGCGGCGCATTCTACGCCGCGCTCGACGCCGAAACCGACGGCCAGGAAGGACGCTTCTACGTTTGGGACCGCGCGGAAGTGGAACAGGAACTCGCGCCCGAGGAGTTCCAGCTCTTCGCCGCTATCTATGGCTTTGACGGCGAGCCGAACTTCGAAGGCCGCTATATTCCGCTGCTCCAGGTTCCGCTGGCCGAAAGCGCCGCGTCGCGCGATCTCACCGAACAAGCGCTCGACGCTCGGCTCCGGCCCCTCCGCCAGAAGCTGCTCACGCTGCGCAATAAACGCGAGCGACCGCTCACGGATACCAAGATCCTGACCGGTTGGAATGGTCTGATGATCGCCGGCCTGGCCGAAGCGGGGCGTGTTTTCCAAAAGCCCGAATACACGGCGGCCGCAGTCCGCGCCGCTGAGTTCCTGCTCACCAGACTCCGCGACGAGGACGGGCTGCTGCTGCGCAACTATGCCGGCGGCGAGGCGCGGATACCGGCCTACCTCGACGATTATGCGTTCCTGGTCGATGGCCTGCTCGCGCTTCATCGGGCCAGCGGCGATCAAAAGTGGCTCGACGAGGCGGTCCGGCTGACCGACCAGCAGCTTTCGCTCTTCTGGGATGAAACGACCGGCGGGTTCTTTTATACCTCGACGCGGCACGAAGCCTTGTTCGCCCGCAGCAAAGTGCAGCTCGACGGCGTCACACCGGCCGGCAACTCGGTCTCGGCCGCGAACCTGCTCTATCTGGCCAATGCGCTCGATCGCCCCGAGTACGGAGAACGTGCGCACGGTTGTCTCCGCTCGGCGAGCCCGCTGCTCGATGAGCACCCGGCGGCGACTCCGCAGCTTGCGGTGGCCCTGGCCGCGTGGATCGATCGTTCGCAACAAGCCGCGACCTCTCCAACATCCAAACCCTGAGTCCGTGGACCCGCGCCACGAGCTTGTCATGCTGCTCTTCAAAAAGAAGTTCATGGATGCCATCCGCTCGGGCGATAAGACCCAAACGATCCGGCTGTGGAATCATTGCCGGATGCGCGCCGGCCAGCGCAGCTACATTCCCGGCGCCGGCTACATTCGCGTGCTGTCAGTCGAGCCGATCGAGGTCGACCAGCTTACCGACGCGGACGCCGTGCCCGACGGTTTCGAATCGGCCGAGAAGCTTCGCGCCGAGCTAACTGCGCTGTATGCCGCGCAGCTTGCCGCGGGCTACCAGGCCTACCGCATTCGCTTCGCGCTCTTCTCACCCGAAGAGCAGCAACAAGCCCGCGCCGAACGCCAGGCCGCCAAGCGGCGCGCGAAAGAAACGGCTACGGACTGAGCATGCGTTCCAACCCCTGGGCGATCGTCTGTGGATTGTCGACTACCCAGAAAGTCAGCCCGGAGAGCATCATCGCGCCGATCAGCAGCATCCACAGCCCGTAGGCGCCGGGCGTGACGGTCGTTTCCCGCAGCGCTTCGCGCAGCGCATACTCCAGCCGCCGCCAGCCGCTCGCGCTCTGGTCGTCTCCCGTCGCCAGTAGAGAGATGTTTCCCAGCGGCGGAAACGGTTCGATGTGCAGATAGACCCGCGCCGTGGGCAGGCTCAGCGCGGTGCTGGTCCAAGCGGCGTCGGGGTCGACCCGGCGGGCCGCGGCGTCGAGCGCGAGCCGTAGTTCTTCGGCCGAGATGTTATAGACGATCAGCCGCGGCCGGCTGAGCAGGATCAGGAGCGTGAGCGAGAGGCTGTAGAACCCGAGCAACAAGATCCAGATGAACTGGCCGAAACGCATGGCGGCCTCTTGCGGCATGAAGAGCTGCATCGGCCCCACGATCACCAGGCCCGCGAGCGCGAGCCCCAGCGAGATCGTCTCGCGCGTGCCGCTAACGACGAGCGGTCGCCGCGAGAGGTTCAACAACCCCAACAGCAGCAGATAGATCGCCAGGGGGCCAAAGGCCAAACAGGCGGAAAAGGTATCCATGACCACCTCACTCGCGTTTCAGAGGGCGTTTGCTCGGCTGTTGCGTGCTGAATTATTGCCGCACGGCGCCCTTGAGCCATTCTTGCACGACCCAACCGACCTTGGCGAGCGATAACGCTGAACACTTCGCCGGCGCGTCCTGCTCGGTGTGCCAGTAGGGGTAATGGAAATCGATGATGTCGATGCACGAAATCCCGCCGATATCGTGTAGCCGCATGTGATCGTCCAGCACGTCGTACCGTCGCAGGGTTGAAAACTCGCTCACGCCCAGCCGCCGGGCCGTGTTCCACACTTGTTCGACCAGGGGACGCGTGTCGGGCCAGCTCAAGCTGAGGCGGTCCGGATAAATCTGCAAATCCGCGTCGCCCACCATGTCGAGCAAAATGCCCCAGCGATAGCGATGCGGCGGCTTATTCGTGGCATACTCCGATGCGAACCATTCCGAGCCGATGAAGTACGGATGCCCTTCCTCGAACACGTACTCCTCGCCATCGAACAACACGAAATCAACACCCAATTCGCCCGGCAGATCGCGCATCTGATGGGCAAGCTCCATCAGCAATGCCACGCCGCTTGCTCCGTCGTTGGCGCCCAGAAATCTGCCCCGCGGGTTGCGCTTGTCGCGGTCCGGAAACGGCCGCGTATCGTAGTGCGCGCAGAGCAGAATGCGCTCTTTGCGGTCCGGGTGCCACTGAACGATCAAATTGGCCATCGACACGGGCTGCCCGGTGAGCGGATCGCGAACGCGAAACGCCTGCCGCTCGACACGTCCGCCCAGCGCTTCAAAATGCTCGGTCAGCATTTTCTGTTGAGCCTGCATGGCGGCTGAGCCGCTGGGCCGCGGCCCCAATGCGCAGATTTTCTCTAAATACTCGAACGCGCGCCGTCCGTTGAACGGAATATCGTCAAGTTGCAGCCGGCTGGGGATCGCCGCCGCGGGCGCGGCCGGCGCGCCGTCGTAGAACAGCAAGAGATAACCGACCAACAGCGCGCCGCCAAGGGCCACTAAGGCCAGCAGCGCATTCTGGCCGGTGACGTTCATCGGTTGTTTGGCGGTGGAAGCAGCGGTCATGATTTTTATTCTAGGTCGCCGGCCGCGAAGGGCCTATAGGTCCGGCTCCAGCGACATTGGCGGAACCGCGGTTGTTGCCTTTGCCCCCGTTGCGATAGAATCGCCCGCGCAGACAGAGCTTTTCGCCACCTCGAACCCCATCGAATCGCCATGCCGCCCCGGATCCACGTTCCCGAAATCACTGATCTCCACGCTCATACCGTCGCCCTCTGGCACACGCAGGATGTGGCCAACCCCTACGAGGGCCTGCTGGGCTTGGTTTGCCAGCAGCATTCGTTCAACTATTTGCTCTGGCACGAGGAAGACATCGCTCGCAGCCCCGATGTCGGCGACGAGCGGATTGCCCAGGTTAAACGGGCGATCGACCGTTACAACCAGCAACGCAACGACGGCATCGAGAAGCTCGACGCCTGTTTCCTGCAAATGCTCGCCGCCGAGAAGATCGAGCCGCTGCCCGACGCCCGACAAAACACCGAAACGCCAGGCAGCGCGATCGATCGGCTCTCGATTCTTGCGCTTCGTCGCTATCACATGCAGGAACAGATCGACCGCGCCGACGCGAGCGAAGAACATCGCGAAAAAGCCCGCGCCCGGCTGGCCGTCATCGACGAGCAGCACCGCGACCTGTCGAACTCTTTGCAGGAGTTGCTGGACGATATCTTCGCCGGCCGCAAACGGCTGAAAGTCTACTTCCAGTTCAAGATGTACAACGACCCGTCGATGAATCCGTATCTCTACGGCAAGCAGCTCAAGCAGTAGGGACGCTGCGTCACGCGGTTTGCCGCAGCGGCTGCTGCCGATCGAGAATCGTGTCGCAGGCCACGCGGCAATCGGCCACCGAGATGGCCTCCATCGACTCAGGGCCCGCCGAACGCTTGTCGCGGCTGGAGCCTGCGAGGCATACCTTCTGTACCGGCACGTGCCGTGGCCCATAGGGGCCATTGCGCTCGGCGGGCATGGGGCCGAACATGCCCACGCTCGGCGTGTTCACGGCCACGGCCAGGTGCAAAGGCCCCGTGTCCGAGCCGACGAACATCGCCGCCTGCCGCGTGATCGCCGCCAATTCGCGGAGCGATGTCTTGGGGGCCAGCAATCCGAATCCGCCCGAACCTGCGACGATCTGCTCGGCCCAGGCGCGTTCTTGATCACCCGCCCAGACGACCAGCGATCGCACGCCGCGCCGTTGCCCCAGGTATTTGGCCACCTCGGCATAGCGCGCGGCCGGCCAGACCTTGCTCGGCCAGCCTGCTCCCGGATTGATCACGGCAAACGGCGGCCGCAGTTGCAGTTCGGCGAGCATCCGCTGCGCCGTGGCCGCGTCTTCGGGCGTGTCATCCAGGCCGAACCGCGCCTCGGGTTGGCGGATTCCCAGCGGTTGCAATAGTTCCAGATTGCGATCGACCACGTGCGTGCCGGTTGGCTCGACCAGCTTGTTGTTCAGCCAGGTGCTCAGTTCGCGCCCGTCGACGCCGCCATAGCCGATTCGGAGCCGAGCGCCCGAGAGCCTCGCGGCAATGGCGCTTTTGGTCAGCCCTTGCATGTCGATCGCCACGTCGAATTTGAGCGATCGCAGTTTGCGCCGCAGGTCCAGCACGGTTCGAGGCGATTTGAGCCACTTGCGAGGGACGGTCACCAGTTCATCGAGTGCCGGATGATGCTTGAGCAGTTGCGCCGATACGCCTTCGACGACCCAGGCGAGATACGCCTCGGGGAGCGCCGCCCGCAACGCGCATAGCACGGGCATACCGTGCAACACGTCGCCAATCGCGCTTAGTCGGACAATCAGAATTCGGGGATGTTTGGGGCCGCTCAAGGAATGCACGCCGATAGCCTCGCTTGCTAGCACGCGGAGAAGTTTAATGAATGCGTGCGAATCTTAGCGACAGCCAGCAGCCTGCCCCAATAGCGGTTCGTGGCGGTTATTCTCGAAAACCCACGATCCGCGCCCCGCCGATGCCGTTCGACGCTCCCGCGATCGCGACCACTTTGTCGGCGCAGGCTTCCATACCTGCGTTGTTCCGGCTTCCAGGTCACGCCGCCAAAGGGCCCGTTACACGCGCTTGCTCAGTTTCTCGGTCAGCCGCTCCAGAGAGCGGCTGTGATCGGCCTTGTCGAGCACGACCTGAATCAAGCTGGGGCCCGTCGTATCGGCCCAGGCGTCACGCAAAGCCGCGTCGAACTCGCCTTCCGTTTTCACGAGGTAACCTCGGCCGCCGCCCAATACCTCGGGCAGTTTGTGATAGGCCCACGGCTGGACTTCGTTGAACTCGAAACTGCCCGGGTGCAAGTAGCGTTCGGTGCCATAACCGCCGTTGTCGAGCACGATGATGATCGCCGGAAACTTGTGCCGCACGAGCGACGAAAGTTCCATGCCGGTCATCTGGAACGCGCCGTCGCCGACGAGCACGACTGTGCGCAGATCGGGCCGCGCCATCTGCGCTCCCAGCGCGGCCGGAACGGAAAAGCCCATCGAGGTGTAATACGCCGGGCTAATGAACTCCGTCCGCCCGCGAATCACCAGTTCGCTGGCCGAGAACAGCGAGTCGCCAATATCGGCGATCACGATCGTCTCATCATCGAGCGACTCGTTCAAACGCCCGATAAGCCGCGTGATCGAAATCGGTTGCTCCGGCTTCAACACGAACTTTTCCACCCGATGCGGCAGATCCGGAATGGCTCGCCGCGGAGGTTTCGGCTGCCGGGCCGCCAGTTCGCGAATGAAGTCCACCAGCAGCACGTTGTGATAGTGGTGGTGACGGATTCGCAACTGCTCGCTCGTGGCGTAAATGCACTTGCCCGGATCGAGATTCGCCGTGTAGATGCCCAGGTTGATGTCGGTCATGAAGGTGCCCAACAGCAACAGGCAGTCGCTTTCCTCGACGAACTGAGTGACCTGGTCATTGCCCATCGCCCCTTCGTACAAGCCGACGAACAGCGGATGAGTTTCCGAGATGACGCTCTTGCCCAGTACCGTGGTGGTGATCGGAATTTGCGAACCCTCGGCCAGCGCCAGCAATTCGTCCTGCAACGCAAACCGATGCAGCTCGACCCCGGCCACGATTGCCGGTCGCTCACAACTGTTCAGCCACCGCTCGGCCTCGGCCACGGCCTCTTTCAGCGCATCGGGATCGCTGGTCAGGTGGGTATCTTGAAAACGATGCGGCATCTCGGGCACGACCGACACCATGTCCCGCGGAATTTCGATATACACCGGCCGCTTGAATCGCGCCGCCGCGTTCAGCACCCGATCGATCTCGTGGAAGGCCGTTTGCGGATCGCTCAGCTCTGTGCCCGCGATGCACAGCTTCTCGAACACGTCGTACTGAGTGCGGAAATCCCGCACCCGATGATGCAGGAGCGGATTGTTGTGCCGCTCCTGCATGCCGGGCGAGCCCGTAATCACCACGACCGGCGATTTCTCGGCATAGGCCCCCGCCACGCTATTGGCCAGGCTCAAGCCGCCCACGCAATAGGTGACACACACCGCGCCCATTCCATGCACCCGGGCGTAGGCGTCGGCCGCAAAGCCGGCGCAATCCTCGCGCGTCGTGGTTACCACCTCGATCGGGCTGCGATCGAGCATCGCGTAGAAGTTCAGGACATAATCGCCCGGGATGCCAAACACATGGCCGATGCCATAGTCTTGCAAGCGGCGGATCAGATAATCGCCGATGGACAGGCCGGTCACCATAGAAGGCGCGGCAGGGCGGAGCGGGCGGACTGCGGTGATTTCCGTGGCCATCGGGGTCTCTCCTCCATCGCGCAATGAACCGTTCGGATCAGCGGCGCGGATTATCTCCCAACGTCTCGCCAGGAACAATCGCGATCCGCACCCTCATTCTACGCAGTCCGCGCCTGAACGGGTCGGTGCTGGCAGACGTGACAATAGCCGCTAAACCATTGCGCCACAACACATAACGCCGCGCGAAACGCAACTATTTAGTCCAGCGCGGGCTCCGCCCAAGGGCGATCCTGCCCCCCGATTACGGTCCGTCCTGTCTTTTCTGCGTGCGAAGCAGCAGCAGCCAGAAACTGATGAAGATCGCCACGCAGACGAGCACCACCACGCCGCCGAGCGGGTTGAGCCCGTACCAGATGACGCCGGCGGCGATGTACATTCCCCACAGCACCAGGCCGCCAATAATCAGGGCCAGAATCGAACGGGGCGACCAGGGTTGCCGAGGATCAGGCATCAGAGGTCCTACCAGCGGAAATTCAATAAAATTTAGGGCCGTGTCAGCGGGAGAGGCCTTCCTTCTCAAACCATACCTTTTCGTGGCCGCGAGACAATGGCTCCTGGGTCGCCAACGGTGTTGGACTGCCGGCGGCGCTGCTTTTGCCGCGCTAAAACCGCAAAATCTCCCCGGATGCCAAGGTCCGATCGGCCGCCAGGTGATAGAATACGGAGCTGCCCATTTTGTCACCGCCCCCGTGGGCTATGTGCTTCGATCGCCTCTCATGACCAGCCCGTCGTTCAGTTCCACGTCGCTACTTCCTGTGCTCGATCAAGCGCCGGCGAGGCTCTCGGTGCGTCACAGCTCGCGGCCCCTGCCGATGAACCGAGCCGAGATGGAAGCGCGCGGTTGGGATGAAGTCGACGTGGTCTTCGTCACGGGCGATGCGTACGTCGATCATCCCAGCTTCGCCATGGCGCTCTTGGGACGGCTGCTCGAAAGCGAAGGCTTTCGCGTGGCGATTCTCAGTCAGCCCGACTGGCGCAATTGCCAGGCCTGGCGCGCGTTCGGCCGGCCACGGCTATTTTTTGCCGTGAGCGCCGGCAACATGGACTCGATGATCAACCACTATACGGCCAACCGCAAAGTGCGGAACGATGACGCCTACAGTCCCGACGGCGCCATCGGCCGTCGTCCGGATCGGGCAACGCTGGCCTACTGCCAGCGTTCGCGCGAAGCCTATTCCGGCGTGCCGGTCGTCGCCGGCGGCGTCGAGGCCAGCTTGCGGCGCATCGCGCACTATGACTATTGGAGCGAAAAGGTCCGCCGTCCGATCCTGCTTGATTGCAAGGCCGACCTCCTGGTGTTCGGGATGGGCGAGCGCGGCATCGTTGAAATCGCCCGGCGATTGCGCGACGGCCACACGGTGCGTGAGCTGCGCGAGATGCGGGGGGTGGCCTATCGCCTGGGCGCGAAAGATTCGCCCCCGGCCGAGAACACCATCACGCTGCCAAGCTTTGAAGCGGTGTCGAGCGATAAATGGGCCTTCGCCGAGATGACCAAGATCGCCCACAACGAAACCAATCCTCACAACGCGCGTCGCTTGGTTCAGTATCACGACCGCGAGTGCGTGGTGGTCAACCCGCCGGCCTTGCCGCTCGCGCAGGCCGAGATGGACCGCGTCTACGGGCTGCCGTTTACCCGCAAGCCGCATCCCAGCTATGGCAAGAGCCGCATTCCGGCTTATGAGGTGGTCAAAGATTCGGTGCAGATCATGCGTGGTTGCTTCGGCGGCTGCACGTTCTGCTCGATCACGGCCCACGAAGGCCGCATCATTCAAAGCCGCAGTCAGGAGTCCGTGATCGGCGAAATTCGCCAGATGACGGCCGATCCCGACTTCAAGGGTGTCATCAGCGACATTGGCGGTCCAACCGCAAATATGTACGAGATGCGCTGCACGCGCCCCGAGGTCGAGGCCCGCTGCCGGCGGCTGAGCTGCGTGCATCCCACGATCTGCAAGCTCTTGGGCACCGATCATGGGCCGTTGCTCAAACTGATGAAGGCGGCTCGCGAAGAACCCGGTGTGAAAAAGGTTTTTGTCGCCTCGGGCATTCGCATGGACCTGGCCCGCCGCAGCCGCGAGTACATGCGCGAACTGGCCACGCACCACGTTGGCGGACACCTGAAGGTCGCCCCCGAGCATACCGATCCCCAGGTGCTGGGGCTGATGAAAAAGCCCGGCCCCGAGGACTTCGAGAAGTTCGATCGCGAGTTCCAACAGGCCTCGAAGCGGGCCGGCAAAAAGCAGTTTCTCGTGCCGTACTTCATCGCCAGCCATCCGGGCAGCACGCTCGACTCGATGATCGATCTGGCGTTGTTTCTCAAGCGAAACCACTATCAGCCCGACCAGGTTCAGGACTTCATCCCCAGTCCGTTCGACATCGCCGCTTGCATGTACTACACGGGCCTCGATCCATTCACGAAAAAGCAGGTTTTCATCGCCCGGCATTTGCGCGATCGCAAGTTGCAACGCGCGTTGTTGCAGTTCTTCAAGCCGGAGAACTACTTCGAAGTCCGCCGCGCGCTCGAACAGGCCGGCCGTCAGGATCTGATCGGCAGCGGCTGCGACTGCTTGATTTCCGAGCGTCCGCCGAAGGCCGCGCTCGACCGTCGCCGCCGCGAGGCGAACAAACGCATTCGCGAGCAAACCAGCGGCGATCACATTCGTGGCGGCCCCGGCGCCGGCTATCGCCCTCAACGTAAAACGGCCGCCAAACGGCCGCGCCGGCGCGATTAGTCCCACCGTTTCTTCCCGCTGCTTCGGAACGTGTGCGATGGCCGCGATGGACTACGAACTGCTCGACTTTGGCGCGGGGCGCAAGCTCGAACGTTTCGGCCCGTACATCCTCGATCGGCCGTCGCCGGCCGCGATCGAGGCGAGCCCTCGTTCGCCCCGCCAGTGGAACGCGGCCATCGGACGCTACGAACGCCCCGTAGGGCAGGGTGGCGCGTGGCGGCTCCGGCAAACCATCGACGACCGCTGGTTCTTGAACTGTTCGAGCTTCAACCTTGAGCTCAAGCTTACCGAAGCCGGCCATCTCGGAGTCTTTCCGGAACAGGCCGACAACTGGCGCTGGATCGCCGAGCAAGCTGCTCGCGTCGACCGCCCCAAGATCTTGAACCTGTTCGCCTACACTGGCGCCAGCACCCTGGCCGCCGCCGCCGCGGGAGCCGAGGTCGTGCATGTCGACGCCGCGGCAAGCGTGGTCCAGTGGGCTCGCCGCAACGCGGCCGCCTCGGGCTTGTCTGCGGCGCCCATTCGCTGGATCGTCGAAGATGCCTTGAAGTTTGCCGAGCGCGAGTTGCGCCGCGGCAATCGGTACGATGCCGTGCTGCTCGATCCGCCGGCTTATGGACACGGCCCGAAGGGACAGCCTTGGAAGTTGGACGACGCCCTCCCGTGTTTGCTCGAGGTTTGTTTTGAATTGTGTGCCGCGGGGCGTTTCATGCTCCTGTCGTGCCATAGCGGCGAGTTGGCCCAGGCCGCCACCTTACGCGATTATGCAGAAGACATTCGCCCGCGGGAGGGTAAGCCATGGCGCGTCGCTTCTATCGCGATGAATCTGATATCGTCGCAGGGCGCGGGGCTCAACTGCGGCGCCGCGGTGCGCTGGATCCGCTCCAAAGACATTCTGAAAGTCAGCGAATGAACGCGCGAATCATCACCAGCTTGTCGAATCCGCGGGTTAAAGAGGCGGTGCGCCTTCGCACGGGGCGGCATCGCGCCAAACAGGCGCGCATGCTTGTCAACGGCGCGCGCGAAATCCAACAGGCGCTCGCCGCTGGGGTGCGCCCACTCGAAGCCTTTGTTTGCGATGCGTTCTGCCGCACCGCCGCTAGTCAGGCCGCGGCAAAGACGCTTACCGCCGCGCATTGCGAGCTGTGGCACGTCACGCCCGAGGTCTTCGCCAAGCTGGCCTTCGGCGAACGCGCGGATGGCGTGGTGTTGATCGCCGAGACTCCCCAAGCGGCGCTGGCCACGCTCAAGCCGCGTGGCGAAGGACCGATCGCCGTCATCGAGGGCGTTGAAAAGCCCGGCAACGTGGGCGCCGTGCTGCGCAGCGCCGACGCGGCCGGAGTGGCTGCCCTCATTGTCGCCGAGCCGGCGACCGATCTGTTCAACCCCAACTGCATTCGCGCCAGCCTCGGAGCAGTATTCCAAGTGCCGGTTTGCACCGCGACCAGCGCGGCCACGCTCGAATGGCTGCGCGACCGCAACCTCGCGATCTATGCGGCTCGGGTGGATGCCCGGGTGGATTACACCGCGGCGGCGATTGCCCGCAATTGCGCTCTCGTGCTCGGTAGCGAAGCCGCGGGACTTTCGCCCGCATGGCACAGCGACGATGTCACCGCGATCCGGCTTCCGATGCTGGGGGCGGTCGATAGCTTGAACGTCTCGGCCGCGGCCGCCGTCTTGTTTTACGAATCGTTGCGGCAACGCGAAGCGTCAGCCTGAGGGGGCGAACGTCTTGCCGCGGGTCGGGGAGGCTTATCGGATCGTTCGACGCCAGAAGCTATGAAACCACGAGTTGCTGGTAAAGAGATCGGTGAGCAATGGCTCCGGTTGAACCGCATACGCGGCAAACGCCTGGGCCCGCGCGGCGAGCATGCTTCGGATCGCCGGTAGCGGTTCTTCGGATGGCGGCAGCTCGATCAGGCCGTTGACGTCTTCATCCTCCTCGGCCAGCGAGGCCGCGGCTGCCGTGGCCGGCAGGTCCACCATCAATAGAATCCCAATATTCATTCGCGCGATCATTTGGTCGCTGAGACCGACCATCATGTTCTTGTCGAAGTCATACGGGTTGGTGATCGGCTGGAAGATGGCCGTATGGTTTCTTGCTCCTAGTTCGTCGTAGAGGCCGGTGACCGCCGCATTCGCGGAGTTCCCACCTGCATCGCCGGTCCGGTGTCCGAAGTAGAACACGTCGCTTTTGGCGAGCCCGGTATTCGTGTTGAACCCGCCCAGGGCATCGTTTCCTTTGACGGTGACTTCCAGCCAGGTGTTGAGGATGGTGTCATTGGGCCAGAGGATATGCACTCGATCGCTTCCGCCAATGCCCGCTCCGGAACGAACCGTGACGAGCGTTGGGCTCGGTGCCTCGGACCAGGTATTGAGCGCGCTGTTCTGGCCGATCCTGAAGTCGAAGTCCTGGGCCGTGACATCGCCATGCACGCTGGCGATGTCGATCGCGATGGAATTGATTCCGTGCGAGTAACTGGAGACGTTGTTAAACGTGGAGAGGCCCGTGCCCGCTCGATACGCGGACTTGTCTGGTGCGATTGCCGCGTCCTCGTTCGTTCCCACACCGGGCGTGTTGTTGTCGAAAGCGGATTGGTTGTAAACCAGTTGTCGGTGCACCACGCCGGCAATGGAGAGAATCTGCGTGCGATAGGCCGAGATGTCGGCAATGAACGTGACGCCGCCATAGATCGCCGTATTGCTGGGTTGCCCGCTGAGCGTGCCACTGACGGCGAGCATGATTCCCGAGAGGACCCATTTGCCGTTTTGCAACGAGAACACCGCGCCGCCGGAATCGCCCGAGGAGGCTTGCGCTTCGTACGTCAATCCATGTTGGTTGGTGTACAGCTCGTGGTCGAAACGCGTGGTAAAGCCGGCCACGTTGACGCCGCCGATCGGCATGTACATGTCGGTGTCATGGACCGTGTTCTCGCCCCAGCGAACGACTCGCGGCCCGGTGGTCGTGACGCCGCCATAGTTTCCCGAGGTGTAATTCGCCGGTTTGCTGATTTCGGTCCAAACCCAGGGGGTCAACGATCTATTGACCGACCAGTGCTTTTCACTGACGGTCGCATAGCCATTGCCGACCATATAGACGTGGCCGCTGGCCGGCGCCGATGCGATGTACGACGTAAACAATTCCGGCACCGGCGGATTGCCCACCACCTTGAACATCTTCAAGTCGGTGTTGGTGCCGTCGGCGTTCGTCAATCGGGTGACCGAGGACGTGTCGACCACATACGATTCGCCGGCAAAGGTGATCGTGGATGTCAGCGCCACGTGGTTGGCCGTGAGCACCCAGCCCGCGCCCAGATAGACCACGGTGCCGTTGTCGCCGCTACGGGCGACATTGTTGAACCCCGGGAGCGTCGGATCACCGGGACCGCCCGCGGCCAGCAGGCTTTCGGCCGTCGTATTCGCCGTCCCGTTCGGGAGCAGGATGGCCGGCACTGCGACGGGCTCGCTCAGCGCCTCGGCGAGCAGGCCCGTGGCGTCATCGGCCGCCATCATCCATCGCGTTTCCAATGGTTCGAGACAAGCCCCCAGTTGCCGACGACGCGCGACGCGCGTTGAGACTCGCGCGCGTGCCGGCCAACTACCTGGTGTGTCTGGCATAACCGTCCTTCCTGTATTTTCAAACGGATCCGCGTCGGCAAACCGGGCCGCGGACAAAAGATCTGCGCTACAACAGGGAGAGGAGAATCCGTCGCGGTGGGGGGAATGGAGCGAATGCTCTCCGCGTTGGACTGCGGCCAGAATAGCCCTCGGGTGAGAACGTGTCTACCGAAAATCGACCAAAAAGCAGGGCTTCCAAATCGGAAGCCGTTCGCCCGCGCACAGCAAGAGGCTGGTGCTCGCCCCGCCCTTTATCCCAAGGCCTGATGGCGGGCCGCCGTGAGGGTGTTGACCAGCAGCATGGCAACCGTCAGCGGGCCGACGCCGCCGGGGACGGGCGTAATTCGGCTGGCGATCTGGCTTACCGCCGGGAAATCCACATCCCCTACCAGACCGGACGCGGTTCGGTGAATGCCCACGTCGACCACGACGGCCCCCGGCTTAACCATCTCGGCCGTGACGAATCGCGGCTGGCCAATTGCCACGATCAAAATATCTGCCTGCCGCGTAATGCTCGCCAAATCGCGGGTTTTACTGTGACAGACCGTAACCGTGGCATCGGCGCCCGCCCCACGCTGCATCAGCAGCAAGGCCATAGGCTTCCCCACGGTCTCGCTACGGCCTACGACGACCACATGCCGTCCCGCCGTTGCGATGCCGTTGCGAAGCAGCAATTGCTGGATGCCATAGGGCGTGCACGGAATGTATCGGGGCACTCCCTGCACAAGACGGCCCACGTTTTCCGGGTGAAAGCCATCCACGTCCTTGAGCGGGCTGATGGCGTGCAGAATTCGCGATTCATCGATCTGCGGCGGCAGCGGCAGTTGCACCAGAATGCCGTGCGTCGGTTCGTCCTTGGACCGATTGAGCTTCGCGATCAGGGCCAACAGGTCGTCTTGCGAGGCGTCGGCCGGCAGGCGGAACAAACGGCTTTGGATCCCGACCTCGTCGCAGGCTTTAACCTTGTTGCGAACATACACTTCACTCGCCGGGTCGTCGCCCACCAGTACGGCCGCCAGCGTGGGTACTTCGCCATTGTTCTCAATGAACTCGGCGATCTCGTCACGCAGTTCCTGGCGGATCGTTCGTGCCAGCAGTTTGCCATCCAAGAGTTGTGCTGCCACGGTTAAGTCTCGTCCTAATAGGCGCTTTGGCGAATTGGCGCTCGCTCGTCAAGGGCTGGAAAGTGCCGCATTCTAGCCATACTTTCACCGGCACACCAATCCCCGAACCGACCAATTTAAATTCAGCCTCGGCCTCGAACCACCAGAAACGGCGTGGTGCGGAAGTTGTCAGACGGCTATTATCTGGTTGACTCTTTGACGCGACTCGCGAATAAATATTACAATGGTGCTTATCTTTATGACAATTGCGTAGCTGGCCTCACCTGCCCAGCCCGTCCTCGCAAACCCCTGTCGAGGAATCCTCCTACCCCACCGCTTCAGGCCCATGTCCGACGAACAGAAACCAAGTCCGGTCGAAGTCTTCAAAATCCAAAGCAACTACCTTCGCGGCGAGATCAAGCAGGAGTTGCAAGACGGAAACGATTTTTTCGGCAAAGGCAGCATCCAACTGCTGAAGCATCACGGCACCTACCAGCAGGACGACCGCGATGCCCGGGCCATGGGCCGCAAAGACGGTGCGAAGAGCGCGAGGCACTATTCGTTCATGGTTCGCACGCGGATTCCTGGCGGCAAGCTCACCAGCGAGCAATTGCTTGCCGAGTTGGATCTGTGCGATGAGGTGGGCAACACGACGCTGCGCATCACGAGCCGGCAAGGCCTCCAACTCCACGGCGTGGTGAAGCAAAATTTGTGGAAAACGATTCACCGGATCAACGAAATCCAACTTTCCACGCTCGCGGCTTGCGGCGACGTCGAACGCAACGTAATGTGCTGCCCCGCGCCGCTGCACGATGCGATACATGACGAGATGCAGCGGCTGGCCGATACGATTGTCGCGCATCTGGCCCCGCGCACCCGCGCGTACCACGAAATCTGGATCACCGATCCCGACAGCGGTGAAGAGACGCTGGTCGGCGGCGGCAGCGACGACGCCGAGGTCGAGCCCATCTATGGTCCCACGTATCTCCCGCGCAAGTTCAAGACGGCGATCGCCTTGGCCGGCGATAACTGCATCGACTTGTATGCCAACGATCTGGCGCTGATGGGCATCGTCGAAAACGGCAAGATCATCGGCTACAACGTGCTGGTGGGCGGCAGCATGGGCGTAACCCCCAGCGCCGAAAAGACATTTCCCGCGGTCGCAAAACGGATGGCCTTCGTTACGCCCGAACAAGTGATCGACGTCGCGACGGCCGTGGTCAAGGTGCAGCGCGATTTCGGCAATCGTTCCGATCGTAAGGTCGCCCGGCTCAAGTACCTGATCCACAACTGGGGAATTCCCAAGTTCAAGGCCAAGGTCGAGGAGTATTACGGCCAGCCGCTGCCCGACCCGCACCCCGAGGACGTGCATGGCTTCGACGACCACATCGGCTGGCACGAGCAGGGCGACGGCAAGCTCTTCTATGGATTGAACGTCGAGAACGGCCGCATCCACGACGTCGAAGATTTCCGCCTGAAAACGGCGCTCCGCAAGATCTGCGCCACGCTCAAGCCCGGCATCCGGCTCACGGCCCATCAGAGCATTCTGTTCACGAACATCGACCCGGCGGATCGCCCGATGCTCGAGTCGATCCTGCGCGAGCATGGCATCAAGCTCAGCGAAGAAATTTCCAACGTCCGTCGCTGGTCGATGGCTTGTGTCGCTTGGCCCACGTGCGGACTGGCGATTACCGAGAGCGAACGGGTACTACCGGGAATGATCGACCGGCTCGAGGTCGAACTGGCCAAGCTCGGACTCTCGAACGAAACCTTCACGCTCCGTATGACCGGTTGTCCGAATGGCTGTGCCCGGCCGTACAACTGCGACATTGGCCTCGTGGGGAAAGCCGTGGGCAAGTACACGATCTTCGCCGGTGGCCGCCTGCTTGGCGATCGGTTGAACTTCAACTACCGCGACATGGTCCCTGCCGAGGAAGTCGTTGCTACGCTCGTGCCGCTATTGGTTTATTTCAAACAAGACCGGCTCGAAGGCGAAACGCTTGGCGACTTTTGCCACCGCAAGGGGCGCGAAGACCTCGTGACTTGGACCGATGCCTACGTCGCGCAGCACGAGCCCGTCGAAACCCAGCCGGCTGAAACGCAACCGGCATAGCGCGTCGAACACGCCACGCTCGCTGGATCGAGAAAAGGAGTTCTCATGGATCCGCTCAGGCCCTGGATGCGCAACTTGTTGTTGTTCGCCGGCTGCTACAACCTGCTGGTCGGCGTCAACCTTACCATCTTCTACCACGAGATGTTCAAGTTCTTCGACTTGCCGAAGCCGAGCTTGATCATGTACGTGCAATTGGTAGGCATCCTGGTCGCGCTGTTTGGCGTCGGCTATCTGCGAGTCGCGCTGCAGCCGCTACGAAATCGCGACCTGTTGCTGTTGGGATTCCTGAGCAAACTGTTCGGCTCGATTCTCGGGACCGGCTATGTGTTGCTGGGCAAGATGCCGCCGCTGTTCTTCGTGATCCTGGTGTTTAGCGACATCGTTTACCTGCCCTTCTTCTGGGCGATTTTGCGCCGCGTGTACCGCATTGCCAACGAGCGGGCGCTCTAACAGCTCGCGGATATGCCGCGAAATTTCGCCAGCATTGTCCGGGAGGGCGTTTCGTTTTCTGCTTGACGGGCGGGGGAGGAATATTTTTAATACCTCCGATATACAAAATGCCCCCGTTGAAGATCGTCTTCGCCCGAGTAACGCTAATCGCCTGAAAACGCGCAAAACCTCAAGACATTCCAGCAAGCAAATGGAATGAGGTTTCGCGCGTTTTTGCATGCGCAGATTGGCTCGGGCCGCTTACAACCCAAGCGGTTTGGCTATTTCCCAAGCCGGACGCACCTCGGAGAATCCAGTCAATGCGCAAGTTTCTGCTCGTCGTAAGTCTCTCGTTGATCGCCGCGGTCGCCAACGCCGATACGGTCATTTTGGACGTCCAGCTCGACTATCCCTCGACCGGCAGATATCGCCTCGCTGGCCAATCGGCGTTTCTGCAAACGCGGACGACCTCGCTAACGTCTGGCGGCCAGCTCGATGGCATTGAGTCTGGCGGAGCTTCCTGGAGCTATGACGAGCTGTTTCCCGAGCCCTCGTTGAACGACTACCTGAACTTCGCCTACTTCGGCATCATCGAGACGCTCGACGAGTTCGACGCGGTCATCGACAGCAGCCTGATCGTGGCCTACGCCTCGGGCTCCGGCGTCGATGAGACCATCAGCGATCGCTTCGCGTTCTCCGAAGCTCAATTGGTCGGCGCGTTGACCACCAGTTTCGATTCGCAGGAGTTCTTCGATTTCTTCGACGCGGTGCTGAGCGAAAGCGTCGTGCAGGGAGAAATCGCCGTGCCGTCATTCTTCCGGCCTGGTTCGGTGCTCGATCTCGTGGCCTTCATCGGCGGGGCCGAAGGCGACGTCGGCGTCAAGGTTGGCACGCTCGGTGTCACCGTCGTTCCCGAACCGGGCACGTTCGGCATGCTGCTCGCGGCCTGCGCGGCCTTGTTCGTCATCCGCCGCCGGCGCGGTTAATTACGCGCTTCGCAACCGGCGGAAATCCAGACGCTCGAGCCAGTTCGGTTGGAGCGTCTGGCCAAGGTTCTGAAAAATCTGACCAGGACGCGCGATGCCGTGCGTCGCCGCGGCACGTGCGTTCGAGTCAGCTACTCGATCCGCTTGGCGCGAGTATTCTCGGCTTGGGCCGGCGCCGGCACGGACGGTTTCGGTTGCGCGGTGCTGTCGACCGGCGGTTGGGGGTCAGGCGAGGACTGCTCGTCGGCTTCCGGAGGCGCGGCTTCGCGCCAGGGCTTTTTCTGCCGGTAACTGTCGAGCTCCTTGGCGAGCTGGTCTTTCATTCCCTCGGGGCCGATATCCACCGCCTGCTGCGACCACTTGATCGCGGTGTCGAAATCGCCCGTCTCGGCATACCCCGCCGCCAGCGTACTCAGAATATGGGCCTGCTTGTAGTCGGTTACTTTGCAAGCCTGCTCGGCCAGTTCGACCGATCGCTTGCCGTCGCGCAGTTCATCTTGAGGCGAGGTGGCCAGCACCCAGGCCAGATTGTTCAGCACGCCGCTGTTGTTCGTATCGAACTTGAGCGCTGCTTCGTAGTCGGCGATCGCCTCGGCCTGCCGGCCTGCGCCCAGGTGGGCATCCGCCCGGCCGCGAAACGCCGAAACATTCTGCGGATCGACCACCAGCAGGTGCGAGTAGGCCTCGATCGCTTTGTCTATTTGCTTCGACGCTTGGTACACGATGGCGATTTGTAGCAACACCTCGGGGCTATCGGGCATCACTTGCCGCAACACGTTCAATTCGCCCAGGGCTTGCTCGAATTTGCCGCTGGCCGCCAGCAGGTTGGCGTGCAGCAGCAGCGTGGGGGCTCCGGGCCGTAGCTTCATGGCCGCTTCCACATCGACGAGCGCGTCTTTCAGGTCGCCTTTCATCGCGCGAATTCTCG
This sequence comes from uncultured Planctomycetaceae bacterium, assembly GCA_964598535.1. GTDB lineage: Bacteria > Planctomycetota > Planctomycetia > Pirellulales > PALSA-1355 > JALHMI01. Next base: position 43,367 of record CAZRCI010000007.1, on the reverse strand, counting down.
CTCGTTGCGTCAGCGCGCCCGGCGACTTTGGTTCCAGCTCGATTGCCTTGCTGAAGCTTGCCAACGCCTCGTCCAATTTGTCCGAAGCGGCTTCGGCAAGGCCCCGCGCTTCATACGTCTCGGCGTCATCCGGCTCGATCGCCAGCGCGGCATTGAAGTCGGCGATGGCTTGTTCGAGCTTGTTTTCGGTCAGAAAGTGCATCCCGCGGAAACGCAGCGTTGCCGGTTCATGCGGCGACAGCTTCACGGCCTCGTCAAAGTCGGCCTGCCGCGCGGCCGGATCCTTTTGCAGCCCCGCGCGAATCACGAGCGCCCTGCCCTTGGTGAGGGGATCGTCGTCCGAAAGGCGAATCGTCGCGTTAAGTGCTTCTCGGGCTTTCACCGGCTCGGCCAATTGGGCATAGAGGCGACCCAGCAGATATTGGGCTTGCGGCTGCTCGGCGTTCAGCTTGACGGACTTCTCCAGGTCGGAAAGCGCCATTCGCAACAGCGCCTGACCGCGAGGCGGGGTGACGGGCGCCTCGAATAGCTCGTGACAAGCCAGTTCGGCCCGCTGGCTTAAGGAGCTGGCCAGCAACTCCTCGGCAAATTTAACTTCCTCTTCCGGCAACCCCGCTTCGATCGCGTCTTGGCTGAGCTTGATGGCCTTGTTCAGGTCCGAAAGGCTTTCGGCGCCCAGCTTGGCGTCCATTGCCTCTTGCAACAGGCTCGACGCCGAGGACGCTTCAGCCTGCGCGGGGGCCGGTTCGTCGGCACGGCTTGCACCGCTGGCCAACGACGAAAGGATAGCCAGGCTTGCAAAAAGAATCGTTCGTCGCCGCTTGCCGAAGTGAAGCATGACTGCTCCTTGATGAACACTCGAGGGACGCCGCGGAAAAATGCCGGGGCATTATGACGCCATTGGCCAAACGACGCCATGCGAGTTACCGGCACCCCGGGGAGGGGGCGTCTAACTCCAGTTTAATCAACGCGATCTTGCTCGCTTCGGGCAAATTTCGGGCCGCCGACGGTTTTGCAAAGACTCCGGCCGAGTCGGCCTGGGCAGCGCGTCAGAGCGGCGCGGGCAGGTCGCGTTTGCAAAAGATGACCGCCGCCACGATGTAAAACGCGAGCCCCAGTCCGATGAGGATGCTGTCATACGCCAGGCCACCCAGCAAGAATGAATCGCCCGAATCCATCCACCAGGTCCAGGCCCGATTGCGTGCGCCCACCAGGAGTTGTGGCTCAAATGGCGTGAAAAACGAGAGGTGCGCCAGCCATTCCCAGTCGGTTGCCACGCGCCCCACGATCTTGGCGACCATCGACACGGCATAAAATCCACCCACGATGCCGATCGTTCGTGCGCGAAAGTTCGTGAGCGATGAAACCATCGTGCTCAGTCCCGCCAGAAAGACCGTGATCGCAAATAAGTTGAGCGCCGCCGGCACGAACACGCGCAGCTCGACCGGCTGATCGAGCGCCACGGTTTCCAAACCCACGAACGTGCCCGCCAACGCCGCGCCGCACAGCAGCACGCCCCCCACAAGGGTCCATACGCCCTGCGAAAAGAGCACGCCCAGCCGCGTGACGGGTTGTGCCAGCACCATCTCCATCGTGCCGCGGTTCAACTCGCCACTCACCGCGTCGCTACCCCGGGCTACCGCCCACACGGTCACCAGCAGCAGCACGATCGGGTCGTCGTAGCCGACGGCAATCCGTCCGGCGGTCGTGGCCATCTGCGTGTACGACACTGGCAACAGGCCTTCGACCTCCACCGGCATGAAGCTGAAGATGCCTTCCATCGCCTGCGCGCTGAAGAAGCTGGCGATCCACACCCGCAGCCACTGCACCGCGAACATGAACACCATGCCGCCAGCCAGTAACCAGCGAGATTCAAGAATCGTTTTTTTCCAGAGCGCCCGATTCATGGCCAATCCGCGATTGTTCAGTCCTGCGCGACTTCGAACGGATGATACTGCTCGTAAAACGCGTTGAGCCCCACGGGTTCAATGCGCACTTCCGCCAGCGGCAACGTCGCCAACCAGCCCAGCATGCCCGAGAGCTCGCCGGGCGTCTCGATGAGTAAATCGCCGCCCGGACCGTGCGTCAGGCTCACCTGGCCGTTGAAGCTCGCCGGCGCCTCCGGCATGGGACCGGTGAGCCGGGCTCGAATGCGGTGCTTTCGTTTCAGCTCCGCAAGCACCTGAGTATGGACGAGCTTGCCGGCGCGCAGAATGATGGCCCGATCGCAAACCTGTTCAACCTCGCTGATCACGTGCGAGGAAAAAACCACCGTGCGCCCCGCGGCCTTGGCTTCCGAAACCAACGCGGCCACGTCCGCCCGCATCGTCGGATCGAGGTTCGACGTCGGCTCGTCGAGGATCACCAGCGGCGTAGCGACGGCCAGCGTCACGGCCAGGGCCAGCTTCTGACGCATTCCGGTGGACATGGCCGCCACGGGCCGCGCCGGGTCGAGCCCGAAGCGGTCGTATGCGAGCTTCTCGGCTCGGGGACGGCTATGGTCGCGTCGCACCGACGTGAAGAAATCGATCACCTCGCGCGCCCGCATCGTGCGGAACAACCTCGCGTCACCCGGCAGATACGATACCCGCCGATGCACCTCATGCGATTGTCGATAGCAATCGAGCCCATCGATCGAGGCGCTGCCGCTGGTGGGTCGCAAAAATCCCATCAGCGTTCGCAGGAGCGTGGTCTTGCCCGCCCCGTTGGGTCCCAAGAGTCCCACGACTTCGCCCCGGCTGACGCCAAAGCTGAAACCATTCAGCGCGACAAAGTCGCCATAGCTCTTGGTTAGCGAATGCGTTTCGACGTACACGAGTTGCCGTTGTCCGGAGGGCAGGCAGGAAACAGGAAAGCCGGCACCGAGAGGATCGCCGCCGATCGGCAACATCCATACTGCGGTGGCCACGTCATCCTAACCGTCTGACAGCCGGAAGGAAACGGGCCCAGCCGTCGCAGGTGCGCACATCGGCAACCAGAGGCGTCCATCGCGACCGCGATCCGTCCGGCTTCTTGCCGATTACCGGTTGAACAAAAAGGCGGGGCTGTTGATCAGGGCCCAGGTCAGATCCTGCGCGCCGGTCAGCCGCACGTTCTTTTGTTGCTCCGCGGCACTCTTCACCGCCTGGTCGAACCGTGCCCACTGGGCATCGAGCGCGCGGTGATAGTTCGCTAGTTCCGCCTGCTGTTCGGCCGTGCGCAGCTCGGGCTTCACCGTCAAGATCGTCGCGATCGCTTCCGGCAAGTTCGACGTTGCGCTCGGCGAGGGAGTTGGCGACGTGGCCAGGCGGAACCGGCCGATCGTGTGCGTATTGTCATGCTGCTGGTCGAGCGTCACCGTTAGAACCGCCGGCCCATCGAGCGTGAGCGGTTCTTTGAGCTCGAACACCGCCACATGATTCTTACCGATGCCTCCGGCGAGCGCCCAGCCCGTGCCGGGATTGCCGTCGAGGGCCCCCGTCACGGGATATCCGTTCTGACCAAAGTCGGCGGTCGCTTTGCCGAACTCAAGGGGCTTCGCTTGATCGGCCGCCGCCTGCGGCGCGATCGTGGCTTTCAGTTCCGAGAGGACCAGATTGCCATTCGCCGCGCGGCCCGGCCCTCGCTGAGGCAGCGAGTCGTCGGCCAACAGCTCCACACGCAACGCCGTCAGCGGCCCTTCCGGCACCGGAATCGAAACCGTGTAGGTGCCTTTGCCGTTGGCCCCGGTTACTAGAATCGAAAGATCCGGTTGCGCTGCGAGATTTGCGTTCATGCTCGATGCGAGCGCCACGGGCGCGCCCGTCCTCCACGCCGGCGCCACCTGCCGCGACTCCCACTCCGCTTGGGCCGCGTCGACTTTCTTCTGATGCTCGATCAGTTGGCTTTGCAGCTCGATGACGTCGGCCGCGCTGGCATGGAGTGCGGCGATGCCCGTGGTGATTTCCTCCTGCGAGGCCGGCCGAGCGAGCATTCGCAGGAAGATTTCATTCACCAGCTTGGCATCGTCCGGCTCGGTGGCCACGAGCTTCGTGATCTCGTTGCCTGCGTCGGCAATCGCCTCGGCGATGGTCGGGCCGTTCACCAGCGTCATCACAGGGCCCAGCATCATGCCGTCGCTGCGCTCGCATTCGCAGGCGCTCTCGCGCGCCGGACGGCCAAAGACCTCGAAGAACCCGCTCGGCAACGTCAGTCCCACGTCCGGAAGTTGCGTCGCCCGATAGCCGGCCGGCACGCCCGGCAGCTTGCTCACCGAGCCGCACGCTTGCTGAATCGTGTCGTACAGCACCTCGGCCGGCAGCCGCCGGGCAATCGCGTGCGAGTAATTGATCGCATCGTCTTCGTTCCACTTGTTCGTCTTGATCGAAAGCTGATATGTCCGGGACTTGCAGATCAGCTTCAACACGTGCTGCATGTCGAACCCGCTGTCGATGAACTCCTGCGTCAGGTAATCGAGCAGTTCGGGGTTCGTGGGCGGATTGCCCGCGCGAATATCGTCGATCGGTTCGATGATGCCAGGGCCAAACAGGTAGCCCCACAGCCGGTTTACGTAGCTCTTGGCGAAATACTGGTTTTCTTTCGACGTGATCCAGCGGGCGAGCTGTTCGCGTCGCGAGGCATCCTGTTCGGCCTGATCGTTGTGTTCGTAGGGGAACGAGGGAGCGGCCGGTTGTCCCGTGCCACCGTGGGTGACTTCGCCGGCGCCGGCGTCGAAGATGTCCTCGACGAGCGGCGTGCCGCCTTCGACGGCGGTGCCACCGATCAATTGCCCCTTGGCCACGGGATCCGCCTTGCGGCCGACCTGCGCGAAATACGCGGCCAGGTGGAAGTATTGCCCTTGCGTCCAGCGCTCGAACGGATGGTCGTGGCATTGGTTGCAGTTGAACCGCACGCCCAAGAAGAGTTGCGTCGTGTTCTCCATCAAATCCTGCGGCGTTCGCAGCACTTTGTAATAGGCCGCTGGCGGATTTTCGAGCGTCGAACCGCTCGCCGTCAGAATCGTGTACACGAACTCGTCGTACGGCATGTTCGACGACGTCGCCTGCTTGATCCAGCCGCGCAGCGCGAACGCGCCCTCCTCGCCCAAAAACTTGCGGTTTACCTGCAACAGATCCGCCCACTTGTTCGTCCACAGCTCGACGTAGTCGCCGCTGCCCACCAGCCGGTCGATTAGTTCGGCCCGTTTTACGTTCGTGTCTCGCTCGTCGGCCAGGAACGATCGCACGTCCTCGGGCGTCGGCGGCAGGCCGACCAGGTCGAGCGACGCCCGGCGAATGAACTCGGCGTCCGAGCACAGCTCGCTGGGGAGCGTCTTCACGCGTTTGAGTTTGCCGGCCACCAGTTCGTCGATCTTGTTGTTGGCCGGCATCTCTTGCCACTCGAAACCGCTCCGATCTCCCATCACCGTGATCGTCGTCGCGGTGTAAGCGCCCTCGAACCGGGCCAGCACCGGGGCCTCGCCGCGGCGAATCACGGTCACCAAACCCGTCTTGTTCGGCTCGGCCACTTCGGTGTTGCCGCTCTCGACGAAGGCCTCGAGCGTGACGTCGCGCACCCGGCCATCGCTGTACGTGGCCAGTACCTTCATCTGCTGCTTCATGCCCGGCAGCGGTACGATCGGGTTCTTCGGAAACACGTCGATCGAGGTTACCCGCGGAGCGTCCAGGTCGAGCTTCACCCCGCCGGCGATCCATGAGCGAATGATTTCATAATAGGGTTGATCGGGCTGCATCAGCACGCCGCCCACGTGCGGGATCACGCCCGACGGTTTGAGCAGCATCATGCTTTGGTCGGGCGCGGCGCGGTTGATGCGCCGGCTCGAAACGTCATCCGTCAGCGCGCGGTGATCGTAGAGGGCGTCGTAGCCGCGGAGCGATAGCTTGAAACCGCCCTTGCCGGCCAGCGATCCGTGGCACGTGCCGGCATTGCAGCCCAGCTTCGACATGACGGGCATCACCTCGCCCACGAAGCTGGCTTCGTAGTGGCCCGTCTGACCGCTTACGGTCAGCGGCACGTCGATCGACTTGCCGCCCACGGTTAGCGTGAGCTTGCCGGCGCCGTCGCTCTTCGGCCGCACCAAGAGTGCTTCCGAAACGCTTACCAGCTCGCCTTCGACCGTCGGTTCGACCATCCGCGTCACGTCCATGGTCGAACCATCGGCCAGCGTCGCGGTGACGATTGCCTGAGCGTAGCTATAGCGGTCTTCGAGTTTGATCTCCGATGGATTCACCTCGAGCGCCGTGATTTGAGCGGCCTCGGGCAGTTTTTCCGCCGGAGCGGCCAGGGCCTGGCTCGCGAGCATCGAAGGAGCCAACGCCAGCGCGGCTCCGCACGATACGACCATCGTCAGCTTGCGGTACATGCTCATCCTGAAAACACCTTGCCTGGGAGTGGTGGGCGATTATCTTGGTCAAACGTATTTGCGTGGGGTTGGTTTACTCGTTCACGGCGACTTCCGCGCCTGCCGGAACCGGCGAGAACGCTTTCACCAGGGCGCCGGTGGCGGGGTCGTTCAAGCGCACGACGCCGTCGAACCCGGCCGAGGCCACGAGGTTGCCCGCCGTATTGAAGGCCACGGCGTAGATCGCGCCCTGCTGGCCGTCCATCTTGGCCAGCAACTTGCCGCTGTCGGTCTCATACACGCGCACCTCGCCGGTGCCATTCAGGCTGCTGCCGACGACGAAGCGGCTGCCGTCCGCGTTGAAGTCGACGTCGTAAATCCGCCCCGGCAAGGCCTCATACGCCTTGATCAGGTTGAAGTCGTCGCCGATCTTCCGGTCCTGCGTCCGCAGCATCTGATAGATCTTCGGCACGCCATCGGCCCCGCCGATCAGCAGTTCGTCCTTCGCCGGATGACGATCCACGGCGTCGAGACCGCCCTTGAGCGCGCCGGGCGTGATGCTGGTGATGTTGTCGACAAACCGCTGCGTGGCTACTTCGACCAGCTTCATCGAGCGATCGCGACTCACCGACACCAGGTACGTGCTGTCTTTCGAGAACACGGTGTCCAGCACCCAGTCGTTGTGCGCCCCTTGATAGAGTACCTGGGCTCCGTCCGCCGCGTTGACGGCACGCAGCGTGTTGTCGCCGCAGCCGAAGGCGATCTTCGTGCCGTCGTGCGACCAGCTTGCGCCGTAGATCGTGTCGAACGTCACGGCCAACGTCCACGCCAGCGAATGGTCGGCCACGTTCCAAAGCTGCAATTCACCCAAGCGGCCCGGCGAGCCGCCTGCCACGGCCAACTGCTTGCCGTCGGGCGAAAAAGCCACCGATTCGATCCGCTCGGATTGTCCCACCAGCCGGGCGACCAACGCGCTGCCGTCGGCCTTGTACAATAACGTCTCGTGATAACCGCTCACCGCCAGCAGCGCGTCGTCGGGCGAAAAGTCCAGCGCCGTCAGCACCGGCGCCGATTCATATTTCGGCGGATGCGCGGCGTCGATCACCGTGCGCACCGAGGCCGGCGTATCGTCCACCGCGCCCTCGGCGATCCATTGGGCGATCTTCTTGATCTCGCCTTCATGCAGCGGCGGTTTGCCTTGCGGCATCGCGGCCTGGCCGTCCGACGGCGTGATCTGCTCGATCAGATAGCTCGCTTCCGGCTTGCCCGGCACGATCGCCGCCTGCTCGCTTTCGCCCCCCTTGAGCAGCGCGTCGCGCGAGGTCATCACGTATCCGCCCTCGGGCTTGCCTGGCTGATGACAGCCCTGACACTGGGCCTGGAGCAGCGGCCGCACATCGCGGAAGTAACTGACCTTCACACCCGCTACCTCGGGCTTCGAGGGCTCTTCGCCGCCGGCTGCGTTCAAATAGCAAGTCGCCAGCGCGAACAGAACAAGGATCGCAAGCGATCGGGTCATAACCAGCACCTTCGAGGTCAGGCCGGGGGAGGTTGGTTGCGGTCAGGCGGGACAGGGGAGGGCGTGCTTCGAGGCGACGATCCCCAAACAGCGAATATACACAGCCCCCAGGGCAGGAAGCAAGAATTTGCACCTCCCCGCGTTCGGCTTTTACCCATTCGGAAAACCCTGCCAGTTCGGACTTTACGGCTGCCGGAGAGTCTCTCTCAGGGCTTAAGCGGCGAAATAGATAGAGATAGAGAGAATAGTAGGAGGACTCCGCTCAATCCTTCTTCCTGCAATTCAGCTTCTCGTCGGGAATCACTAGCTCCTCGACGATCCGGCCGTTCACGATCGTTTCTTCGACGATGCGTTCGACGTCGTCCACGCTCACGCCGCCGTACCAAATCGCCTGCGGATAGATCACCACGGTCGGCCCCTCGTCGCACTGGTCCAAGCAGCCGGAAGAGTTGGCCCGCACCAGCGGCGTCAGGCCGCGATGTTTCAGTTCCTTTTTGAACGCGCTGCGCAGCTTCTCCTTGCCGTCTTTGTCGCACTTGCCAGACTTGCAGCAGACGAAAATATGACTCGTGAACTTGGGCATTGCGGGAACTGCACGGGGCGGTGGACGGTTGTAAGCAGAACGGGTCGCTCGAGGCGCCGGGGGGGCGCGCGTCACGGACCGGATACGTTATATTCTACGATGGCCGCTCGCGCCGGGGTGGCGGGTCCTATCGATCAATTCTTGGAAAAAGCGCTCCAATAATGCCCCAGACGCCCAAAATTCTAGCTTTTGCGGGCAGCGCCCGCGAAGCTTCCTTCAATAAACGCATGATCCAGGTCGCCGTCGACGGCGCTCGCGAGGCCGGGGCCGAGGTGACGCTCGTCGACTTGCGCGATTATCCGCTGCCGCTGTTCGACCAGGATGAGGAAGCCGCCTACGGCCTCCCCCCCAACGGTCGCAAGCTCAAGGAACTATTTCTCACGCATCAGGGGCTGTTGATCGCATCGCCCGAGTACAACAGCTCGATCAGCCCGCTGCTCAAGAATACCCTCGACTGGATATCGCGTCCTGTCGAGGGGCAGCAGCCGCTGGCAGAATACGCCGGCAAAACGGCGGTCATCATGAGCGCTTCGCCTGGCGCGCTGGGAGGCCTACGAGGGCTCGTCCACGTCCGCGCGATCCTGGGCAACATCGGCGTGGTCGTGTTGCCCACGACGCTGTCGATTCCCGTGGCCAACAAGGTCTTCGCCGCCGACGGCTCGCTCGTCGACCCGAAGCAGCACCAGCAGGTTCGCTCGTTGGGACGTGCGTTGGCCGACTATCTGACTCGGCTGGGTTAGCAGCCGCCGGGCCAGGGCGAGGGCGGCGCATCCCTTGCTTCGCGGTTCTGGTCGGAGGACAATGCATGCGCCAACTCGATCGAGGCCGCGCCGCCGTGGAGTGCGCAGGTCCGTCGAGAGCCTTCGAAGGACAATGCCGCCGGTGTTCGATTCCAGTGACAATCTCACTACCGACGCCGCGCTCATGGCTCGCGTGCAATCCGGCGAGACGGAGCTCTTCTCATTGCTCGTGGCCCGCTACCAGCCCGCGCTGCGACGCGTCGCCCGCAGCCGCTTGGGCCGCGCGGATTGGGCGGAAGACGTCGTTCAAGAGGCGTTCTTTTCCGCCTACAAGTTCCGCGCGACGTACAACGCGCGCTACAGCTTTCGCACTTGGCTGTGGACCATCCTGCTACGCCAATGCCATGCCCACTATCAGCGCCGCCAGAGGAGCGTGCCAGTCGAACCACTCAGCCGCCACGACGCGGATGACGTTGAAGCTGCGGTCACCGCTCCCGGAGCGCCGCTCGCTCAATTACTCGCCAAGGAACGTGCCCAGCAGCTCGAGCTGCTGCTCGGCCAACTCTCGTTGGCCCAGGCCGACGCGTTGCGACTGCGTTTTTTTGGCGGCCTCAAGTTTCATGAAATTGCCGATGCCATGCAGTGCAGCCTGAACACGGCCAAAAACCGTGTCCGCACCGGGCTGGAACGCATGTCGCAGTTGTTGGAAGCGACAGGCACGCCATCGGCCGTGCCGCCTCATGTTGGAAAGGCAACCGAGACATGAACTGCGATCAGGTCTTCGACATCTTGACCCGCGGCCCCTTTCCCACCGGCGACGCGTGCGATGAGCACGTTGAAGCGCACCTTGCCGAGTGTCCCGACTGCCAGCGGCTGGCCGACGCGCTGCGCCCCGCGATCGAGCTCTTTCAGGAAGCGGTTGATCCGGAAGAAAGCCTGAGCCTGCCAGGCTACTTTGGAGATGCCATCGCCGAGCGACACGTTCCGGTGTTGTCTTTTGCCGCGCATTACGAACCGCCCGCGCCGCGCAGTTTGCCGGTGCGTCTTCCGCCCGTCCACGCCCGTGTTGCGGCTTGGCGCACCGCGGCCATGATTGCCATCGGTGTGACGGCCGGACTCCTGCTCAGTACCGGCGCGGCGGATCGCGCCAATGTCTCCGGTGCGGCGCTCGCTCCCGCGGGCTCGGCTCGTGACGCCGCAATCGGCCAGGCCGATTGGATGGAGCTCGCGGCATTGCCGGCCGCTTGTTATCGGCACAATCCCGAGGATGCCCCGCGTGATCGGTTGCACGATCCTCAGTTGCTCGCCAGCGCCAACCTGGCGCGGTTGAGCTGCTGCACCGATTGTCACAACGCGGCTTCCGATTCGGTGCCCATCTCGGCCACGGTTCGGGTGGTCAAACATTGCCAGAACTGTCACGACGCGGGCATCGGCCACACGACCTTCACCAACTAAAGCGGAAGGCGTTTTTCCAGGGAAAAACGCCCTGCTTCGCGATCGGCCCCAGAGTTTCGCGACTTGGGGGTTTCCTTGAAAATCGCAGACTGGGCAATTAGCATGAATTTCTTGTTACAATGCGGCGAACCTCTCGCCTGAGCAGGGGCCTAGCCGCGTTCGTGCCGTAGAACCGCCGCTGCCCGCGCCCGGGCGGTTGAGAAACTTCCCCGCATACAACTTCATTAGCCCCCCAGCCATCGAGTCGTCTTGCCATGTATAAGAATTTTGTGTGTCCCGTGATGTTAGGTCTGCTCGCGACCGCCGGCGGTTTTGTCTCGTCGGCCGCGGCCCAGGATGCCGTGATGGACGAGTTCTACGGCAACGGCGTACACAACTTCTACGACCGCGATTTCTTCCAGGCGATGCAGAACCTTTCGATTGCCATCGACGGTGGCTCGAAGGATCCGCGCGCATACTACTATCGCGGACTAGCGCGGCTGCGCACGGGGGACACCTGGGGGGCTCACGACGACATGCAGCACGGCGCTCATCTCGAGGCCGACGATGTCGATCAGTTCTATCCCGTGGCAAAATCGCTCGAACGCGTGCAAGGCGCCGATCGCAAGCAACTCGAAAAATACCGTTCGATCGCGCGGGCCAAGGCTCGGCAGCGGCAAAGGCACCGCGACGCGCTGCGCTATGAGCAGCGCCGCCGCGACGAAGCCCAGGTCTTACGCGCCGTGCCGGTGGGTCCGCAACCGGCGCCGCTCGTCGCGCCCGCGTCGGGGGTCGCGCCCGCTCCGGCCGTTGCAGCGCCCGCGGCTCCAGCCGTCGTGCCTCCTCCGGCGCCTGCTCCCGCGGCTGTCGACGATCCGTTCGCGCCAGCAGCCGACGCCCCGGCGGACACGGGCAATCCGTTTGGCGATGCTCCGTCCGATGCGCCAGCCGAAATGCCTGCCGACGCCCCGGCCGAAGACAGCCCCTTTGGCGACGCGGCGGGCGAAGCGCCTGCCGACGACCCGTTTTCCGCTCCGGCAGACGAGACGCCCGCGGACGAGAATCCGTTTGGCGACGATCCGAACTGACTTGAATGACCCGCGCCCCGATGCGGCTCCGCTTGCCGGACTGCGAGACGCGGACTGAGTGCGACGTTCCCAGAAAACCACGCCTGCGAGGCGATCTCCGTGCAACGCTCGCGCACGCAGAGGTCGACTCGACCAATGGCCGCGCGAGCGCAGATGAACCGTACTTTGCGCGATGAGCGGCCACCCGCCCAGCGCCGCTGGTGGCCCCTTGGCCGCCCACGACGCAGAAACAATGGAGATCGATCGGCCATGAACTGGCAGGGGTTTTGCTTCACGTCGTCGGCGCCGTTCACGTTTGCCGTTCTCATCGCCAACCTGCTCATCGGCCAGGCACTTGCCGCGCCGCGGATCGACCGCGTGTCGCTGCGTGGCCTACAAGCCGGCGGAGTGACTACCATCGCACTCGATGGCGCCGAGCTGCTCCCCGAGCCTACGCTGCACATCGGTGCGCCCGGCACGACCTACAAAATCAAAGACGGCGCTACCGCCCAACACCTGGATGTCGAGGTGACGATCGAGGGCACTTGTCCGCCGGGGATCTATCTCCTGCGTGCCGGGTCGGCCAGCGGAATTTCCGACCCCGTGGCGCTCGGCGTTGACAACCTCCCGCAACTCGCCTTGGTGCCCGAGCTGAACGCGACCAACGCCGCGCTCACGGGCGCGGTGAGCGGCAGTTCGGTGGCGGCCGTTCGCTTCAGCGGCAAACAGGGTCAACAACTGGTCGTGGAAGTTGAATCCCGCCGGCTGGGGGCCAAGCTCGATCCGGTGGTTCATGTCTACGACGCGCGCCACACACAGCTTGCTTGGAGCCGGGGTCTTGTGGCCCTCGGCGGCGATCCGCGGACAACCGTGACCCTGCCCGCCGACGGACAGTACAGCGTCGAAGTCCACGACGCTGTCTTTCGCGGCGCGGAGCCCGGCTTTTTTCGTTTGAAGATCGGCGATTACAAGTTCGCCGATCTGGCGTTTCCGCTGGGCGTCCAACAAGGTACGGACGCGACCTTCGAATTTGTCGATTCGAATCTGGCGGCCGATGTCCGTGCCTCGGCAAAGCTCGTGTTGCCCGCGGAACTTGCGCGCGCTGTGCAACCCGCTCCCTGGCCCGAGGTTGCCATGCTCTCGGGCAGCCGCCCGGCGGTCATCGTGAGCGACCATGCCGAAGTTGTCGAAGCCGCGCCCGGTGACAAACCTCAGGAGCTTCCGGCGGCGCCGGTGGCCGTGAGCGGACGTATTTCCGAAAAGGGCCAGCACGATCGCTATCGCCTGGTGGTCGCTCCGGGGCAGAAATTCCAGATAGACGTTCTCGCGCGCCGCCACGGGTCGCCGCTCGATGGCGTGTTGTCCATCCAAAACGAACAAGGCGCGGAACTCGCCGCGAGCGATGATCGTCCTGACACGACCGATCCGGGATTGGAATTTACGGTGCCCGAGGGGCTGACGGCGATCGTGTTCGTGGTGCGCGATTTGCGCGGCGCCGGCGGGCCAAACTACGTCTATCGCCTCGAGGTTTCGCCGGTCGCTCCGGAATTTCGGATCTCGCTGCCGTCCGACCGCGCGCATATTCCTCGGGATGGCACGGCCCTGGTGCGCGTGGATGTGCAGCGCATGGGTTATGCGGGGCCCATCGACCTGGTGTTCCCCGACTTACCGCAAAGCGTTTCGATCACCGGCAATCAGGTTCCCGCCCATGCGACGCAGGCCCTCGTAACGCTCAGCGCGCCGGGGCTGTCGCCTTCACAATCGGTAACTTCGGTGATCGGCTCGAACGCCAACGAGCAGCTTACGCTCAAACGCCGGGCGACGACTGCCGCCACGGAAGTCACGCGAAATCAGCCCTGGCTGGGCGATGCGCTGGCCGTCGCCATTACGCAGCCAGCTCCGCTCCAACTTGTTTGGGACCTGTATCCCGCGGATGCTCAGCTTGTGCAGGGCATGCAGCTTGCGAATCATCTGCGCGTCGAACGGGGCGAGGGCGTTCGCGGCGCGGTCCGCCTGTCGCTCCTCACCACGCAGCGCATGCCCCGCAAGAAAGTGCAGGAGAACAATCAGGAGCGCGAGGTCGACGACGTTGATCGCGCGTTACGGTTTGCCACGGCCACGGTCGTCGCCGCCGACGCGACCGAAGCCTCGCCCGCGATCATCGTGCCGGGTGACCTCGCGCGGATCCAATACGACCTGGCCATCCAGGCCGAGCTGCTGGGCGACGATGGAAAGACCTCCCTCGCGACGATCGTCACGCCGGCCCGGCGCTTGGCGACCATCGCGCCGATCCAGCTCGAATTGGCCGCCGCCGCGGTCGAGGCTCGCGCCGGCGCAGGCCCCACCGGCAGTATCGCGGGCAAGCTCGCTAGAAACGCCGGATTCGCGCTGCCGGTGCAACTCACGTTGACAGGGCTGCCCGAGGGCATCCCCGCGCCGACGTTCAATCTTGCGCCCGATCAAACCGAGTTCAGCTTTCCGGTCGTGTTTCCCTATGGCACGGCCGCCGGCGCGCTGCCCAATGTGAAGTTGGCCGCGGTCTGCCTCGCCGATCCGAAGGATCCGAAGACGGCCGTGCATACGACCTCGCTCGAGCTGGCACTGACGATCGTCGCCGGAACGAAGCCGCCCGAGCAGCCCCATCCGCTGTTCGAAGATCAGGCCGAGTTTGTCGCCGCCCTCACGCAAGGCGGAGGCGCGGCCACGCTCGACGGCGAACAGAAGTATTCCGGCGCCACCAGCGCGCGCGTCACTCCCGACCAGAAGTTCAATCCGGCGATGCCCGGCTGGTCGCTCAAGATTCGTGAGAATCCCGCGGCCGGTGAGTACCGCTATCTGCGTTTCGCCTGGAAAAAACAGGGAGGCTCGGCCATTTGCCTGCAACTTAATCACGATGGCCAATGGGGTCCGGCCGCGCCCGGTGGCGCCAGCTTCCGGTACCATTCCGGTCCCGCCGGCCCCTGCTATGGCGCGTCGCTCGCCATCGACGCCGCGCTGCCCGAAGATTGGGAAGTCGTCACTCGCGACCTGTTCGCCGACTTTGGCGAGTTCACGCTCACGGGCATCGCGCTCTCGCCGGTCGATGGCGAGTTCGGGCTCTTCGACCACGTCTATCTCGGCACGAGCGTCGAAGACTTCAAGCTCGTCAAGCCGTAGCCCTCGTCAAGCCGTAGCCATTGTCCAAGGGGCTTGCGTTACGTCTTGCCGTTCGCCACGAAACGATAGCCCGTGCCGCGCACGCTCAGAAAGTGCGCCGGTTTGGCCGGATCTTCCTCGAAGTATTTTCGCAGATTAACGATGAAGTTATCCACCGTGCGCGTCGTTGGCGCGTGCGACATGCCCCATACGTGCTCGAGCAATTCTGCCCGGGTGACTACCGACCCTTCGTTCTCGACAAAGTACCGCAGCAGCTTCATTTCGGTATGCGTGAGTCGCACGGGTTCGCCGGCCACGGTCACGTCGAAGGTATCGAAGTTCACCTTGGCTCGGCCAAATTCGAAGACGGTGGATTCCGACGGCTGAGGCGGCGCGCTGGGCGCCGGCGATCGCCGAGCCAGCAGGCTCCGCGCCATGCTTAACAGTTCTTCCAGGTCGAATGGCTTTTGCAGATACTGATCGGCGCCCACGTCGTAACCGCGTACCCGATCTTCGACCAACGTCCGGGCACTGAGCATCAGCACCGGCACATTGTTGCCTTGCTGGCGCAGCGCCTCGCACACCGCATAGCCGCTCATGCCGGGCAGCATCAGGTCGAGAATCAAGAGATCGATCGGCGGGTCCGCGCGCTCGATGATCGCCAGCGCCGTCGGGCCATCGGCCGCGGTCGCCACTTCAAAGCCTTCGGCTTCAAGGTTGTACTTGATGCCAAAGGCCAGGTGCTCTTCGTCGTCGACAACGAGAATGTGCTTCATGAATGAGTAGGCAATATAGCCGCGGGCCGCGCCTTGGCAATCTTGGGCCGCGCGGTTATCGAGTACCGGTATCTATTTTATCCAGCTGCGCCGGGCCGGCTGCCCCGCTCTCCTGCGCGGGTTGTTCTCGACCGGGGGCTGGCCGCCGCGCCGGCAGCACCACTTCGAAGATCGTTCCGCTTGCCTGGGGCCGCTCGCGTACGTGGATCTTGCCGTTCATCCGCCGGACCACCGTGCGGGCGATAAACAGCCCCAACCCGGTGCCGGTCTGGGAGCGTTCCAGCTCGCTTCCTAACCGGACAAAACGGCCGAAGATCTTTTGCCGCAGATTGACCGGAATTCCTCGGCCGTTGTCCACAATGCGCGTTACGAGCTTGTCCGGGCCGCTGAACTGAGAGTCGACCTCGACCACCGGCGGCGTGCCGCCATACTTGATCGCGTTATCCATCAAGTTACGAAACATGATTTCCACATCGATCGGTCGGGCCCTTACGATCGCTTCGCTGCTGGTGACGCGAATCGTCTCCTGCGGCAATCGATACCGCAGACAGACTGTCTCGGCGCAAGTTGCCAGCACTCGCGACACTTCGACATCCTCCTGGTTCGTGTCGACGGGTTCCTGGTCTAGCCGCGCGGCGTCCAGCATATGATTGATCAGCGTGTCCAGGCGCTGCACGTCCTCCAGCATAAAGCGATAGAAATCCGCCCGTTGCTCTTCGGTCACGCTGCGCCGCGAAAGCGTCTGCAGATAGAGTTTCAGCGAGGCGATCGGGCTCTTCAGCTCGTGCGTCACGCTGTCAATGAAGTTGCTCTGGCGCTGGGTCAGGCGAATGCCCTTGATCGAGATCAGCAAATACAGCACGACGCCTACCAGCACCAGGCCCAGAAAGCTCGTGCCCAGCACCAGCAGTGTCCAGAACAGGCCGGTGTTCTCGATCTCGACCGAGAGGATCACCCAACCGACGATCAGCGCGACCACCAGCACGATCATCACGACTGCTAGCGTGATCGGCCAACCGTAGGAAGTTCGCATGGCGGTATCGTGCGCGGCATCTGTGCTCCGGCCGAGATTGGCGGCTCCCTCGCCGCAATCTCGCCAGGCGCTCGGTTTCAAAGAGGGCGTGCCCTCAATCGTACCACACCACCCCGGCGATTTGGCAGCCATTGGCACGCGGGCTGCACTTTGCCGGGCAACTGCGGTTCCGCACGCGGCCAAGCTCACGCACGCTAGCGGCGCGAGAGCCTGTCTAAGCAGCGACTTAGGCATGCTATCGCCCGCCCGTCCCGGGCTCGGCTCTTGAAAACTGCGATTGTAAGAAATGGAAACACGGGGCAAGATGCTCCCTGCCTTGCCGAGCCAGGAAACTCTTGGCGCACAAGGTTACAGCGTCTTTGTTCCCACCGTCGCTTGCGTCCCAGGCGGCATTGGCAGGAGGCCGATTGCCGTTCGTAGCACGCGACACTTCCCTTCGACGTACCGTCCTTCACGGAGATTCACTCGAGCGATAAAGCCCAGGCAAGGAGTGCCTGCGCCTCGTGCGGCCGAACGCATCGGCCAAGCAGCTCAAGTTCGTTCGCCCCAGGATGGATATGCTCGCAGGCGACCCGATGAGCCGGCATGGACGTCGGCCAGCGACTTACATTCCACGGAGGGATACCCGATGGTCTCGGTGCAGATCGCCGCGCTCGTGGCAGCTTTAGCGGCATCCGGCGACACGGTCTTACTCGACTTTCACGCCTCGTGGTGCGGTCCCTGCCGCGCCATGGAGAGCACCGTCGCCGAGCTCGAACGAGCCGGCTATCCCGTTCGCCGCGTCGACGTCGACCAGGAGCGGCAGCTTGCCATCCAATACAAAATCCAGAATATCCCCTGCTTTGTGCTCGTGGTCGACGGTCGCGAAGTCGCTCGCCAAACCGGCGGGGCCAGTCAAGCCGAACTGGCCTCGATGTTCGGCCGCGCCGGCGTCGGACCGCGCCCGGCGGCCATCGTTCGCGGACAATCGCCCGATGGTCCGCTGGCCCGGCTCTCGTCGCTCCAAAACCGTTCGCCAGGAGTTGTCGACCGGCCGTTGAACGCCCCGACAAGTCCCCAACCGCTGCGCGAGCTGCCGCCACGCAGCTTCGAAACCAGCGGCCGCGCGGCGACGCTTCCGCCAAACGACTTGATCGCTTCCAGCGTGCGGCTCACGATCGCCGACCCGGCCGGCGTCTCTTATGGCTCGGGAACGATCATCGACGCCCGCGCGGGCGAGGCCCTGGTGCTTACCTGCGGGCACATCTTCCGCGACTCGCAAGGCAAGGGTGAGATCTCCGTCGATCTGCTCGCGCCGGGCGCGCCGCAAAAGCTGCCTGGCAAGGTTGTCGGCTACGACTTGCAAACCGATATCGGCTTCGTAAGCATCAAGTCACCCGTGCCCGTGCAGGTCGCGCGGCTGGCTCCCCGGGGCTATCTGGCCGCCAAGGGAGACCGCGTAACCACGGTCGGTTGCAACAATGGCGGACCGGCCACGGCCGAACAGACCACGATCACGGGGCTCAATAAGTTCGTCGGTCCGGCCAATTTCCAGGTCGCCGGGCTTCCCGTCCAAGGGCGTAGCGGCGGCGGATTGTTCACCGCCGATGGCCAGGTCATCGGGGTCTGCAACGCCGCCGATCCGGCCGACAACGAAGGACTCTTCGCCGCGCTCGAAGTCATTCAAAAAGAACTCGATGAGATTGGCCTCTCGGCGATCTATCAGCAGCCGCAGCCCAACCAATTGGTCGCGTCGAGCGGCGCCGTGGCGCCCGTCGCGGCGACCATGCCCGGCCCTGCGCCGCACGCAATCTCCGGAGCGGCCGCCGCGCCGCCCGCGGCCTTGCAGGGCGTCGATCCCGCGGCCCTCGCCGCCGTGGGGCCCCAGGCCGACGTCGCTGAGGTAATCTGCATCATTCGCCCCCTCGCGAGCCCCAACGCCAAGAGCGAGGTGATCATGCTCGATCGGGCTTCGCCGCAGCTTTTGCAGCAGTTGGCCAGCGACCGCCAGGCCCAGCAGTCGCGCCACCTGACATCGCTGAACGTTCCCCGCAACGGCGCTCCGGCTCCGACCGCGCGACGTTAGCAGCCTGTTGAAAAATGCCATCGTGACCATCGTGACATTTTTTCAACCTCGCCAAGCGCGGAGCAAAGCTCCGCGCGGCTCGCAAAATAACGACTCCGCGTCGCGATTTTGCCATCGCATCCCTGCGATGGTTAGCGTCGCGGCGGCGTCTCGCAGGGCCGCTTCGGGGGTTGAACTCCACCCGGCTTTGAACGACATTGCGAGTGCGGCACGGCGAGACGGCCACCACGGGGTTCCGCGGAAGGTAGTTGCACACAGCGATGAAGCTCTATTGCGTCCGGCACGGCGAAACGGAATACAACCTCCAACGCCGTATTCAGGGACAGTTCGACAGCGCCCTTTCCGAACTCGGACATAAACAATGCGAAGCCGTGGCCGAGGCGCTCGCCGGCCTCTCGTGCGATGTCGTGATCGCCAGCCCGCTGCGCCGCGCCGAAGAGACGGCCCAGTACATCGCCAAACGATTGAACCTTCAACTCAAGCTCGAACCGCGCTTGATGGAGATCAACGCCGGCGTCTTTCAGGGGCATGTCTGGCATGAGCTCGACGAGCACTTTCCCGAGGAAGCCGCCCGCTGGCGAAGCCAAGATCCCGACTTTCGCATTCCCGGAGGCGAGTCGCGTCGCGACGTGATGCTCCGCACGGCCGCTGCGTTCCATGCAATTCGCGAGGCCGGTTACGCCCGTGCGATCGTCGTGGCCCACGGCGGTTCCCTGTCCGCGGCGTTCAAGTCGTTGCTCGATATTCCGGCCTCGCGCACGCCGTTCGAGCTTGGTAATGGCACGATCAGCACGATCCATTGGAAAAAGGAGTTCAAGCTCCTCACGCTGAACGAAACCGCCCACCTTCACGGCCTCATCTCAACCGGCGGCGATTTGTAACGCCGTGGCCTGTGGCACGCTGATGTTTAGCCCCGCCCGGCATCGCAGACGGCTCGCGGCGGGCGATAAAAAAACGCCACTGAAAAAACCACCGCTGAAAAAACGCAGAGGACCCAGAGGAGCACAGAGCAGGCACATTCGAATGCCGCTCTGGGTTCCTCTGGGTCCTCGGTGGTTGGTATCGTGAAGAACGCCGCCCGTAAAACGTGCCCCGGGCTTCGCGTCCGCTACTTCTTCGAGCGTGAGTCGAGCCACGTCTGATCCAACTCGAAGATCACTTCGATCTCGGTCGTGATGTTGCCGGGCAGCGAGCCCATGCCCACGGCGCTGCGGGCGCCCACGCCGTTCTCTTCGCCCCAGACGTCGCGGAACAACTCGCTACAGCCATTGATCACCAGCGGATGGTCCTTGAAATCGGGGGCGGCGTTGACCATGCCCAACACCTTGACGACTTTCGCCACGTGATCGAGGCTGCCCAGATACTCTTTCAGCGTCGCGAGGATCGCCAGCCCCGTCTGTCGGGCCGAAGCAATGCCGGCTTGCACGTCGACCTCGGTTCCCACGCGGCCGGTCATCATCGACTTGTCGCTCTTAAGCGGGCCGTGGCCCGAGACGTAACCCCACTTGCCGGTAATCACCAGCGGTTTATAGACGCCGGCCGGTTTGGGGCAGGGGGGCAGTTCCAGTCCGAGTTCTTTGATCCGAGCGTCAGCGCTCATGATGAATTCCTTTTTTTCTTGCGTTGTTTTTTTACTTCGCTGCTGCCGGCTCGACGCGCGTGCCGCGAAGCGTAATGTCGTCAAAATTACCCAGGTCGTCGAACGAGCCGATGCCAATCCGGCCCCACGCAAATGTCGTGTCCACGGCCGTCATCGCCGGCTCGTTCATGTCGTCGAAGTACACGGCGATTTCGCCGCGTTTCACGTCGCGCACGATTCGCACGTCGTGCCAGGCGTCGTCCCACGGCGTGCCGGGCGTGGTCTTGGTCGAGATCTTCACGCGCGGCGCGTCGTTCACCAGAAAGATCTGGTTCGCGTGGTCGTCGGTCTTCTTGCCGAAATGGACGTAGTAGAAATGGGCCGGATCCTGATAACCGAACACCAGCACCAGGCTACGATGGTCGTAGTCCTTCACCGTGCTTTGCAATTTCGCGTCGAGCGTGAAGTCGTTCACCGTCACGTCGTCGAGCAGCGCGATGTTCACCGGCGAGCGATGCGGAGGTTTATAGTCGCTGTCTCGCGTCAGGCTGTAAACGTGGCCGCTGGGTGTCTTGGTCACCGCCCACGACTTGGGATCGGTCGGTTTCCAGCGTTCCGCGCCGTGCTCGAAATCCTCGTGGAATACCAGCGGCGGTTCAGCGGCCACCACGCGCGGCGCGGCCGCGGCAAACAACGCAAACAGCAACGCAATTCGTCGCATGGCCTGATTCCCCTTGGTAAGGCGCCTGGGCTATTCGATGATCTTCGTCAATGCGTACTCGACGATACCCCGCGCGCCGGCCGCCTTCAATCGTGGAATGATGTTCCGCACGACCGACTCGTCGAGAATCGTGTTCACGTCCACCCAGTTCTCATCCGCCAGGCTTGCCACCGTCGGCTGTTGCAGCGCGGGCAGGATCGACAGTACCGCTTTCAGCTTTTCGCGCTCGACGTTCATCATCAGCCCCACCTTGCCTTCGGCGGCCATCGCCCCCTTGAGCATCAGCACGATATCGTCGATCTTTTGCTTCTTCCACGGATCGGCGTAGGCCGCGCGATTGGCGATGAACCGGGGCGTGCTTTGCAGCACCTCGTCGACGATCCGCAGATTGTTCGCCCGCAGCGAGCTACCGGTCTCGGTCACTTCCACGATCGCGTCGGCCAGCTTGGGCGGTTTCACTTCGGTCGCGCCCCAACTGAACTCGACCTTCGCCTGCACGCCGTGCTCCGCCAGGTAACGCTCCGTCAGCCCCACCGCCTCGGTCGCGATCCGCTTGCCTTGCAGGTGCTCCACCGACTTCACGGGCGAATCGTTCGGCACGCACAGCACCCATCGCACCGGCCGGCGGCTGACCTTTGAGAACACCAACTCCGCCACTTCGTGCACGTTGGCGTCGTTTTCCATGATCCAATCGCGCCCGGTCAGCCCGGCGTCCAGCACGCCGTCTTCGACATAGCGAGCCATCTCCTGAGCGCGGATCAGCATGCACTCGATTTCGTCGTCGTCGATTTGCGGAAAGTAACTGCGCGAGCTGAACGTGATCTTGAACCCGGCGCGGCGAAACAGTTCGGCCGTGGCTTCTTGCAGGCTGCCGGCGGGGATTCCGAGTTTAAGCAGGTTCGACATGGCTGAATCGTGGAAGGAAGATGGCTGAATCGTGGGAGAACGTGTTGAGATCGCGGAGTAAGTGGGCGAACGGCGCGCGAGACGTGCGAGCTTTACTTCTTATAGACCTCGGCCGGGTCGAACACCCGTTCGCCGACGACCTGGAAGCCCTCGGGCGTCACTTGGCGAAAGAAACAGCTTGAGTAACCTTCGTGGCAGGCCGCCCCGCCGATCTGATGCACCTTGAGCAGGATCGTGTCGGCGTCGCAGTCGAAGAAAATGCCCTTCACTTCCTGCACGTTGCCGCTCTCCTCGCCCTTGCGCCACAACTTGTTGCGGCTGCGGCTGAAGTACACCGCCCGGCCGGTGGCCAGCGTCTCGGCATAACTTTCGGCGTTCATATAGGCCAGCATCAGCACCTCGCCGGTGGCAGCGTCCTGGGCGATGGCCGGCAACAGCCCGTCTCCCTTGGCGAAATCGGGCGAAGTGGCGGTGGAATGCGACACGATAGACGGCTCCTCAAAACACGCGGCGTTTTCAAACAGACGGGAGCCCCCAGGGCCCCGTGGGAAATTCCCCAGTTTACCCGGGACCGCTGGGCGATGGAATGGGCGGGAGCAGGAGACCGGGAGCGGGAGACCACGGCGAGCCATTTTTTTCAACATATATCGAGGAGCACAGGCCAACACGGAGTTTTCCCACACAGATTGAAAGACGGAGTTGTCTGATTGAAGGGATCTGGAGTTGACCGTGACGATGCCCTGGGGGGCATTTCGGCTTCGCCGCTTGACCAGGCACCGCGCACCTCGCCAGAATTGCTCCGATCGAGTTGGCGGAGCTCGCGTCTTTCCCAGATGCTTCAAAAGCTAAAACTCCGCAACCCACGGCGACGCGTAGCATGATCGAATACGATCGCAAAGACTGGATCGGAAACGTCTTCTCGTATCGTGGCACCGCCCTCCGTTACGCCGGCAAACGCGTCGTGGTAATGATCATCTATGCCACTGTCGTGCAGGGTATCTATCAGATCGGTTCCCACCAAACCGGTTCTGCGCTCGAGGGCTTCTTCGGTCTCAATCCCGCGCAGCACGCCGTGCTCGGTTCGTTGCTCGGCTTTCTGATCGTGTTTCGCATGAACGCCTCGAACAATCGTTATTGGGAAGGACGCAGCGCCTGGGGCGCGATCATCAACGCCAGCCGCAACCTCGTGCGCGTGGGCGTCGCGCACACGCATGCCGGCGCGGAGTTGGCCGATCTCGTGGCGGGCTATGTCATTAGCCTCCGCCGGTCGCTCCAGGGAAACATGGACCTTGCGGAGACCGAGGTTTTTCTGCCCGAGGAGCTTCGCGGCCAGGCCGAGCGGTTCGGAAACCCGCCCACGGCCATCGCGTTCGCCATCTCGGCCTGGATCGAACGCCAGTATCGCGCGGGCAATCTCGAATCGCAGCTCGTGCGGCACATGGAGGAGCAACTCTCGAACCTTGTCAACGCTCAGGGGGTCTGTGAAAAAATCCGCAAGACGCCGTTGCCATTCGTTTATGTGGTGATGATCAAGCAGCTTATCCTGGTTTATCTACTCACGCTTCCCTTTGCCGTGGGGAAGGAATGCGGCTGGTGGTCTCCCGTCGTCATGGCGATCGTCGCCTTGGGGTTGTTTGGCATGGAAGAGGCCGGTGTCGAAACCGAAGACCCCTTCGGCACCGACGACAATTGCCTCGACATGGTCACCTACACCCTCACCATCGCCCGAGACACCGGTCAGCTTGCCGCCGGCAAGAATATGGCGACGATCCCCCCGCTCTGAATCACCGGCCGCTCGTGGAGCGTCCACCTTACGCCTTCCGCCCGCGCCACCACGTCGCCAATGCGGCGCGCTGGTCGTAAATCTTTTCGAACGCCCGGGCGATGTCGTCCATGTCTTCTCGCGGGCCAAGAAACATCGCTTGCTCCAGCCAAATGGCCTGTTCGCGGCACAGTCGATCGCTATTCGGGCAGCGTACCGCGCCGTAGTCCAGCCGCTGGCGCTCCGTCGGCAGATAGGGACCAAATGCCCGGTTGCGAAACATCGGTTGTTCGTAGAGCGAAAAGCCGTAACCGGCGGAGCAGGCGATGCCTTCCGCTTGGAGGGCTTCGACCACGGCCGCTCGCGGGGCTCCGAACGCGTCGTCGATCCGCAGCATGAACAGGTGATAGGCATGTCGGGTGCAGAATGCCGGTCTCGCTTGCGGGTGAATGCCGGGCAGCTTCGCGATGCGTGCCGCCAGATACTGCCCGTTTTCGTCGCGAGTTTGTGTTTGCGCGGCAAGTCTCTCAAGCTGAGCGTTCAGCAGCGCGCCTTGTAATTCGCCCAGGCGGTAGTTGCCCGAAATCACGTGGTGCTCGTACCACACGCCGGTCGGAATGCGCCCGCAGTTGTGCAGCGAACGGCACTCGGCGGCCAGCCGTTCATCGTTCGTGGTGATGATGCCGCCTTCGCCGCTGGTCAGGTTTTTACTCGATTGGAACGAAAACGAAGCCAGATCGCCCAAGCTCCCCGCCGCGCGGTTGTGGTAGCTCGCGCCGTGGGCGTGCGCCGCGTCTTCGATCACGAGCAGCTTGTGTTTCTGAGCGATGGCGTTGATCGCGTCCATGTCGGCCGGTTGCCCGGCGAAATGGACCGGAATCACAGCGCGTGTGCGCGGCGTGATCGCGGCTTCCACGGCGGCCGGATCCAA
Source organism: uncultured Planctomycetaceae bacterium (assembly GCA_964598535.1). Classification (GTDB taxonomy): domain Bacteria; phylum Planctomycetota; class Planctomycetia; order Pirellulales; family PALSA-1355; genus JALHMI01. The sequence goes on along the minus strand of CAZRCI010000007.1, from coordinate 18,797 downwards.
GTTGAACGTTTCGAGATCCACGTCCGCGAACACGGGCGTCATGTTCGCCTCGATCACGGCCGAGGCGGTGGAGAAGAACGTATACGGCGGAATGATCACTTCCGAGCCGGCTTCAAGGCCCGCGGCCATCAGGCCCAACCGCAACGACACCGTCCCATTGACCACCGCGATTCCATGCCGGCAGTCGTGCCGCTGGGCGAACCGTTCTTCGAACTGCCCGACTTCTTGTCCGTCGAGTCGGCCCCATTTTCCGCTACGCAGCGCGGCGAGCACCCTCTGTTCGTCGGTTTGGTCGAAGATGGGCCAACGGGTAAACGCACGGTCTCGAGTGGCATGGCCCCCGAGCAACGCAAGCTGCTGTGACATGAATGACGACTTTCGCGCGAGACTAGGAATGGATCCAAACCGCAGGCAGAGCCTCGCGGGGCTCTCTCCTCGGAATCGTCACTTTCCTCGCGCGCGGTCGGCTCGTCAACGGGGGGCGTTGCGCCGTCGGCGACGAGCATGGTCTGGAACGCGCCGCAAGGCCCTACGCACAGAGCGACTCGACGCGTTTTGGCGGTCCCACTTCGCTGATCAACCGGCGATACTTCCCCGTGCGAGGGTCGGGGCGCAGCCCGATCACCTGTTCGATCGAGACCCGCACATGCGCGGGGAGTCCAAACTCATGCAGCCGGGCCACCAGCGCCCGTTCGTCGTAAATAAGCTCCGTGCCGCCGAACAGTTCGACTTGCAGCTCGATCGCGTTTCGCTCGGTCTGAATCGCCCGCCATTCGCGCACCCCGTGTAACTCGTCCATGGCGCTATGAAACAGCACGCCCGGCAGCAGTTGATGCTGACTGCGCGCGTTTGACACCCAGAACGCTTCCGCCGAGCGACCCTCGACGCGTTCAATCCTCGGCAGCCGGTTGCCGCAGCCGCACGGTTCGCTGGCCAGCACGATCCGATCGGGCACTTCGTAGCGAATGAACGGCTGCACGAAGTTGGCAAGGTTCGTTATAAGCACTTTGCTCCCGGGTTCGCCGGGCGGAACCGACTGATATTCGTCATCCACGTTTTCCACGATCGCCCAATCGGAGTTGATATGAGCACCGCCATCCGTGGGACATCCATCTGAGAGGAACAGGCATTCGCCAATGCCGTAATGGTCCACCACCGGCACGCCAAAAGCCGACTCGATACGTTGCCGGGCCCGAGCCGATAACTGCTCGCTCGAATTGGCAATCTGCTTGAGCTCGCGCAGGCGGAAGCCCGACGAATCGAGCGCGAGCGATTCCAGCACGCTGGCATAGCCAACCAGCACGTTGGGTTGAAACTCGTTGAGCTCGTCCACCAGGTGAGGATCCAGCGCCGAAAACCGTTGCGGCTTGGCGAATGGTCGCGTAAAGGTTTCCATGAACTCGAAGGCCGACGCCGAGGGATAAAATCCCCGGTGTTGCGCGACGACCGCGATGCGCGACGGCGCGCGCAGCCGGCGCCAGCCTTCGAATACGTTGGGCCGGGTGCTTCCGTTCGAGCGGGCGCTCATCGTGCAGAATAGCGTTTCGAGCGCCGCGCGGTCCTGAACGATCACCAGCGGAACGCCCTGGCTGCCCGAGGTGTGACTTACCGCATAGCGGTCGAGATACCAGCGGCCGATGTTCGCAGCGTCTGCCATGAACAGCGCGATGTCCTCGACTTGCACGCGTGGATCGGTGAACGACGCCTGTAAGTTCTGGGCGAGCTCGGACTTCGTCGTGGGGGGCAAATCCGAAATGGAAAACGACTCGCCCAGCCCGCGGTATTTCTCCCGATAGAACGGCGAGCGCGTGACCGCGTGCCGCACCAGCCGTGCCAGCCGCCGTTTGACCAGCCGTTGCACGCGGGCCGGCTTCCAGCGCGCGACCTTTCCCAATTCCGCCGTCCGAGACGCAAACCGTAGCGACTGGAGAAACGACATTTTTTTCACTCCCGCCAAGAATCCATGGGGAATCTAAGCCACGCACGGATGCGCCTGAACCGCGGGCGCCGCGAGGGTTCGTTGAATTGCCCGCTCGCGGTTTACCGTCAGTAGCTCCTCGCGAATCGCGCCGTGCAGCACGTCTTCAAGCTGTCCCAGTGCTCGCGCGACAGGCGCCCCGTCGAGCACGCGGTGATCGTAGACCAAGCGGACGTCGAGCCCGCCGTCGGGTTCAAACGTGCCGTAGTTCAGCGTCGTCGTCAGTGGCGACAATAGATGCAGGCCCGCGGCGCCAAGCGAACCGACGACGCTGATGCCGTAGGTACCAAAGAAATGCGCCCGGCAGGCCCCGTCGGAGTACAGCCCCAACGACCAGACCAGATGTCGTAGCGGCGCCGGAAGTCGGCTCAGCAAGAGCGTGCGCGCGAAGCTCGGCACTTGCTCGATTGGCGCGGTCTTGTGATACCGGATTCGATGATCCAGTTCGACCAGCGACAAGCTTTCCGGCTGCGGGATCTGCGCGAAGAAGACCCCCTCTTCGCCATGGATCACCCGCTCGACGCTGAAGCTTGCCACGTTGATCGAATGTTCGTACAGGTGCGGCCAGGGCCACGGCAGATACGAACGCCGCAGCTCCGGACGGGACGCCGAAACGATTGCATACGCCTTGAGAAATATGGCGCACCAACTAATGCGATTCGTCGCTCGGCCGCGAGCTTCGATCACGTCGGCCAATCGCATGTGCCGCTGCGACGGCACGCTGGGAACTCGCTTTGCATAGTGCAGCAGGTCGGCCACGAAACGCCTCTGCGGCGACAGCGAAAGCCACTTGCCGCGAATGCTCGGGTCCACTCCAGGAATCGGTAGAAGTGCCATCAGTCGTTCCTCGCCTCTCGTGGAGCGTCCATCCGATTCAATCGGCGGACGCGCAACATCGCCAACCGCGCAAGCGGTGTGGCACAAACAAGTAAGCCAGTGCTCCCAGAAGGGCTGCGCCCGAAAACGAAAATGACTCGCGAGGGGATCATTGTTCCTCCTTGACGCCGCCGGGGGCCGCGCCCGCCGTGACTGGCGTATCCGTCCGATTGCCCCATTCCTGCCAGCTCGCGTCGTACAGAATCACGTTGTCGTATCCCAGATCACGTAGAATCAGCTCCTCGTGGCTGCAGCGCGTTCCCGACTGGCAGTAGATCACGACCTTCTTGCCGCGCGGAATCAGCTTCTCGACCTTCTCTTGAGCCGCGGCGCGAGAGATCGTGGTTCCGCTGGCTACGTTCAAAAAATCCTCGCTATTGAGCAACCGTGCGCCGGGAATGTGCCCGCCACGTTGATTGCCGCGCAGGTCCTGCCCCAAGTATTCGGCCGGCGTGCGCGAGTCGATGATCACGACGTCCTCATTGCCGAGGTTCTTGAGCAGATCGTCGGCCGACCACACGGTGTCGATGGCCACCTTCGCGATATACCGCGCGGGTTCCAGCACCACGGGCACATCCGACACCGGCAATCCCGCGGCTTCCCACCGCTCGAGGCCCACCCCATCCAGGAACGCGACATCCTTGTGGCCCAGCTTCAGCAGAATCGCCGCCGGCACCGAGCCGTCGGCCTTGCCGGCGTGATTTCCATAGATCACGATCTTGCGGTCCGGCGTGATGCCCGCCTCGCCGAGCAACGTTTCATAGCGAGCCACGTCGACCGCGCCGTCTTCCTTGCGAAAGATCCGCTGCCCCGGCCCTTCCAGCTGGGGGGCCTTGGTCGCCGGAGTGCGCCATCGACTGCCCGGCAGATTGATGGCGCCGGGAATATGACCCGCGCGGTATTGCTCTTCGCTTCGCACGTCGACGATCAGCGTCTGTTCGTCAGCAGCCCGGTCGCGAAGTTCCTCGGGCGCGATCAAAATCGACCACGCCTGCTTCGCGTCTTGCTTGACATCCTCGGCCCCGATCAGCGCCGGTAAGCAGGTGGTGGCAAAGATCGCGGCGATCAGAGCGACCCACGGTGCGCGGCCGATATACGCCAATTCATTCTGGCTGGGCATGGCTTAAGCTCCTCGTTTGAATTGAGCGGGCGCGACGTTCGGTCGCTCGTTGCGCGTGAATTCGTGAAACAGATCGTCGCCGGCGGCGGCCTGTCGACCATTCGTAATCGAGATGGTTCCGACCACGAGCTGATTAGTGACGTTATGAACGCCGGCCACGCGGCGGATAAACGAATCGATTCGCTCGCGTTGCCGAAAACTACGAACCGTGCCTCGCAGCTCGACGTGTCCCGTGGTGACCTTGAGCACCAGGCTGGCGTCGCGCAGCAGGCCATGAAACGTGAGGAACCCGACAATGCGACGCGTCAGGTCGCGATCTTCAAGCTGGCCGAAGTCTTGGGCCGGCGCATCGGCCGGCACGGAGAGAGTTTGTGTCATGATGAATCAAATCCTGCGATGAAGAGAGTTGTTGCTAGTCCAAGAATGTCGAGCCGCGGACGGGGGGCGGAGGATTTCTTGGCCTGCTTCAAGTGAGCGGGCCACGTCCGCCGCGCGTTCCCATGACGAACGCTTAGCGACAACAGCAACAACAGCTCCAGTCCCACGCGGCGCGTTGCGCGGCCGGCGAGTACCCAACGGTCAGAGATGGAGCAGCAGATGACATCGTGAATAGAAACCGGTTCATGCCGGGCGTCTCCTAGGCGATCCAGGTGCCTCCGGCTTTCCGGTCAGTCACACTTTTAAAGATGATTTATACGGTCAACATAGTAATATATATCGAGCCACGGTTCTGTCAAGATGAGGTTTTAGGTGAAGAAACTGGGGGCCTTGGCTAATTCTTTGATCTCCTATTGACCGATAGTTACTAATGTGATAAGTTTAGTGATGAATTGACCATCGAACCCCGCGCACAGGCTGCTCCATCATGTTTCGCAACCGCATCTCTCGACTTGCCGCCTACTCGCCCGTCTTTGCCAGTGCGGGCCACCTTTCGGCTGCGACTTCCGACTCGCCCGTCTTTGGTTCGCAGGCGAGCGCCAACGTGATGGTCACTTGGACCTCACTGGCCCTGTGGCAACAGCAGCTCTATCGCATGGCCTATGAGCAGGCCCTGGTCGACACCGCGCAGCCGCGTCACAACCGGTTGCTGATGCACTGGAACTAGCGAGCGGCCTTCCGCACGGTAACGTCGGCGGAATTCTTAGCGCGCTGATGGAACGCTCGCGAAACCCATCGGGCAAAGCGCGCCATGCGTTCATGCGTCGCAGGCGCGAGGAAAGAAGAGTTCAAAGAAGAGTTCGCTGTCGCCAAGAACGGGTCGACTTGCCTGGCGAGTGCGCGCGCATGCCGTGACGCGGACGGCAAGTGCTGCCGCCCGCGCCCGCGAGAGTAGGGGGGCAACCTAACGCATCGCTTGTTCGAGATCGGCGATCAAGTCGCTCGCGTCTTCGATACCTACTGACAGGCGAACCAGACCGTCGTCAATGCCGATCTTTTGCCGTTGCTCGGCGGGAATCGAAGCATGCGTCATCAGCGCCGGATGTTCGATCAGGCTTTCCACCCCGCCCAGGCTTTCGGCCAGCGTGAACAGTTGGCAGCGTTCGAGCACGCGGCGAGCGCGCTGCTCGCCGCCCTTGAGCACGACCGACACCATGCCGCCGAAGCCGCCTGGCATTTGTCGCTTCGCCAATTCGTGTTGCGGATGCGATTCCAAGCCGGGGTAATACACGCGGGCCACATCGATTCTGTGCGACAGCCACTCGGCGATGCACAACGCGTTCTGGCAATGCCGCTGCATTCGCAGCGCGAGCGTCTTCAGCCCGCGCAACGCGAGAAAACTATCGAACGGCCCGCTGATTCCGCCGACCGCGTTTTGCAAGAACCCGAGTTGCTCGACCAGGTCCTGCCGGGGACCGACGATGGCCGCGCCGCCGATCATGTCCGAATGGCCATTGAGATACTTCGTCACGCTATGCACGACGATGTCAAAGCCTAGCGTCAGCGGCTGCTGGATATACGGCGTGGCGAACGTATTGTCGGCCGCGCAGAGGATGTTCCGGCTTCGCGCCAGCTTGGCGATCGCCGCCAGGTCGGCCAGCTTCAGCAACGGATTCGACGGCGTTTCGATCCAGATCAACCGCGTGTTGGGGCGGATCGCCGCCGCAAACCGTTCGAGATCGGTCGGGGCTACGTAGCTGAAATCGAGATTGGCGCTGCGCCGCCGCACGCGCTCGAACAGCCGATAAGAACCGCCGTAGATATCGTCGCACACCAGCACGTGCGAGCCATGATCCAAAAGCTCCAACACCGTGCCGATCGCCGCCAGGCCGGACGCGAACGCAAAGCCCGCGGACCCTTGCTCCAGATCGGCCACGCACCGTTCGAACGCAAATCGCGTGGGGTTGTGCGACCGGCCGTAGTCGTAGCCCTTATGAACGCCGGGCGATTGCTGCGCATAGGTGCTCGTCGTATAGATCGGCGTCATCACCGCGCCCGTGGTCGGGTCCGGCGACTGCCCGGCATGCACGGCCCGGGTGGCGAACGCCTGCCGCGGTGCCGACTGCGCGCTCGAACGAAAGTGCAGGGGGGTAAAAAGCCGAGGATTGGCGTCGTAATAAGGCGCGGTGCTCATCGCGAACTCCATTCTTGAAAAGCGGCCTGGTGCCTCGTAAACCGGGTTGGCAGGCTATCGATAAATTCCACGGTCGTTGGTCGTTTATGCAGCCAACTGCCGGCGGCGCAGATAGTTCAGCACATCGACCCGCGTGATCAATCCGAAAAAGGTCGACGCGTCCGAGACAATCGCCACGCGGCCCGCATCCAGAATCCGCAGCAGCTCCACCAGCGGCGTGTCCGGCGCGACCGTCTGTGGGCTGGGCGTCATGTGCTGCCGCACCGGATCTCGAAACGCCGCCGGGTTGCCGCTCACGGCGAGCAGCAAGTCCGACTCGTCGAGTATGCCCACGATCTGCTGGCCCTCGGCCACCGGCAACTGCGAAATATCGTAGGTCCGCATCCGCGTGAAAGCCGCCGTCAACGGTTCGTCGGGCGTCACGAATACGACGCTGCCTTCGTGGAAGCGGCGGGAGATCAGATCGCGCAAGTCCCCGCGCGATTCAACCGTGGCAAACCCCTGATCGCGCATCCAGTGATCGTCGAACATCTTCGAGAGGTACTTGTTGCCCGAGTCGCAGACGAACGTCGCGACCGTCTTCGCCCGGGTTTGCTCTTGGCAATAGCGCACCGCGGCGGCCACGAGCGTGCCCGACGAGGAGCCGGCCAGAATTCCCTCGCGGCATAGCAGGTCGCGCGCGGTTTGCAGGCTCTCGGCGTCCGAAATCGAAAACGCTTGCCGGACGCGCGACAAGTCCGCGATCGGCGGAATGAAATCTTCTCCGATGCCTTCGACGACCCAGGAGCCGGCCTCGCCGATTTCACCGTTGGCAAGATAGCCTGCCAGCACCGACCCGACCGGATCGGCCAGCACGAACTCGACCTGCGGCGCTACCCGTGCGAAGTAGCGGCTCAGCCCGGTCAGCGTGCCGCCCGAGCCGACGCCGCAGACGACGGTGTCCAGCTTGCCGGCCGTTTGCCGCCATAGCTCGGGGCCGGTCGTCTCTTCATGCGCCAGCGGATTGGCCGGATTGCAAAACTGATTGACGTAAAACGCACCGGGCGTCTCGCGCGCCAAACGCTCCGCCAGATCTTGATAATACTGCGGGTGCCCACGGCCGACATCGCTCCGCGTGAGCACGATCTCGGCGCCCAACGCCTTGAGATGCGCAATCTTTTCGCGGCTCATCTTGTCCGGAATCACCAGGATCAGCCGGTAACCCTTTTGTGCGGCGACCAGCGCCAGACCCAGCCCCGTATTGCCGGCGGTCGCTTCGACGAGCGTTGAGCCGGGGGCGATTTTGCCTTCGCGTTCGGCGGCTTCGATCATCGAGCGGCCAATCCGGTCCTTGATCGAACCGCCCGGGTTATGGCTTTCGAGCTTCAATAGCAGTCGACACGGGCCGACGTCGAAGCCGCGGAGCTCGACGAGGGGCGTGTCGCCGATCAGATCGAGAATGTGGCGCGCGCTCATGGTGTCTCACCGCTTCGTTTGAGGGTGTAACCGAGTCCGGCGGCACGTTGCCGCCGAGTGTGTTACTCCCGCGGCGTCCAGGCACGTGCGGTCCGCAACGCAGAGTTAACGATCTTATCGATCGTAGCGAAGCGACGGCTGAAATCGGTTACATGCTGCCCGAACAGCGTTCCCCGATTCACCATCTTGTAGCGTTCCCAAAAGCCCTGTCCGTCAGGATTCTCGTGCCGAGTACATCAACCTGATCGATTTAGTGCTCATTCCGAATTGATGCAAAGATTGGCGGATAAAGCACTTGCGAAAAATGCGCGAGACGTTATAGTTGGCATGAATCATCTGTGCTGACCCGAGCCACGGGAGGCTTTCTAAAGTCAGTCGGGAGCGATGCTCACTGGATGAGCCAGAGGCCGCCCCCATTCCGGTCCACGAATTTAAAACCTGCTGGACAAGCTTGTGCGCTTCGTCCTGAAACGAGCAGTTGTTTGTATGCCCCGTGGCCGTAGAAGGAGTTATTTGAATGGCTAGCATGATGATGATGGACAAGACCATGATGAATCCGATGGGATCGATGAGCTCGCCGATGGGCGGCGCGTCGATGCCCAGCTCGATGCCGGGCAGCATGCAAATGTGCATGGTTCCCCGTTGCACGATGAAGATGGAAAAGTGCGCCGGCGGGTTCAAAATGACCTGCACCTGCGAGGACGAAGTGGCCGCGGCCACCTTGCAGAACATGTGTAAGATGCTCGCCGGAAGCATGTGTAGCTGTTGTTGCATGATGAACGGAATGCCCGTTTGCAACTGCTGCTTCACGATGTGCAAGTGCGAATGCACCGACACCAAGATGGGTGTCTGCTTCACCTGCACCTCGGGCGACACCGACTGCTGCGACATGTGCCAGGCTTGCTGCGACTGCATGGCCGCTTGCATGAAGGCCGGCTGCATGTGCTGCATCTGCCTGGGTGGCACCCCGGTTTGCTGCTGCTGCTAAATGCCTGGGGAAATCGCTCCCCGCAAGAAAAACGAATCGCAAGCTCAAGAGTCCCTGGGTTGTGAATCCCCCGGGGACTCTTTTTCTTTGCGCAAAGTCGCAGCAAAATTCCTGGAAATTTTGACTCGCGTCTCTTGACGGGATCGGCCGAATTGACATAATGATCGCAATGATGATCACATTACTGATCATCTTGGGGTGACCGCCAATATGGCGGCGCCAATGTTTCACAAGTGTTTCGGCCTTGCTCACTGGACATCCCGGAGGCACGGGCGTCGACTTCCTGAAGGAGTCACGCATGTCCCAGTCTGATTCTGTTCGCGTCGTTCGATCCGGCGCTCTGCAAGTTGCCATCCCCGCGGCCCGCGCACAAGTAGGAAGCCTGCTGCGCGATCGCTATCTCAAAGCGGTTCGAGAGCTCCACGTTTCCGAATCCGAATCGCACCGCCTCGTTCCGCGCTGTTGTCGCTAGCCGTTTAACGGATCGCGTCGCCGCGTGCGTTTGCGAGTGTCTGGTGGCGCGTTCTGTCTGGCCCGCTCTCTGTGTGTAGCTTTGCCTGAGTTTGTATCGGCGCTCAATCGTGTCTAGACATGCGCCGATGCGTTGAGGAGCCATCATGACAATCAAACACAAACATGGTTTCACGCTTGTCGAACTGCTGGTCGTGATCGCGATCATCGGCGTGCTCGCGGGCTTATTGCTCCCCGCGGTTCAGGCGGCCCGCGAGGCGGCCCGGCGTAGCGAATGCACCAACAACTTGCGCCAGATGGCTGTCGCGACGATCCAGTTTCATGATGCCCATCGACGGTTTCCGATCGGTCGCCAGGGAGACGAAGAGTCCTTCGGGCAGCATACCGAGCTGTTTCCGTTCTTGGAGGAATCGAACATCACGTTGCAGTTCAACTTCAAGATTCCGGCAAATCAGAATCCCGCGAGATTTATCAAGATCCCATTGTTTCTATGCCCCTCGGACATTGAAGATCGCATGTACGACACGAACGTCAACGCGCATCAGTTTGACTGGGGCAAGAACAACTATCGGGCGTGCGCTGGTAGTGACTACGGACGCACCTACGACACGCAACAGGTCAACGCGAAGGAAATGAACAATGGGATCTTTCTGACCAACGAGTCGGTCAGGATAGCCCAGGTCACGGACGGCACTTCGCGAACGGCTCTGTTCAGCGAAGCCATTCGGGGTGATGCAAACGACAGCAACGTCGAGCCCGAAAGCGATCTGTTTCAGTTGCCGAACAACACGTCGACCAACTCGGCTGACAAGATCTACAACCTGGCGATAGCGCTGAACACGAGCACGATGGTCGGTGCCAACAAGCAGACGTCCTTTGCGGGCCGCAACTGGATTTTCGGCAACTATATGACCACTCGATACAACCACGTGATGCCACCGAACACGCTCAACATCACACGCGGCAACTCACCCAACAACAACGGCGGCGCCGTGACCGCTTCCAGCCGCCACGTCGATGGCGTCAATCTCGCTCTGGCGGATGGCAGCGTGCGGTTCGTGAACTCGAACATCGACCTGGCCATCTGGCGCGCCTTAGGTACCCGGGCCGGAGATGAGATCGTGAGCCCCGATTTCTAAACGCACTCCAGAGATGGAAACAACCTTTCTAGCACCCCAGACGCTCGATTCTCGCACTATGAATATCGCAACCCAATTCACGAAAAGCGCGCTCCTCGTCGCGTTCGTCATCGCATCCAGCCCCGAGATTCTCGCGGCGGACACCCCCCGGCAACCGAACGTCGTGGTGCTCGTTGCCGACGATCTGGGCTATGCCGACGTCGGCTTTCACGGCGGCAAGGAAATCCCCACGCCCCATTTGGACGCGCTGGCGGCCGCTGGCGCCCGATTCTCTAGCGGATATGTCTCGTGCCCCGTATGCAGTCCCACGCGGGCGGGCCTCGTGACCGGACGTTATCAACAGCGATTCGGCCATGAGTTCAATCCCGGTCCTTTCCCGGAATCAGACCGCAAGCATATCGGCTTGCCGCTCGAGGAGAGCACCGTGGCCGACGCGTTGCGGGCTGCTGGATACAGGACGGGCCTGGTCGGCAAATGGCATCTTGGTTTCGACGAGCAGTTCCATCCGAACCGGCGCGGATTCGACGAATTCTATGGGTTCCTCGGAGGAGCTCGGCGTTACCTGCCCGCCAATTCCGAAGACGATGTTTTGCCAATTCTTCGAAACTCCGAGCCGGTCGATGAGCAAGAGTATCTGACGGATGCCTTCGGCCGCGAAGCCGTGGACTTCATCCGGCGGCACGCCGATCATCCATTTTATTTGCAGCTCACGTTCAACGCGGTTCACACGCCGCTCCAGGCGCCGGCCAAGTACCAGGATCGCTTCGCACACATCGCCGACCAACGGCATCGCTCGTATGCCGCGATGCTCAGCGCGCTCGATGATAACGTCGGCCGTGTTCTCGACGCCTTGCACGAGCTCCAGCTCGATGAACAGACACTGGTGTTCTTCGTCAGCGATAACGGTGGTCCGCCGCAAGGGAACACCAGCAACAACGCCCCGCTGCGGGGTGCCAAAGGTTCCGTATGGGAGGGCGGCGTTCGCGTTCCCTTCCTGCTTCGCTGGACGGGCCGCGTGCCGGCAGGCACGGTCTACGAACAGCCGGTGATCTCGCTCGATATCTCCGCGACGGCCGTGGCCGTGGCCGGTTCATCGCATTGGAACGATCGCCAGATCGACGGCGTCAACCTCGTGCCCTATGTAACCGGGCAGGCGTCCGGCGCGCCGCATCAGCAACTGTATTGGCGGTTTGGCGATCAATGGGCGATTCGCCAGGGCAATCTGAAGCTTCTCCAAACCGCCGGAAGCCAGCCGCAACTGTTCGATCTCTCCAGCGACATTGGCGAGCAAACCGATCTCGCGGACTCGCAGTCTGAAAAAGCTGCCACCTTGCGCCAGGCGTACCTCGCCTGGAACGCCGAGCTGGTCAAGCCTCGCTGGAATCGGCAAGGCCGTGGTCCGGCCGCGGCACAACGTCGCGCGGCAAGCAAATAGCAGGTAACACCAACGATTGATCACACCATCCGATTTCCCACACTCTTGCTATCGAAAGGAGGAAACGCTCGTGAAGTGAATCGAAATGTGAAGTCGAATGCCGCTCCCTTTAGGTGTTTGATTTCTTTCCGATTCGCTCTTGCAACTAGGAATTTCTATTCATGCTACGCATCGCACGATCGCTTCTAAACACTGTGACTCACTTTACCCCTCATATCGCCGCCGCCTTGTTCGCCGCCGCCCCTGGCTCGGCGCTCGCCCAATATACGTGGGTGGCCCCCCCAGGCACCGGCACAGCCGCGAATTGGGGCGCGCCCGGCCGTTGGACAGGCGCACCGTTCGGCTCCGATGGTTTCCCCTACCAAATCGACGAAACGGCCGTTTTCAACTATCCGCTTTGGACGCAGGGCGGCGCCAATCAGGGCAATATTCAACTACAGGAACCCGGCCCGCTGGACCTGGACGTGGTCATCAGTCATGTCACGCTGAACCACGTTGGCGCGATCAACCCCGCCGACGTCAACGATCCCAACAACCGCAACATCCGTTTCGGACCCAATGGCGCCGGTTCGTTGACCTTCCAGACTTCAGACCCATCGGTTCCCGCCACCTGGACCGAAAATCTGAATCTTGCCGAAGGCGCTGTCGACAGCGGTAGCCAGACCGTCGTGGCCGCTCGGGTAACCCTGGCCTCGAATACGGTGATTACGCAAAACCGTGCTCTGGACAACAACACCGGCACGAACTTCACGAGCACGCCCAATAGTCCCGAGGCGGGCATCCAGGCAGCGCCCGGCATCACGCTCACGAAGGAAGGCGCCGGCAATATCCAGTTTTCGTATGATCAGATTCCCGCTGCCGGCGAAGGATTTCAAGGGACGCTCGTCGTCAACCAGGGCGCCGTTCGCGTCACCGAGAATTACTTTGGAAATGCCGAAGCCGTCGTCGTCAATAGCGGCGGACAATTCCAATTCGGCTCCGGCTCCGTCACCGATTGGCACCTGGCCCCAGGCGCTGTGCTCACCCTCAACGGCCCGGGCAAAGCCACGGGCGTCAACAACCAAGGTGCGTTGCGCTTCCAGAACAACGGCACGATTGCCAATTTCAACAACCCAATCTCGTTGGCCACCGATTCTAGAATCTTCGTCAACGGGAACACGCAGAACCAGTCATTCAGCCGGTTGACGCTCACCGAAGAGGTCTCGGGCAATGGCGGGCTTCGCAAGGGTGGCAATGGCATTCTCGAGTTGACGCAAAACAACACCTATGCCGGAGACACTGCGGTGCTCAACGGCACGCTCTTGGCCAATAACACCGTTGGCTCGGCGACCGGCAACGGTTCGGTGACCGTCGAAAATGGCGGTACGCTTGGCGGTAGCGGGTTCATCGCCGGTAGCGTCAGCGTGCTGGATGGTGCGATTCTTTCGCCCGGTAACTCGACCGGAACGCTCAGCCTGGGAAGTCTCTCGCTGGCGGCCGAGTCGCAGCTCTTCTATGAGCTCGATACGCCGGGTGTCGTCGGCGGCGGTGTAAACGATCTCACGATCGTCAGCGGCGACTTGAACCTCGCCGGCTCGCTGCTCGTCAATCCGCTCGCCGGCTTCGGCATCGGAACCTATCGGTTGTTCGACTATTCAGGTTTTCTCACCGGCGAAGGCCTGAATGTTCTCGGTTTGCCAGCCCAATTCCTGGCCGCCGTCGACCTGTCGATCCCCGGTCAGGTGAACTTGAACATCTCGGCGGTCCCAGAGCCTTCGAGCCTGGTGCTGCTGGGCCTGGGCGTCGCCGGCGTGGCCTTCGTGGCTCGCCGCCGCAACGGCCACAAGCGTGAAATTGTTGCGTAGGGAGTGGATGGATACGGATGTCCTGCTGCCGGGCTTTCGGGCTCGGCAGCAGGCTCCGTATCTTTAAAATTCAAGGTGTAACTCAGGATGAACATTCAATACCCCCGCACGCTGGCACGGCTCTCTATCGGATCGCTCGCGTTCCTCCTCGCGATGGCCTCTGCCGCACGACATGGCGTAGCCGCCGGACCCGCGGAGTTCAGCGCCCAATCGCTCGAGTTCTTCGAATCGAAAATTCGCCCGCTCCTCGTCGACAATTGCTACACGTGCCACTCGGCCGCCACGAAGCCCAGCGGCGGCTTGCGCGTCGATGACCGCAACGGCCTCCTCGCCGGCGGTGACCGCGGCGCGGCCGTCGTGCCCGGAAATGCCCACGACAGCCTGTTGCTGCGAGCCATCTCGCATGCCGATGGCGAATTGAAGATGCCTCCCGGTAAGCAACTCGACGCCGAACAAATCGCCGACCTACGACGCTGGATCGACGACGGCGCCGCCTGGCCCGGCCCCGACGAAGACTACGATCTTGGTTCGACCGATCCCGAGTATGATCGCTTGCGGCAACAGCACTGGGCCTGGCAGCCGCTGGCGAACATTTCGCCGCCGCCAGTGGCCGGCACGGCCTGGCCCGCCACCGACATCGACCGCTTTATCCTGGCGCGGCTCGAGGCCGCCGGTCTCCAGCCGAATCCAGATGCGTCGCGCGCGGCCCTGATCCGGCGCATCGCCTTCGATCTCACGGGCCTGCCTCCCACGGCCGCCGAGGTCGAAACGTTTTTAAGCGACGACTCGCCCAACGCGCTCGAGAAGCTGGTCGATCGTCTGCTGGCTTCGCCGGCCTATGGAGAGCATTGGGGGCGTCATTGGCTCGACGTGGCTCGCTACGCCGAATCGACCGGTTCGTCGCGCAACTTACCCTATCCTCATGCCTGGCGCTATCGCGACTATGTGATCGCGGCCTTCAACGCCGACAAACCGTTCGACAAATTCATTCGCGAACAAATCGCTGGCGACTTGCTACCCGCGGCCGGCCACCAGCAGCGTGACGAACAGCGCGTTGCGACCGGATTCTTGGCCCTCGGCGTCAAGGACGTGAACCAGCGATTCAAAACCCGCTTCGTGATGGACAACATCGACGAGCAGATCGACACGGTGAGCCGTTCGTTTCTGGCGATCACGGCCAGTTGCGCTCGTTGCCACGACCACAAGTTCGATCCGATTCCCGCCAGCGACTATTACGCCTTGGCAGGCATCTTCGCCAGCACCGATCTCTGCGCCGGGGTGCGCAACAAAATGGGCGGCGGCGGACTCGACTACTACGATCCGCAGATGATCTTGCAGATCGGTTCCGAGGCTGACCGCTTCGAGCCCAGTCCCGAAGCGGCCGCCAAAATCAAAGAGCTCGAAGAGAAAGTCGAAGTCGCCCGCCTAGAATTCCAGGCCCTTCGCGGGAAACCGGAAGGCAACGAGCTGGGCGACGATGGCCGTCCCAAACGCGCCATCGCGCGCCAGAAAATGAACCGCCTGCGGATGGAGCTCAACGCGCTCAAAGACCCCGTGGCCAACGGCGGCCGGGCGGCGTTCGGCGTTCGCGACGCGGCCCAAGTCGCGGATACCCAGATTCGTATCCGCGGCGAAGCCGAGCAGCTCGGCCCCACCGTTCCGCGCGGCTTCTTGAGCGTCGTGCAAATCGACAGCGTGCCGGCGATTCCCGCCGGTGAAAGCGGCCGCCTGCAACTCGCCGATTGGATCGCCAGCGAACACAACCCGCTCACGTCGCGGGTCATTGTCAATCGCGTCTGGAGCCATTTGTTTGGTCGCGGCATCGTCAGCAGCGTCGACAACTTCGGCATCAACGGCGACATCCCAACGCATCCCCAGCTGCTTGACTATCTGGCGGCGGAGTTTGTGCGCGAAGGCTGGTCGATCAAAAAGCTGGTTCGTACGCTCGTGCTTAGCCGGACGTATCGCCTGAGCGCCGACGACGCGGAGGCCAGCCTCGCCGTCGATCCTCAAAATCGTTTCCAGTGGCGTCACGATCCTCGCCGACTGACGGCCGAAGAGCTGCGCGACGCCACGTTGGCGGCGTCGTCGAACCTCGATCGAGTCCCCGGCGAAAGCTCGCCCGCCACACAGTTACAGGTCATCGAGCTGCGCAACAATGGCCCCGAAGCTCTGCGCCTGCTCGACCTCGCGCTCGAAAGCCGCAAGCGGAGCGTGTATCTGCCGTTGCTACGCGGCATTACGCCCCGCTCGCTCGACGTCTTCGACTTTGCCGATCAGGGAATGGTCACCGGCAGCCGCGACGCGACCACCGTCCCGCCGCAAGCGCTGTATATGCTTAACGATCCATTCGTCCGCCGCCAGGCGCTGGCGCTCGCCGAGCGGTTGCTTGCCGAGGCGAACCTCGATGATCGTGCTCGTGTGAGTACCGCCTTCCGCCAGACGCTCGCCCGTGAGGCAACGACCGGCGAGATCGAACGCGCGCTCACCTACGTCACGGAACTGCAAGCGGAAGCGGGCGAGTTGCTCGCCGCGGCGCCTTCCGGCGGTGTCGCTCAGTCCGCGCCCGACGAGACTACCGGAAACGGTGATGCCGCAATCACCGAGAAGAAGCCTCCCGCCAATCCGGACGAAATCGATCAGACCGATGCGCCGGCGACCGAGCCGGATGTCGTCGCGGCTTCGCCCGCCGCGGCTGCCTGGGCGAGCCTCTGCCAGGCGCTGTTTGCTTCGGCCGAGTTCCGCTTCCTCCCGTAATGGGTTCCCGCACACCAACAGACAATCCCGCAGGATCGGACGCATGTTCTCACAACGCAACGTACAGGCGAACGGCTCACATCTTCCCTCGCGCCGGCGTCTCCTCCGGAGCGCCGGCGCGGGCTTTGGATACTTGGCCTTGGCCGGAATGCTCGCGGGTCGCAAGCGAGCTGCGGCGGCGGCGGAGAGCCCCACAGCCCCCGGACCGCTGGCTCCGAAGCCGCCGCATTTTCCGGCCAAGGCCAAACGCATTATCTTCCTGTTCATGCAGGGCGCCACTTCGCAGATGGACACTTGGGAGTACAAGCCCAAGCTGCAGCAGGACGACGGTAAGATCGGGCCCGGCGGCGGCACGCTGGTCGCCTCGCAATTCAAGTTCGCTCAGCACGGCCAGACCGGAACCTGGGTTTCAGAACTCTATCCGCACGTGGCGAAGCACGTTGACAAACTGTGCTTCATTCGCGGCCTGCACACCGATACGCCGGCACATCCCGAAGCCGTGATGCAGTTGCATACCGGCACGGCCATCGTCTCGCTCACGCGTCCCTCGATGGGCGCCTGGCTGATGTACGGCCTGGGGACCGAAAATCAGGATCTCCCCGGTTATATCACGATCAACCCTCCGCCGAACTTCGGCGGCGTGGCCAACTTCGGCAGCGCCTTTTTGCCCGCACACTTCCAAGGCACGAAGATCAACGACTCGGGCTACTTGCCGAACCTGCGGCCACAGGTGTCGTCACGTCTCCAGCGCAAGCAGCTCGACTTCATCCAGACCATGAATCGCGACCTGGCGAAAAAGCCCGGCGCGCCCGATCAATTGGATGGCGTGATCGAGTCCTACGAGTTGGCGTTCCGCATGCAAGGCAAGGTGCCTGAGCTGCTCGACTTTTCCGACGAACCGCGGCACGTGCTGGATGCGTACGGCGTCAAGGACGGCCCCGCGGGCAGCTTCGCTCGGCAGTGCCTCATGGCCCGCCGCTTGAGCGAGGCCGGCGTGCGCTTTGTCGAGATTTGCCATCCCGGCTGGGATCATCACAACAACCTGCACAAGGGGCTGATCACCCAATCGGCCGCCACCGACCAGCCCACCGCGGCGCTGCTTGCCGATCTCGAACAGCGCGGCTTGCTCGACGAAACGCTCGTGCTTTTCGGCAGCGAGTTCGGACGTTTGCCCACGGCACAGGGAAAAGACGGCCGCGATCACAACATCACCGGCTATCCGATGTGGCTGGCCGGCGCGGGCGTGAAGGCCGGCTTCTCCTACGGCGGCACCGATGAATATGGTCAACATGCCGTCGAAGGCCAGATGCACACGATGGACCTGCACGCCACGCTGCTCGCGCTGCTGGGCCTCGACCACGAGGCGCTCACCTACCGTTACGCCGGCCGCGACTTCCGACTCACCGATGTCGGCGGCAACGTCGTTCGCGAGATCTTCGCCTAACGATACCCGCCACGAACGTTCTGGCACATGGTCGTACAGCACGACGATCGCGGTCACGTGCGCAACCAGATCTCACGCGCCGAGTCGGCGGTGACGGTCTTGGGTTTTATGCCATTGGCTCGCCGATTCGCGATTCGGTGCGCTCGTAGGGGCCGGCGCCAAGCACAGCGGAGCGTTCCAGCTTCATCGCTTCGCTGAGGAGCGTTTCAAGTGCCTGAGCCATGCTTTCGAAGCCTGCTCGGCCAGGAGGTGGACAACTTCGTCGCGGGCATTAGATTGATCGTGGTGAGTCATCGGGGCGAACTCCTTGCGTTTTGCATAGAGAGCAAAATCAAAAGGAAACCATGACTCGCTTGACGTTCCCGCGCAAGAAGCTCATCATCGGCAACGCAAGGAGCAAGTGACTCCAGTTCAGCCCGTTGCGTCCGACGTCGTCGATATACCTGGCCGCACGAGACGCGGCGGGCTCTTGTCGATACCCAACGAAATCAAATGGAACTCAAACCGTCGGGCGCGAGCTTATCAGAAAGCCTGGCCCTCTTTCGACTCGATTTTTTTGGTGCAGAATCGCGCGACTGCACGAAGTCGAAGGCGCGGGCTCGCAGCCTGTCGGGCGAATTGGGATCGCGCATCGCCTGAAGTGCTTACCGCGATTCATTCAAGCGCATCGCGCCGCGCACAACGGGAGGGTGGCACGCCCAGAGCGCAGCGTGGGCGT
>CAZRCI010000006.1:63337-201883 GCA_964598535.1 uncultured Planctomycetaceae bacterium | reverse complement strand
CCAAGGCCCAAAAAGCCAAAAGCCCCCAAGAAGCGATCGAGGTTCTCAAACGGGGCGTGACGCCCAAGCCGGCGCCCGCCACGGCAGCGGTAAAGGCTGGTGTTCGGAAGGGAACCGCACAGATTCACCATGCCATATCGAAGAAGGTGCATGCTGCGTTGGAAACGCAGCCTCTTTTACGTGGGAAATACAAATACCGAGACTCCCGGTTTGAGTATGAAGCCGTAAGCTATGATGCGCATCATGGATACCAACGTTGGCATGCCAAACTGGATGAAGAGGTTGTAAGCTGGATCAATGAACGCAGCTATGTAACCCCTCAGCAGTTCGAGGAGTGGCTAACGCGGCGTTATCAACAATCGGACTTAGCTTCGCGGTTTCGCAAAAAATGAAGGACATGTTGACATGAAGTTCTTCGTACTCAAGCAATCTCACGACCACTATGCGTTGACCAATGCGTTCGTAGTAACCACGGATATGGGCGATGCGCGGACCTGTCCGGTCTGCGGCATCTTCGTGAGTGCGCTGACTTGGCTGCCACCGTATCAGGCTGAACTCGAGCTCATTGGCCGCGAATATGCAGACATCATTTTCCATGCTGGAAATGGATTGCTGTTGTCTCAGCAGGCGGCCGACTTATATCGGAAACATGGGTTAACAGGATTCACGACCCTGCATCCCGTGGAAGTAACGAAGCTGACTTCGAGGCGGCGCAGACGGCCTGAACCACCAGCATACTTCTATGCGCCACTCTTCGACGGACCGGCGCGAATTGACCCAATCGCGTCTGAAATGGAATGGACCGATCCGCCAACTTGCAACCATTGCCTCAGCGGCATGATCACCCGTTGGAAACGGGTGGCCCTTGAATCCGATTCGTGGACGGGCCAAGATATTTTCCATCCCATTGGGCTGCGTGGCACCGTGGTGGTCTCCGAGCGGTTCCAGGAAATGTGCCTGCGTCACGAACTGCTGAACGCTGACTTGATTCCAGCGGAAGAGTACGCCTATGACTTCTATCCAGGTGGCAAGGACATCCATCAATCTGACCAAGAGAATCCAGATGACTGGCCCGATACCACACATCCGTTGATTCACTATTTGTACTTACCCACGAGACAGGCGGCTAAGCAAATGCAAATCGCACTCTCGGCGCAAGATATTGAAACGTGCGGCCCCTTCAAATCGAATCGACGCTGGGAAGTTCAAGCTTATACGATTACTCAACTCGACCCATCCACGATCGCCACGCTTGAACGCTTTTTCATTGCACTCGCCAAAGAGCACCGCGCCGAATATCAAGACTGGATCATGGATCGACGCACCGAAGCACAGAAAGCAGCCGATCAACGGCGCCAAGACGCCTGACTCGCTGAGCGTGCCAAACGCGTGTCGAGCAACGTGTATTGAACAACGTGTATCGAATCCACGGTTGATTAGTAATCTCGGGATCACCTTCCGCCCCGCCTTTTGAGATGCGGCGCCGAGCGCGCTTGAGCTCCTCTTCATTCGCCATCGAATTTTCTCGGGCTCCTTGTGATCCTCGAACGCATTGGATCGCTGCGCCGAATTGACGCGCGACGTGCTACGGCTGGCGGACGCCGCGCGGCCGGGCGAGCCGTTCGACGTGGACGACGAGCTGAACGCGATCGATGCGCTCGTCTGGCGGCACAACGATTTGCTCGAATCGGCGCGACGTTCACCCCTACAATATTCTGAATGCAACGCAGCTTGCGCAGCGAGTGGGCCCTGAAACCGTGCGGCAATACGCCGCGGGGCACGGCTCGCTGACGCCCTTGAGTCAGGAAGGATTGTACCTGTGGCGCGTGCCGGAGGCCGACCTGACGCGCGTGCGCGCCGAACTGGCGGGCTCCGAGGCGATGATCGCGTGAGGCGCTAGCGATTCCGCCGCGGTCATCTTGGCGACCAATCGCGAAGGCGAGGTGGCGTGATCGAATTGCGGAGATTTCCATGAATGTCCAAGATATCGCACGATTCCAGCACGCACATGCGCCCGTCACCTTTAGACTGGGATTTCTTAACGCGGATTTTGAAGATATCGCGCAAGCGTTTAGCTGCTTGGAAAGCAGGGCTCCGCGGAATCCGTTCGGAAACGAGCCGGGGAGCATATGGTAAACTGGCCGTGGCCGTCGATGCGATTGCGGGCGCTGTTTCGGCAGTCTATGCGATACGAGATGGTAAGAGGCAATCATCCGTGATGTCCTCGTTACTCCCCTATGCTGCGTACTCGATCAGCACATCAATGACCTCGGCAATATTCCCATCCACAATTGGCGGCTTCGCTCGCGACTTCGGCCGCCATCTTCCAAGAAACCAGCGAAGACTGGGAAACCGGAGAAATCTACCTCAACCTGGAAACCAACTAACCCCACCCCATCAAGAACGCGACGCGTTTACAGAAGAATAGTTGCTCTATCTATCGTGCTATCCTTCCCTTCTAACAGATCGTTCCGTTGCTTGGGTTTTTTAGATTGCCGAATTGGTCGTACGGCAACCCACTCTTGGGGCTAGGATGTGTACTATGTTCGAATCAGAAGCGATAGCGAGGCAGTTAATTGATGAGGTTGTAGAGTGGGTTCACGGTGACCAGTTCTTTCAGCGCAGTTGCTTTCCGTCCCTCATCGATTGCCAAAATTCATTTGTACTCAAGGACGAATCGATTTGGTTTAAAGAGATCGATATTAATAACGAGGAGTCTCGTTTTGTCACGTTGAATGATGTCGTGACAGACATTACCAGCGCTTATCGCCTCATTCATCAATTTGGGCCTGAACAGTTTCAGGAACTCGTGGGTCGGACGACCGAGTCGCTGTGCGAACGGATTGGACAATCGGACCAGATTAGAAGGTTTTCCGAGTGGATGTTTGCTCAAAATCTATTGCAAGCAGATTGGCCGCAATTTCACGATCAGATATGCACTACCGTGACGACGCACCTCGGTGGCATTATTCATGCTCGGGCCGCAAGTGCCAGCACTCGGTATGTTCCGATGGAGACGTTGTTCACGCTCTACAAGGCGGGGCTGTTTCCCTTTGCCTGGGATTGGGAGTCGTTTTGGTGCCTGGATCCAACGAGTCTGATGACCGCAAACGAATGAATACCCGTAGGGTACAAAAAATCATCGAGCGACAATGTTAAACACGATGCTCGATGTCCAGTTCTACCAGTACGACGACTTCGGCCGGCCCCAGAGCAAGCTATTCTTCCCGGACCTGGCTATCTACACGAACATCACTCCCACGGCTTCGGTCCTCTACGTCTACGACGCACTGGGGCGGTGACCTTGCTCCCAAGTTTGATCCATTGGGAATGCTAGAGAAACAAGGGTGTGGATGTGGCCCCGGCCACCGCCCCCGAGCACTCAGGGACGTGCCTGGCTTTTTGGCAGTGCAGCCCAAGCCACCGGGCATGACGCTACTGAGCAAGTTCGCAAAGCGCAGGTTTGCAAAACGTGGTGGCGCGCGACTTCCGCGGTAAGCGGTGATACGCCTGGCCCCGCGATGGCTGCGTAACGTCTGCGAGCCGAGACGCCAACGGAACTAGCGCCTCACCCGCGCCGACGCCACGGGATAGAACGAGCGTCTGGGCTGTGCGGCGCCATGAATCCCGGAGTTTAGGAGCCATCTAGCGGGCTGCGGAAAAAGGTCATCGTGGACCTTTTTCCGCCTCGCGAAGTGCGAAGCGAAGCTCCGCACCGCTCGCAAAATAACGCCCCCGCGTCGCTATTTTGGGATCACATCCCTGCGATCCCATCAGGCTGCCGAGTTTTTCCGCAGCCTGCTAGGGCGCGGGCTTGTTCGCGAACTTCGCAAGCGGAATGTCATAGAACGCGCCGCCCGATGGTTGGCGTTTGCCGTCGACCGTCAGCGTGATGATCCGAATCTTGGCGCGGTCCAGAAATTCTTTGCGAATCTGCACTTCGCCCGCGCGTTTGCCGTCTTGGCCCGCGGTGAGCTTGATGGGTTCCAATACGTCGTACGAACGGCCGCCCTGGCTGTCGGTCTGCTTGCTGAAGACAACCAGGTCGAGCGAGTAGATGGGCTTTAGCCGACCTTCGTCCGCGAGCGTGAACGTGACGGTCAGCTTGCCGTCGCCGGCTTCTTGCACCGCGACTTCGTACTTCAGGCCCCAATCGTCCTTCGAGGGGCCCAGGCCGTAGCGTATCGCCCGGGCGTGTTCGGCCGTCAAAACCATGACTGCGATTACCAACATTCCCGTCGCCAAGCGAATCCATCGAATATTCATTGTGCGCTTCCCTGGGATAGCTATGCGGGAGCGCCGGCGCCGATCCGAGCATCGACACCTCGTCCCGCGTCATTCCTGCGGGACCATTCAAGCCGCGCGCGTCGATTCGGACAATATCAATCCGTGCGTCAAATCGAGCGCGAATATTTGGCCCGGCGCGTTGCCGGATTCCCATTCGAGTGCTGGAATATAGACGTGAACGTCAAACGCCGATTCTGCCCGCTGGCGACCGTTTGGGTTTCGCTGGCCGGCGGCGAGGGGAGCGCCACCGGCCAGCGAAACAATTAGGGAACGCGTGTCCGATTGCCGCCAAACTTACGCCTTCTGGGCGGCGTCCTTGCCTGGCGCTGAGAACGTGCCTTCCCATTGCAATTTCGGCTTCGCTCGCGACTTTGGCCGCCACTCTTCGTCGGGTTCCAGCGACGAATCTTCGGGGATTCGTTTGCTTTACCCTTCTCGATTGGCGCTGCCGAATTCACGACCTCGGGCCTTGAGAGCGAATGTGAAGACACGTTCTCGCGGAATCGGACAACCTTAATGACGAAGGGCCGCTCGGGAGATTCTGCCTCGGCGGGCGGCTATTAGGACGCTTGCGCTGCCGATGATCGTCAACAGCCAGGTCGACGGTTCAGGAACGGGTACCGAGATCGTATCCACCGACAGCATGTCCCAAGACGAGGATACGCCGCCCCAGGCCCATTGCAGCTCCAGATTTCCCGTGTCGGGAATCGTAAAAGTCCACAAGTGCTCCACCGGAGCGCCGCCGAAGCCGCTTTCGTCCTCTCCACGGTACAGTTCGGTGTACGTGAAGTTGGGTAGATCGCGGACCGAGACGCCGTTCGCGCTGAGCGCGGCCGGGAAAGTGACCGAGCCGATGGGCGTCGTTGCGCCCGGCAGGTAGTAGTCGACCGTCTGATTGTCGAGGAGCAAAATGTCCATGCCCAGGCTTTTGACTTGAACCATGACATTCAGCAGGTTGCCGGCGATGCCTTCGGTGGGAATGGCGGCGGCGGGCTGAATCACGTCGCTGAACGAGTAAATATTTCCGCCACTCGTCAGAAACGATTGCGAACTCGGATTCGGCGGGTTGAATCCCGGTTGGCCAAGATTTGGCGCGTGGCGATCCCAGGCATTGGGGGTTCCGTGCGGATTGGCCCAATCCGGGGTATTGGCAATGGCTTGCGGCACGTTCGGCTGGCCCACGGGAAGCCCGGTGAGCGGGTTGATGTTTCCGCCGGCCGTGCTTCGAAAAACGTCCCAAAACTGGTAGGTCGTGTTGGTTGCCAAGGCGGTTGCCGAGTCGCCGGTACTCGACGTCTCGGGCCGCGTCCAGTTTGGAAACGGCAGACTGGCGGTTGCCGGGTCGACAAAGTCGGCCCGGGCCGGCCCACCCAGGCACAAGCCGAGCGTGGCGAGGGCCGCGGCTGAAGACCGTGTCAGCAAACGATGAAAACGTATCATCAATAGTAGATCCTTAAACATGGACTTGGGTTTGGTAAACGACTACTTTTTTGTTGAACGAACTTTGCTTACCGTGCGGCGGCCGCGCAGACGGATGGCGCACAACGCAATGCCGGCAGTGCCGAGCAGCACCACCGTGGCCGGCTCTGGAACTTGGGCAACCTCGAGCGAGGTGATCACCGAGCCCGGAAAGTCTCCGAAGCTGATGAATCCGCCGAGGGCGGCGTCGACGGGGAGGGCATTCCAGGTGAACTCCCAGACTTCGGCCTTGCCTCCGGCGAAGTAGGAGTGGCGATTGCCGTGGCCGCTCTCGTCATAGCTGACGAGCGTCGCCACCGGCGCATAGGCAACTCCGTCGACGGTCAGGCTGATGGGCGAAAGCGCCTGGGCGATCTCGAACGAGGTCGCGTATGTGCCGGCCGCCTGGCCTGCGAGCGTGGGGCCCACGCCTTCGATCGCGACGCGAAACGTGAGATCGACTTCGTTGGCGATGAAGCTGCCGACGTCGATCTGATAGCGGTTCAGCGCCGCGCCGATCTCGGCCAGCGATTTTCCGGCCGCCCAAGCGCTAACGTTGGCCACGTCTGTGGGCGTGCCCGTTCCGCTCATCACACGCGTAGCGACCCCGAAGTCGAGGTTTCCGACTCCCGAGTAGGCGCTTCCCATGTTGTTGTACAATCCCCAGGGGCCGGTATAGCTGGGCGGCACGGGGTAGCCGTACACGCCTCCCGGACCGTAATAAGGTTCGTCGTGGTGGTACGACGCGGCGAAGCCGGGGGTCACCGTGCCGGGGTCGAGGACGGCCGTTCCGTAGGGGCCCGGGTTACCATTCGAATCCGTCGTGGGGCTTTGCTCGATCAGGTGCAGCGTTGCCCAGCCTGGATTAACGTTGGGCTCGACGCCCGAGCCGTCGGTGAGGCGATGGTTGTTCGCCCGGTTAAAGGCGACTTGCTCTTCCGAACGTTCGAACGTCCAAGCCGTAGTCACGGGAGCCGCTTGGGAAGCCGTGGGAATTCCCAGCACTCCGAGGGCCAATAGCAATAGGATCCGCACATTTGCGCGCATTAGGTCACTCCAATCTAAGAAAGACAAAACGGGAAACTTGCCAGCGATAGCGAGCGTGGCGAGCGATGCAGGCGAGAGAGTGCCTGACAGGCGGGCATCAGCGAGCGATCTTATTGAGATTGAATCTCAATAGATGCTGCCGATTCTACTGGCTGGTTAAGGCCTGTCAATTGGCATTTCACAAATCTTCGGCTTTTCGCAATCGGCCGAGGTGTATGAATGCGGTGCGTGGCTCGGTGCGCCGATTGACGAAGCTCGGGTCTCGGTTAACATCAAGGTGCATTGATGCGAATTTCCGACAAGTCCCCAGGGGATAGGGAATGCTGACGTTACTCGGCCGCCGCCAACAAAAGTTTTGCGATCGCGTCTCGCGACGCGGGTTTCTGAAGATCGGAGCGCTCGGCCTGGGCGCGGCTTCGCTCAATCTTGCCGATCTGATGCGTGCGGAAGCGAGAACCGGTGGCCGTAGTCACAAGGCCGTGATTCATATCTTTCTCGGCGGCGGGCCGCCGCATCAGGATATGTGGGAGATCAAGACCGAGGCCCCCTCGGAAATCCGGGGCGAGTTTCGCCCGATCTCGACCAACGTGCCCGGCATTCAGATCGGCGAGTGCTTTCCGCGCATCGCCAGCATCATGGATCGCTGCGCCGTGATTCGCTCGGTCGTGGGGACGGTCGATCGGCACGAGCCGTACCAGTGCAACACCGGCTGGACGCGCGAAAGTCTGCAAACGCTCGGCGGGCGGCCGTGCCTGGGCTCGGCGATTTCCAAGTTGCGGGGGCCGGTGGATCGCTCGGTGCCGCCGTTCGTCGGATTAGCAAACCTGGGCGTCTGGAAAGATCCCGGCACGCCCGGCTACTTGGGCCCGTCGTATGTGCCATTCCTGCCCGATGGGCCGGGCATGGCCAACATGCGGCTCAACGACATCTCGCTCGACCGGCTCGAGGATCGCAAGGCTCTCCGGGCCAGCTTCGATGGGTTCCGGCGAATCGTCGACGCTCAGGGCCGCTCGGAGGCGTTCGACTCCTTTACCGAACGGGCATTCGACGTGCTGACTTCCAGCAAACTGCTCGAAGCGCTGGACCTGAGCAAGGAGGACCCCAAGATTCGCGAGCGGTACGGCACCGGTAAGCCGTTCAACTACACCTACGACGGCGCGAACACCGACAACGAGCATTTGTTGCTTGCGCGGCGGCTGATCGAAGCCGGGGTGCGCTGCGTCACCACGACCTACGGCCGCTGGGACAGCCACGGCGCGAACTTCGACCTGGTGCGCGATCACGGCTCGAAGCTCGACCAGGGCTTCAGCGCGCTTATCGAAGACCTCGAAGCACGCGGCATGCTCAACGATGTGGCGGTCATCGCCTGGGGCGAGTTCGGCCGCACGCCGCGCATCAATAAGGAAGCCGGCCGCGACCATTGGCCGCAGGTGAGTTGTGCGCTGCTGGCCGGCGGCGGCATGCGGACCGGCCAGGCGATCGGCTCGACCGACCGGCTGGGCGCCTATGCCAATAGCCGCCCGGTGCACGTGCAGGAGGTCGTGGCCACGCTTTATCACAACCTGGGCATCGACGTTTCGTCGACGACGATTCAAGATGCGACCGGCCGCCCGCAGTATCTGGTTGAGCAGGGGCCGGTGGCGGAACTGGTGTAAGGCCGGCTCTTGAACCGGACTCGCTTCGGCGCGAAGGTATCGCGGCGAGGGGGATACGCAAAAAGGTTCCTGACACCTTTTTTGGGTCACCTTTTTTGACCCACCTTTTTTGACCCTCGATGGGCCATTCGCTATCACCCTCCTTGTCGTAGGTACAACGCAATCCCGGCTCACAGATTGCCTGAGTTTGTTCAGCCTCTCGATGGTAACCATCTTCGTAGGCTGAACCGCGTGCAGAGTTGGCTGGTCACGTCCGTCTAGGCCGTTTAACTGAGCATCGCTCGAACAAGTAGCTCGCGACCGCATCGGGCCACATGTAGCGTAACTCCCCCGCAGAGACGCCTTGCGATTGAGCAGCTTTTGCGGCCTCTGCACCGAGTGTACGCATGTCGGGTTCCATCCGAAGATAGACATCGCGCCACACTTCGTAGTCCATTTCAGAATCCCTGTCGCCATCGTGATACAACTTGAGTTCTTCGTTTGCTCGCTGTTGGCTCATGTTGTGCTTGACCATGAGGTGCGACCAGATGGTCCTGACATTGCCAACCCAGTAGAGTTGCGGATTGAGCATCATCGCCATCTCGCTACCAATCGCGATTTTCAGGCCATGTATACCATGGTCGTAGATAAGTCGGGGAAGATGGTTGACCTGAGTGCAGGCGTCAATCGCAATGGCCAGGTCGAACACTTCCTGTTCATTTGATTCGGCGAGAATCAGAGCTCCCATGCCATGTTCCGATGCGCTGTAATTGCCGGCTCCGTCACTTATTCCAAGGGCCAGCTCGGCAAAGGACCTTACGTCTTGTGTTACGAGCAGGTGCCGCAAGCGGCTATGTACCCTTTCGCGGCTTAAGTAGTGCTCATTGACCTTCCGATAGTCCAAGTCTGACAAAGTGACTTGCATGGCCATACCAAAAACGAGTCGAGTGTAGTGCCGTAACAGGCGAGAGCCGTCTCCGAGTGGTGTGACCCGCAATTGTAGCCGCACTCGTCGTTGCATTGAAGTAACGAGACTGTCTATCTCTTGCGGAGGGCTGGCGTTTGGCTCAGTACCCCTTCTTATTGAGCCACTCTTCGAGCGAAGCATTGTAGATGTGACCTTGCCCCCAAGTTTGGATTCCTAAAAGGTGGATTCCTAAAAGGTGTCAGGAACGAATGGCACTTCCTGAATTGGCAAGTTGGTGCGGGATATTGAGATAGGCGCAAAGGCCATCCGTGCGTAGATGAGGGTTATCAAGCTCTTCATCAGGCACAGAGGCCTTTGCGATGTGGAAGTCTATCGCGGGTTGGGTGTCGCACCAAGTGCGAAGTGAGCGGGACAAATTGCTGGCAGCCGGCGAGTTGCCGTTTTGCGAGTTGTTGCCCGCATCGTATGTGGAGCGTGTGCTGGATGACGAGGATGTTCAGTGGCGTGACTGCGTGTATTCGCCGCTGGTAACCCTGTGGACCTTTCTCTCCCAAACGCTCTGCCCAGATCACTCCTGCCGGCAGGCCGTGGCGCGGTTGCGGGCGTTCTTGACGGTGCATGGCCAATGTCCTTGCTCCGCCGAGACGGGGCCCTACTGCAAAGCACGTCAAAAGCTGCCGGAGCACGTTTGCGCTCGCCTGGCACGCGACGTGGGCAGTGCGCTCGACGAGCGGGTCAGCGACCGCGGTCTGCTGAACGGCCGGCCGGTAAAGTTGGTGGACGGAACCACGGTGAGCATGCCCGACACCGCAGCGGGAATATAAAAGGTGTCAGGAACCTTTTTCGGGATTTCGGGGCCGGCCGCGGGGGCGGAGGGTCGATTCCAGGCCTAGCCGGGTCACGGCTCGGGTGCTCCAACGTTCGCCGCCGAAGGGACTGCCGCGCTGAATGCTCTGCTGCAAGGCTTGCAATTCCGCCTCGCTTTGCACCGAATTCACGTGCGCCACCCAGTCGGACTGCCGCGGCCGCGGCCAGGCCGACAACAACGCTTTGTCCTCTGTCGAGCCCCGCAGCCAGCGGAACAAGCTGCCGAATCGCCACTGCTCCGCACGCCGCACGAGCCCTGCCCGGACCGGGTTCCGCTCGACATACCGCGCGACGGAGTACAGGTGTCCGTCGTCTTGCACGGGGAACGACTTGAAGCGGCCCTGATAGACGTGGCCGGAGCCGATCGATTGGCGATGGGCATGCCAACGCTGGGTATGCGTGAGCGTGAGCCAGCCGACGAACCGCGACAACTCGCCGTCCTCGCGCGGCCAGACGAGCAGGTGCCAATGGTTGGGCATCACGCAGTAGGCCAGGAGCCGCGTCTCGCTGCGCTGGACCGCTTGGGCGAGCACCGCTTCAAACGCTTCGTAGTCGGCGTCGTTCTCAAAAATCTTCAGCCGGGCGTTGGCCCGATTGAGCACGTGATAGACATATCCCCCGACGGCGGCTCGTTGTGGACGTCCCATGCCTGATGATTTTATCCATCCGAGGCGAGCGTGTCAAAAAAAGGTTCCTGACACCTTTTTTAGACTTTTTTAGAGGCGGTAGTAGACGTCCATCACTTGGCGCAGCATCTCGTGGACGAAGCTGCGGTCGGGGATCGCCGCGGCCAGGCCATAGATCGGAGCCATGCCGCCCTCGATGTTCGGCGTGTCACGCACGTATTGCACGCTCTCACGCACGTGCTCGACGAAACGCTCGGCCACGCCGGGCTGCGCCCAGCGGAGCGTCGGGCTCACGTGAATCGCCGCCGGATTCAAAAGGCCGGTCAACGCCCAGCCGCGACCACTAAGCTGGTCCATCACCTGATAGATGTCGACGTCGTCCGAACCGAACGCGAAGGGCCCGAGCGGCTGGCCGAGGATCTTGAGACCGGGGATCGAGCGGATGCCCGCGTGCATCTTCTTCACGGCGTCGAGGATCGAGGCGGTCGCCCGTAGATAACCGGCCTCGCCGACGGAGACGAGCGCCGCCCAGCACGCGGCGCTGAGCCCGCCGGGCCGGCTGCCGGAGAACGTCGGCGAGTAATACAGCCCGCCCGGCCAGTCGGCCAAGGTGAAATACTGATGCCGTCGCAGCTCCTGCCCGCGATACAAGACGACCGAGGTTCCCTTGGGCGCGTATCCATACTTGTGCGTGTCGCACGACATTGAGCTGACACCCGGCACGCGAAAGTCGAATGCGGGAACCGGATAGCCCAACTTTTCGGCCCAGGGGAGCAAGTATCCGCCGAGGCAGCCATCGACGTGCAGGTTTACCTTGTGCTCTTCGGCCAGCGCGCCGATCTGTTCGATCGGGTCGATCGTGCCGTAGGGAAAGTTCACGGCCGAAGCGACCAGCGCGATCGTGTTGGGCGTGATCGCTGCGCGCATCGCGTCCACGTTCGCGCGGAAGTCGTCGTCGAGCGGCGTGACGTTGAGCTTGATGTTGAAATACTGGGCCGCTTTGTGAAAGGCCGCGTGCGCCGAGATGGGCACGACCATCTCCGGGGCGGTGACGCCGCGCTTCTCGCGAAAGTAGTCGCGATGCGTCTTCATCGCCAACAGGATGCTCTCCGACCCGCCCGAGGTGACCGAGCCGCAGATGCCCTCTTCGCTGCCGACCGGCGCGCCGGCCGCGCTCGCGCCGAGCATGTTGGCGGTCATCGCCACGATCTCGGCTTCAAACTTCGCGGCGCTTGGCCAAAGATCGGTGTGCAACTGGTTGACTTGCGACTGGAGGTTGTAGACCTTGTTGACGAAGGCGATGTGCTCGTCGTCGCCGTTGTAGACCGAGCCGGAAGCAAAGCCTTCCTTCCAGCGGCCGCGTTCGGCTTGTTGCAGCTCTTCCATCTGGCGCAAGATCGCCTCGCGCGGGACGCCGTCCTGGGGAATCTCGGAGAACGTCTGATAGCGCTGCCGATAGGGATGCATCATCGCGTCGAGCGAACCGAGAATGTCCATGTCAGAATCAGCGGACACAGGAAGGCCTCCCAGGTGAAAAAGTGTGACGACCGTCGGCGGTCAGGTCGGCGGTCAGGTCGGTGGGCCGGCGGGCTTGCGGCGGTTCAACCGGCGAAACATGGCTCTGTTGGCTTTATAGCTGCTCAGGAACTCCGCGAACAGAGCTTGGTACGTCGAGCGATTGGCCGGATCCGGGTGAAAAACCCGCTCCACGCGGGCGAGCGCGCCAAGATCGTCGCCGCGCGTGCGCCCCAGCGCTCGCCAGGCAACCATCGCGGCTCCGCGCGAGATGGCCATCTCCGGTTCCGCCATGCGCCGAATCGGACAGTTCACCACGTCGGCCATAATCTGAGCCCAGGTATCGCTGCGGGCGCCTCCGCCAATGAAGTTCAGGCCGTCGAACGGCCGTCGGACAAAGCGTTCCACCGCGCCGCGCAGCCAAGCCAGGTTCATCGCCACGCCTTCCATCACGGCTCGCGCCGCTTCGGCCCTGCCCGTGCTCAGCGATTGATTCAGAAAGCCGCCGCGAATCTCGCTTTCGCCGCTCGGCGGTCCCGCGCCGTTGAGCCAGGGCAAAAACAGCAGCCCGCCGCTACCTGCCGGCACGCGTGCTACCAATCGCTCGAGGCGTTCATAGATATCCTCCGGCGGCCCGCTCTGTGCGAGCTCATCGCGCGCGCACAGCCAGCGTTCGACAAACACTTGCAAGCATTTGCCGGCGGCGCCTTGCTCGGCCATGACCATGTTTCGCCCCACCAGCGCCGAGGGCATCGTGGCCAGATAGTTGAGCAGGTTCGTCCGTTTGAACGGCACGTGGCAACTGAGCCAGGCCGTGGTGCCCAGGCAGATGTGCCCTTCGTAGTCGCGCACCGCGCCCGAACCGAGTGCCGCGGCCTGGCTATCGGGCGTGCCGGCGATGACTTGTGTTCCGGGGGCGAGGTCCCATTCAGCGGCCGCATCGGAGCGGATCGTGCCCAGCACCGTACCTTGTGGCACGAGGTTGGGCAGCTTCGCGCGGTCGAGTCCCGCCCGGTGAATCAGCCCTTCGTGATAGTCGATCCGCGCGTTGTTGCGATTGTCGGTGAGCAAGTACGGATAGACCGTGGCATAGGTCGCCGCGGTTCGCCCGGTGAGCCGCAGATTGAGGTAGTCCATCGGCTCGAGAAACGTGGCCGTCTCGCGATACACGTCCGGCCGGGCGTGCTTGATGTATAAGATGTGCGAGAGCGCGTCCGCGCCCGAGTGAGTGGGCACGCCGCCGGTGAGCTTGACCCAATGCAGCATCCGGGCCAGCCCGTACCCGGCCACTTTGATCCATCCCTCGGTAAGCTGGCGCGAATAGGGGGCTCCTCGCGAGTCGCTCCAATGGATCGCGTTCATGAGGTGCCGGCCATTTCGGTCCACGGGTACGGTGACCGACCACTGGGTCGCACAGCTCACCGCCACGATTCGCTCGCGGGGCACATCCGCCGTGGCAACGATTTTCCGCACGCAGTCGCGCACCGTGCGCCACCACTGTTCGGGATCCTGCTCGCCGCCGCCGTCGGGGGTGGTAAACGTCGCGATTCGGCCGCTCGCACGAGCCACGAGCTCCCCGTGATCGCTAACCAGAGAGACCTTGGGCCCGCTACTTCCCAGGTCGATGGCGATAACATATTCGGTCGTGTGCGACATGCTCGTGAAGCGTCGGTCCGATTCATGCGGGTGACGCGCAACACCGCCAAACGCGCAAGCGGTTTGGCACAAACAAGTAAGCTAGGAGGCCGCCGACTTTTTCAGCAGCCGGATCGTGCCCCATGCGGACTGCACTCAAAAATCAGACATTGCCGGAGCGCTAGCTACTTATCGCCCGAGGATCGAGGGCGTGCAAGGGCAATGCTCGAATTTGCGAGCTTGTGGCGCGCTGTTCAGGGAGGCGCGACTTGTAAGCGGCGCGTCTCCGCCATGAGGAGTCGATCGCCCCAGTCTCGAGCGCCATAGCGCATCGTGACTTCAACCGCCGTGAGCTCACACCAGGTAACGCTTTGCGTGCGAGCCTCGGGCCGCGTCATCCAGACGCTGGCAAACTCGCGGCCCGGCCATTGGTGCCGATGAAACGCGTCCTGCGCGTTGGAAAGATCGCCCGGCCCCGCGAACATTTCTTCGAAGAGTCGCCGGCGCGGCCCGGCCACGAGGTCGTCACCCAGGCCCGAGGACGTGAAGAACAGCGGCTCATCGAGCGTTCGCAGGGGATCGATCGAAAGCTGTTCGGCCGCCCAGACGATCTCGAGCCAATGCGTGCGGTCGAGCAGAACCAGACGAAACGGCTCGAAATCGAGGGGATTCAAGTGCTTGAAACGCTCGACCGCGCCGGCCAGATCGTCCGCCGCCAGCACGTGTGGCAGGATCGTGCCGCGGCTGAGGAGCGGCCGCGTACGAGGCAAGATATTGGTCGCCGGTTCCGCCTGTACGACGTACACGTTCATCAGCACCCCGGCCAGCGCGGTGTCGCTTGCGGCGATCCAGGTGCCGTCGCTCACCGGATCGATCGGCATCAGCACCTGCCGGCTGTCATGCGTGCGTAACTCGGGCGGACGCGCCGCCGGCCGCAGCCGCGACTCATCGCGATTACATTCGATCCGCACGCCGCCCTGCGACGACGCGCCGGTGATGATCGTGAGCGTACACATCGCGGTTCGCTTCTCGCCTCCGGGGCGATTGCCGGCCGGGGGCTACTTCGCGCCAAACTCGGCCGCGAACGCCTTCGCGTTCAGATCTTCGCCCGTGGCGTGCTTGGTGAGTTCGTTCCAGCTTAGGATCGCGCCCGGCAGGAAGACCTTCTCCTGCATGTAGCGGCCAACCTTCTTGTTGTCGGTATAGATCGCGTTGGGGATGTCCTTCTCCTTGAGGATATCCTTGGCGATGGTCGCATGTACCTGGCAGGCAAAGAGCTGGCCCATCATGTAGTTGTGATAGTACGCCGGGGCCGACACGACATGGATCTTCGCGGCGTAGTCGGGCAAATTGCGCCCCGGGGGGCGTTTGACCATCTGGTATTTCTCGACGAGTCCCCACCACAGGTCGTTTAGATTCTGGCTCGGATCGGCGTACATCTGTTGCTCGAAGCGGAGCATCACCTGGCACCACCGCGAGAAGATCAGCAATTGATTGCGCCGCATGAGGGCGCCCGCCGCGCTATAAGCCTGAGGATCTTCGACCGCCACGCCCATTGCTTGAAGCCACTCGCCGCTCTTGCTGAACCGCTCAAACATCATCGCCACACCCTCGGTACAAAGGATGTGGGCGTCCGTGCGGACCACATAGGGCACCGACTGCGGGATGTTTTTGCTGCTATAGACGGCGTGTCCCAGTTCATGAAGCATCGTGCCCATCCAATATTCGTTCGGCACGATGTTCGCCAGCACGCGCACGTCGCCTTCGCGGTCGATGTCCGTGCAGAACGCGTGGGGGCTTTTGCCGGGGCGCTCGTACAGATCGCTCCGTTCGATCACGTCGTCGATCGGCAGTCCAATGCCCGTGTAGAACTTGCGACAGATCGCGAGAATGTCCGCGTTGGCGAACGCCTTATCCAGGCTCACGTCCGAGACGGCTGGCGCTTCCTGGAAAAACGGATCCTGGTAGTGCCAGGGATAAAGCTCGTCGATCGGCACGCCGAGGAAGGGCGCTAATTTGGCGTCGATCTCGGCCTTGGCCTGGCGGAACGGCTCGCGCGTCAGTTCGTCGAGCTGGTCGAACAACGCCAGCACCTGCTGCTGGTCCTGCTCGCTGAGGAACAGCCGCATGGCGTGGAAATCCTTGAAGCCCAGCTTCTGGGCCGCTT
The DNA here is from genome assembly GCA_964598535.1 of uncultured Planctomycetaceae bacterium. Classification (GTDB taxonomy): domain Bacteria; phylum Planctomycetota; class Planctomycetia; order Pirellulales; family PALSA-1355; genus JALHMI01. The sequence continues at coordinate 185,719 of CAZRCI010000006.1, read as the reverse complement.
CGTTGCGATATGCCACAAGCTGCCGCAAGTCGTTTTCCACTTGGGCGCCGACGCCTTTGCTCGACTCCCAGATCTGTCGGCGTTCGTTCGAGTCTTTTGATTCCTTGAGGATGCGCCGCACCTCGCTGTCGGCCACTTCCTTGCCGTTCAGCTTGGCGCGATAGACGTTGAACGCCTGCTCGATTTCGTTGGCTTTGGCCGTGATGCGTTTGAGCAGTTCGGGATCGACCTGTTTTTCCAAGTAGAGACGATACAGCACGTCGATTTGCCGCGCCAGAATCGGATCGCCAAGCGACGCTTCCTTAAGCTTCTGGAGCTCGGCGAAACGCTTGCGATTGGCTAGCTCGGCGTCGTATTTATTCTGGGCTTCGACCTTTGCGGCGAAGTCTTCGTCCTTTCCGCTGGTATTGGCTTTCCACCAGGCAAGATTAAGCTCGATTTCCAGGGGACGGATTTCTTCCAGATACCGGGCGATAAAAGCCTGGGCTTGTTTATCCGCCGTTTGCGCCGCCGCCCGTAGCGGAGACGCCGTCTGCCCAACGACGCTCAAGACAAGTCCACCAGCCAAGAGTCGCCACATCGGATTCATGATTTGCATTCCACGGAAGGAAGTTGAGTTTAGAATGGCGCGAGAAGCGCGGTGGACGCGTGAAAACCTGCTCTTTTTCCATGCTTCCGCAACCGGCATCGCTCCCATAACCTTACCTTACGAGCCGGTGGGCTCAACCCCGAAGTGATTCGAGCCCGCGCAGCCCACTTTTAAGCTGACGGTATGCCGGCGCCCCGTTATTATATTGAGTGCACCCCGCCTTGAAGCCTGTCGCGACTCGCGCCCGAGAGGCCCTGAATGTGTCGATCGTGCTCGTTTTTACTCCCGCGCGCGCGCCTGCTTTTTGCGGTCTTGGTTGTCGCGCTTGCCCTGCCTTCAGCAGTCGCCGGCGAAGCTCCGGATCTCGCGCACGACGTGCTGCCGTTGCTCAAAGTTCGCTGCGTGAAGTGCCACGGCCCGGGCAATCGCGAAGGGGGCCTCAACCTGAGCACTCCGGCACTCGTTGCGCAAGGCGGCGAAAGTGGCTCAGCGATCGTCGCGGGCCAACTCTCTCAGAGCCTGCTTTGGCAACGCATCGCCGCCGACGAAATGCCGCCCGAGGAGCCGCTAACCGCCGCGGAGCGAGAAACCCTCGCCCGCTGGATCGAGGGCGGGGCGGCGGGCCTGCCGAGCATGGGCGCCTCGCATCCGTCGGGCGATCACTGGGCGTTCGTGCCTCTCGCCCTGCCGCAGGTTCCAGATGTCCCAGCGTCCGCTCGCGCGCGGAACGACGTGGATCGGTTTTTGTTGGCGGAACTCGAACGGCAGCGTCTCGAGTTTCGCGCCGAGGCCGATCGCCAGACGCTGATTCGCCGCGTTGCGTTCGACCTCATCGGGCTGCCGCCAACACCGGAGGAAATCTCGGCCTACGTTGACGACGGCGCTGCGGATGCCTATGAGCGGATGGTGGATCGGTATCTCGCATCTCCGCACTATGGTGAGCGATGGGGAAAAATTTGGCTCGACGCGGCCGGCTACGCCGATAGCAATGGCTACTTCAACGCCGACTCGGACCGGCCGCTGGCCTATCGCTATCGAGATTATGTCGTGCGGGCTTTCAACGCGGACAAGCCCTTCGATCGGTTTGTGATCGAGCAGCTTGCCGGCGACGAACTGGCCGGCTTCAAGCCGGGCGAGCCGACCACGAGCGAAGTGATTTCGCTGCTCGAAGCGACCCACTACCTTCGCAATGGCCAGGACGGCACCGGCGAGAGCGACGGCAACCCCGACGAGTTGAAAAACGACCGTTATGCGGCGCTCGACGCTTGCTTGCAAATTGTCTCCTCATCGCTGCTCGGTCTGACCGTGCAGTGCGCCAAATGCCACGATCACAAGTTCGAGCCCTTGTCGCAGCGCGACTATTACCAGTGGCAGTCGGTTTTCTATCCGGCCTTCAATATCGAGCGGTGGGCTAAGCCCAACGATCGCATCGTGCAGGCCACGCTGCCCGGTGAGCTCGACGCGTGGAAAGCGCACGAAGCCGCCATCGACCAACAAGTCGCCACGCTGCGCGAGCAGTTCCACGATTGGGCCAAAGACAACCAGCCCCGCGGCGCGGATTTGTTTCGCGACGAGTTTGCAATCGGCGGCGCGCCGCTGGCGGACGCTTGGAGCAACGCAGCGCCCGGCGACGATGCTCCGGCGGGGCGGCCGGCAATCAACCTGGACTCTGAAACGCGGCCGGCCACGATCGTCCGCGATGGCTCGCTGCACGTGCTCGAAAGCGGCGAGCTCGGCGATCGTGTCATGTCCACGCGACAGACGTTTCAGTGGTCACCGGCGGCCGAGGGAGCCTGGATACAGGTGACGTTCGACCTTATCGACGTGAAGGTGGGAGACAGCGTCCCGAGCGAGCGCATCGCCTACTATCTGGCGGTGCGAGACTTCAACGACACGCGCGCAGGCGAAGCCGGCAACGTGCTCCTCGAAGGCAAGCCGCACGGCGGCGTGGGCCTCTACCTCGACTATCCTGGTCCGGACCACAAGGACTCCGGCTCATTCGGCCAAGCGGCCTACGTGCCGGGCCACAACTATGGCGTCCGCGTTACTCGGCTTGCCGACGGAAAATGCCGCCTCGACCATTTGTACGACGGCGTGCCTGACGGTCCCGCGACGACCCTCGATTCGGAGACCCTTGGCAGTGGCGGCTTGGGCTTTGGACTTTGCTGTGGCCGTTCGTTCGTTGTCGACAACGTCGTCATCACTGAAAGCCGGGCTACCGATCTGGCTGCCGATCGACAATTGCAGATCGCGGTTAACGAACGCCTCGATGAACTAGCCGCGGCGGTTCGTGAGCTCGACGACCAGCGTCTTCCGGAACCTGGCCGCATCGCCTGGATGACCGACCGTTCGCCCGAGCCGCCCACGGTTCATCTGCTCGAGCGCGGCAGCCACAACGCTCCGGGCGAGAAGGTTGCGCCCGCGCCTCTCGCCGCCCTTGCCGACCTACGGGCTTCCTGGCGAGTGGAGCCGCCCGCCTCGGGCGCGGAAAGCACGGGACGCCGCCTGGCCTGGGCTCGCTGGGTCACAGACGCCGGCGGGCGCTCGGGCGCACTCCTAGCCCGCGTGCAGATGAATCGTCTCTGGCAGCATCACTTTGGCGTGGGCATCGTCGCGACGAGCGAGAACCTTGGTGTCAGCGGGGCGGCGCCGTCGCACCCGCAGCTTGTTGAATATCTCGCGGCCGAGTTTGTCCATGCCGGCTGGAGCTTAAAGCACATGCACCGGCTGATGCTCCATTCCACGGCATTCCGGCAGGCCAGCACGTTTGACGAGGCATCGTACAAAATCGATCCCGATAATCGCCTGCTGTGGCGGTGGAACGTACGGCGGCTCGATGCCGAGGCTATTCGCGATGCGATGTTGGCCACGGCGGACCGGCTCGACAGATCGATGGGGGGACCCTATGTGCCGACCACGCGAGACGGCGCCGGCGAGGTGGTTGTCGTTTCGGGCAACGCGGGGGCAAACCGCCGTTCGCTTTATTTGCAACAGCGCCGCACGCAGACCTTGAGCTTGCTGGGAGTGTTCGACGCACCGTCGCTCGTCGTGAATTGCGTCCAGCGCCCGGTGTCGACGGTGCCGCTCCAGTCGCTCAGCTTGCTAAACTCGCCGTTCCTGCGCGAGCAGGCGGAGCACTTTGCCACGCGGCTGGCAATCGAGGCTGGCAGCGACGAGCAGCAGCGCATCGAGCACGCCTTTCGATTGGCCTACGGTCGCCCTCCCAATGCTCCAGAACAAGCGGCGGCCACGAGCTTTCTGCATACCCAACGTCACGAATATCCCGACGGAAGCGGCGAGCAAGACAGCCAGGCGTGGGCCGACCTTTGCCAGATGCTGCTTGCCAGTAGCGGCTTCCTCTACGTGGAGTGAACGCGCGATGTCTCCCGAGCTCGAACGTCTCGTTCAGGCCGAACTTACTCGACGCAGCTTCCTGGGCCGCTATGCTGGCTCGCTGGGAGGGCTCGCGCTGGCGCATCTGCTGCGCGAATCGTCGCACGTTCACGCGGCAGGCGTCGACCTTGCACCGGCGGCTACGCACTTCACGCCAAAAGCGAAGAACGTGATCTGCCTGTTCCAGCATGGCGGACCCAGCCAGATGGACCTTTTCGATCCCAAGCCCGCGCTCGAGAAGTACCACGGCAAACCGTACCCCTCGGGCGATCTGGAAATCCACTTTACCAACCAGGCCGGCAACGTCCTGGGGTCGCCGTTCAAGTTCGCTCCGGCCGGCGACTGCGGGATGCAGCTTAGCGAAATTCTGCCGCACACGGCCCGCATTGCCGACGAGATCACGCTCATCCGCTCGATGAACACCGAGAGCGTTGATCACGAAGCCGCGTTGCGTCTCATCCACTCGGGCAAAGTTTTCGCAGGCCTACCGGCCTGGGGCTCCTGGATCACCTATGCGCTCGGTTCGGAGAACCAAAATCTTCCGGCGTATGTCGTGCTCGGCGACCCTGGCGGGCTACCGGTTGACGGTGTCAAGAATTGGTCTTCCGGCTGGTTGCCCGCCGTTTTTCAGGGCACTCCGTTCGGCTCGGGCAAATCGCCCGTCGTTAACCTGCATCCGCCCGAGGGATCTTCGCCCACGGCGCGGCGCAATCAACTGGCGTTTCTTGAACGGCTTAACCGCGAATATTTGCAGCGGCATCCAGGCAATTCCGAACTTGCCGCACGTTTGGCCAACTTCGAGACCGCCGCGCGGATGCAAACTTCCGTGCCCGAGGTGCTCGATATTTCCCGGGAGACGGCCGAGACCCAGGAGATGTACGGTCTCAATGACGAAGCGACGCGCGAATACGGCACGCGGTGCCTCATTGCCCGCCGTCTGATCGAGCGCGGCGTGCGGTTCGTGCAACTCTTTCTGAGTTCGCAGCCGTGGGACACGCACAGCAAGAATGCGGAAAGCCTGAAAGGCCTTTGCGCAAAGACCGACCGGCCCAGCGCCGCGCTGGTCGAGGATCTCAAACGTCGTGGCCTGCTGGATTCGACCCTTGTGCTGTGGACGGGCGAATTCGGCCGGCTGCCGATCTCTCAAGGCGCGGATGGCCGCGATCACAATCGACGTGGATTTTCGCTGTGGCTCGCCGGTGGCGGTTTCAAACGCGGCTACGTTCATGGCGCGACGGACGATTTTGGCTACGAAGCCATTGAAAACGTTGTCGCCGTGCATGACCTGCACGCTACTCTGCTCGCCGCGCTCGGGCTCGACCACGTTCGCTTGACCTATCCGCACGAAGGACGTCCGACGAGTCTTACCGATGCGGAAGTCACGGGCGCCAAGGTCGTCGCCGAACTCTTTGCCTGACGGTTTGGAGTTTAACGGGTTAAAGCATTCCCGTGAGCGGACTTCGCGATATCGGGGCGGCGAATTCTTTCAACGGAACGGCGCGCTGGGTAGTGTCCTAAGAGTGTGTTGCCGGAGGTGGCACGGCCCTGAGGAACGAAGGGCGTGCTCGAATGACCATGATTTTCCGAGTCAACTTCAGCACGCCCACGCTGCGCTCTGAGCGTGCCACACAGGCATTCCCTTCCAGCAACACACTCTTAGGACACCACCGCGCGCTGGGAGGACGAGCGGGGCTCTGTTGCGTATTGCGATGTCTCGGGAGCGAATTCCGGCCGTTTTCGGGCTCGAAGGCTGGAGTTGGATAGCCTGAATTTGAGATTCCAAAATTTTTTTTGGTCCGGAGTATTGCATGGCGTTACGGATCACAAACTCAATAGAATTCTATGGTTGTGCGTATACACGGTAGTTCGACTCCCACTTGAGGAGGTGACAAAACGGCCCCATACGGCATTTTAAGCTTGGAATTTTCAAATCTGTGTATATGCTCGTAGCACGTCCAGTAAAGTTCCTACGCCCCTTCCGACACCCCCAATTGGTACTGTGAGACGCTCATGAACCGGACACGAATCGCTGAGTTGCTTCGACCGCGCTGGAGCGGTTGGGTCTCGGCAGCCCTTTTGGCCGTCGTCGTTGGAGTTACAAATTCTGCCGCTTTGGCCACGACGTTGGAGATCCAATTCTTGGGTCTCGATCTCTATTATGACGGCAACAGCATCTTTGACGCCGGCTCCAGCAACACATCGCGTACCGGGAATCCGATCTATGCGGATCCGCTCACGTCCGTCCAATTCTTTTTGGATGGCACACTGGTTCACACGCTGAGTTCGGATGTCTTCGCCGACATTTACATCACCGACTTGGGCGCCATGCCCGCCGCCGGAGGTTTGCTCGCCTCCAGCGGAAATGGAAACTCGTTTGGTATCGACTTGCTCACGAGCAACAACGATCCCGGCTGGGGGCTGGCCCTGAACATCGATTCGATGCAGATGTTCTACAGCGGTTCGAATATCGCGATCTCGGTTTCCGGCTTGGCAACGAGCATCCCGGTGCAGTTGTTGCCCAACGGGTACGAATTCGATGCCAACCAACCGCTGACGATCGTGATGAGCAGTGCTAATCTGACTGGCATCACGACCGGAGTGGTTGACGAGGTGAATGTGGTTACCTCGATGCACGCGGCGGGTACCGGCAACATTGCCGGAATTCTGGTGCCGGAGCCTGGTAGCATGGCGCTACTCTCGATTGGGTTCATCGGTGCAGTGCTCCTGGGCTGGCGGCATCGTAAGCAACGCTAGTGTCTTATTAAGAATGCAATCTTGACGGAGTACTCCCGCTCCGTACGACTTGTAGTGGTAGTGGTTTGGCCAATTTAGAGAGCCTCGGGCGAGCCGTTTGCCCGAGGCTCTCTGTTTGCGCACCGGGGGCATGGCATCCGGCCAGGAATTCCTGGGCGAAACGTGCCGTCTTTTCTCCACAAGACCGAACCTGATGGCACGCTAAGACCACAAGCTGCGGTCGAGAGTCCGGTAGTTGATCGCCTCGCCGATATGCGCCGGCGCGATCCTGTCGTGGCCATCCAGGTCCGCGATCGTGCGGGCCAGGCGCAAGATTTTGTCGTGCGCGCGTGCCGAAAGACCTAGCTCGGTCATGGTCGCGCGCAGCAGGTTCATGCAGGCGTCGTCGAGTGGACAAAACGAACGAATCTGCCGATGTGTCATGCGGCCGTTATGGCGGGTCGAAGTTCCCGTAAATCGCGCGTGCTGAATCGTCCGGGCTTTCTCGACTTGCTCGCGCATCTGGGCGCTCGACGTGCCGGACGTCTTGGCCGAGAGCTCGCGAAACGGAACGGCCGGCACCTCGATCTGGATATCGATTCGATCCATCAAAGGGCCGGAGATTTTAGCCATATAGCGTTCGATCTGAGGCAGCGTGCAATGGCAGTCGCGCCGGGGATCGTTGCGATATCCGCAGGGGCAGGGGTTCAGCGCCACGAGCAACATGAAATCGCAAGGGAACGTGGTGCTCGACAGAGCTCGCGAAATCGTGACCGTTCCGTCTTCGAGCGGCTGCCGTAGTACCTCCAGAGTGCGGCGGTTGAACTCCGGCAACTCGTCGAGAAACAAGACGCCATTGTGCGATAAGGAAATCTCGCCCGGCGTTGGCGTGGAGCCGCCGCCCACCAGTCCCGCCTCGCTGATCGTGTGGTGCGGCGCGCGATAAGGGCGTGTTGCCAGAAGCGGTTGCCCCGCTCTGAGCAGCCCCATCGCGCTGTAGATGCGTGTCGTTTCGAGCGACTCGGGGGCCGTAAGTTCGGGCAAGATGGTCGGCACTCGTTTGGCGAGCATCGTCTTGCCCGACCCGGGAGGCCCCAACATGAGCAGGTTGTGGGATCCAGCGGCGGCGATCGTCACGGCGCGTTTGGCCATCTCCTGGCCACGCACGTCCGCGAAATCGATGTCGTACTGCGAATACTCTTCAAACCACTGATTGAGCCGCGGCGGCGTGGGATCGATCTCGATGGCGGCGGTCGCAAAGGCGACCGCTTGCGCCAGGCTCGATACGGCGATGACCTCGATGCCCTCAACCACGGCCGCCTCGGCGGCGCTGGCGCTTGGCACAATGAGGCCGCGCAGGCCTGCCTGGCGTGCTGTGGCCAGGGCCATTGAAAGTGCGCCACGCGTGGGGCGAGTGCCCCCATCCAGCGCCAATTCTCCCACGACCGCGTACTGGTCGAACAGGTCGGAAGCGATCTGCCCGCTGGCGGCGAGGATGCCGAGCGTGATGGGCAAATCGAAGGAGGCTGCTTGTTTCGGGAGTTCCGCCGGGGCCAAATTTATCACGATGCGGTCCGCTGGCCGTTGGTATCCAGAATTTACCAGAGCTCGCTCGACGCGATGGGTGCTTTCCTTGACCGCGGCCTCCGGCAGCCCTACGAGAATGGTCTTTGGCAGCGCCGCGGGCGAGATATCGACCTCGACCTCGACCGGCAGAGCCTCGATTCCGACGAGCGAAAAAGTGTGCAGCTTGGCAAGCATCAAAACGTGGCGGGAGGTTCTCGTGGCTTCTAGAAAAGGAACTTCGTTATCCTGCCCCCCCATTGTCTAGTGGTTACGTTCCATCTGCAAGAAGGGGGTTGGGGCGGAGCTCGGGCGGATACTTTGCGCCATAAACCCCTAGAAAAGCGAGATTAGCACTTGTATTTATTCTTGACCCAAAGCATGATTGGCTTGCATTTAACCGCAAACAGCACGCCCCACGTGTTTTCGCACGTGGCTTGCTGGATGATCCATCCCACGCTTCCGCGTGTATCATTTGGGAGAACGCTAATGAAGTGCGTCCGAAACTTGGCATTCGCTTTGGCGGCTGCCGCGAGTCTTGCTGCCCCGGTATGGGCCGCAAACACCTACAACATCACGCAAAATCAAAGCCAGCTTAATCTGACGGTTGGCGGCGATGTGCTCGGTGCCCAAGTGACGGTTACCGAACAGCAGGCAAACGCTGTGACCCGCTACAAGGACACGCTCGCCGTCGGGTTTTCTAACGGCCCCAACCCCGGCAGCAGCATCAATTTCCCCGGCGGAAGTGCCGCCGCTGCCGTGAACCCCACCGGCGGTGGTATCCTTAATCTCCCGCTCACATATACTCCCGGCGTGGGCGGCACGAGTAGCGCCGCGGCAGCCAACTATGGCCTGAAGATCCTCGCCCAGTTGGAAGAGGGCTACGAAATCGGTGACGTCGACATTCCGGTCGGCGACGGCGATCCCGTATCGTGGAATTTGGGAACCTTGACCGGCTTCAGCATGGACTTGGCGATTCGTGACCTGGTCCTGGACGTGACCGGCGGGCCCGCCAGCATCGACGGGGCAGGGCAGTTTGCCGCGAACAGCACGAGCCTCAGCATCGTTTCCGGCTTTGCGGACATTAAAGCCTCGGCGGTGCTCCAGCAGAGCGGTTCGATTGCAGCCTTTATTCTCGCAACGGCTATCAATGTCGCTGTTTCGCAGTATCCCGAGCTCAGCATGTTGTCGGCCAGTTCCAGCGGCAGTGACGTGCATTTGGGGATCGGCACGCGGCTCGACTTGGCCGATTTGGCCAGTGGAGCCCTACCGAACTTGAGCACGGGCACTGGCACCGTGACCTATGGCGACGAAAACACGTTATCGACGTTGATCTTGCCCGTCGACATCTCTCTGCCGTTGGGCGATCTCGGATTGCCGGTGGATTTGGCCGATTTGAACCTCTCGTTCACCGGCCAACTTCGGGCCACGGGCTACATCACCGAGGTGCCCGAGCCGTCGTCGCTCGTGCTTGGCGCCATCGCGGCTTGCGGTTTGGGCTTGGTCGCCCGTCGCCGCCGCTCGGCCTAGCCGCCGATTGGTTGCTTGAAGTCGAAAAATAGCAAGGCCGTCTCTCGCCGCTCGAGAGGCGGCCTTGTTTTTTTAGCAAGAACGCGCTTGACCTGGCAGGTTGCTGAAAAAGGTCCATTGTGATCTTTTTCAGTCTCGCGAAGCGATCGCAGAATAACGACTTGCGTCGCTATTTGGGAATCGCATTCATGCGATCCTAGCAGACTGTTGCCCGTGCGATCGGTGTGTGTGCGCGGCGTGCGGCGCGAGATGTGCCGAGACCGCCCACGTTGCTGGGGGAGGCCTCTGTTCTATCGAGAGCCATGACAAACGTCTGGAAATAGCGCGGGCTAGCGCCGCGCGACGTCGGTGGGTACGTTCTACGGCGTCCTGAGATTAGCCGCGTGGTTCGAGAGCCTTGCGATTCTCGGTGGGCTCGCCGGCGCTAATTCATCGATACGTTTCGCGTGGAATCGGCCAACGCTTGGGACCAAACTTCCGGCGTCACGCGCTCTTTGAGCCAATCGCGCAGCATATTGCATCCCAAGGCATGGACGCAGCGGCGAGGATCGTCTTCGCTCCCGCGGTATCCCCAGTGAACAGCCACCAGTTTGCCATCACAGATCATGGGGCCGCCACTATCCCCTGGAATGGTCACCTGGCGTTCCTTGACGCCCTGCGCCGCAATCAGCGAACGTGGGACATCGCCGTCCATCGGGATGGGGGGGGAAATCGAGGCCAAAAACGCCCGAAAGCGTTTCGGGCCGTAGCCCCAAATCTCTACTAATTCGCCCACCCGTGGGGCCTGGTCGGCGATCGGAACAGGCTGGATTCCCCGAGGCGCATAAATCCACAGGGCCGCGACATCGAGCTTCTTGTCGAGGGCCAAAATCCGAGCCCCAAAATGCTGTCCGTCCGGAAAATCCACGGTAATAGGGCCCACCTCGTCCTCGAACAAGTGAGCCGCCGTCAAAACCAAGCCGCGGCCACCATCGACGGCGGTTAACGTTCCACTGCCATTGATGGTGGGGCCCGGCTGCTTATAGCCGCTGACCCAATTCTTAATGCGGCAGGCCGCCAGTCGCGAGCCATCCTGATGGTACGATACGGGTTCGGCGCTGGGACTGGCGAGCAACACGCCAGCCAACAAGAGGACATAGTGCGGCACTGTGGTTTCCCTCCAAAGACTCGGTCGCTTCGTGGTACCGCGTTGGGCCTGAATTCTGAGGCTGATTCAGTCCATCGCACCGCGTTCGCGGTCGATCGCCACGCGCTGCCATCCGCTGGCCGGCGACGATCGGGCGTCTCCAGGATAATTGGGCGAACGACCGATTTGAAGGGTTATGCTGCGAATTCCGAGAATCAGTTTTTGGAATGTTGGGGGGCTTGCAACTACTTCCCGCTACTGGATTACGGAGCGATGGTTCGCGGGAGCATCGCTCACCTTCTGCCCGAGGCTCTCGGAGGGAGCGGCGATCTAGCCGCAATGCTCGCGAAGGCGAGGGGATCGATCAGCGATGGTTGCGCTAATAGCCCGCGGCGCAACCATCCTTGCGAGACTCGGTAGCGCCGATGAGCGTTCCGTGTTTCCAGTCGATGAGAATTCCCTGGTAGCCGCCAAAGCCGCCACCGCGGCCGCGTTCCACGCGATGGCCAAGCGTGCGAAGGGCGGATACGGCGCTCTCGGGAATTTGCCGCTCGGCAATGACGGTTCCTCCGTCGCTTGCCGCGAGATCGCCCGTGGGCGACGCGCTTCCCTCGTGCCGAATTCGCGCGGCGTCGCCCGCCAACTGCGGATTCATTCCGAAGTCGATCATGTTGACGAGTACCTGCACGTGCCCCTGGGCTTGCATGTCGCCGCCCATCACCCCGAAGCAAAACCACGGTTTGCCGTCCTTGGTGACCATCGCGGGAATGATCGTGTGAAAAGGCCGTTTGTGCGGCTCGAGACGGTTCAGGTGCGTGTCGTCCAGAGAAAAGAGTTGCCCGCGATTTTGCATCACGAAACCGACATCGCCCGGCACGATCCAAGATCCAAAGCCGGCGAAGTTACTCTGGATGAACGAGCAGCAGTTGCGGTCTTGATCGACGACCGTCAGATACACCGTATCGCTCCGTTCGAGCAACGGATCGCCGGCGGGCACATCGGTGGCCGCGGTTTGCAGACTCAGCCGCTTGGCCCGCTCCACGGCGTACCGTTTGGAGATCAGCTCCGCGATGGGCAATTTCGCAAACGCTGGATCGGCATACCACCTGGCCCGGTCGGCAAACGCCAGCTTCTTGGCTTCCACAAACAGGTGGTACCACTCAGGGCTTCCCACCCCCATCGCTCGCACGTCGTGAGGCTCGATCAAATTGAGCATTTGGAGCGCCGCGATTCCCTGGCCGTTGGGAGGTAGTTCCCAGACGTCGTAGCCGCGATAATTCGTGGATACCGGCTCGACCCATTCGGACGAATGATCCGCGAGGTCCTTGCGCGTCAGGTAACCGCCGTGGGCCTGCGCATACTCGGCGATTTGTCCGGCGATCGTCCCCTGATAGAACGCGGCTGGCCCCTGCATCGCGATTGCTCGATAACTGGCCGCCAACAAGGGATTGCGAAAGAGCTCGCCCTCGGCCGGGGCATGCCCGTCGATCAGGTATGTCTTGGCTGTGCCGGGATACTGTTCGAGCTTCGGTGCGGCGTGCCGCCAATAGCCGGCAATGATCTCCGTCACTGGAAAGCCCTGTTCCGCATATTCGATTGCCGGGGCCTGGATTTCCGAGAGCGGCTTCGTGCCGAACCTCACGCGGAGCGTTTCCCAGCCATCGACGCATCCGGGCACCGACCAGCTCAGCACGCCCTCGCCCGGAATGCTCTGCAAGCCCCGTTCGCGAAACACCGCTCGATTCAGCGAATATGGGCTACGTCCGCTGCCGTTCAGGCCATAGAGCTTTTGCGATTTGTTGTCCCAATAGATGACGAACAGGTCGCCGCCAATCCCGCAGCTCATGGGCTCCGTCAGCCCCAGCATCGCGTTGGTGGCGATGGCCGCGTCGGCCGCGTTGCCGCCCGCCTTCAGGATATCGACGCCCACTTGCGCCGCCAGCGGAACGCTCGTGGCCACGATGCCATGCTTGGCCACCACTACCGAACGGCTTTGCCGTGCGTTGCCCAGCGGGCGGTCGTAGTAGGCCATCTCATCCTCGGCAAGGCAGGGGGCGACGAATGCCGTCGCCAACAGAACGGTCATCGGCAGCAGCGGGTACCGTGGGTGGAAACGCAGCATGGAAAAAAAATCCTGGAGACGCATGAACGCCCACATCCGAGCGGCGTTATGATATCGCCCGCGCCCGCGCGTGTCGAACGTTCTCGCCGCGCGATTTGCACGAGGCGCTGCTTCCCGTCAAGGCGCCGCCACGATGTCTTCGTATTTCACGTTGCCGTCGACATCATGAAACCGGGCCGCGAGCGTGGGTTTTCCCTCGGGCCGATCCACCGTGATCGACAGAAATCCGCCCGCCACGCGCAGAAAGCGATGGATCTCGGGCCGATAGTCCTTCGGATCCCAGCCGCCGGCATGCGGATCGCTGCCCGGGCCGCTCGAGTATTCGCGGACCTTTGTTTCCGGGTCGATCGAGAAGAACTGCCAATGCCGGTCGCCGCAGATCGTGAGCATCTTCCGCGCGGCGATGAATTCGCGCAGTTCCTCCCCTTCGTGCTGAAAGCCTTGATTCGCAAGGTTGTCGTTCTTCCGATCCCGGTCTGGGCCAACGAGCGGCGTGGGGCTGATCAATATTCGGAACGTCGCATCCGAGGCGTCGACCGAGTCTTTGAACCATTGCTTTTGCTCGGCGCCCCAGATCGATTTGCGCGGGCCATCCGGATCGGTGTTGGGGCTGCGAAAGTCGCGCCCCTCGACCAGCCAAACCTGCAAGTCGCGCCCCCAGCGAAACGTGCGATAGGGGGTCTCGCTCATCGGCACCTGCTCGCGAAAGATGGCTTGCCCCTGACGAAACGTGAACGTGCCCATAGAGGGCGTTTCCATCGTCGGCCAGCAATCGTTGCACCAGGTGTCGTGGTCGTCCTTCATGAAGTAGCTGGCGAACTGACGATGAAACTCGACGTTCGTCGGCCAACTATACATCCGCTGCCAATGCCAGCGAGCCAGCTCCGCCGTCTTCGCGAGCTGGTCGTAATAGATGACGTCGCCCGTATGCACAAAAAACTGTGGATTCAGCCTGGCGATCGCTTGGTAGACTTTGAATCCCTCGGGAAGGTCCTGATCGTCGTCGCCAAAGCACGTTGCCGCGACGAACGTGACCTTTTGCGGATCGTCGGGGCGCGCGGCCGTGTGAAAGCGTCCGGTCATGGTCTGTCCGGCTTCCGCGTTGACACCGCGCGTTTCGACGCGCACCTCGTACTGCGCGTTCGGTCGCAGGCCATCGATCGTGAACTGCCGCGTGAAGTCGCGCAGCGGGTCCACGGGCTGCCACGCGGAACTTTGCCAGTCATTCTCTTGCTCTTGCTCTTGGCGCAGCTTCCAGGAGACACGAACGTCTCCATCCACTCCCGGCGCGCCTTGTCGTAAATCGTCCACGGTGCAGCCACCGGGAAACTCAATCGCTTCGATCGCTTGTTGGCGGCGCGGGGTTTTGGCTTCGCCCTTCACATAGCGTACGGTCACCAGCGGAGCATCGTCCGCGTTGCGCGCCGCGTTCTTGGTGAGGCGCGTCCAGACGATTGCCGAGTGGTCCGTCACCTCGCCAATTTTGATTCCCGTCGCCAGGTGCGGCGCGGCGACCAGTGCGGCAGAGGAGGCCACCAACGCTACGAATACCACGCCAAGCCGCGCCACCGCGATATAGGCCGAAGCCATTGAGCCACGAAGCAGAGACATTGAATATCTCGATCAGGGAGGGGTGGTTCCGAGCGGCGGCGAGCCGCCCCTCAGGCGTCTTGCTCGAACTCGATGAAGGGCTGCGGAACGTACTCCTCCTCATCTTCCTGATCTTCGGTTCCTTGACGATAGTTCAGGCATTCCTCGCCATCGTAGTTCGGTAGCGTCATGGTAACCAGCGCGTCGTCGTCGTGGTACGGAGCTTGTTCGGCGCGTAGCACGACTCCGCCGTCGGGTAAGGATTTGATCTCGATCAGATCGTCGAGGTACAGCTCCGTGGCGTTCTGCAACAACTCTCCGTGCTGCTCGGTGAGCGTGGTGGCCATCTTTTGGCACGCATCATCGACGTCCGCGGCTTCGACCGCGAATGTAAAGCGACTTTCCGCGGGACCGGATTCTGGATTCTCGAACTCGAAGAAGCGGAAATACCCGATGTAGAGCATGCTGCCACCTGCCAAAAAAACGGAGTGTAATAGGCTGCAATCTATCTGTTCGGAATGCGCTTGGCAAACCGGCGCCAGGCGAAACGGACCGCGCGGTCGGCGAGAGATTCGCGTACCCGTGGCACATTGCGCGGATTGTACGGATCAGCCCAAGTGTCGGGCCGGCCGACTTCACGAAATATTCGGGTCGTTCGCCCCAGGCCTATTATTTGCGTGCTACGCTCTAGAGAAGCCGCAAGTCCTACCTAAAATTTCCCACCCCCCGGCGATCGACCACCGCCTTGCCGTTGCGGCATGTCGATTGCGGGCTTGCAGTTGGCCCCTGCGGGGCATTTTGCCCCACGTGCACGCTCAAGGACGTACCCACTGATGGATCACGCTCTCTCGGCAATCGGCGAAGGCCGCTCACGCGTCGTCATCGAAAATGTTCAGCCCACGATCGACGCCGGCCAATTCGACATCAAACGCACTCCTGGAGAACCGATTCAGATCACGGCGGATGTCTTTGCCGACGGCCACGACGTCGTCCGCGCGCAGCTCCTCCACCACAAGCAAGGCGAATCCGCCTGGCGTGTCCAGCCGCTCGAACCGCTGGTGAACGACGCCTGGCGTGGGAGATTCGTCCTGTCGGAAGTTGGACGCCATGAATTCGTCATTCGTGGTTGGGTTGATCCGTTCGGCACCTGGCATCGCGACTTCAAAAAGCGACTCGCCGCGGGGCAGGACGTGAAGGTCGATTTGCAGATTGGCGCACGGCTCATTGGCGAGGCTGCCGCGCGGGCCGCCGCCAGCGAGAGCGATGCGGCGGACCAGGACGCTCACCGATTGCGGCATTGGCACGATGTGTTGGCCTCGGGTGAGGATGTTGCCGCGTACGAGGCGGCCGCCGCCGAGCTCGATGAACTCACCGCTCGCTATCCGGATCTTCGCTTTGCCACGGTAACCGCTCCGTTCGGCGTTGTGGTCGATTGCGAGCTGGCACGCTTCAGTTCGTGGTACGAGCTTTTTCCGCGATCAACCAGTGGGGATTCCCAGCGCCACGGGACATTTCGCGAGGCAATTGGCTGGCTTCCTCGGATTGCGGAAATGGGATTCGACGTCATCTATCTGCCGCCCATCCATCCGATCGGCGATCAATTCCGCAAAGGCAAGAACAATCGGGTCGAAGCCGAGCCGGGCGACGTCGGATCGCCCTGGGCAATTGGCGCGGCCGAAGGCGGCCACCAGGCGATTCATCCGCAACTCGGCACGCTCGATGATTTTCATGCGCTCTTGGCCGAGGCGCGCGCGCGCGGCATCGACCTTGCGCTCGACATCGCATTTCAGTGTTCGCCGGACCATCCGTATGTAAAAGAGCATCCCGAGTGGTTCCGGCATCGACCGGACGGCACGATTCAGTATGCCGAGAATCCGCCCAAGAAGTATCAGGACATTTACCCGTTCGATTTCGAGACGAGCGACTGGCAGGCATTGTGGCGCGAGCTGACCGAGGTGTTCCTGTACTGGTGCGAGCAGGGGGTGCGCATCTTTCGCGTCGACAATCCTCACACCAAAGCGTTGCCGTTCTGGGAATTTTGCATCGCGGAAGTGAAGGCCAGGTTTCCTGAAACGATCTTCCTCTCGGAAGCCTTTACCCGGCCGAAGATCATGTATCGTCTGGCGAAGCTGGGCTTCACCCAGTCGTACACATACTTCACCTGGCGTAACACCAAGCAGGACTTTACCGAATACCTGACCGAGCTGACTCAGACGCCGGTGCGCGAATTTTTCCGTCCGAGCTTCTGGCCCAATACGCCGGATATTTTACCGGAGCACCTACAGACGGGCAGTCGCGCGGCGTTCGTGGCCCGCTTGATTCTGGCCGGCACGCTGTCGTCGAACTACGGCATCTACGGCCCGGCGTTCGAGAACATGGAGCACTTGCCCCGCGAGGCCGGCAGCGAAGAATACCTCGATTCGGAAAAATACGAGATTCGCGCCTGGGATTTCAGCAAGCCGGAAAATCTCGGAAGCGTCATCGGACTTGTGAATCGGATTCGCCGCGAGAATCCCGCGTTGCAATACACCGCGGGCCTGGTATTTCACCCGACCGACAACGACCAACTCCTCTGCTTCAGCAAGAGCGTCCCGGATGGCGGCAACCGGCTGGTGGTGGTGGTGAACCTCAATTTTCAAGGAGAGGAGCACGGCTTCATCGAACTAAAACTCGAAGAACTCGGGCTCTCGATCGACCGGCCATACCAGTTGCATGACTTGCTGAACGATGAGACATTCCATTGGCAAGGCGACCGGAACTTCGTAAAACTCGACCCGGCCATTTGGCCGGCTCACATATTTCGCGTGGCGCAGGCCTGACCGAGCGGGGAAGATCGTTCGACAATGCCGGCGGCTCTGCGCTGACAACTTGAACCGCAACTTCAGGAAGCCGCCATGGATGTTCGAGCTTCGTTCAGCACGCTGCCCGTTCTCACGATCGATTCCGCCTGGAATTGGGACACGATTCTCGCGGGGCCCGAGCGCAAAACCCTGGCCAGCGCTCTGGCGGGCGTTTTGCCCACGCGCCGCTGGTTTGGCGCCAAGGCGCGCCAGATCCGAAACCTCACGATTCTCGAGGCGATTCCGCTCGCTTCGCTTGCCCGGTTGTTAGTCGTTCGCGTCGCGTTCGCCACTGGCCCGGACGAGGTGTATCAAATGCCGTTGGCATTCATGGCCAACGGCGCTGAGGGGGCCATCGCAGCGGCCGCCCGTTGGCTGGTTGTCGAGCATCGGCAGGGGGGCGTGGAAGGCGTGCTCTACGACGCGGTGGGCGATTCGAAATTCTGTGGTGAATTGCTCGCCGTCTTCGACGAACCGATGGAGCTCATCGGCTCGTCAGGGACGATCGAGATCGAACAAACTGTCCAGTATGAATCGCTTCGCGGCAGCCGCGGCCTGCCGCTGACTCCGCGAGTGCTTCAGGGCGAGCAAAGCAACAGCTCGATCGTCTTTGGCGACCAGTTGATCATGAAGCTCTTCCGCAGGGTGGAAAACGGCCTCAATCCCGACTTGGAGATCAGTAAGTTTCTCACCTCGGCGGGGTTCAAAAATACGCCCGCCCTGGCGGGGGAGATCGTTTACCGGCAGGGTAGCGAAAGCTGGGCCCTCGCCATGTTGCAGGCATTTGTGCCGAACCAGGGCGATGCCTGGCGATTCACGCTCGACTGGCTGAGCCACGCCTTGACAGCCTACCTTACAGACACCGGCCGCAAGCCTGCGCCCGAGTTGCCACGGCAATCTCCATTGCACGCGGCCGAAAAGCCGCTCCCGGCCGCGGTCCGTAAAGCCTTTGGAGAGTTTCTGGACAGCGCCGCAAAACTCGGCGAACGCACTGCGCAAATGCACCGAGTGCTGTCGTCTGCTCCCGAGCAAGCCGATTTTGCTCCGGAACCCTTGAGCCATGCCGACCTTCAGGCCTATCTGCTTGGCTGTACGGACTACGCGCGCGATACCTTTGCGCTGCTGCGAGAACAGTTGCCGCGGCTCATGGGCGCGGTGGCCGATCGGGCGGCGTGTGTGGGCGCCTTCGAAGCCACGGCCCTGGATGCCTACGCTTCGCTGGCGCAGACGCCGCTCCAGGTGCAAAAGATCCGCATTCACGGCGATTACCACCTCGGCCAGGTCCTGGCCGTGGATGGCGATTTTCTGATCATCGATTTCGAGGGCGAGCCGGTTCGCAGCATTGCCGAGCGACGGCAAAAGCAGCTTGCGATGCGAGACGTGGCCGGCATGCTGCGTTCGTTCCACTATGCTAGCCGTACGGCCGCTTCCGCAGCCGCCCAGTCCTGCGCCGGCTCCCCGACGCTAGACGCGATCGATTCGTGGGCCGCGTCCTGGCACGCCTGGACGTGCGTGGCGTTCCTTGCCAGCTACCTTCAGGTCGCCGGCCGCGCCGGCTTTGTGCCGGCCGCGCGGGAACAAACGGAAAAGCTGCTCGCCGTCTGCCTGCTCGAAAAGGCGATCTATGAACTACGTTACGAACTCAACAATCGACCGGACTGGGTCTATCTGCCTCTTTCCGCGCTGGAAGATTTGCTGAAGTAGCGCGGCCTGCGGCCGATTGGCAACCGGTCACTCCAGCCTCAATAGCAAATCGTTGGTGTCGACTTGCGTGCCGGGCGTGACGAGCAGTTCGGTCACTTTGCCCTCGCGTTCGGCGTAGAGCGTGGTTTCCATTTTCATTGCTTCGAGCGTCATGAGCTTGGCGCCCGCCGCGATCTGGTCGCCTAGCTTCACGGCCACGGTCACGACCAGGCCGGGCATCGGCGCGCCGATCGCCGTCGGATCGTCGCGTTCGGCTTTGGGGCGATTTTTCTCTTCCGGCTCTAGCGACAGATCGCGAACGTTCGTGCTTCGCGGCTGGCCATTCAGATCGAAAAAGACCGTTCGGCTACCGTCGAGGTGTGGTTCGCCCATCGTCAGGTATTTGACGATCAGCGTTTTGCCGGGCTCGATATTAATGGCCGACTCCTGCTGCGGCTCTTGCCCGAAGAAGAAGACATCCGTCGGCAACACGCTCAGGTCGGAGTAGGCCTCTTGTTGCTTGACAAAGTCGACGAACACCTTGGGATACATCAAATACGACAGGATGTCCTGACGCGACGGCTCGCGGCCAATCGTCTGGGCCAGCTCCACCTCCACGGCTTGGAAGTCCACGGGCGGAAGCGTCGCGCCGGGCCGATCGGCGAGCGGCGGCTGGCCGCGCAAGATTCGCGACTGAACGTCCTTGGGAAAGCCTCCTGGCGGTTGTCCCATCCGGCCCGAGAGCAGATCGACCACCGACTCGGGATAAGCCAATTCACGTTTGGGGTCGAGAACGTCGGCGGCCGTCAGATTATTGGTGATCAGGAACAGGGCCATGTCGCCCACGGCCTTCGACGAAGGCGTCACCTTCACGATATCGCCAAACAGCTTGTTCACGTCGGCATACATCCGGCAGATCTCGGGCCAACG
This sequence comes from uncultured Planctomycetaceae bacterium, assembly GCA_964598535.1. Taxonomy (GTDB): domain Bacteria; phylum Planctomycetota; class Planctomycetia; order Pirellulales; family PALSA-1355; genus JALHMI01. Next base: position 165,620 of record CAZRCI010000006.1, on the reverse strand, counting down.
TGTCGCCAGCCCCAGCGAGGCGGCCTGCTGGTACAGGTTCGTGTACTGGCCGCCGGGCATCTCGTTCAGGTACACGTCCGTCGTGCTGGCCATCATGCCGGTCTCGAACGGCGAGTAGAACTCGCGAGCGGCCTGCCAGTAGCGATCGATGACTTGCGTGTTGTCGAAGTCGAGGTTCGTGTCGCGTTCGGTAAATCGCAGACCTTCGACAATCGCGTTCAGACTTGGCTGAGAGGTGAGCCCCGACATCGAAGCCATAGCGGCGTCCGCGATGTCGACTCCGCCTTCGGCCGCTTTGAGCACGGCGCCGGTTTGCATTCCGCTGGTATCGTGGGTGTGGAAGTGGATTGGAATGCCGATCTCCTGCTTGAGCGTCTTGACCAGCAACTCGGCGGCGTAGGGCTTGCAAAGGCCGGCCATGTCTTTGATGGCCAGGATATGCGCGCCCATCTTTTCCAGTTCTTTGGCCATCTGAACGTAGTACTTCAGGTCGTACTTCGTCTTGCTCTTGTCGAGAATGTCTCCGGTGTAGCAGATCGCGGCTTCGCAGAGCATGCCGCTTTCGAGCACGGCGTCCATCGCCACCCGCATGTTCGGCACCCAATTCAACGAATCGAAAATTCGGAACAGGTCCATGCCGGCCGCGGCCGCTTCCTGCACGAATTCGCGAACCACGTTGTCCGGATAGTTCGAGTAGCCCAGCGCATTCGACGCCCGAAAGAGCATCTGAAACAGAATATTCGGGATCCGCTCGCGCAATCGGGCCAACCGCTCCCAGGGGCACTCGCGCAGAAACCGCATCGCGGTGTCGAAGGTCGCGCCGCCCCACATCTCGATCGAGAAGAGTTGCGGGCACAATCGAGCATAAGCATCGGCAATGGCCAGCATATCGTGCGTGCGCAGCCGCGTGGCGAGCAGCGATTGATGCGCATCGCGAAACGTGGTGTCCGTGAGCAACAGCGGCTTGGCGTCCAGGATCCAGCGGCTGAACTTCTCGGGTCCCAAGGCTTGTAGCTTCTGACGCGATCCGGCCGGCGGCGGCGCGGTGTGATCCAACTCGGGCACGGGCGCCGGCTCGCGGCGAATCTTGACCGGCTTTTGCTTGACCAGCGGGTGCCCGTTGACGATGACTTCAGCCAGATAAGTGAGCAGCTTTGTGGCGCGATCCTGCCGAGGGGCCAGATCGAACAGCTCGGGCGTGTCGTCGATGAACCTGGTCGTGAAGCCGCCGGCGATGAACTTGGGGTGCGTGACCAGGTTGATCAGAAACGGAATGTTCGTCTTCACGCCACGGATGCGAAATTCCGAGAGGCCGCGTTCCATGCGTCGCGTGGCGTCCGTAAAACGCGGCCCCCAGGCCGTTACTTTCACCAACAAGGAATCGTAAAACGGGGTGACCGTGGCGCCTGAAAAAGCGGTGCCCCCGTCCAGCCGCACCCCCATGCCGCCGGCCGATCGATAGTGGGCAATGCGGCCATAGTCCGGCAGAAAGCGATTCTCCGGATCTTCGGTCGTTACCCGGCATTGGAGGGCGAAGCCGTGCGGCAGGACATTGGCCTGCGAGGCCAGACCAATCTCGGGATCCGAGAGCTTGCGCCCCTCGGCGACCATGATCTGACTTTTGACGATATCCACGCCGGTGACCGCTTCCGTCACGGTGTGCTCGACTTGAATGCGCGGATTGACCTCGATGAAATAAAACTTGTTCGTATCGTCATCGACCAGGAACTCGACCGTGCCTGCGTTTTGATAATGGGCTTCACGGCCGATGCGAATCGCCGCATCGCAAATGGCGTCGCGGAGCGCCGGATCGAGATTTACCGCCGGTGCAATCTCCACGACCTTCTGATAACGGCGCTGCACCGAGCAGTCGCGCTCGAAGAGATGCACGAGGTTGCCGTGCAGGTCGCCTAGCAACTGAACCTCGATATGCCGCGGGCGCTGGATATACTTTTCCAGAAAGACATCGGCGCTACCGAACGCGGCCTGCGATTCGCGCATCGCTTGCTCGAGTTGCGCGGCCAGCTCGCTCGGCTCGTTGACCACGCGCATTCCACGGCCACCGCCTCCCTTGGCCGCCTTGAGCAACACGGGATAACCCAGCTTCTCGGCGATGGGCGCCGCGACCTTCGGATCGGTGAGCGGCTTATCGCTGCCCGAAAGGATCGGCACGTTTGCTTTGGCCGCAAGCGCCCGGGCGGCGATCTTGTCGCCAAGCATGTCGAGCACCTCGGGCGATGGTCCGCAGAACAGGACACCGGCCGCTTGACAGGCCCGCGCCAGGTCCGGATTTTCCGACAGAAAACCATAGCCCGGGTGAATCGCATCGACGCCGTTTTGAACCGCAAGGTCGACGATACCGGCAATGTCCAGGTAGGCCCGAATCGGTTCACCGGCCTTTCCAATCTGGTAGGCTTCGTCGGCCTTGAAGCGGTGCAGGGCGTAACGGTCCTCGTGCGAGTAGATGGCCACGGTTCGGATGCCCAGCTCGTGGGCCGTGCGGAACACGCGAATCGCAATTTCGCTGCGATTTGCGACCAGAATTTTACGAATGGAGCGGGTCATGGGGGGCGGTTGGACCGGATAGCTGGAGAAGCGCGGCTGGATAATATTCTTTGCTCAAAATGGTAGCAGCAAATCGCCCCAAACTGCTAGGGGCAAACCGGCTGCGACAAAGTTGCCTCGACACCTTGCGGCGGCCGACTTAAGGTAGAATTGGCGGCGTCTCGGTTCACCGGCGGGCGCATGGCAGGAAACCGGAAATGTCGTGCGCAAACCACCGATTGTGGCTGCGCAAGGTTGCACTTTCCTCGAGGTTCGAATCGCTTCTATGAACCGCAATCGTTGCCCGCTCGTTCTCGCTATTTGTTGCGTTCTCGGTATCCTGGCGGCACTGCCGGCCGAGGCCATCGAGGCCGCGAGCCGCCTTTCGGCCAAGGCTTCCATCACGACCAGCGAAGTCCAACGCCACGTCGAAGTGCTGGCCGATGACACCTTCGAGGGGCGTGAAGCCGGCTCGCGCGGAAATCGGGCCGCCGGACTCTACATCATCGAAGCCCTCAAGAAGTACGGCATCGGCCCCGGCGCGGGCAAGGGGTATTACCAAACCGGCCCCCAGTCGAATAGTATTCTCGCGCTCATTGCCGGACGCGATCCAGGGCTCAAAGACGAGGTGATCGTCGTGGGCGCTCACTACGATCACGTTGGCTACGGATCGGGTCGCACCAGCTACGGTCCGGTGGGATACATTCACAACGGCGCCGACGACAATGCCAGCGGCGTCGCGGCGCTGTTGGAAACGGCCGACGCGCTTAGCCAGCTTGCTGAGAAGCCGCGCCGCACGATCCTCCTCGCGTTTTGGGACGGTGAGGAGAAAGGCCTCTGGGGTTCCAAGTATTGGATCGAGCACCCGACCGTGCCGCTGGAAAAAGTTCGGGCCGTCATCAACGTCGACATGGTCGGCCGCCTCCGCGAGAACGATCTTACGGTCCACGGCATTCGCACGGCGCCGGGATTGCGACAACTCGTCAGCCAGCAGAACGAGGGCCCGCTAAGGCTCGATTTCAACTGGGACATCAAGGGGGACAGCGACCACTATTCGTTCTTTCAGGCAAGTATTCCCTTCGTGATGCTGCACACCGGGCTGCATGGAGATTATCACCGCCCCAGCGACGACGCGGACAAGATCAACAACGAAGGGCTCAAAGACATCTCGCAACTGCTGTTCAACATCACGGTCGCGATGGCCGACGCCCCCACGCTTGGTAAGTTTCGTAGCCAGTCGCGCGTCGAGTCGCAGTTCGTGAAGCGCGCCGTGGAGACAACGCTACCGCCTCCCAAGGGCCGCTTGGGCATGCGGTGGGATCCGGCGGCCGCACTAGGCGGGCGAATCGTCGTGGCCTCGGTGACACCTGGCTCGCCGGCCGCGCGGGCAGGCCTTCGCGCCAGAGACCGTTTGATCTCCTTCGCAGGGCAAGAACTGAACGACGCGGAGCAGTTCCGCCTGGCCGTGCTCGCCGCGGAGAGTCCCGCAAATGCGAAGGTCGAGCGGGCTGGCCAGGAGTCACCGATTGCCGTCGACATCGAACTGGACGGCCCGCCGGTGCGCGTCGGAATCGGCTGGCGAGAAGATCTAGCAGAACCGGGAGTCGTGATCGTCAATCGCATCACGCCCGGTTCGCCGGCCGACAAGGCGGGGATTCGTTCCGGAGACCGGATCTATCGGATCAATGGCCGATCGTTCGGCGGTGGAAATGAATTTCGAGCGTTGGCTCAATCGCTGCCCGCGCCGCTCTCGCTCGAGGTAGAACGCCACGGTCGCATGCAAAATCGGACGCTGCCGTCCGGCCTTCCTCTGGCAAGCGAGTGAAGCCCAATAAAAACGCCGGCCGAAGACGAGCAAACGTCTCCGGCCGGCGACTCTTAATCGAACGCGGCGTGCGACAAGCTTGAAACGCTGCGAGAAGGTTAACGCTTCGCGGGCGCACCGGTGGTCGTGCGACGAGCGGCGCCCGAGGCTCCGCCGGCTCCTGGAGCACCAGGCGGGGTGGACTCTGGCTTGGCGATTTCCACGAGTTCCAATTCGAAGATGAGCGCCGAGTTTGGCGGAATGGTCGGCGGGGCACCTTCGTCACCATACGCCAGGCTCGGCGGCACGACGATTTGCCACTTCGACCCCACGGTCATCATCTGCAGGGCTTCTTGCCAGCCCGGAATGACGCCGGTGACCGGCGTGGTGAACGGTTTGTCGTTGGTCGATTCGAACTGCGTGCCGTCCATATAGCTGGCCTTATAGAACACGCGCACCACGTCGCTGGCCTTGGGGCGCTGGCCTTGCCCTTGCTTCAGCACGCGGTATTGCAGGCCGTTCTTGGTGGTTTGCACTCCCGGCCGCTTGCCGTTGTCGGTCAAAAATTGCTTGCTCTTCGAGGCCTGTTGAGCAACCATCTCCTGCTCAAACTGCTGCATGGCTTGCAGGGCCTCTTCTTCGGTTAGCAATGTCTTGCCGCCCGCGGCGTCGCGAATTCCTTGCATCAGCAAGTTGATGTCGATATCGACGCCCTGCCGTTTGAGGGTGCTTCCCATGCTCATGCCAAAGCTGTAGCTGGCTTTCTGACGCAAGTCGCGCAGGGCCCCGGCTTGCTGGGCCATGGCAGGGGTGACCATGACCGCCATCACCAAGGCGGCCAAGACAAATGTCCATCGAACTTTCATGCTCAGAATCCTTTCGTCCGGCAATTCCAGGGCAGATCGCATCCATTTTCCATTCTTGCCGGAGGCCACCTCCCGCAAGCGGGCAAGATCATAGCGAAACCTAGCGATGCGCCCTAGGGCGGTTCCCTGGCCGTCGAACCGTAAGAAACCTTGCGTTAAAACGCATGTTTAATACAATTGATTGAAACAAACGTTTGGCCCGATAGCTTGTGTTCCCATGACGATCGAATCGGACACGACCCCGCAACGGATCATCGAAGCCGCCGGCGAGATCTTCGCGGCCAAAGGCTTCGAAGCCGCCACGGTGCGTGAAATTTGCAAGCGGGGCGGCGCCAATGTCGCGGCTATCAACTATCACTTTGGCGATAAACGCCGGCTTTATATCGAGGCGGTTAAGCGGGCGCATCATAGCCGGGAGTTGCAGTTCCCGTTGCCCGAGTGGGAGCCGGCCGCAACCGCCGAACAGAAGCTAGCGGACTTTATCCTCACGCTTTTACGACGGATGACGAGCCCCAGCGAGTCGAGTTGGGAGGGCGAGCTTATGTCGCGAGAGATTGCCCGCCCCAGCGAAGCCTGCGAAGAACTGGCCCGCGAATCGATTCGTCCTCATTTCGCGGTGCTCGAGCAGATCCTCGCCGAGTTAATTCCTTCGGCCGATGTTGTCGAGCGGCATCTCACGGCATTTAGCGTCGTCGGCCAGTGCTTGCATTATAAGATCGCCGAACCGATCGTCCGGCAACTCATCTCTCCGGAAGAATACGAAACCTATAGTACCGAGCGGCTTGCGGCGCACATCACGGATTTTACGCTGCGCAGCTTGCAATCTCGAGCGAATAACGATCTCCCCAGCAGCACGACCTTGAGCCGAACACGATGAGTTGGGTCGCACTTCGAATGTTGACGGGAAATCGCGCCAAGTTCATGGGCATCGTTCTGGGCGTGACGTTTGCGGCGCTGTTGATTGCCCAACAGGCTTCAATCTTTTGCGGATTGATGCTGATGACGACCAGCCAGATTCGCGATATCCAGGGGGCGCAGATCTGGGTCATGGATTCCAACGTTCAGTTCATCGACGACATCAAGCCGATGAGCGAGGTCGAGCTGTTTCGCGTGCGGGGCGTGCCCGGGGTCGAATGGGCCGTTCGTTTGTACAAGGGACTGAGCCGCGCGAAGCTCGACGACGGCACTTTCCAGCAAGTGATTCTGCTGGGGCTCGACGATGCGAGCATGGTCGGCGCGCCGGCCGAAATGATCTACGGCCAGATTGCCGATCTCCGCCGGCCCGATGCCATCATCATGGATGAGGCAGGCTACAAGCAACTTTGGCCGGGCGAGAAGTTTCAGCCCGGCAAGATTTTTGAAATGAACGATCGCCGCGCCCAGATCGTGGGGCTTTGCAAGGCCCGACCCACGTTTCAGACCTTCCCGGTCGTTTATACGCGGTACAGTCAAGCCACGCGATTTGCTCCGCCCGAGCGCAAGATGATGTCGTTCGTGCTCGCGAACCCGCAGCCGGGAGTGGCCGTCGAAGAAGCCTGCCGACGGATCGTCGCGCAGACCGGATTGCAGGCCCTCACCAACGACGCCTTCGCCTGGAAGACGATCGACTACTACATGCTCAAGACGGGCATTCCCATCAATTTTGGCATCACCGTGTTCCTCGGTTTTCTCGTGGGCACGGCCATCGCCGGGCAAACTTTCTACTTGTTCACGATCGAAAATCTCAAACAGTTCGGCGCGCTCAAAGCCATGGGCGCAGGCAACCTGAAGCTATTGGGCATGATCATGCTTCAGGCCGCCGTCGTGGCCTTCATCGGATACGGGCTCGGCGTCGGGGCCGCGGCGATCTTCGGTCATATGTCCAGCGGAACCTCGCAACTCGCCTACTACATGCCCTGGGAGGTGCTCTGGGGGACGGGCGTCGCCGTCATTCTGATCTCGGTACTGTCCAGCTTGCTCTGTATTCGTCGCGTGATGGTTCTCGAACCGGCCATCGTCTTTCAAGGGTAATGCTCGATGGCTACGGCCCAGAAACATCCGGCAATCCGCTGCCGCGGACTGGTCAAGGAATACGGCGCGGGCAATGCGCTCGTCCGGGCGCTGCGCGGGGTGGACCTCGATGTCTTTCCCGGCGAGCTCACGCTGATGGTCGGTCCCAGCGGCTGCGGAAAAACGACCTTGCTCTCGGTTGTGGCGGGAATCTTGGAACCAACCTCGGGTGACGTCGAGGTGCTGGGCACCAATATTGCCCGGATGGCGCAGTGGCGCAAGGTGAAGTTTCGTCGCGACAACATCGGTTTCGTCTTTCAGCAGTACAACCTGCTGCCAGCGCTGACCGCGGCTGAGAATGTCAGCGTTCCGCTCATTCTGGCCGGCTGGTCCAAACGCAAGGCCGTCGACGCCGCGATTCAAATGCTCAACCAAATGGACATGGGAACTCGCGCGAATTCCCTGCCCACGAAGCTCTCGGGCGGCCAGCAGCAGCGCGTCGCCATCGCGCGAGCGCTCGTCCATCATCCGCAACTGTTGGTGTGCGACGAGCCGACTAGCGCGCTCGATGCCAAGACAGGCCACACGATCATGGAAATTCTGCGCAATGTCGCGGTCGAAGGAGATCGGGCCGTGATCATCGTGACCCACGACTCTCGTGTTCTCAGCTTTGGCGACCGCATCGCGCGGATGGAAGACGGACACATTGTCAGCGTCGTGGAAGGCAATTCGCCCGAGGCCGCTGAGATCGCCGCCCACTGAATCCCCGGACAACCCATAGTCAGTCGAGCCGTTCGCCATGCAGAATTGGTTTTCAAAATACGTGCTGCCCCTCGTCGCCGTGGGGCTCCTGGGGTTCGCGGTCATATTCGTCAGCGGCCAGGATCGTTCGGCGCCACCCTCGGAGCCCGCGATTCCGCCGCCCGAGTCGCCATTCGATTACACGGTGGCCGGGGCCGGGCTGGTCGAAGCCGAAACGGAAAACATCGCGATCGGGTCTCCGACATCCGGAGTCGTGACCCAAGTCCTCGTGAAAGTCGATCAGCGAGTGAAGGCCGGCGATCCGCTCTTCAAGCTCGATCCGCGCATGCTCCAGACCGAACTGACCAATCGCAAGGCCACGCTCGCCGCGCGCAAGGCGGATTTGACTCGGCTTGAAAATCAGCCGCGTCCCGAGCAATTGCGGATGACCAAAGCGCAACTGGCCGAGGCGCAAGCGAGCCTAGCCGGTGAACAAGACCTGTATCGCCGCGCAAAAGAGCTTTTTGACAAGAAGGTCGAGACCGCCGAGAATCTTGTTGTCCGCAAACAGGCGCTACATACCGCGGAAGCCAAGTTGCACAGGGCGCAAGCCGACTACGATATGATCGAATCCGGCGCGTGGTCCTACGACCTGGAGATCGCCCGCGCCGCGGTTGTCCAGGCCGAGGCCCAGGTCCAGCAAGCCGAAGTGGAACTCGACCGGCTGATCGTGCGGGCGCTCGTCGATGGCCGCGTTTTGCAAGTCAACGTCCGGCCCGGCGAATTCGTCGGCGCGCCGCCGGGACAGGCCCTGATCGTGCTCGGGAGCATCGAACGCCTGCACGTGCGGGTGGATATCGACGAGAACGATATCCCGCGTTATAAGCCGGGCACCGGCGGCGTCGCGATGGTGCGCGGGCAAAGCGGCACCGAGTTTCCGCTCTCGTTTGTTCGCGTCGAACCGTACGTCGTGCCGAAGAAGTCGCTGACGGGCGACAATACCGAGCGCGTCGACACGCGCGTGCTGCAAGTCATCTACGCCATCGACCCAAAAGGGCAGTCGCTTTATGTCGGCCAGCAGCTCGACGTGTATTTGAAAGCCGATGAAACGATGAACGATCCGCCCTCGACACCGAACTCGGTGGCTGGAGCGCCTGCCGGCGCTTAGCAAAGCTTGGGCTTAGTAGCGGAACGACAACCCGCAGCCGGTAAAGATGCCGTCGGGTTGAACCTGCTCGGGCAGTGGCACGCCGATTTGCCAATCGAGCTGAATGTTCGCCAGCGGGCGGAATTGAACGCCGGTGTTGAAATAGGGCATGAACTCGAAGTCGCCATAGAGGTTGCCGGCGTAGGAGACCGGCCGTTGAAAGACGCCGAACCATTCGCAAAACAGGCTCAGCCGCGGCGAGTAGTGAAACCGCAAGATCGCCGATTGAAAATACTGCATCACCGAAAGGTCGGAGAACCCATAAAAGAAGGCACCGGTGCTGCCGCCCAGGGCGATCCGCTCGGTCAGGAACCAGGAATAAACGTAGTCGATCAGCGGCGTAACGCGGTTGTAGCCATCGCCGGTTGGCAGTCCCAGTTCGGTCACGAACACCGACTGCGGAATCCAACCGTCGTTTTGGCTCACCTGGTATTTGATGCCCACGCTCGTATTGGAATACAGGGTTTGCGTCGCGTGAACCGTTCGCGGAAATCCCCACCACCAGGGATACTCGCTCCAGCGCAAGTTCTGAAACTGGACGCCTGCCCATTGAAAGCGGAATTCGAGCCGGTCCGTCACGCCATATCGCAGGTTCAATTGCGGCAACGTATGCGCATCGAAGGTCAGATTGTTCTGCCAGTAGCCGTATTCTGCATGCTCATAGAGATATCCGCTCTCCAGTTGCAACCATCCGCGGGGCACGACCGCCGAGCTTAACGTAAAGCTGGGGCGGTCGGTTTCGATCCAGCCGTCGCGCGCGGCCCGCTGCTCGTGATCGGCGCGCCAACGAGCGAAGAAGCCTGACTCGCTGGTAAAGCTTTGGAGCGGTATCGCCGGTTCGGCGGCATCGGGGAGCGACAAGCTGGGCAGCGCTTGGGTGCTCCAGGCCGGAACCGCGAACAGACCTGCAATTGCCAGCGCAAGGGCAATCGCGCACGTGGATCGTGCAAGCATGGGAGATGTCCACGAACGTGGGGGAAGGCGGGGAAACGAACGCGGCGAAAAATCGCCCCGAGCGGGACGCCTCGCTGGCACCGGGACAGCCGCCAAGATGGGATTGACGGCGGCTGCCACAAGCGGGGGGACTAAAGACTACATCGGCGCAAAGTTCCATTCGGCACGAAGAAAAAACATCGCGCGCGTTCGCCCATCGTACTCGCAGCGCGAGACCGTGCGTCGCGTTTCGGGCGTGCCCGGGCTTGCTAGCATTGGTTCGCGTTAAATGCGGAACACACGCCGGGCATTCTCGAACAGAAACTTTGCCTTGGCCGCGGGCTTAAGATCGAGCGCCAGCGCCTGGTCCGCGCATTGCTTGAGATCGAGCATGGCAAAGTTGGTGCCGAAGAGCACCTTGTCCTGGCCGTATGTATTCATGAAATGTAAAAGCTGAGGCGGATAGTACCGCGGCAAGTACGCGCTCGTGTCGATGTACACGCGCTCGTGCTTCCAGGCCAAGGCGATCATCTCGTCCGTCCACGGATAGCCGATGTGGCCGCCCACGATCCGCAGTTCGGGAAACGTGAGCGCGACTTCGTCGATGTAAGGAATCGGCCGTCCTGTCTCCGACGGCATGAGCGGTCCCGTATGGCCCACCTGGGTGCAAAAGGGAATATCCAGCTCAATGCACTTCACATACAGTGGATAGTATAGCCGGTCGTTGGGCGGCAATTTCCAAAGCCAGGGAATGATTCGCAACGCCTTGAATTCTAAGTCGCGCACCGCGCGGTCGAGCTCGCGCACCGCTTCCACGGGACGTTCGAGATTCACGCCGGCCACGCCGACGAATCGCGTCGGGTAGTCGCGGATGAACTCGGCGATCCGTTCGTTCGAGCAAATCTCGCGACCCGGCGCATACCAGGCCGTCAGCAGTAGCTGGGCGATGCCGGCCGCGTCCATCGCCGCCACGACTTCAGCCGGGCTCAGTCCCCGCGCAAGCCGATCGCCGCCGCCCGACTGCTGAAACAGCCGCTGGATTTCCGGCAGTTGGCGAGCCATTTCCGCCAGCGGTGGGTTGGCCCAGACGTCGATCACAGGTGTCTCGGGGCGGTCGGACATGGGATGGATGTCTCTTCAATCGGCGGTTAGGTTCGGGCATAAAGCGATGCTTCACATCCCCGCCCTGGGCCGCGCGAGTCTGCGATAAGAATTACTGCAACCCCGCGGCGCAAGGTGGTCGGGGCCTGGCATGTCCGTACCAATTTAGCGGGCTGTCGAAACCGAAGCAAAAGCAAGTAACCTTGAGCCAGGCTTGCCCTTGCGCAAAACTTATTTGGCGAATCGCTCGCCGGGCCCTACAATGTCGCTCGATAGGTTCGCCTCAGGCAGTCGCGGGCGTAGTAACGCCGGTTGACTGGTAGCGAGTGTGTCCGCAAAGTCGTCGTGTCGACGATTTCCTGAATTTCTGGAAGTTTTTCACGCTGATGCGCGAACCCGCGTCTGAGCGTTACGTATAGGTCGCGGCGAATCGACTCGTAGGGATAACGTATTGCTTGCGGTCGACTGAATATCTTCCTTCGTTATGGAGTTTCCACGATGAAAGCGTTCTGTATGAGTGTGGCGGTTGCCTTGGCGTTGGTGGGCACCGTGCGTGCCGCCGAGTTGACCAGCGGCCTGCAGCCGGGCGATCTGGTCGGAGCCTTCAATGTCGAGAAGTGCGGCGGCGCCGTGAACGACGGTCGCGAAGTGGGGTCGAACTTCTGCTATCGCTGCATGCTGGGCAAAAAGCCCACCGTGATGGTCTTCGCCCGCAAGGCTGACGCCAAGCTCGCCGCCCTGGCCAAAGAGCTCGAAAAGCACGTGGCGCAGAATTCGGACCAGAAGCTCTCTTCGTTCATCAACCTGATCGGCAGCGACGCGGCCGAGCTCAAGACCCAGGCCAAGGAGTTCGCTGCCAAGAACGAACTCGAAAACGTCGCGCTCGTGGTGCCTGACGACGTGACCAACGGCCCCGAAGAATTCAAGATCAATCCCGAGGCCGAAGTCACCGTCACGATCTATCGCGACGGAAAGGTCGCCGCCAGCCATGCCGTCGCTCCCGGCAAGCTGGATCAGAAGGAAATCGAAAGCATCATCAAGGACACGGGCAAGATTCTGAAATAAGCCCGGCCTTGGGGACGTTTGTCCACAGCCATCGCGGGGCGCGATTCGAATCTCGAATCGCGCCCCGCGTATTTTTTGGGAAAGGGTTTTCTGGCGGCGGCTCCACGGGCGTCGCTCCCCACGGGCGTTTCGCTCCTGCGGGGACAGTTCCGTTTCTCCGCTCTCTGGCGGCCCCCCGTCTCGCCAATCCCGCCTGCGCCGGCTAAGATTTCTTGCTGATTTGATTTCACGCTCTCCACCGCATCCATGACCGTTCTCGTTCAGATTAAAGACGCCCATAAGTCCTACGGCGACCAGGTGCTGCTCGACGGCGCCGAAGCCACGTTGACGGACGACCACAAAATTGGCTTCATCGGCCGCAACGGCGCCGGCAAGTCGACGCTTTGCCGCATTCTTTTGGGGGAGGAGGAGCTCGACGCCGGTGAAGTGATTTTCCATCCCAAGCTGCGACTCGGCTACTTGCAGCAGCACGACCCGTTTCTGCCCGGCGAAACCGTGCTCGGGTTTCTGATGCGCGACAGTGGCCAACCCGACTGGAAATGCGGCGAGGTGGCCGGTCAGTTCGAGATCAAAAGCTCCTTTTTGGAAGGGCCGGTGGCCCAGCTTTCCGGCGGTTGGCAAACGCGCGTGAAGCTCGCGGCGCTCTTGCTGCACGAGCCAAACCTGCTGGTGCTCGACGAGCCGACGAACTTCTTGGACCTGCGAACGCAGATTTTGCTCGAACACTTCTTGCGCGAATTTCGAGAAGCCTGCTTGATCGTCTCACACGATCGGGCGTTCTTGAACGCCACGTGCAGCCAGACGCTCGACCTCTCGCGCGGCAAGCTGACTCTCTATCCTGGCAAGGTCGACGCCTTTCTCGCGAACCAGGAAGAACGGCGGCTGCACGACGAACGCGTCAACGCCGCGGTGCTCGCCAAGCGACGCCATCTGGAAACATTCATCGACAAGAACCGGGCCCGCGCGAGCACGGCCAATCGCGCCAAAAGCAAGGCCAAACAACTCGAAAAGCTCCAGCCGGTCGAAGTCGCCGGAATCGAAGCGACCGCCAGCATTCGCGCTCCGCAGGTAGAAGCGCGGCGGGGCCCCGCCGTGCGCTGTCGCGACCTGGCCATTGGCTACTCCGACCATGACGTGGCCAGCGGGATCGACGTCGAAATCGAACACGGCCAGCGCGCCGCCATCGTGGGCGACAATGGCCAGGGAAAAACAACGTTTCTGCGCACGCTGGTCGATTCGATCCAGCCGCGCTCGGGTGAAGTGCGCTGGGGCTATGGTTGCGAACTCGGCGTCTATGCGCAACACGTTTACAATAGCCTCCCGGAAAAACAAACGGTGCTCGAGTATCTCGAATACCAGGCGGCCCCAGGCACTAAGAACCAGGCGATACTCGACACCGCTGGCAGCCTGCTCTTTCGTGGCGATCACGTGAACAAGCCCATCCGCGTGCTCAGCGGTGGCGAACGGGCACGCTGCTGCCTGGCCGGAATCCTCCTCGGTAAGAGCAATATTCTCATTCTGGACGAACCGGGAAACCATCTGGACGTCGAGACCGTCGACGCCCTGGCACAGGCATTGATCGATTTTGCCGGCACCGTGATCTTTACCAGCCACGACCGCTATTTCATGCGGCGAGTCGCAACGTCCGTGATCGAAGTCCGCGACGGCCGCGTGGTGAATTACCCAGGCGATTACGAAGCCTACGTCTATTCGGTCAACAAGGAAGTCGACGAGGGAGAGCGTGTGCTCGCGGCCAGGCAGGCGCCCGGCAAGTCGCGGGTGTCGGGCGCAGCGCCCGTCGATTCCAAGAAACGCCACCAGCAACAGCGTGAACTTCGCAAGCAACTCCAAACGCTCGAACGCACCATCGAGAAGCTCGACACGCGCAAACGCGAGGTCAACGCCGCGCTCCTTCAGGCAACCGATCCCGATGAGGCGGTCCGGCTGCATAACGAGCTTACGGCCATTGCGGCCGAACTCACGCCCGTCGAAGAACGCTGGTGTGAGATCTCGGCGCAAATCGATGAGGATGCGTAAACGACTTCGCCGCGCCGATCAGCCACCGCCGCCACCCGTTGTCCACATCTGGCGGTACGCCTGGGGGCCAGCTTCCGCTGGGCAGCGAGGCTTTTCACGTTTGGGAACGTTAATGTACTCGGCCGGCGCGTAAGAACAGCGGCCACTGCACGCGCCGTTTTGTGGTGGCCTCACCCCAGGCCGCGTGCAGGTCGTCGTGGACAATTGTCAGCGGGTCGCTGCCACGGTCGAGACGATACTTTTCCACGCTCGACCAAGTGCCCAGGTAGCCGAGCAACGCGTGCAGATCCCATTCGGCCGTCATCGCGAACTTCGGGCTGTCGAATTCCTCGAACGGAAATTCGATACTCGCGTAACGCTGTTCAACGAGCTTGCGTTCTGGGGGCCAATAGTTTCCTAGAATGGGGTCATACAATCGCTTCACGATTGCATCCACGTCCGGCTCGATAGTTGCGAGCCCATAGCCCCAAATGGCCAGCACGCTCCCAGGAGTTCCAACGCGGCGGACTTGCTCGTAGAACCGCGGGCGGTCGAACCAATGGACCGCTTGCGCGACGGTGATCAGATCGATCGAGGAATCCGCCAGGGGCGGGTTCTCGGCACTGCCCACCAGGTATCGCACGTCTGCGGACTTTGAAGCGTGCTCGATCTGACGACGACTCGGATCGGTCGCTATCACCACGTCAAAGAACTTGGTCAACTCGGTTGCGGCCTGCCCGTTGCCGGTACCGCAATCCCAGGCCCGTCGGCGGCGCGGTACGAGTCCGGCCAGATAGGCGAACAGCTCGCGCCGGTAGCCGGGACGGAACGTCGAGTATCGGTCTGACTGGGTCGAGAAATGATCGCGGAACGTCATGGCAAGGAAAACGCATTCAGGCACACGAGGGCTGCCGACGGTTTCGTCGATGAGACCCACGAAGGGGTCGTCGGTGCAGTTACGGTCGATCCCAAAATTGTAGACAAACTCCTAATGCGCTAACGCGCACATCGCGTACAAACTCATCGGATTCTTGCTATGAAAAGACCGTATTTTTTTGCGAAGCGGACGCCCTTCGTACACACACGATTACCAGTGTCGTTAGGCTGATTAATTACTGCACGAAATGCGGGGCTGCGCAAGATAGAGCTGTTTTACTGATTTTGCGTGAAGTACTAATTGACAGCCTCCTGAGGGGCTAACTAGTCTAGCGATACGTTTTACCCAACCCCCAGATTGTTCGCCAGAAAGCACGAATGCACGCCGAGTGAGCCCTGGCTTTCTCGCCCACGAGTTAGCAGGAATGACAGGGTTTATTACATCCCAAGCGTGCAATGGCCGCAGCCGCTATTTTTAGCGTCGTGGCTTTGTTACCTCTGACCTTGTTTGCGGGTGAACTGCGCCCGGAGTTCAGTGGGTGCAATAATATCCGCGTTTTCGGCGAATCAGCGTGTACCGCGTATAACACACCAGGAGTTGCTCCATGCGTCTCGAGAGGTTCTCGTCATTCACTACTGCATTGTTTTTGGGAATCTCTCTGCTGGTGGCTACAGCCGCTCGCGCCGGGACACTGGAAATCCAATTCACGGGTCTCAACCTGACCTACGACGGCACGAACATCTACGATGCCGGCGCGGCGAACACGGTCGGTAGTGGCAATCCGGCTCAGTCCGACGCCCTTGCGTCGATGAGCTTTTTTCTCGACGGCTCGCTCGTCGGAACGCTCACCAGCGATATCTATGCAGATATCTTTATCAAGGATGTTCTGGATATCCCCGTCGCGGGCGGGGTGGTCGTTTCGGGCGGCAACGGCGGCAGCTTCGGTATCGGCCTGTTGACGACGAACTCGACGCCTGGCTACGGCCTGGCGCTTGAAATCGACACGATGCAGTTCTTCTACACCGGCTCGAAGATTGCAATTTCTGTCTCGGGCCTGGCCACCGGCTTGGCCGTTCAGGACTTGCCTTTCGACCTGGAGTTCGACCCGCTGCAACCGATTACCATCGTGATGTCGAGCGCCAATCTCTCGGACGTCACCTCGGCAGGCAGCTATCTTACGGGTTTCAATGCCGCTGGCACGGGCAATATCGCCGGTCAGGGCTTCGTAGTGATTCCTGAGCCGGCCAGCTATATCCTCGCCATTTTTGGCGCCGCGGCTCTGGTGGCCATCCGTCGCCGCAAGCAGTCCTAAACGCGCCTCTTGGCGTTGTGCGACGAGCGACTTCGAGCATTGTGGCGGCCGTCTTGCCCCTTGGCAGGACGGCCGTCTGTTTTTTTGAGAGCGTGCGCTGGCCGGATGGGACGGCTTGCACGCGCGCACAACACCACGTCAGCCATCCAGGCTGCCATGCGCATTCGCTTGAAACCGGTAGGGTCATCGTTCAGAATGAACGAGCCTCCCGCCTTTTTGAATCCAACCTGAACCATCCTCTGGGGTTGCGTATGCTGGCCAGCAGCTTTTCGCGCGCGGTCTTCCTTCTTTTAGCCATTGTCGGGACCATGCCTGCCGTGGCCGCCGAGCTTGAGCTCAAGCCGGGCGATTCGATTGCCATCATCGGCAACACGCTGGCCGATCGGATGCAGCACTTCGGCCATCTCGAGGCCCAGCTCCAAGCACGATTTCCCAAGCACCGGCTATCGATTCGCAACCTGGGTTTTTCAGGCGATGAGCTGACTCTGCGGCTGCGTTCGGCCGGCTTTGGCACGCCCGATGAGCACCTGGCGCGCGTGAAGGCCGACGTGATCTTCGCCATGTTCGGCTACAACGAGTCGTTCGCTGGCGTCGCGGGGGTCGAGAAGTTCAAGAAAGACCTCGAGGAATTTGTCGACCACACGTGCGCGCAAAAATACAACGGCGGCTCTGAGCCCCGGCTCGTGCTGATCTCGCCGATTGCCCACGAGAAGCTCAAGGATCCGAACCTTCCGGACGGCAAGGCCAACAACGAGCGGCTGGCGTTATATACCCAGGCGATGGCCGAGGTGGCCCAGGCCAAGCAGGTGCCGTTCGTGGATCTTTATGACCCGACGCTGGAACGATACGCCCAGGATCCTGCCGAACTGACGATCAACGGCGTGCATCTGAACGAACATGGCGATGAGCAGGTGGCGCGGGTCATCCTGCGCGCGTTGTTTGGCGATGAGCCGTCGGCACTGCCTGCCGAGCAATACGACAAGCTCCGAGCCGCGGTGCTGGACAAAAACTTCCATTGGTTCAACCGCTACCGCACCACGGATGGATACTCGATCTACGGCGGCCGGGCCGACCTGAAATTCACCGACGACCAGACAAATCGAGAGGTGATGCGGCGCGAGCTCGAAATCCTTGACGTGATGACCGCCAACCGCGACAAGCGGATCTGGGCGATCGCGCTGGGCGACGACATTCCGGTCGATGACGCGAACACGCCTCCCTTTATCGAAGTCATCACGAACAAACCGGGGCCGCTTCCCGGTGGAAAGCACGTGTTTCTCAGCGGGAAAGACGCCATCGACAAGATGACCCTCGGCACAAACCTGAAGGTCGATCTCGTTGCTTCCGAGGAGGATTTTCCCGAGCTGGTAAACCCCGTGCAAATGGCGTTCGACACCAAGGGCCGGCTATGGGTCGCGGTCTGGGAAAGCTACCCGCACTGGAAGCCCAAGGACGAGCTGAACGACAAGCTATTGATTCTCGAAGATACCGATGGTGATGGCAAAGCCGACAAGTGTATTCGCTTTGCCGAGGGGCTGCACAATCCCACGGGTTTTGAATTTTGGAACGGCGGCGTGTACGTGGCCCAAGCGCCCGACTTGCTGTTCCTCAAAGACACGGATGGCGACGATCGGGCCGACATCGTCGAACGCGTGATCAGCGGCCTCGACTCGGCCGACACCCATCATGCCTCGAACAGCTTCACGTTCGATCCGGGCGGCGGGCTGTATTTCCAAGAAGGAACGTTCCATCACTCGCAGGTCGAGTCGCCCTATGGCCCCTCGACGCGCCTGGCAAATGCCGGTGTGTTCCGCTATGAGCCGCGAACGCAAAAGTTCGACGTCTACGTTTCCTACGGCTTTGCGAATCCGCATGGCCACGTGTTCGATCGCTGGGGGCAGGACATCGTCGTCGATGGCACCGGCGCCGTGCCGTATCACGCCGCGCTCTTTTCGGGCCATGTGGATTTCCCGGCCAAGCATCCGCAGCCGCCGGCCGTTTATCAGCAGCGCACGCGGCCGTGTCCGGGCATGGAATACTTGTCCAGCGATCATTTCCCGCCCGAGATGCAGGATGATTTGCTCGTCGGAAACGTAATCGGATTCCAAGGAATCCTGCGATACAAGGTCGAAGACCGGGGGGCCAGCTATACGGCCACCGAGCTCGAACCGATCTTGTCGTCCAGCGATCCCAACTTTCGCCCGGCGGATTTCGAAATCGGGCCGGACGGAGCACTCTATTTCACCGATTGGCAGAACCCGATCATTGGCCACATGCAGCACAACCTGCGCGATCCCAGCCGCGACCGCACGCACGGCCGGGTGTATCGTGTCACGTACGAGGGCCGGCCGCTAGTCAAGCCGACGCCGATCGCCGGGCAACCGGTCGAAAAGCTGCTCGACGTCCTCAAGTCGCACGAATCTCGCGTGCGGTATCGTGCCCGAATCGAGCTGAGCGCGCGGCCGACCGCCAAGGTGCTGGCTGCCGCCGAGGCCTGGGTGAAAGCGCTCGATCCGACCGACCCAAACCACGAACACCACCTGCTTGAAGCGTTGTGGCTCCACCAGCAGCACAACCAAGTCAAGCTTCCGCTGCTCGAACGCTTGCTCGCGTCGCCCGATTTTCGCGCGCGGGCGGCCGCGGCGCGCGTGCTCTGCAACATGCGCGACCAGGTGAGCGACGCACAACACCGGTTCCTCGCATTGGCCGCGGACGATCATCCGCGCGTTCGGCTCGAAGCGGTTCGCGCGGCGAGCTTCTTTCCGAACGCCGAGGCGGTCGAGATTGCCGTCGTGGCCGCGGATCATCCCCAAGATGAATATCTGAAATTCGTGCATGCCGAGACGATGAAGACGCTCAACCGGTACTGGAAGGAAGCGACGGACGCCGACCGGACCGTGGCCTTCAAAACCGACGCCGGCCAACGTTATTGGATTGGCGCTGCAAGCGACGCGCAACTCCTGGCAATGGCACGCTCGACCGACGTATGCCGCGAGATCTTGCGGCGGCCGGGCATTCTGGATGCCGATCGAGCCGCGGCCATCGTGGCGCTTGCGCGGCTGGAAGGGACATCGCAACTCGAGGTGATCTTCGCCGCGCTCGATTCTCTGGACGGAGCCCAAAACGACGCGGATCCCAGCCTGGTGTTCGACCTGGTGCGGCAATTGACCTCGCGTCCCGCCGAGGAACTGGCTCCGGCTCGGGCGAGGCTCGAACAGTTGGCTACCACCGCCAGGCAGCCGGTCTTGCGGCAGATAGGCCTGGTATCGTTGATCAATATCGACAAGTCTGCCGACGCGGCTTGGAGCCTCGCTCTGAAGTCGGCCAGCGCGCTGCGCGATCTTGTGAACGCTATGCCGCTCGTGGCCGACGCCAGCTTGCGCGCGGGCCTGTACCATAGGATCGTGCCGCTGGTCGAAGGCTTGCCGGCCGACCTGCAATCGACCGATCGCGGTCTCTCCGGTCGCTACGTGCGGATCGAACTTCCAAAGCGCGGGACGCTAACGCTGGCCGAAGTCGAAGTCCTGAGCGGCGATGTGAACGTGGCTCGCTCGGGCCGCGCGTCGCAGAGCACGACAGCCCACGGCGGCGACGCCTCGCGCGCGATCGATGGCAACAAGAGCGGCAATTACGGCGATGGCGGACAAACGCACACCGAAGAGGCCGATAGCAAACCCTGGTGGGAGGTTGACTTGGGAAGTGAACAGCCCATTGAAGCAGTCGTGGTCTACAATCGTAACGAAGGTTTCTTGGGCGGGCGGCTGAACGGCTTTACCTTGCGAGTGCTCGACGGCAACCGCCAAGAGGTTTTCAAACAAGAACGTATCGAAGCGCCTCGCGAGTTCGTCCGGTTACCCGTCAGCGGAGGAGATCCGGCATCCGCGGTGCGACATGCCGCGATGATGGCTTTGACCTATGCCCGTGGTGAGGAGGCAAAAACTTTTGCGCTCCTGGCGCCGCGCGTGGCGGATGATCGCGATCGGGCGGCGGCCATTCGCGCGTTGCAGCGTCTGTCGCCGACCGATTGGCCCAAGGAACAGGTGCAGCCGTTGCTCGAACGCGTCACCGCGGCCATTCGCAAGACGCCGGTCGCGGGCCGCACTTCGCCCGACGCGCTGGGGGCGATGGACTTTGCCTACACCCTGGCCGCGCTGTTGCCCGGGCCCGAGGCACGGCAAGCACGCGCCGCTCTCGGCGAGTTGGGCGTGCGCGTGATCAGGCTCGGCACGCTGTTTGAACGCATGAGCTACGATCAGGACGTGATCGCCGTCGGCGCGGGGAAGCCCGTTGAGTTCGTGTTCGAGAACTCGGACCTGATGCCGCATAATTTCGTCATTCTCAAGGCCGGCTCGCTGGAGGAAGTGGGCCTGTTGGCCGAAGCGACGGCCCAACAACCAGACGCGGCTGGACGCGATTTCGTGCCGCAGTCGCCGTTCGTGCTGCTGGGGAGCAAACTCTTGCAGCCTCGTACGTCGCAAAAGCTGAGCTTCACCGCGCCCGCCGAACCCGGCGTCTACCCCTACGTGTGTACCTATCCCGGGCATTGGCGGCGCATGTACGGCGCGCTGTACGTGGTGGCCGACCTCGACGCTTACCTTGAGAATCCCGAGCAGTATCTGGCGGCCAACCCGCTGCCGATCAAGGATGCGTTGCTCAAAGATCGCCGCCCGCGCACCGAGTGGACGTTCGATGAGTTGGCTGGCCCCGTGGGCGAACTTGCCGGCCGTTCGCACGGCAACGGCAAGCAACTTTTCACGGTGGCCGGCTGCGTGGCCTGCCACAAGCTGGAGGGCGCCGGCACGCAGCTTGGTCCCGATCTCGCGGGGCTCGATATGAAGTTCAAGTCGCTGGACATTCTGCAAGAGCTGATCGATCCCTCGAAGCGGATCAACGAAAAGTTCCAATCGCACGTCTTCCAACTTGCGTCCGGCAAGGTTGTGACCGGCCTCGTGGTCGAAGAAACGCCCAGCGTGATTCGGGTGATCGAAAATCCGCTGGTCAGTGCAGCGCCCACAGAGATCGATCCGGGGGACGTGGAAGAACGCCTCAAGAGCCCCGCTTCGATTATGCCCAAGGGGCTGCTGGACAAGCTTTCACGAGAAGAGATCCTGGATCTCGTAGCCTATGTCCTGGCTCGTGGCGATGCAAAGCACGAGATTTTCAATTCAAGCGGCGGCCACGCGGGCCATCATCACTAACCGTTCCGCATCGTGCGCAACGCGTCCGCCCGTTTGCGGCCGCAAGACGGTGCTCTTGTCGTGCCGCCGGTTCCTCGGCGGCAGGGCCAACAGAAAAGAAGCCCCGCCGGGAAATCGCTTCGCAGCGCCCGGCGGGGAGCTTATGCAATCAGCATGAGTCGTTCCATTCCCGGGGACTTCGGCCCCCGGGGGATCGCCTCACTCGGTTTTCTTTTCCACGGGTTCTTTGGCGTCGGTGACCGATTTGTCGGCGGGGCTTTTGCCGCTGGCGATCGTCATCGTTTCCTTAACGTTTTGTGTGATCTCTTGCGGGCCGGTGAGCTCCATCGTCAGTTCCTGCGTGCCCGAGGCCTCGGTCATGCGGCCGCCGGCGGCGTCGAAGTAATACGTCGCGCCGGACGATTGCTCGACGATTTCCAAATCTGCCCGAGGATTTTCGGCAGGCTCAAACAACAGTTCCGTTTCGGCCGTGATCTTGGTCAGCTCCTTGCCGTCTTTCTGTTCGGCGCCCACGACGGAAAACGTCGTTTCAGAAATCTGGGTGCCGATCATTGGCAATTCGTTCTCGAACGATTGCGTCCAAGTGACGCCATCGCCCGTGGCCTCGGGCAGCGGCAGCACCGATCGGGTTAGCAATTCCTTGATGCCTTTCTCGTTGAATGAATTACCCCCGATGCCGAACCCTTGGCGGCGGTTCTCGCCGATCTCCTGCTTTGCAAGAGCGTCGGCCAGCTTTTCAGGCAGGGCGATGTCCTTCACCTCGCCGAGCGGCGTGATCTTAGCCTTGAACACGCCGTCGAGCATGCCCGTCATCGTGGGCTTCATTTGCGCCCAGACCGGCCCCTGAGGCTCGGTCGGGTTTTTCGAGTCGTAGGCCATACGCCCGAAGAGTGGCGAATCCAACGCGATCTGAATCCGATTCACGGTGAGCTCGATGTCGGCCACGGCGTCTTCGGCCACGGCGGTCGGCTTCCAGGTGGTGTCGAAAACCATCTCCAAGTTGAAGACAATATCCGAGCCCGAAAGCGTGATTTTTCCCTTCACGCTACGAGCAAGCACGTACTCCAGCGTTTCGTTCGGCTTGAATTTCCATCGCAACTCGTCGGCCCGCGCTTCGTTGAACGTGGCCAGCACGACGGCGGCGACAACCGCCACGCGGGAGACAAACGTGATACTCATCGGGTGGATTCCTTGACGGTTGAAGCGTGTTGTTGCGAGACAATGCACACGAATGCCGCCGGGGGGATTAGGGCGCAACCAATTTATAGCTCGCCTCGCAAAACCGTGCAAAAGCGCCAGACGCCCTTGCCGCGGCATCTGGCGATATGGTGTGCCAAAGCGAAACGCGGTTGCGCTCGGACCGCACGATTGCGGTCCGGTTCGTGTTCCGACCGCACAGCGGCAAAAGAACTTTCCCCGGGCCCCAGGCGATGCCTGCTCCGAAGCCGAAATGACCCAGTTACTTGGCCGCGGTGGCCGGGCTGGGCTGGTCGAGTGTGTTCTTGGGGAATCGTCCCAAGAACGTGTAGATGTTCACCAGGGCCTGATTCATTATCTTCTCGCCAGCGCCGATCGCCACGGGAGATACCGTGGGGTCGCCGCCGTAGCCGCCTTCCGACGCCGCTTCGATGGTCGGGAAATACATATGGTGGCCGTTGCAATAACCAAAGAACAGCGTGTCCGGAACGTATGTCCGCTCCTTCAGGCGGTTCGAGTGATTGCAGAAAAACTCGCCGGAGCCGGTGACGATCGCCAGGTTGCCGTTCAGCAGCACGGTGGTCGATTCAGGCCGAAGCCCGCCGCCATACTCGCGAACAAAATTGTTCACCAGTTCCGGAAAGAACGCTTTCTGAAACGTCATTACGAGAATCCGGTTGTTGAAATCGACCCGGGTTCCAAAGTGATAGTGATCTACCTTGGACTTGAGCGAAGGCTTCTCGGGAATCTTGGTCTCCAGGTTCTTCACGAGCTGGATGACGTCGTCGCCCAGCGCCTCGCCGAAGGCCTTGGTATCGAGGTCGCCGCGGTCGGGGCTCAGATCGCCCGACGCGCCCTGCATGAAGACGCAGTTCGTGCCCAGCCTCGCTTCAACGCGGTTCTGCATATGGCCCGGATAGTCGGGCGAGAACTTCAAGAGACTGCTCGGCAACGTCACCGGATGCGCCGCGAAGTTGACCAACACGGCGATCGGCTTACCGTCGAGCGTGTCGAGGCGAATCGCGGCAAGCATCGGGTCGGTTGGCTTTACCGGCTGCTTCGTGTGACGGTTGCGATTGCGTTGGACGTTGGCCTTGGCGACGCCGATCTTTGCCGGTTCGAGTTTCGTGGCCGCTTCGGTGATGGCTTCGATCAACAGTTCGGGCAAACGTTTCGCATAGGCCACGGCGTCGTCATAGGTGCCCTTGCCATGTTCGGGGGCGTCCGTCAGTTCGATGACCGGGCCGTGGTGGGTGTGGCTTCCGGCGATGAGCACGGTGCCCACGTTGGCCTTCTCGGCGACCGCCTTGCGAATCTGTTGCATCATCTCCGGCGCAGGGCCGCGGCCGATGTCCATGCCAACGATGGCCAATCGCTCGCCGCCGGCTTCGATGACAATCGCCTTGGCCATCAGCGGTTCGAGCACCCCGGTTGAGAGCGCGTTGTGCCGATCGCCGTATCCCCACATGGGCATGGCCGCCCGGGGCGTGATATCACGCTTGGCGAAGCCCGCCAGAAACGGTCCGTCCGCGGCTCCAGCCACGGCAGTCAACGAAACCAACAAGCACGTGATGAAAGCGATCCGCCTCATATTTTTGAACCTGATCCTTTTGAAGGTGGTCGACGCACGGGTCGGACCGTGTATCGGCAGGAATACGATGTCGAAAAGCGGCAATCAAGGAAGGCCGCCTCGCTCTGAGAAAATCTACCTTGCTTAACATAGTTTGCCGCAAGGGCCTTGTAAACGCGGGCGTTTTGCTTGCCTCGGCCCTTTAGGGGCCGTAAGCTCACGGGGCACGGACGATTTTTCTCGCCGCACGAATACCCCGCCAGGAGAACCACCCCCGATGACGCGTTCCGCGCTTGCCGCCGCTTGTATGTTTGCCATTCTGGCGGGACGGCCCTTATGGGCCCAGGAGGCGCCCATCGTTACCCCGGGCGCGAACCTGGTGACGGAAGGCATCCCGCCCATTGCCGCGTCGCTTGCCGCTCGGGCCGCACGATACACCGAATTTCGCTCGGCCGCGCTCTGGAGCTGGCATCCCCAAGAGCGTTCCATGCTCATTGGCACGCGTTTCGCCGACACCCCCCAGGTCCACCGTGTGGCGTTTCCCGGCGGAGCCCGCGAGCAGCTCACCTTCTTTGCCGATCGGGTGCTGAGCGCATCGTACCATCCGCACGTTGGCGATTACTTCTTGTTTGGGCAAGACTCGGGCGGCAACGAATTCTATCAATTCCATCGCTACGATCTGGCGACGGGCGAATCCACCTTGCTTACCGACGGCAAGTCGCGCAACACAGGCGCACGCTGGTCGAACGCCGGCAACCAAATCGTTTACGGTTCGACGCGGCGCACTGGCGCGGATGTCGATTTTTGGGTCATGGATCCGGCCGACGCCAAGGCCACGAACAAGTTGCTCCTCGAAAACCAAGGCGGCGGCTGGGCCGTGGCCGATTGGTCCCCCGACGACAAAACGCTGCTGGTAAGCGAGTACGTTTCGATTAATGAAAGCTATCTCTGGTTGGCCGACGTGGCGACGGGGAAGAAAACGCCGCTTACGCCGCGCGACACGAATGAGAAGATCGCCTATGCGCCAGTCGCCTTTGCCAAGGATGGACGCGGCGTGTATGTGCTAACCGACCGCGAAAGCGAGTTCATGCGCCTGGCCTACATCGATCTGGCCACTGGGCAGCACACGTATCTGGTGACGGACATTCCCTGGGATGGGGAACTGGCCGAGCTGTCCTCGGATGGCCGGCGAATCGCCCTGGCCACCAACGAAAATGGCATCAGTAAGCTGTATCTCTTCGACACCCAGGCCCGTCGGCGGACGCCGATTGACGGCGTGCCCGTGGGGGTGGTTGGGGCGCTCGCGTGGCACGACAATAACCGTGACTTGGGGTTTGTGCTGGCGTCGGCCCGTTCGACCGCCGATGTCTTTTCCGTCGATGTCGAGAGTCAAAAGATCGAACGTTGGACTCGAAGCGAAATCGGCGGCTTGAACGCGGACGCTTTTGCCGAGCCGGAACTCGTTACCTGGAAGTCATTCGACGATCGCGAGATCTCGGGCTTTCTCTACCGTCCCTCGGCCGAGAAATTCACAGGCCCTCGCCCGGTAATGGTCATCATCCACGGCGGGCCGGAAGGGCAGTCGCGTCCCGGCTTTCTGGGCAAGAACAACTACTTCATCGACGAGTTGGGAATCGCGCTGTTGTATCCCAACGTGCGCGGCTCGAGCGGTTACGGAAAATCATTCCTTCAGCTCGACAATGGTTTTCTACGCGAAGGCACCTATCGCGACGTCCAGGCCCTGTTCGACTGGATTGCCACGCGGCAGGATCTCGACGCCGGTCGAATCATGGTCACCGGCGGCAGCTATGGGGGGCACATGACGCTGGCGGTCGCCGTGCTCTATGCCGATCGGATTCGCTGCGCGCTCGATGTCGTGGGGATCTCAAATTTGGTTACGTTCCTGGAACGCACCGAGAGCTATCGCCGCGATTTGCGACGCGTGGAGTACGGAGACGAACGAGACCCCAAGATGCGAGCCTTTCTGGAGAAGATCGCCCCGCTGAACCACGCCGACAAGATCACCAAGCCGCTGTTCGTCGTGCAGGGCAAGAACGATCCCCGCGTGCCGCTGAGCGAATCGGAGCAAATCGTCGAGACGCTCAAGAGCAAAGGCACGCCGGTTTGGTACTTGATGGCCGAAGACGAGGGGCACGGCTTTGCCAAGAAGAAGAACGCGGACTTTCAATTCTATGCGACGATCCTGTTCGTCAATAAGTTCTTGCTGGGAGACGATTCGTAGCGCGTGTCATCATCGGCCGCGCTTATCACCAACTTGCTTGTCTCGCCTCCCCCCAGCCATGCTCCACCACCCAATGCTTCCGCTCGGAGGAATTCTTGCCATGAGTGCCGATCGCCGTGATTTTCTGAAGCGTACCGCCACGGGGGCCGCCGCGATTGGCGCGACAGCGCTGGTCGGGAGCGCTCGCGCCACGGAACCTAGCCAACGCATCACGATAGGAATCATTGGCCCCGGCGGCATGGGCACGGGGCATTTGAACCTGCTCGGTAAAAACCCGGCGGTCGACGTGGCCTGGGTTTGCGATGTCGATCAAGAACGACTGGATCAAGCCGCCTCGCGGACTCGCGAGCTGAGCGGCCGCGAGCCGCAAAAGACTCAAGACCTTCGGCGCGTGCTCGACGACAAGGCCGTCGACGCGGTCTGGATCGCCACGCCGGATCATTGGCACGCGCCGGCCACGATTCTGGCCTGCGACGCCGGCAAGCACGTCTATGTCGAGAAGCCCTGCTCGCACAATATCCGCGAAGGCCGGTTGATGATCGAAGCCGCGCGACGCAACCAGCGCGTCGTTCAGGTGGGAACGCAAAGCCGCAGCACTGCCGGCATTCAAGAAGCTATCCAAAAGCTGCGAGATGGCGTTATCGGCACGGTGCTTGTAAGTAAAGCCTGGAACAGCCAGCGGCGCGGTTCGATCGGCAAGTCCGAGCCGAGCGATCCGCCCGCGACGCTCGACTTCGATCTGTGGGTCGGGCCCGCGCCCTTGGTTCCTTATCGTAAAAACCTGCTGCCGAGCATCTGGCGCTGGTGGTATGACTTCGGCGCGGGCGACATGGGCAACGACGGCGTCCACGAACTCGATATTGCCCAATGGGGGTTGGGCGTGACGACCCATCCTGCGCAAGTGGTCGCGCTTGGCAATAAATTGTTCTTCGACGACGACCAGCAATTTCCGGATACGCAATACGTGGCCTTCGAGTGGCCCGGCGACGATCGTCCCGGCCAGCGGCGGCAACTCATCTTCGAGCAGCGCATTTGGTCTCCTTATGTCCAAGAGGACTGGGAGAATGGCTGCGCCTTTTACGGCACCGAAGGCATGCTGGTCCTGGGCAAGCGCGGCGGTTATAAAATCGTCGGCCCGCGCAACAGGCCGATCGCAGAAGGAACCTTCGGCGGGCCGGATCTGGCGGCCCACCATGCGAACTTTCTGGAGTGCATCAAGTCCGGCGCGCGTCCCAACGCGGACATCGAGATCAACCACCTGTCCACGACACTGTGCCACCTGGGCAATATCGCCACGCGTACGCAGACGGCGCTCCGGTTCGACCCCGCGACCGAGCAGATTACAAATTGTACAGAATCGGCGGCCCTCGTCCGGCGCAAGTACCGCGAAGGCCACTGGGCCGTTCCCGCTGGGGTGTAACGCGGCGTTTGCTCGAGTTATGATGGAGGTTTGCCCGCACTCCCCCCCACCGAAGCAGCCCTTGGCGGCTCCAATTGATTTTTCCAGGCGGAACTGAGGTTTCATAATGACACGCATTCTTACGCTCGCGTTGGCCGTCTTGATAGTTTGTCTTTCGGCGGTGGCGCACGCCGAGGCCCCCGCGAAATACGTCCTGCAGATGAGCATCGACGGCATGGGTTCGAGCTATCTGCAGGCCCTGGTCGATGCCGACGAGCTTCCAACCTTCAAGCGGTTTCAGAACGAAGCGGCATACACGCACAACGCCCGCACCGATTTCGACTTCACCATCACGCTGCCGAATCACACCTGCATGGTCACTGGCCGGCCTGTGCGAGACAAAGCCGCCTCGCCCCATGCGCTGGTCGGCCATACCTGGACGATCAACACCGATCCAGGCGAGCGCACCTTGCATTTTCATCGCCGCGAGTACGTGCCCAGCGTGTGGGATGTTGCCCACGACCACGGTTTGCGAACCGGGGCTTTCGTCTCCAAGAGCAAGTTTTCGCTCTATGACCAATCGTACGACGAACGTAACGGCGCGCCAGACACGACGGGCGACGATAATGGCCGCGACAAAATCGATATGTACGTCAAGGCCGGTTGCGAGGAAATGACCGATCGCTTCATCGCCGAGATGCTTGCCAATCCGTTCAACTACGCCTTTTTGCACTTTGCGGACACGGACTCCGCGGGACACTCGAAGAAGTGGGGCAGTCCTGAGTACAACGCAGCGCTGCGAACGGTCGATGGGCTCCTCGGCAAAATTCTGGCGATGATCGACGGCGACGAGCGGCTCCGCGGCAACACGACCATCATCATTTCGGCCGATCATGGCGGGATCGATTTCAACCATGGCTTCAATACGAACCCCATGAACTACACGATTCCGTTCTATGTCTGGGGCGCGGGCGTGCAGCCGACGAACGACTTATACAGCCATAACAACGGCTCGCGCGTCGATCCCGGCACGGACCGGATCGATTACACCGAGGTGGGCAAACAGCCGATCCGCAATGGCGACGGCGGTAACCTGGCGCTGACCTTGCTGGGGCTGCCGGCGATTCCAACCTCGACGATCAACGCCGCCCAGGATCTTCGGGTCCGCTAGCGAGTTGGCCGGTCGCGTTAAACGCCGGCAGCCAGCAGCATCTTGCCGACGTCCTCGGGCTTGAGGTGGCGGCAAGCGGCCTTGAGGATTTTGCAGGTACATGTGGCCCTTGGAATCGCACGCGGTTTCAAGGGCCACGTTTTTTCCGAGGAAGAGTATCCTGCCGTGCCATGTATTTTGGCGAACCCGCGGCGGCCGAGGCGTATCTCAATTGGCGGGCATTCGGTATACTGCCGAATTGCTTTCTTCCCGGTGACCCCCTACCTCCAGAGCCATGATTCGCGTCGCCATCATCGGAGCCACAGGCTACACGGCCCTCGAGTTGCTCAAGATTCTTCTCCGGCATCCCGAGGTCGAGGTCACCGCGCTCACCAGCCGTAGTGAAGAGAATCCTCACGTCGCGAGCGTTCATCCGCAATTGGCGGGGCGCCTCGACCTGCGAATGTCGGACCTCGACGCGGATGAAGTCGTCGACCGTGCGGACGTGGCGTTCGGTTGCCTGCCGCATGGCGTCACCGCGGCGATCGTGCCCCGGCTGCTGGACGGTGGTATGAAGGTCATCGACCTCAGCGCGGACTATCGGCTTGATGATCCCGCGGTGTATGCCGAGTGGTACGGGCACGAGCACGACGATCCTGCCCGATTGGGAGAAACGGTCTATGGATTGCCCGAGCTGTTTCGCGAGCGAATCAAGCCGGCCGCGCTGGTCGCGAATCCGGGATGTTATCCGACATCCGCCATCTTGCCGCTGGCGCCGCTACTGGCCGCCGGACTCATCGATCCCAAGTCGATCATCATCGACTCGAAAAGCGGCGTCTCGGGCGCTGGCCGGACGCCGAAGCTCAACTTTCACTATCCCGAGTGCAATGAAAGCTTCGCGGCCTACGGCGTGGGTAAGCACCGGCATACGCCCGAGATCGAGCAGATTCTCAGCACGGCGGCCGGCAAGCCCGTGGAAGTTATCTTCACGCCGCACCTGGTGCCGATGGACCGCGGCATCCTTTCCACGACCTACTCGCAGCCGCTGCGAAGCGTCACCGAGGCCGAGGTGCTCGATCTTCTGCGTGAGTTCTACCGCAACGAGCCGTTCGTCCGCGTGAGCGACCGGCTGCCGGCGACCAAGGACAGCAGCTTCACCAATTACTGCGATATCACGGCGCGCGTGGTTCGCGGCCGCGTTCTGACGGTTAGTTGCCTGGACAACCTGATCAAAGGCGCCTCGGGCGCCGCCGTGCAAAATTTCAATCTGATGTTCGGGTTTGCCGAGACGACGGCGCTGTAATTGGCCGGCGTCATTGAGCGGCCCCGCGTGTTCCTCCTTTTTTTCTTCAACGTTTGTGGAATTCGAGCGATGGCATTTGGTGTTCCCCAAGGATATCGGATGGGCGGCGTTTATAGCGGCGTCAAACGAAACACGTCCAAGCTGGACCTGTCGTTGGTCGTATCGGAGCGGCCGGCGGTAGCCGCGGGCGTCTACACGCAAAATCGCGTGTTCGCCGCGCCCGTCGCCCTGAATCGCTCGCGAACTCCCGCGGCGGATATTCGGGCCGTGGTCATCAACTCGGGCAACGCCAACGCCTGTACCGGCGAACGAGGACTAGAAGACGCAAAACGCATGGCCGCCGCCGCGGCGCAAACCTGTGGCGCCGCCGAGACGCAAGCCCTGGTACTGAGCACGGGAATCATCGGCGCGTTCCTACCCATGGAGAAGATCCTGCCCGGCATCGAGCAAGCCGCCGCGTCACTTGGCGTCAGCGAAGACCATTTGGTGAACGCCGCCCGGGGCATGCTCACGACCGACACGGTACACAAGCTCGCCGGGCGGGAGCTAAAGCTCGGCGCTCGGACGATCCGTATCACCGGCATGGCCAAAGGCGCCGCGATGATCGGTCCCAATATGGCCACCATGCTGGGGCTCGTGCTAACCGATGCTCCGCTCGATACCGAAACTGCGCAGCAATTGCTGAGCGAAGTGACCGACGCCACCTTCAACTGCATTAGCGTCGACGGGCACATGAGCACCAACGACACCGTGTTGCTCGTGGCCAACGGCGCCGCCGGAGGCGAACCGCTTCAGGGTGAAGAACTGGCGGCGTTTCGCGAAGCCCTCGAAGCAACGTGCGGTGAGCTGGCGCGGGCAATTCCCGCGGATGGCGAAGGCGCCACCCACTTGATCATGCTCGATGTCGAAGGCTGCGCGACCGACGCCGCCGCGCGAACCATTGCTCGCACCGTGGCCAATAGCGCCTTGGTCAAGACCGCCATCGCCGGCGCCGACCCCAATTGGGGCCGTATCGTCTCGGCCGCGGGATATGCGGGCATCGAGTTCGACCCCACGGGCGTGGACTTGGCGATCAACGGGTTCTCGCTCTACGAGCGGGGCGCGCCTGTCGATTTCGATGCCGAGGCTGTTTCCCAATCGATTCGCGCCGATCGCGAGACGCACATTGTGCTCAAGTTCTCCGAGGGGGCCGCGAGCGTCCGCTTCTGGACGACGGATCTGACGGCCGAATATGTCCGCTTGAACGCGGATTACCACACCTGATCTGCCTGGCGCCAGTGGGATAAAACCCTTGACATTCCACGCCCGGTAGGGGGAAATGGAGGTGCGGCCGGCCGCTGAAGGATCGCTACTCCGTGGCACGTCAGGGGACCGGGCCGCATTGCCCACCCCCAACGCTCCCTCCCCCTCGACAGGCGTGGCATGATGCACAGGCGCTCCACTCTGGCAACCCTCGGCCTCTTGGTGGCCTACTGCGCCTCGACTGCGGTCGCGGCGGAACCGGTTTCGCCAGACCATGCCGAACAGATGACCGTCAGCATGGAGTTGTTCCGCTCGCATGTGCGCGATGTGCTCGTCCGGCAATGTTTACATTGTCACGGCGGCGCAGAGACGCACGGCGAGTTCGATCTTTCGACGCGTGAAGGACTGCTCAAGGGTGGCGCCATCGGTCCGGCCGTGGTGTCCGGCAAGCCCGCCGAGAGTTTGCTATTGGCCGTCTTACGCCACGAGCGCGAGCCCCACATGCCGCAGGATGGCGATCGGCTGCCGGATGAGGACATCGCAGGCATCACCGCTTGGATCGCAGCCGGCGCGGCGTACGACATGCCGCTCGTGGACGCGGCGTCAGACCTGATCGAAAAGCAGGTTCGCTCCCAGGATCGAGAGTTCTGGGCATTCCGCCCGCTTGCTGCGCCCGCGGTGCCAGACATAGCGGACAGCGGCGGCTGGGGGCGCACGCCGGTCGATCGTTTCCTGTGGAGAAAGTTGAGCGAGCACGGGTTAAGGCCCAACCCGCTGGCGGAACGCCGGCGTCTGATTCGCCGGGCGTCCATGGATCTGCTGGGCATTCCGCCGTCGCCCGCGGCGGTCGAGCGATTTCTGGCCGATCCGGCCGACGACGCCTACGATCGGCTGGTCGACGAACTTTTGGCGAGCCCCCACTATGGCGAGCGTTGGGGGCGGCATTGGCTCGACCTGGCCCGGTTTGCCGAGAGTCACGGCTACGAACAAGACTACGACCGTCCAAGCGCCTATCACTATCGCGACTTCGTCATCCGCGCGCTCAACGACGACATGCCTTACGACCAATTCGTACGCTGGCAAGTCGCCGGCGACGAGTTCGAGTCCGAGAACAATCTGGCGCTGATGGCCACGGGCTTTCTTGGCGCGGGGACACATGCCACGCAAATCACCGCCAGCCAGGTCGAAAAAGAGCGCTACGACGAGCTTGACGACATGGCAGCCACGGTCGGCACGACCTTCCTGGGATTAACGATCGGCTGCGCCCGTTGCCACGACCACAAGTTCGATCCGATTCCGCAGGGGGACTACTATCGCCTGCTTGCGACGTTTACGACAACCGTGCGCAGCGAGGTGGAACTCGACCTGTCGCCAGACGAAACCAGGGCCAAACGCGAGGCGTTCGAGCAGGAACATCAACCGCGAACGGCCGCGCTGGCCGCGTACGAACGCGAGAAGCTGCCCGGCCGGTACGAGGCGTGGCTGGCCGGCGGCGTCAAATCGGTGTCGCCCACCTGGCTGCTGCTCGATGCCTCGTCAACCAACTCCGAGGGCGGCGCGAAGTTCGAGAAACTTCCCGATCAATCGGTGCTGGCCAAGGGCAACAACGGCGACTTTGACGTCTATACGATCACGGCCTCGGTCGGGCCAGGACGGATTACGGCGATTCGACTTGAAGCGCTGGCCGACGATTCGTTGCCCAAGAACGGACCTGGCCGCGCGGAGAATGGCAACTTCGCGCTTTCGGACTTCCAGCTTTGGGCGGCGCCGGCGGGAGCCGCCGCGCCTGGCGCTCCGGTAAAGCTCGTAAACCCCAAGGTGACGCACGAGCAGCAAGGCTTGCCGATCAGCGGCACGCTTGACGACAACAAGCAGAGCGCGTGGGCCGTCGATGGGCAGATCGGCCAGAATCAGGCCGCCAGTTTCGTTCTGGCAACGCCGCTGCCAAACGAATCGGGAACGACCCTGACCTTCGTTCTCAAATTCGAGAACAACAAGAAGCACAACCTTGGGCGCTTGCGGCTCGCCGTGAGTGGCCGCACCGATCGCGATACGACGAACGCGGCCGACGAGGCCCCGCAGGCGGTGGTCGACGCCGTGAATGGCGCCCTGGCAACGCCGCCGGCCGAACTTACCCCGGCGCAACACGCGGCGCTTGCCAAATGGCATCGCGAGCACGATCCCGAATGGCAAGAACTGGCGAAGGCCGTGCGTGATCATGCCGCCCAGGCGCCGAAACCCGCGCTGACCAAAGTCATGATTTGCACCGAGGGGCTGCCGGCGATTCGCCTGCACACTCAGGGAGGCGACTACTTTGAAGAAACGTTCTATCTCAAACGCGGCGACCTGAGCCAAAAGCTCGGGGTCGCCCAGCAAAGCTTCCTCCAGGTGCTGATGCTCACTCCGCAAGGCGCGCAGCGCTGGCAGGAGCCTCGACCCGAGGGGGCCCGCACGTCGTTTCGCCGGCGAGCGCTGGCCAACTGGCTCGCCGACACCGAAGGCGGCGCGGGCCACCTGCTCGCCCGCGTGATCGTGAATCGCTTGTGGCGGCATCATTTTGGCCGTGGCCTTGTCGCCACGCCAAGCGATTTTGGCGCTTCGGGTGAACGGCCCAGCCACCCCGAACTGCTCGATTATTTGGCCACTGATCTCATCCGCGGCGAGTGGCGGCTCAAACGGCTCCACAAGCTGCTGATGACTAGCGCCGCCTACATGCAAACCTCCGCGGCCGACGAGGCCCGCGCGGCCGTCGATCCGGACAACACGCTCGTGTGGCATCGTACGCGCCAGCGGATCGAAGCCGAGGTGATTCGCGACAGCATGCTCGCGGTCAGCGGTCTGTTGGACGAGACGATGTACGGGCCGGGATCGCTCGACGAATCGCACAAGCGGCGGAGCATCTATTTTACCATCAAACGCAGCCAGCTCATTCCCAGCATGATGCTGTTCGACGGCCCCGATTCGCTCCAAGGCCTGGGCCAGCGAGCGACTACCATCGTGGCGCCCCAGGCCCTCTCGATGCTCAATAACCCGCAGGTTCATGCCTATGCCCGGGCCTTTGCGGAACGGCTGCAAGCGGCGAAGCTGACCACCATCGACGAGACGGCAAACCTGGCGTACGAGATCGCGCTGGCTCGCCCGGCGGACGACGTGGAGCTCCGAGAGTCGGCCGTGTTTATTCGAGCCGCGGCGGAGTCGTATGCCGCGGCCGGCCGCGAGCAACCGGAAACACAAGCGCTGGCCGACTTCTGCCAGGTACTGTTCGGGCTGAACGAATTCATTTACATCGACTGAGAACCGACGATGCGACTACCGCACTTGTTTGCCGATCCGGCGCCGTACTTCGCTTCGCGGCGGCAGTTTCTCCGTCAGGCAGGTTCCGGCGCGGGGTTATTGGCGCTAGCGTCGTTGCTTTCCGAGCAGGGCCGGCTGAACGTTGCTGCGCAGGCCGCGTCTCCGGGAGTGGCCCTCAATCCGATGGCGCCCAAAGACTCGCATTTTCCGGCCAAGGCCAAACGCGTCATCTGGCTCTTCATGAACGGCGGTCCCAGCCAGGTCGACACCTGGGACTATAAACCTGAGCTGGCAAAACGCGATGGCAAGGAGCTCGAAGGCTTCGATAAGAACACCGGCTTCTTCACCGACCAGGTTGGTCCGCTGATGAAGTCGCCCTTCAAGTTCGCCCAGCATGGCCAATCGGGCGCTTGGGTCTCTGAAATCTTTCCGAAAATGGCCGAGCACGTGGATGACATGGCGTTCATTCACTCCTGCTACACCGCCACGAACAACCATTCGCCGGCCTTGTTCCAGATCAATACCGGCATGAGCCGCATGGGGTTCCCTTGCATGGGCGCCTGGGTCACCTATGGCCTGGGAAGCGAAAACCGGAACTTGCCCGGCTTCATCGCCATGTACGACACGCTCGGTCGGGGACTGCCCAAGGGGCACGCCCAGAACTGGGGCACAGGCTTCCTGCCCGGTGTGTTTCAAGGCACCGCGCTCAACGCCCAGGGAGCGCCTATCAACAACCTCTATCGCCGCGAAGGGCTCACCGACCAGCAGCAAGTTGACCAGCTTGACCTGCTGCGGAGGCTGAACGCACATCAGCCCAACTCGAACGAGGCCGATCTGGCCGCGCGGATTGAAAGCTTCGAGCTGGCCTACCGGATGCAAATGGCCGCGCCCGAGGCTCTCGACATCGACAGCGAGCCCGCGCACATCCGCGAGCTGTACGGCATCGACAATCCGAAGTGCCAGCATTTTGCACGGCAGGTGCTTACCGCGCGGCGACTTGTCGAACGCGGCGTGCGCTTCGTGCAAATCTACTCCGGCGGTATGGAAAACGAGCGCAGTTGGGACGGACACACGAACATCGAAGACAACCATCGCCAATTCGCCGGCGAGACCGACATCCCCATTGGCGGCCTGCTTACCGATCTTAAGCAGCGCGGGCTGCTCGAAGAGACGCTGATTATCTGGTGCGGCGAGTTTGGCCGCCTGCCGATCGTACAAAAGGGCGGCACCGGCCGCGATCACAATCCGCACGCGTTCACCACCTGGCTTGCTGGCGGCGGTGTGCGCGGCGGCACGCACTATGGAGAAACCGACGAGATCGGCCACAAGGCCGTGGTCGACCGCGTCAGCATCAACGACCTGCACGCAACGGTGCTGCACCTGCTGGGCATCGACCATGAGCGGCTCACCTATCGCTACAACGGTCGGGATTTCCGCCTGACGGACGTGGCCGGACGCGTGGTACGGGACGTGCTGGCCTAACGCGCTACGCGATCAGCTCTTCCAGCACGTGACCGTGGACGTCGGTCAGCCGCCAGTCGCGGCCCGCGTGGAAATAAGTCAGAGTCTCGTGATCCATGCCCATTAGATGCAAGATCGTGGCGTGCAGGTCATGCACATGGACGGGCTTTTCCACGGCGGCATAGCCGAAATCGTCGGTCGCGCCGTACACTTGTCCGCCTTTGATGCCGCCGCCGGCCATCCACATGGTGAAGCCGCGTGGGTTGTGATCGCGGCCCTTGTTATTGCCTTCGCTGGTGGGCGTCCGGCCGAATTCTCCG
The DNA here is from genome assembly GCA_964598535.1 of uncultured Planctomycetaceae bacterium. Classification (GTDB taxonomy): domain Bacteria; phylum Planctomycetota; class Planctomycetia; order Pirellulales; family PALSA-1355; genus JALHMI01. Next base: position 128,789 of record CAZRCI010000006.1, on the reverse strand, counting down.
CCCCAGACCACGAGTGTTTCGTCCAACAAGCCGCGTTGTTTTAGGTCGTCCAGCAGCGCCGCGATCGGTTGATCCGTCTCGGCGCAGTGCAATTCGTGATTCTTCTTCATGCCCAGGTGGGCATCCCAGTTCTCGTCGAAGTGGCCGCCGCCGGAGTAAACCTGTACGAACCGCACGCCGCGTTCGACCAACCGGCGGGCCATCAAGCAGCGGCGGCCGAACTTCTCGGTCGTATCGTTGTTCAGACCATAAGCTTCCAGCGTTTGGGCCGTCTCACGCGACAGATCCACCGCCTCGGGAGCGTGTTGCTGCATACGGAATGCCAGTTCGTAGCTATCGAGCCGGGCACCGAACTCGCTGTCCAGAGGATGTTGGGCCGCGTGCATGTTGTCGAGTTGACCAAGCAGATCGAGTTGCTGCCGTTGCTGTCGCCGCGTCATCCCGCCGCGTGGCGAGAGGTCGATGATCGGGTCGCCGCTCGTCCGGAACTGAGTTCCCTGGAAGCCGGCGGGCATGAACCCCGCGCCCCAGTTGGGAGCGCCACCGATCGGACCGCCGCGTTGGTCGAGCATCACGACATAGGCCGGCAAATTTTGGTTCACCGTGCCCAGGCCGTACGTCACCCACGAACCAAGGCTGGGGAAACCCTGCCGCAGGCTGCCAGTGTTCATCTGCAGCAGTCCCGACCCGTGAGCAAAACTGTCCGCCTGGCACGAGCGGATAATCGCCATGTCGTCCACACATGCAGCGACCTGGGGAAACAGGCTGGAAACTTCGATGCCACTTTGGCCGTGTTTCTTGAAATCCCACATGCTGCCCAGCAGCGGCTTGCCATTGGTTCGTCCGGCGTCGAAACGCGGATCGTTCTCCAGGCTCGGCATCGGTTGTCCGTCGCGCTTGGTCAGTTCCGGTTTGGGATCAAACAAGTCCATGTGGCTGGGGCCGCCATACATGAACAAAAAGATGCAGCTCTTGGCCTTCGGCGCAAAGTGCGATGGCTTCGGGGCCAGCAGCGAGGTCTTTCCGGGCGTGTTCGCGTGCGCCTGGCTGAAGAAGCCGTCCTGCGCGAGTAAATATGCAAGCGCGGTACCAACAAAGCCGCCGCCAGCTTGCCAGATAAACTCGCGTCGCGTGCGCCCGCAGGGCGTGAGTTGCCGCTCGCTATCCATGATTCCGCTCGCTGTCCACTGAGGGTTTCAGATTTTTCGCGTTACTGCAAATACGCAAACTCGTTCGTGTTCAACAGCACCAGGCACATGGCCGCAAGGGATTTAAAGTCGATCGACTTTACTGTTTCGCCTTCCGGCGAATCCGCCACGATTTGGCCGCGTTGCCGATCGAGAAACTCCAACACCGCCGCGCGCTCTTGCTCGCCGGGCTGCCGGCCAAAAGCCAGCATGTAGGCCCGTTCGATCCGGGCGTGGTCGTCGCGCCCGGTCTCGCGAATCAACCGCGCGGCCATCGCCGCGGCTTGCTCGTGCATGAATTCACCGTTGAGCAGCGTGAGCGCTTGTGGAGCCACGGTCGATACGATTCGCTGCGCACAGCTTTCCTCGGTTGCCGGAAAGTCGAGCACGTCCAGTTCCGGTACAATCAGCGTGCGCTTTACAAAGACATACACGCTGCGGCGCTGGGTCTCGGCCGGCTCGGAGCTGTTCCAGCCGTTGCCGGGAACCGACTGCGTCTCCAAAACCTCGCGCGAAATTTTCGGAAACACGCTCGGGCCGCCCGCCTTGAGATTGAGCTGACCGCTGACAGCCAGAACCGCGTCGCGCAGGGCCTCGGCTTCCAGCCGCCGCGGGCGATACCGCCACAGCAGCGCCCCGGCGGGGTCCACCTGCATCGCCTTCTCATTCGCCGCGGAGCTCATGCGATAGGTTTCCGAGAGCACCATCATGCGGTGCATCCGCTTCATGCGCCAGCCGCCAGCCACCAACTCGCTGGCCAACCAATCCAACAGCGCCTGATTGGCGGGCGGATCGCCCATCACGCCGAAGTCGTTCTCGCTCGCCACCAGCCCATCGCCAAAATGGTGCTGCCAGATCCGGTTCACCATGACCCGGGCAGTCAACGGGTGGTCGGGCGTGACAAGCCACCGCGCAAGCTGCAACCGTCGCCCTGTCGAGTGGTTCGTCGCCCGCGCGGCCGCTGGCGGCTCGTCGAGCAGGATTCCTGGAAAGCCCGGAGAGACTTCGCCTGCGGGAGTCCGCGGATCGCCGCGGTCAAACACGTGGCTTACCTCGGTCGTCGGCCCCTTTTCGAACCAGATGTAACCTTGCGGCAACGGCGCCGGATAGTCGGCCTGGACCGCCGCGAGTTGGTTTTGCGATTCCTCGATCGTGGCCAGCTTCTCGCTCGGAGCCACGGCCCGCGCGAGCGCCAAAATCTTGTCGGCATGCTTATCCACGAGCTTCTTCTGCTCGTCGTTGCGTTTGTCCGGCTCGACGTTCGTCGCGGTCAGAGCGTCCCCGGGAAGTTCCTTCGCAAGCAGGAGGATCTTTTCGCCGACCGTTACCCCCGTGGCCGGCGCCGGCGGATCGCCTTGCGTCTGCTGTGCGATCAACTGTGTGATTGGCAAGCGGCCATCGGCCACGGCGCCTTGAATCACTTCCCACTGGACGGCCCGAAGCTGCGCCGTCAGCGTAGCTTTTCGTTCGTCCAGCTCCTTGGTCTTGGCATGGTGCGCGGCCACCTCGTCGTGGGGGCCAAGATCGCGCGCCAGGTCGGTGCGCCCCGACTGCGGGCGGGTCAATGGCGCAAAAATCGCCGTCCAGCGGGCATAGTCCTTGGCCGTGAGCGGCTCGAACTTGTGGTCGTGGCAACGGGCGCAACGCAACGTTAGGCCCAGCAACGCGGCAGAGGTCGTGCCCACGATGTCGTCAAGCTGGTCGTAGCGGTCCATCAGCGGATCGGCGGGCTCATCGTCCCACGCGCCAAGCCGGAGCATCGTCGTGGCGATCTGCGTCTTGGCGTTCGAGCCCTCGAGCTCGTCGCCCGCCAGTTGCTGGATGATGAACTCATCGTATGGCATGTCGCGGTTCAGCGCCGAGATCACCCAGTCGCGATACTTCCAAGCCTCGGGCTTGGCGCCGTCACGTTCATAGCCGTTCGTCTCGGCATAGCGCACCACGTCCATCCAGTGGCGGCCCCAACGCTCGCCGTACTGCGGGCGGGAAAGGAGTTCGTCGACCACGTGCTCCAACGCGGTTTCGCTCGTATCTTCAAAAAATGCCTGTACCTCTTCCGGCGTTGGCGGCAAACCAATCAGGTCGAGATACACCCGGCGGAGCAGCGTCATGCGATCTGCCGGTGGCGCCGGCTCGATCCCCGCCGCGGTGAGCCCCTCGGCCACGAACGCGTCGATCGGATTCCGCCCCCACGACGTCCCGGCGGGAACGGCCGGACGTGCAAGATTCTTGAAAGACCAGTGGCTGCGCGAGGAATCGTCGAACTGGTGACGCCCGTAGGGCTCATCGGCCAGTGTGGGAATCAGCGAAAACACGAGTGCGAACACGCAGACCAGTCGGGGCACATGCCGCATGCTGCAATTCCTCCGGGCGGGCCGCAAACAAGGAGGCCGGTGAGCAGGGAACTAACGTCTTTAGAATACACGATTTAAGCCGCCGATCCTAGTAGCAAGCCGGGCCGCCCGCGGGGCACGTCGAGCCTCGGAAACGTCCCCGGCCGGCACGGTCTCGTTAGACTAGCTTTTGCAGTTCCTGGCCGAGGGCCTCGGTCAGCAATTCCAGCGAACCCCGGCCAACGATGGCGATCGACTCTTGATAGATCCCCCGGCCATACGTCTCCCGCGTGGGAAGATAACCGGGCAGCCAGCCGTTGGTGACCGTTGCCACGATTATGGGCCGCCCCGGGAGCATTGCTCTCAGCGTGCGCTGAAGATACTGGTAGTGTTCACCGGCGACGAACACCCAACATCCGCCACCGAGCCGCCAGACGGCCGCGCGAACCGGCGTCGAAGTTCCTGCCGGTAACAAACGCAGCCGCCGAAGTTGCCGCGCCATGCGTTCGATCTGGGCACGCGCGTCGCGTGCCGCGGCGGCGTCCGCGCGGTCGATGGCCTGGGCTTCCTGGCGAATCCAGTGGGCCATTTCTTCTTCCGAGTGCTCGCGGCTCGGCAGGTCGTCGCGATAGGGCACGGGGATGTCGATCGAGCTTGTTCGCCAGACGCGCGTCCGTGCCGATTCGTCCGCGGTGAGCAGCCGCTCGCGCCAAGTACCGATCGTCGCGCCGGAAATCACCGGGCCCGTGTATTCAAACGCCGTGCCGGCCACGGGCAGGCCTTCCAAAGCAGCCAGCGTGGCATAACCGAGCTCACGACCGTTGCGATCCGCCACGTCGACGTCGCCGACAAAACCACGGCGCGGCCCAAGATCGCCGGACGCTCCCTGAAGAAAGACGCAAGCCGCGCCCGCCGTTGCGTTTTCCACCACCTCGCGCAGCGCGCCGACATAGTCAGGGCTGATCAGGGTGTTCTCCCAGGCCAGCGTCGTTGGATGACAGGCATAGTTGACCACCGTGGCCACGATCTCGCCCGAGGGCCGCGTGACTCGCGCCACCAGCAAGGTGTCATCGGCCGCGCCCGCGGGATCGAATCCGCAGACGAACTGCTGGCTCGACTCGTCCCAAAAGTCGCGGTGAGCGGCCAGCGAACTATGCCCGCTGGCATAGGCAATACACGCGGGCGCCAGGGAATTTAACGCCTCGTCAACGGCTTCCGTGGCAAGACGCGCGAGCCGATCGAGATAAGGGCCGATGAGCTCGCCGCCAGGTAAGTCGCTGCGCGTGGTATCGAGCAGCCCGGCCGCGTGCGTATGCGACAGGGCGATCTGTATTTGGGTGGCGTTGAGCCCCGTTTCACGCCGGACGGCGGCCGTCAGCCAATCGAGATCGTCGTTCCACAGCAGGCAATGGTCGATCGCCACGATCGCCTGAGCACGTGCTCGCGGATCGCCGGCCGAATCGGCCGGCGCCAGGGCAAGTACCGTCATCAACAATGGCCGGTGTACGCCGGTTGAACGCTCGTGCGTCGCGGCCCCCCACATACGATGATACATGCCCACGGGCGGCGTGATGTCGCGCCGCGCGGCCGCGGCCAGGCATTCAGTTTGTGGCGTGGAAACGTGCATCGTGGCCAACGTGGCGAAGGGTTATTTGCTCTCGCTGATCAGGTAGCGATCGACGAAGTCTTCGTTCAGCGTAACGCCCAGGCCGGGGGTGTCGCCGATGCTGACCCATCCGTCGACGGCCTGGACCTTTTCGTGCGTGAGCTCGTGACGCAATGGCGAGTCCTCCACGCAATCTTCGAATAGAAACGCGTCGCGACAGGTTACCAGCCAGTGCAGGCTAGCCGCGACCGTGAGCGGGCTCGTATAGCAATGGTTGCACAGCCGGCCGCCGTATTCCTCGACCCGCGAGCGAATGAACGCGGCGTCGGTAAAGCCGCACCGTGACAGGTCGACCTGGTAAACGTCGAGCGCCCGGCGGTCGATCCAGGGGCGAAACGCCTCGCGGCCACACTCGCCTTCTCCCGAGGCGATCGGCACGGGCGAGCGATCGCGCAACCAGACGTAGCCTTCCAGGTCGTCCTCGCGCAGAGGTTCTTCGAGCCATTCGATGCGAAATTCATGGAACGCATGCGCTCGCCGCAAAGCGGTTCGCGCGTCCCACACGCAGCCGGCGTCAATGAGCAGGGTCCCATCGCCGATTCCCTCGCGAGCCCCACGCACCAAGTCTACGTCGACGGACTCGCTGACGCCCATCGGTTCCCAACCGCATTTGACAGCCGTGTAGCCGGCGTCACGCCAGCGGCGGGTAATATCGGCCGTTTCTCGCCCGTCGCGACCGAACAAGATGGAAGCGTATGCCCGAATGCGCTCGTGCTGTTTGCCGCCGAGCAGCCGATGGATGGGTTCGCCGAAGTGCTTGCCTTTAAGATCCCAAAGGGCCATATCCACGGCGGCCATCGCGGCAATCGTTACCGAGGTACGGCCAAAGTACATCGTACGGCGGTACATCTTCTGCCACAGACGCTCGGTTTCGAGCGGGTTCTCGTCCACGAGAATCTGCCGCAAGCCGCAGGCGATGTTATGGCTGAACGGGGCGTCGACGATCGCCTTGACCACCTCGGGCGAGGCGTCGGCTTCGCCCACGCCCTCCAAGCCCGAGTCGGTGCGGACGCGGACGATCACCGCATCCTGGCTGCTGGCCGTTTTGGCCGCGACGTTGGGAATCCGCAGGATTTGACAGACGATTTCGGTAATTTTCATAGGACCCGCGGCCTGCGCTCCGACCCCTCTTCAGGAATGAACGAAAAAAAGCGGCAACAGACCCTCTCGTCTGCTGCCGCTTGCTAAATGCCGAAGACAGGACTTGAACCTGCACCCGGTTACCCGGACTAGCTCCTGAGGCTAGCGCGTCTGCCAATTCCGCCACTTCGGCTCACGAAGGATTTTATAGGATCAACCGCGGCCGAGTTCAAGGCGTGATCGAAACCCTCGCGATTCCCCGCCAGAATTGGCGGTTAAACGAGCGCGATTGTGCCGGTCGGTGAGAAAACACCTGTGGGCCCGCCATCAGCCAGGGGGCGTTAGCGCCCCTGGGGCCGTCAAACTCCTGCCGCTGGAGATGCCGGCCAGGCGCCCTGGTTCCTCGTGCTGCCAGCCCACCCGCTTGCGGTGTAGACTGGAACAACCGGGAACAGGGGAACTTCCATCGACGCGGATCGCGTTTGTGGCTTGGGAGACTAGCCGTGGCAACCATTCGTTTTCGCTGTCCTCACTGTGCGGGCACCTTTCAAGTCGAACCACAACCGCGGGAGCAGCAAGTCCATTGCGTGCATTGTCGCGGCCTGGTCAAGGTCCCCGCCACGGTGGCGACGGCCGTGGCGCCCGTGACGGTGGCGCCGCCAACCGCCCTGGGAGGGCCCCCCACCGCGAGACCGCCCCGGGCACGGGTGTTCGAAGCCGAGCAGGAATCCGCGGCTCAGCCCGAGCGGCCGACGTCCATCCCGACCATTGCGGTCATCAAAACGCCGCTCGATCAACTTTCGATCCACGAAGTGTTGCGACACGGTCGAGCTCACAAGGTGAGCGATATTCACGTTGCCCCCGGCGCGCCGGTGATGTTTCGTATCGCGCGGCGGCTAACGCCGGCCACCGAACGCGCGCTGACGTCCAAGCAGTCGGAACGATTGTCGCTCGAGCTTCTGAACGAGCATCAGAGAGAACAGTTTCGCCGCGACCTCGATTTCGACCATATGGCGATCGACGACTACGGCCGCTACCGTGTGAACGTCGGCTACTTTGACGGGGAAATCGGGACGGTCATTCGAATTCTGGCTCAGCGTCCCAAGACGCTGAACGAACTGAAGCTTCCCGACACTGTCCGCGAGATGGCCGCCGCGACCAAGGGGCTCGTTCTGCTGACGGGCAGCGCGAGCCAGGGCAAGACCACGACGATGACCGCGATCATCGACGAAATTAACGCCACCCAACCGCGGCACATCATCACGATCGAAGATCCCATCGAGTATCTGCACGCGAACAAGACCGGAATCGTCCGGCAGCGGCAAGTCGGCCGCGATACGAAGGATTTTCACAGCGGACTGAGGGCGGCCTTACGGCAGAATCCCGATGTGATCTCGATCGGCGAAATGCGCGATTTCGAGACGATCAAAATCGCCCTGACCGCCGCCGAAACGGGCTGCCTGGTGCTATCGACGCTGCATATCATGTCGATCGATAAGATCATCGAACGCCTGTTGAGCTTTGTCCCCACCGAGGATGAAGGGCACATTCGGTACGTGCTGGCCGATACGCTCGTCGGGGTGATTCATCAGGAACTGGTGCCCACGCGCGACGGCGGCAAGCGCGTAGCGGCCGAGATCCTCATGATTAATCAGGCCGCCAAGCATATCATTCGCAATCGCGGAACGTACTTCCTGCGCAACGTGATCTCGACCGGCAAGCGGCACGGCATGGTCGCCATGCAAACGTCGCTGCAAGCCTTGGTCGACGAGGGCGCCATTACCCCCGAAACGATGGCCGACATCATGGTCAACTATCGCTAGCGCACCGAAGCCCATCCGCTCGCCGGTGCGACGTGTTGGTTTGCGAAGCGTGCGGCGTTTGAGTTCCGCATTTGCCGCCGGCGCGTCCGTGATTGCCCCACCGATCCCGCGCTTTGATGAAGAGAAGTTTCCAGCCTGTGGGTAGGTTGCGCTCGCGTGGCCCTTGCGTGGCCTATCGTCCGGAAGCCCGCCGGCGAATCTGCTCGATCACGGCTTCATTGGCTTCGTTACGCTGGCGTACCCGTTCCGCGGCCCGAGCACGTTTTTCGGGTGCGAGCTTGGCGGCAACTCCGCGCCGGCGGTCCAGCTCGAATTCCTTGACCTGTTTCCGGAACAGAACTTCGTTTTTCTTCAGATTCTCATCCAACGTATCGAGACGCGCCAGCAGTTGTTTCGCCTTGGGATGCCCGAGCGCGGATTCTTGACTCTTAAAACCTTCGAGCGGCGTCAGGTCGGACATCAGTTGCAGGTATTCGAGCTCATCGGACTTGTATTGAGCGATCAGTTCCAGCTCTTCCCCAAACAGCACAATAAAGCCATTGCGACGGCCATTGACATATTGCCCGAACAGGACCGGATCGCCGGCTTCGTCAAACGTTTTCAAAATGCCGTGCCGGCGGCCATTCATATACGTCACGTGCACCATCGGTTTTTCGTTGTCGTAGTGCGCCATCGTGAGCCCATGAAGCACGCCACCCTGATGTTGAGATGCTGCAAAAATGGCCCCGTTGGGATGGGCTATGGTTACCGTGCCCCGTTGGCCCTCGCGAGCCTCCATCAGGCCCCCCGTGGCGCGGGTATCGAACACATCGAACGTAAATACTCGACCGGTCGGAAGCTTCAATTGAAACGCCTTCGGGTTGGTCGAATCGTCCACGATACGGCTCGCCCGGGGCAGCGTGCTAAACGCCATCACCGGTGTCGTGGGCGTGAGCTTGGCGAGCACTTGCTTGATATCATGCAGACTGATCGCAAAGTTCAGTTGTTGCCCTCGCGAATCGCCCCAGGTATTGAGCCCCACGATCTCGCTATTCATGTTCACCAGCGGTCCCCCGCTGTTCCCACCCGATATGGCCGCGGTGGTCTGAATCCATGTCGCATCGAGCGCATAGCCCAATGAAGTGTAGAGCGTCTTGCCAATGCCCTGTTGCGTTTCTTTGCCGGTACGGATTGCGCTAACGACGCCCTCCGACGTTGAGAACGAATACCCCTTGGGGTTCCCAAAGGCGGCGACTTTTTCACCCACCTCCGGAAGTTTGTCCGCGATCCGAAGCGCTCGCCCCGGCGGGAGCGCCTTGACTTTGAGCACCGCGATGTCGTGCGTGGGCTCGATCACCAGATAGCCGTCGGCCGTGAACTTCTGGCCGTCGCGCGTCCGTATTTGTATCTCGTGAGCTTCGTCGATCACGTGGTAGTTGGTCAGCACGAGCCCCTGATCGCTCACGATCACCCCGCTGCCAAAAACCTTTCCGGCATCGATTCGCACGACCGATTTTTCGACCACTTTTACGACATCTACCAGGTCGGCCGCATCGACCGCTTGCCACGCAAGAAAAACCATGCCCGCCGCCAGCAGGGCTCGCATCACCCTCGCGCTCATGCCTTTCGCTCCCGCGTTTTGGAGGTCATCGCCGCCAACCCCTCATTCTGGGCAGGTGTGAGTCACCACTATAGCGATCACCTGGCCGTTACGCAAGCAAAACAATGAACGTCCGTACATATAAAACTGGGCATTGCCCGGGAGATGCGCGGCCTGCAATGACCATGAGATCCTTGATGCCCCTCGCGGGCCTTGAACGGCGGCAGAAAGAGCGGAGAGATGCGCCTGCGCCACCAAAAATTCGGTGGGTCTGATTAAGCTGCGCGGGCAGCAGAAAGAGTAGCGGCGGCCGGACTCGAACCGGCGACACACGGCTTATGAAGCCGTTGCTCTAACCAACTGAGCTACGCCGCCTCAAAACGCCTCATCCCGACCATTGGCGGTGGGCGTGTGGCAGTCCCAAAGTGTACCACGCGGCTAAGCTGCGACAAGGGGATCTCGATGCTCGTCCCCCCCGCGAAACCGGGAGCAATGCGGCGCGATCGAATTCGCCGGCCCCGCCTCAAGATCTTACCGCGTCGCGCAGCGGCCGAGCCCGTCGCTCGTATGCCGGGCATCTTGCTTCTGGAAGGCCTGGGCACCGTTCCTCCGCTGGCGAATGGAAACCGCTTTGCGGCATCCCTGGGCCAGCGGCGGTTAGCTCAAAAAATCGGAGTTCGGGCGGCGCCAATGAACCCGCGAGACAAAAACGCTGCCATCGCTACCGTGCTTTTCGCAGCCGCGCGGCTGCATCCATTCCGCCACGGTCACCCAGCTTTCGTCTGGCGAGATGTGCGTCACGCCAAAATTGCCCAGTCTCGCCCCGCGCTCCGGCACGAGCGCTTGCTCCGTTTCTCGAATCACGCAGAGCTTGTCCGGATCGACCTGGGCCATCAGCAGTGGCGCGCGATGGCGGAACACGTGATCGTTGTTCAGCCCTCGCCGGGTATAGACGAGGAACAGCCCCTCGCTGTGTGCGACCCAGTGTTGCTGGGTGTTATAGCTACCCAAGTCGCTGCCATCGTCGAAGGTCCACGAACGCAATGATTCAAAGTGCAGGCCGTCATCGCTGCGCGTCACATAGCCTCGTTCGTTGTGGCGAATCGTGAGATAGTAGCGGTCGCGGTGCCTCGAAAGCGAAGGCTCGCCGATGCCCCGCGTAGCGTCGTCGATACGCAGTTCGTCTCCGTGCTCCAGATACTTCAGCTCGCCACCGCTGAAGGAACAACGCATCACGGCGACTTGCGAATTGCTATTCGGCGGTTGAAAGTAAAACGGCAGCAGAATCGTGCCGCGGGCCTCGTCCACGCGCTGCGTGCAGCCGGCACCGGCTTTTTGGAACTTCGGTCCTGGGGGCATGACCAGCTTTCGCCATTCCGACCACGCGTCGCTCGCCGGCTCGTACGCCGCATAAACGGTGTGGCGGGGCCGATCGGCAACGACTTTCCACTCCGGCGTGTAGGCAACGGAATGCCCCGTGCCCAACAAGGTCTGGCTGGCCACGTGCCAGGTCGGCCAAAAATCGCTTGCCGCCACCGGCCGTTCGACGCCGTCGATCTGCTCGATACGTGGCGACAGACGGTCGCGCTGGCGAGGTTCGCTCCACGACTCTCCCAAATCGTCGCTGTGCAGATCGTGCATCGACTTGAATACATCGCTGCCCGCAAGGTCGAGCGTGTTCATGGTCATTACCACGCGAGGCCGGCCATCGCGACCCATCCGGGGGACGATGCCCGCGCGAGGATGTACCCAACAGCGCGTTCCGTCAAACAACCGAGTCGCCGTCGTAAGCTCGTGCTCATAGCCGACGCCCGCCAATTGACGGCCATCCAGCCGGCGCGGTCGAAGGACCGTCGTCGAGATTCCCGCCACGAGCGAGCCGGCCAGGAACTTTCGTCGCGAAACGTGCATGGCGTGCCCCGCTTCCTACCGCGCCAAGGAATCGGAGTCGTGCCGAGCTTGGCTCCGCGCTAGACGCTTGGTGAAATATGCTCGGAAGATCTTAGTTCAACGGACTCCCAGTCGGGCCGCTTCTTCCGCAAGCCGGTTCTCAAAGGTAAAGCCCAACTCGCTGTAGCGCTTTTGGACGGCTTCCCAGGCCTGCTTGAGAAACACAATATCAGCGCCGTGGCAAATAAACAGCGCGCCCAGGTCCATGAGCATCCGCGAATGCTCGGCGGACGCGCTGACGGTTCCCCACCACTTTCCCGCTTTCTGGGCAGCCTGGGCGACTCGCCGATACGCGGCGTGAATCTGCGGGTGGTCGAACTGGCAGGGAATGCCCAACAGCGTGCTGTAGTCGCCCGGCCCCAGCATCAGGACATCCACGCCCGGTACGGCCGCGATCGCGTCGGCGTTTTCCAGCGCCAGCGGCGATTCGAGCTGTACGATCAACAGCGTATGCTCGTTGGCCAGTTCGAAATACCGCGGCATCGGCGTCGAGCAATACGGATTGTCGGGGTTGGCGCCATCGATGCCGCGTTGCCCTAGCGGCGCGAACTTCGCCCAGCGCACCACTTCCGCCGCTTCGTCGGCGGACTCGCAACGCGGATACATAATGGCCTGGGCTCCTGCTTCGAGAATACGTCCCATGCGCATGCTTTCCCAGCGGGCGCAACGGGCCACGATATCGGCGTCACCCACCCGCGCCGCGCGCATCAGATTCGAGGCCGTCTCCAGACTCGTGGCATGATGCTCCAGGTCCAGCCAGATGCCGTCGAAGCCCAACAGGCTGGTCATCTCATACACGCTGGGATCGGTAAAGTGGCAGGTCACGACGAGCGCGGGCTCACCGCGCCGAAGTTTGGCTTTCACCCGGCTGAAGCGCATGACGTTTCTCGCAGATTGAATCAGAAGTCGATGGGCGACGAGCGTGCTCGCATGGCCGACCGACGCACGCAAGGCTGCTCGCTAATTTCATCCGGCGATCGCGGGGCGTCAACCAACGATTTGCGAAAGTGCTTCCCGGGCCAACCGGGCTAGCCGCGTGTCCCCTTCCGCGGCGGCGGCTTCCAGGACGCCGCGAGCGCTGGCCGCGGGCAGTCCGATCTGGCCGAGGGCCCACGCGGCGCGTTCCTTGACCGCTGTTTCGCGATGATTCGCGACCGCGGCCGTCAGCGTCGCTGTGGCCGGAGCGGCTTCGGCTTGTAGCCGACCAAGAAGCGTGGCCGCCCAATAGGCCGAGTCTAATGACGGCTGCCCGACCAATTCCGCCAGGCGCGAGACATCGGCGGCGCTTGGCGCCCCTAGTCCCTCGAGCGCCGCGACCAACCAATCGCGAAGCTGTTCATCTTCGCAGTCGAGCGTTTGAACCAGGGCGACCGCCGCCGGGCTGGCGCCATCTTCCAAGCGAGCCAACGCCTCGGCCGCGGCCAATTTTTCCGCCGCCGATCCCTGAACAAGTGTCTGTGCAAGTGAAGCCGCGTCAGCCATCATATCAATCCATTGGGGGTGATAAGGTTTGTGTCGAAAGATTCCGCCCACGCGCGCCAAGGTCATCAAGCGGCACATATCCAGCAACGACGCGCGACGCCGCGATTACAGCGTAGCGTTTCCGGCGTGGACGCTCCAGCTTGCCTCGGCCGCGGTGGTGTCCTAACTGTGTGTTGTTGGAAGGGAGTTTAGGGGAGGCACGCTCAGAACGTAGCGAGGGGTGTGGTCCGGAGATGTCGTAGAAAAACGGTGTGGTGCGTCTCGCGGCTACTTTTCGACGCCCTTCGTTTCACTCAGGGATGTGCCACACTCGGCAGCACACGGTTAGGATACCTCCCCAGCGACCAGAAGAACTGCAAAGTCGGTAGTCCCCTTATCTGGAAGCTGTTTGAGGCGAAAAATCGAGAAGCTTGTCCCCATTGCTGCGGCCAAGGCCGGCTACCCTTTCTGTAGGAGCCGGCCTTTATGTCTGATACTTCGCTAGCGTCGTTGGCGGAAGTCTTTTCTCGGATGCCTGATCGACGGGATCCCCGCGGGGTACGCCATTCGATCCAAGTGCTGACGTCTTTGATATTTTTGGGGCTGCTGGCGCGGATTCGCGAGATGGTCGTGCTTCAGCGACGGGCTGCTCAATATTTGGTGCCAGCTTAAAGACGCATTGGGGGCGAACCGCGCTGCTATGCCTCTGCCCGCCGGGCCAGCCTCTCCGAGCCCACGCCTGGAACCCAACTCCTCAGACTCGCATAATTCGACTTTGCAGCTCTTCTGACTCACGCGATGTCATTCGCTATCTGCAGGCGCCGTGCTTATAATACGTTATTCGCCTGAACACTCCTCGCCCCGCTTCCTGGCATGCCTACGGTTGGCTTGTTTATTCCCTGCTATATCGACCAACTTTATCCGCGCGTCGGCATGGCCACGGTAGAGTTGCTGGAAGAACGTGGCTATCGGGTCGAATTCCCCACGGCACAGACGTGTTGCGGCCAGCCGATGGCGAATACGGGTTGCACGGCCGAGGCCCGGCCTCTCGCCGAACGCTTCCTCGATATTTTTGGCGGTTATGAGTATGTCGTCGCGCCCTCGGGAAGCTGCGTGGCGATGGTTCGCTGCCACTACGATGAGTTCCTGGCCGGCCGGCCGGGCTTCGAAGAGCTGAAGGCCAAGACGTTTGAACTCACCGAGTTTCTCGTCGATGTCGCGAAGGTCGAACGCATCGAACGCCGCTTTCCGCACCGCGTTGGCTTGCATCAGAGCTGCCACGGCCTGCGCGAGCTGCGCTTGGGAAGTTCGAGTGAGCGCGTCGTGGCGCACTATGGTAAGGCCGAGCAACTTTTGCGGATGCTCGACGGCGTGACGCTGGTCGAATTGGCCCGCCCCGACGAATGTTGCGGCTTCGGCGGAACCTTCGCCGTGGCGGAAGAAGCCGTGTCGTGCATGATGGGAGACGACCGCATCCACGACCACGAAACTGCCGGAACCGAAGTGCTCACGGCCGGCGACATGTCCTGCCTGATGCACCTCGCGGGGCTGATTCGCCGCCAGCACAAACGGTTGCGGGTGATGCACATCGCAGAAATCCTGGCGGGAGACGCGCCATGAACCATGCGCCGCTCGCCGCGGAATTCATTCGCAATCGTCCCCGCGCTCAATGGCACGATGCGACACTGTGGTTCGTTCGAGCCAAACGCGACAAGGCCGCGCAATCACTTGCCGAATGGGAAACGCTGCGTGAATGCGCCGCACAGATAAAAGCCCACACGCTCTCGCGACTTGCCGATTATCTGGAGCAGTTCGAACGCGAAGCGACGCGGCGCGGGGCCGTGGTCCATTGGGCGCGCGACGCCGCCGAGCACAACAAGATCGTGCTCGGGCTGCTGCGCAATCGCGGGGTCACCCGGCTCGTCAAAAGCAAGTCGATGCTCACCGAAGAATGCCACTTGAACCCGTATCTCGAGCGGAATGGCATCGAGGTGGTCGACACCGACCTGGGAGAGCGCATCGTCCAATTGGCGGGCGAACCGCCGAGCCACATCGTGCTGCCGGCCATTCATAAGAAAAAAGAAGACGTCGGGCAAATCTTTCATCAGTTTCTCGGCACGGCCGAAGGCGCCACCGACCCCAACTACCTGGCCGAGGCCGCGCGGGCGCATCTGCGGGCCAAGTTTCTCGCGGCCGACGCGGGCCTGACCGGCGTGAACTTCGCCATTGCCGAGACGGGCGGTCTGGTCGTCTGCACCAATGAGGGGAACGCCGACCTGGGCGTCTCGTTGCCGAAGCTGCACATCGCCTCGATGGGTATCGAAAAGCTGATTCCCAAGGCCGAGGATTTGGGCGTCTTCATTCGCTTGCTCGCGCGTTCGGCCACGGGGCAGCCGATCACGGCCTACACCTCGCACTTTCACGGTCCGCGTCCCGGCGGAGAGTTGCACATCGTACTCGTCGACAACGGTCGTAGCGGCATTCGTGCAAGCGAGGAATTCCGCCGGTCGCTGAATTGTATCCGCTGTGGAGCGTGCATGAACACGTGTCCTGTCTACCGGCGGAGCGGCGGCCACAGTTACGAAACCTCGGTGCCGGGGCCCATCGGTTCGATTCTCGCCCCGGCACGCGATGCGCAAAAATTTTACAGCCTGCCTCAAGCCTGTAGCTTATGTGGATCGTGTACCGATGTATGTCCGGTAAAGATCGATTTGCACCACCAATTGCTCACTTGGAGACGCGAGCTCGGCGCCAAGGGCCTGATCTCCTGGCCGAAGCGGCTGGGCATGAAGCTCGGCAGTTTTATGTTCCGACATCCAGGCCTGTATCGCATGTTGGGAGCGTTCGCGCGCACGATCGTGCCGCGGCTACCGCGATCGATGATCTACAACCGGCTTAATCCGTGGGGGAAGCAACGCGAGCTTCCCACGTTTCCGGCGGAGAGTTTCCGAACGCAGTTCGAGCGGCGCAAGCGTGAACAGCAGAGATAGAATCCTGAGCGATTTGCGGGCCCAGAACGTCCCATCGGCCGAGCGCCCGAGCCTCGATCGCTCGTGGACGCGCTACGCCAACCGCCGCGAGCAATTTACCACGTTGGTCGAGTCTGTCGGTGGACGTGTCGTCCACCTCGCCGCGCGCGGCAACCTGCCGGCGGCGCTCCTCGCCTTGCCTGAGTTTGCTGCGGCCGCGCAAGTCGTTTCGGGCATTCCCGAAATCGCGGGAAATGTCCGCCTGGACGCGATTGACGATCCCCATCAGCTCGAAACCGTCGACTTTGCCGTCTTCGACGGCGAGTTTGCCGTGGCCGAGAACGGCGCCATCTGGGCCACCGATCGGCAGGTCCCACATCGGGCAATCTACTTCATCACGCAGCACCTGGCGCTGGTGATCGACGCCGGCACGATCGTGCATAACTTGCACGAAGCCTACGCCCGGCTGTCGCTGGGCACATCGAGCCTGGGCACGTTTATCTCTGGCCCCTCGAAGACGGCCGATATCGAGCAATCGCTGGTGATCGGCGCGCATGGTCCGCGGTCGTTGACGGTGTTCGTCGTCGGAGCAAGTTGCTAATGTGGCGTCCATCCGATTGATTTGGGTGACGCGAAACGTGAACCCGAAAACCAGGCGTTGCCAGAGCACTCGCGACAACGTAGCGCATCAAGGGCAGGGGAGCCTGTCCGTCCGACGATCTCAACGAGTATTCTCATGCCAGGCACGGCGTTATTTCCCCAGGACCCCAACTTTGACGCCCGCGTTCGGGCCAGCTTCGCGTGTCAGAAGGTGATGGCGACTCTTGGAATCAAGATTTCGCAGCTTTCGCCGGGCACCATCGAGTTGACAATGCCCTACGCGGCGTCTTACACGCAGCAGCATGGATTCATCCATGCCGGAATTATTACGACGGCACTGGATAGCGCTTGCGGATATGCGGCATTCTCGCTGATGTCCGCGAGCGTTGGCGTGCTCACCGTCGAATTCAAGACCAGTCTTCTGGCGCCGGCCCAAGGAGAGCGGTTCGTTTTTCAGGCGCAGGTCGTGAAGCCTGGAAAGACATTGACCTTTTGCGAGGCAAAGGCGCTCGCCGAGCGCGCGAATGCCGAACCGCGATTGGTAGCGACCATGTCGGCCACCCTGATGGCTATTTACGACCGGCCAGGAATCACGCAATAGATTGGGGGCCGGAGAAGAAAGTGCGATGCGCAAAGAAGAGTGGCCGCTCGGGGAGTCGAACCCCGACGCCTTTCGGCACAAGATCCTAAGTCTTGCGTGTCTGCCAATTTCACCAAGCGGCCAAGGTGTTATGCACTAACAGTTTGAGTGCGATTCTCGGTTTGGTCAAGGGCGCCCGATTTGCCCCGTTGTTGCCGTGGTCCCTATTGATCGAGGAGGCGGTGGAATGGCATAGTGGAGCCAAACACTAGCCGTTGGCGGGGGAACTACGATGCAACGCGGGATCGCTGCGCTACTTTGCCTTGTGGCCGCGACCACATCCGCGGCCGAACTCTCTCCGGATCTTGAGAACTCCGTCCGGTCGGCCATTACTATCGCGGTCGAAAACGCGCAGATTGATCTCGTCCTTGCAAAGTCGAATCTTGCCCAAGCAGAACGGATTCTCCTACCATGGCAAGCGCCCGGTAATAAACGCACGGCCTATTTGGCGATCAAAGAACGCCGAGACAAGGCCATCGCGGCGGCCTCCCAGGAAGTTTCTCTCGCCCAGTCAAAATTGGATTCGTTCCAGGGCGGATGGCTTCCCCGATCTCAGGTGCTCTACGATCCTTCCCGAACACCTCTGGTTGGCGATATCGGCTTCCTCGAAGGTACGGATGCAACCGTTCTCCAGGTGCTTGACGCGGACCGAATGCTTGCAAGAATCATCGTCGACCCATCCGGCCTTGTCGGTAAGCGGCGGAGTGAGACGGTTCTCGTCCAAGGGCCAACCGCGGGGATGGTCAAGGGCGCCTCGCTGATTAACCGTGCCGGAGAGCTCTATGGAGAGATCTTTATTGTGAGGGGAACCTACAACGACGATGAAGGTTCGCAAACTGTCTTGGTGATCGAAAAGGTCGACACCGACGCTGTGGCCAACATCATCAGAAGTGTCTTGTCCGCGAAAAAAGATAAGGGCGCACCACCGCCTCGCGTGAAGTAGTCTATTGGCACAGAGCGAGTTCGGGAGCAGCTTGCGGCACCTAATGGTTCGTTCAGAGCCGTCTCTTGGTTGCTTACGCTGGGGGTTGAGCCCGCGCGGGCGCATGCTATGCTGCGGTTTTCCGATCGCGGGACTACACGGCAAGGAACGCCATGAAGCAGCCACGAACGAGCCGCGGAAGCAACCACTTCCGCCCTGGATTCTGCCGCGTGAGCCAGGCATTACGGGCCATGCTTGTGCTCGCATGTTTTGGCATCTCGGCGTCGCGCGGTTTCGCCCAAACGGTCGTAGCGCGGGCCATCACGGCCGAGGACGTGCAGCGTTCGATCGAGCGTGGAATCGAATATCTAAAATCGCAGCAACTGGCCGACGGTTCGTGGGCCGACCGGCCGGGATATAGTGGCGGAGTCACACCCCTTTGCACGCTGGCGCTCTTGCAGGGCGGCAGCACGGTGGACGACGACGCCGTAAAACGCGCGTTAAATTATCTCCGCTCCTATCGGCCCAACGCGACCTACACCGCCTCGCTCCAAACGATGGTCTTTTGCACGGCCGAGCCGAAAGTCGATCGCCTGCACATCGCGCGCAATGTGCGCTGGATCGAAAGCAAACAATACAAGAAGGGGCTTTCTTCCGGCATGTGGGCCATCCATACGCCCCGCAGCCCCGATCACGTTGACAACTCGATGACCCAGATGGCCATGCTCGCCCTCTATGAGGCCGAACGGGTGGGCATCGCCGCCAGCGATGAAACTTGGCGTCTTGCGCTCGATTTCTGGCAACGCACGCAAAATACCGATGGCTCCTGGGGATGGGGGCCCGGTTATCCCGGCTCGGGCAGCATGACCTCGGCCGGCATCGCCGCCGTGATCATCGCCTCCGGACGGCTTACCGCGGGCGACGCCACGGTCGAAGGTGATCAGGTGCAGTGTTGTGGCCGCGGAGAGACGAGCGACCACGTCAAACACGCTCTCGGCTGGCTCGAACGCAACTTCGCCGTCAATCGCAACCCGGGCGTCAACTACTGGCTCTCGTACTATCTGTACAGCCTCGAACGGGCCGGGCGGCTTACGGCCCGCCGCTTCATTGGGGAGCACGATTGGTACCGCGAGGGCGCGCATCTGCTCGTGAATCGTCAACTGTCGGACGGTTCCTGGCCGTCTGACCTCGACGACGAGTATCACGGCGACCCGCGCGTAAGCACCAGCTTCTCGCTCATGTTTCTGGCGAAGGCTCGCCGCCCGATGCTCCTTGCTCGTCTGCACTACGGCCAGGGCGACGATTGGAACCAGCATCGCCGCTCCTTGTATCACTTGCTGGACTCCGCGGAACGCGCCTGGCAGCGGCCGATGGGCTATCAGGTCGTGGACATCGATGCGGCAACGGTCGAAGACCTGCTGGAAACGCCGGTCTTGTTCATCAGCGGCCGCGAGTCGCCCGAGTTCAGCCCCGAACAGGTGCAGAAGCTGCGGCAGTACGTCGATCGGGGCGGATTTCTGTTTGCCGAGTCTTGCTGTGGGGGAAAGTTCGACCAGGGCTTTCGCCAGCTCATGCTGGCGATGTTTCCCGAAGCGGGAACCCAACTGCGGCTCCTTCCGCCCAACCATCCGGTTTGGTATGCCGAGGAAAAAGTCGCTCCGGATCAACTCCGCGAGCTGTGGGGAATCGATGTCGGTTGCCGTACTGGCGTCGTTTACTCGCCGACCGACTTGTCTTGCTACTGGGAACTTGCCGGCCCGCGGCGCGGCGCCGAATTGCCCGACTCGGTGAAGCAGCGGATCGCCGCCGCCGAAGCCATCGGCCTTAACGTCCTGGCCTACGCCACCGGCCGCGCGCCAAAGTACCGGGATCCTGCCATGCCGGTCGCGGGCGCCGACTCCAGCGAAACGCTGCCCGAACGCGGCACGCTGCAAGTGGCCAATATCCTGCATCCAGGCGGCTGCGACGCCGCCCCCGGCGCATTGCCGAACCTGTTGCGGTTGGCCGGCGAAAAGCTGAATCTGTCCGCCAGCCGCAAGACTGTCGAGGTGCGTCTGAGCGATCCCGCGCTGTTTCGCCACCACCTTGTGCTGATGCACGGTCGCAACGGCTTCAGCTTGACACCGCTCGAACGCGAAAACCTGAGGACCTATCTCGAACGCGGTGGCATGGTTTTTGCCGATGCAATTTGCTCGAACCAGGCGTTTGCGGACGCCTTCATTCGGGAACTACAAACGATATTTCCCGACAAGGCGCTCGAGCGCATTCCGCTCACCCATCCGCTTTTCAGCTCGGCCTTTGGCGGCGACGATATCACCAGCGTCTCGCTCCGCAAACCGCAACAGCCGTCCGGCGGGCAGCGTCTGGCCGCAACGGTGCAACCAGCCGAACCGGTGCTTCAGGGGCTCAAGCTGGGAGATCGCTACGCCGTGGTCTTCTCGCCCTACGATGTGAGCTGCGCGCTCGAAGGCCATGAAACCCTGGAGTGCGAAGGCTATGCCGTGGCCGACGCCGCTCGAATCGCCTTGAATGTCCTGTTGTACTCGTTCCACCAGTGAACCGAGCGATCGAGCAAGCAATCGCACGGCAGGCGTGCCGTTACCCGATGAGCTCGCGAATCGGTTCGCCTTCTTCCAGGTAGTAGCGCGGGCGGCCACGGTTATCCTGATAGGCGCCGTCCAGCGGGACGCCCATGTGGCGATAGATCGTCGCCGCCAGATCACCGGGCGTGACGGGGCGTTCCTTGATCGCGCCGCCATCGCGTTCCGTGGCGCCAATCACCTGTCCATGGCGCATTTCACCGCCGGCAACGGTCATCGACATCACGATTGGCCAGTGGTCGCGACCGTCGCTACTGCCTTGCGTGCCGATGCGCGGCGTGCGGCCAAACTCGCCCATCGCCAACACCAGCACGTCGTCCAGTAATCCTCGCTCCTCAAGATCGCTGACCAGCGTGGTGAGCAAGTGATCGAACACGGGTAGCAGCGGCCGCAAGCCGTTCCAGATACCCCCATAGGGCGGAATGTTGTCGCCATGCGTATCCCAAGTGCCCGACGCCCCGTGATTGCTGAGGTCGATGGTCACGAAGCTCACGCCAGCTTCGACCAGACGCCGCGCGAGCAGCGCCTGCTGGCACCAGTTATGGGTGCCATACCGCTCGCGCACCGCAGCCGGCTCTCGTTCCAGGTCGAACACCTCCTGCGCCTTTTGCCCCACGACGATGTCGACGGCTTGTTGGCCAAAGCGGTCGAGCGCCGCCATCGAGCCATTCAAGTCCAGATCGCGCCGCAGGCGGTCGAATTGCCGCGTTAGCTCGTGCCGGTCGCGCAGCCGGTCGTGATCCAAGCCGCCGGGCAATTGAAACAGCCGGCCTGCCTGGTTTCCCAGAAATGGATCGTACTCCTTGCCCAGGTAGCCGCCCCAGGCCACGTGCGAGCGCGATTGCATATTCAACACCACGCTCGGCGGCATCTCGCGATTCGTTAAGCCGCGATGCTTCGCCACGATCGAGGCGATCGCCGGAAACCGCTCCGCCTCGGCGTTGATGCGTGGCTCGGCCGCGCGGTTGGCCGTTTGAAAGACCTGGTTCGGCTCGTGATTGCTAAAGCGGGCGTCGATCGAACGGATGATGGTCAGCTTGTCCATCATTGCGGCCTGCTTGGGCAGATACTCGCACAGCCGCACGCCCGGCAGGCTCGTGGCGATCGTGCCGAACGGACCGCGAATTTCAGCGGGAGCGTCAGGCTTCACGTCCCAAGTATCGATGTGGCTGGGGCCGCCCGTCATCCAGATCAAAATGACGCTCTTTCTGCCCGACCTGGCCTCGCCCTCGGCGGCCGCCGCGTGACGCACGCGCAATAGGTCGGCCAGGCTGATCCCTGCCAAACCAGCCAGACTGGCCTTGAGTACGCTGCGGCGGCTGGTGGCGACCAACCCGTCGCGCAAGCGTGGATTCAAAAACCGGAAGGCGTGGCCCTGGGAAGGCGTGTGAAGGCGGGCATCCATGAGCGACGATTATAGCCGTATCCGGTCCAGTCTCCAAATATTCAGGACCACAATGCGAGCATCGTACTACGAGAGGCCGGCAGCCATGATTCGGACCAGAATCTTATGCCCCACTCATCAAACGCTCATATGCTCGGGCTAATTTGAGCGTATCACCCGTCCTGGACGGTGGCGGCCTTCTCTGTCTAACCTGCTTGATTGCTTGCAGGTCGCCACCTTCCACACGTCGCTGCCCGCGCGGATCCTTTGCCCGTAAGGTCCGCGCGGGCCTCTTTTGTTCTAGAGCCACGCGGCTAGAGGCGTTTTGCCGCCCAAGCATCCACGTCGTATCTGCCAGGATGCCCCATGCCAGAGCGGCGGATCATGGTTTCCTGGATCTGGCATCCTCGATGCGCGAACTGCCGCCGCGCTGCCCGGCCTCGTAAGATGGCGAGCGCCACCCGATGCGGATCGCCTGCCGGCGTGATGGCGTGCCTTAAGAGAATATTGCCGTCGGCCTTCACGACGCGGTTGATTTCCTCGAGCGTTCGACGGCGAAGCGGGGTGCGTTCGACGATTACCAGATCCACCGAACCCGCTTGCAGCGGGATCGCGTCGGCCCGCGCCAGAATCAGCCGCGCAATCGGCCGTTCAGCAAGAATCCCAGAGCCGTGGCGCCGCTGGTTTAGATTCCAGGCCACCGGATGCCGCCCCTCGCCGCCGATATCCAGCACCAGACCAGCGGCCGGGACGATCCCCTCAGGAAGCTCAAATTCGTCCTGCACGGAATCCTCAACCGCTCCAAAAATCATGAAACTTGGACCATGCTTAGGCTATACCTTCAACGGCATGGATCGTGAAGGTGAAACGGGGGAGGGGCCGGCTTTCACGCGGTACCCGAGCGGGACGCTGCGAGCCCGCGTTTGCGGCGCCAAGCCAGCGCGGCGACGAACGCCGGCAACGCGAGGACGGCGGTGGGTGGCTCGGGAACCAGGAAGGCCGTGCCGATGACCACGTCCAACAAGTCGCTCTGCAAGATGCGCGTCAGTTCGCCATTCAGACCGAGTTGATAGACGCGGTCGCGCCCCGTCGAGACAAAGTAGCTGTCGACCTCAGGCATGTACTCGATCCGATAATTTCCGGTCGCGACCGGCTCGAAATCGGCAATGTCGATAAACGTTCCCAGGAACTGGCCGGTGATGGGGTCGAATTCCTGAACGAGCGTGCTTTGCCGGCTAGAAATCAGCAAGTTGCCGGTGTGCCCGATCGTAAGGTGGCTCGGCTCGTACAAATGAGGCGAAGAGTCAATCAAGGTTCCGCCAACGAGCGGGTCGAGCGTCAGGTCGTACATCCGCACGGTATTTTGAAAGACTTCGGCGTAGTAGAGCATGGAGCCTTTGATGGTCATCCCACGAATATTGTTCGATCCCGTGACGCTGAAGCGCGCGATTTCAGTCCCCGTTTGTCCGTCATACCGAAAAATATGCCGTGCCCCGTCCCCAGCAACGAACACGTCGTTCTCATAGATCGCGAGTTGGGCCGTTCCCAAGCGGCCAACGCTGGGAGAGAAACTGACGGCTTGCCGCACGCTGCTCCCCGGTTGCTCGACAAGCTGGACGACGTTTTGGGTGCCGGCCAGCATCGACGCAAAGATCGCGCCATCTTCGCGAACCACGAGATTGCGCGGATAGGTGCCGATCGGATACGGGCCGCCTGGATACTCGGCGAATACCGTCGCCTCGCCGGTCGTCAGGTCAAATTGCACTACGTTCTGCGACGACTGGCCGTTGACCAGCAGATACGGACCGGCGGCCGCTTCGAACCCGGCCACGGTTTTAATCGTCCAGGCAATGAGGAATATCGCCAACGGAAGTTTGCGGCGTGTGAGAACGGCTTGTTTCGCGAACGAGTACATTGGTAACGATTCCTGGGGAACAGCGAACGATCAGAGGGGACGCGCGGTCACGCAAACCAGGCCATGCCTGCGACGAGGAAGCAGCGAGCACGGAAAGGACACGCGTTAAAAAGAAAAGGCCTGCCGGATCAGATCCAGTCGCACCCCGGCCGCGCCATGTCCACGAGCGATTCTCGCAAAGAGTGAGGAATCGAGCACACGATCAATTCCAATACTTAATGATTGTCGGGCGCGACCCGGATGTCAACCTTGCGCCGCGCAGTCAGAAGAACGGCAACGTCGTTTTTTAGGCGAGTCCGAGGAGGACAGCGATCCGCCTTGGATTTCGGCCGTAGGCCGATAACAGGTCAGCCTTGGGCATCGCCCAAGGTTTGCGGAGCATCCCCCGTTTATATCGTCATCCTGGTGCGCGGGAGGTATCGCCCTTGCAGGGCTTCGTGGTCGGTCGCGCGAATCGTCCCACGGGGCGTTGCCCCGTGCTGACGTGTTGCACGCCTACGGCGTAAAGAGCCGACCGCGCAAAACGCCGTTCCGTTCGTGGTATCCTGGAGTCAATCTGCTTGCGACGGACTACCGGCGTTTTGCCCGGCAAGCCGCGCACCATTGGCCCCAGAGGGGGAATCTGTCCATGTGGAATTCACTATCGCTTATGCTTGCGATCGTGCTCGGCACGCAGCCGCCTTCGCCCGCGGATTATTTCGCCATCTCAGTCATCGACGACGCGACCGGACGCGGCGTCCCGCTCGTCGAGCTGCGCACCGTCGACGGTACGCGCTATGTGACCGACTCCCAGGGCCTCGTCGCCTTTCACGAGCCGGGCCTGATGAACCAGAAGGTGTTCTTTCACGTCGAAAGCGACGGCTATGAATTCCCCGCCGACGGCTTTGGCTTTCATGGCCGGGCGCTCGTCACCACGCCGGGCGAAACCGCCGAGCTGCGCGTGCAACGCCACAACGTCGCCCAGCGGCTGTACCGCGTCACCGGCGCGGGCATCTATCGCGACAGCGTTCTGCTGGGCCGTGACGTTCCGCTCGAGCGGCCGTTGCTCAACGCGCAAGTCACGGGCAGCGACAGCGTCAACTCCATCGTGTTCGCCGATCGCATCTACTGGTTCTGGGGCGATACGAACCGTCCGGCCTATCCGCTGGGCAACTTTCATGTTCCCGGGGCCACGTCGAGTTTACCGGGGCAGGGCGGTCTCGATCCGGCACGCGGCGTGAACCTCGAATATTTCATCGGGCCCGAAGGCTTCGCCAAGCCTACCTGTCAGATGCCCGGCGAGGGGCCGACCTGGATCGACGGCCTTTGCAAGGCGCGCGACACTTCCGGCGGCGAGCGCCTGTTCGCCCGCTATGTAAAGGTCCGCAAATTTCTCGAGGTCTACGAACGCGGCCTGGTCGAATTCGATCCTCACAAGAGGCAATTCGAAAAAGCCGCCACCTACGATTTCCACGCGCCCGCCATGCCTCACGGACATGCCTTCGAGCACGTGCTCAAGGGCGAGCCTTATCTCTATTTTGGCAATCCGTATCCACTCGTGCGTGTTCCAGCCCAGGCTGAGAACCTGAGCGATTTGGCGAAGTTCGAGTCGTTCACCTGTCTCGCTCCCGGCAGCACATTCGAAAAGCCGGAAATCGAACGCGATTCGGCCGGCCAGGTCGTCTACGGTTGGAAGACCAACACGCCGGCCCCCACGCACCAGGAACAGGCAAAATGGCTACGCTCCGGCAAGCTTAAAGCTGGCGAATCGCTGCTCGCGCTGCGCGATATTGAAACGGGTAAGCTGCTCCAGGCTCATGCCGGCACGGTCACCTTCAATCCGTATCGCCAGCGCTACGTAATGATCACCTGCGAGAGCGGCGGCACCTCGTTCCTCGGCGAGCTTTGGTACGCCGAGGCCGATACGCCCGTTGGGCCCTGGGTCTACGCGCGCAAGATCGTCAGCCACAAGAAATACAGCTTTTACAATCCGCGGCAGCATCCGATGTTCGACGCCGATGGCGGCCGCCGCGTCTACTTCGAGGGCACCTACACCACATTCATGACGGGGATCGAGAAGCCCACGCCGCTGTACGACTACAACCAGATCATGTACGCGATCGATCTCGAGGATCCGCGGTTGATATTGCCGTTGCCGGTTTACGAGAGCGCCGCAGAAACAATACCTTTCAGGATGGGGCAGGGGGGCGACGCAATCGCGTTCTTCGCGTCCGACCGCAAAGGGCCGGGCCTGATCGCCATCGGCGTGACCGATCGTACAAACGGCGCCTTAGGCGTCCTGCCCGACGATGCGATCGCGTCTCCCTGCTTTTACGCACTGCCGGTTGACGAGGCGTCTCCGACACCGGGCACCATCCTGCTCCATGTCTGGCGCGATCCTGCTGGCCGCGTCTGGCATGGCGTCGTCGGGCGCAACGCTCCCGAGGGCTACCGGCGCGACGACGCGCCACTCTGCCGGGTATGGCGCAATCCGCTCTCATTCACAATCCATCGATAGCCAACGCTAGAAAACGGTGTCCGCTCAGGCAACGCGATTTGCACGCCACCAGCGTCTCGGTTCAAACCGTAACGCCGGAGGCGTGCAACATGTCAGCCAGGGGCAACGCTCCGTGGTACGATTCGCGTGACCGACCATCAAGCCCTGCAAGAGCGATACCTTGTCGCGCACCATAACGTTGCGTCCCTACAGGGCGACGAAATGAACGAGGGATATTCCGCAAACCTTGGGCGATGCCCAAGGCTAACATGTTGCAGGCCTACGGCCGAAGCCCCATGCGGATCGCTGGCCGGTGAAGGGAAGCCCCTTTTTACGCCGCAGGCGTGCAACATGTCACCACGGGGCAACGCCCCGTGGTACGATTCGCGCGACCGACCATCAAGCCCTACAAGGGCGATACCTTGTCGCTCGGCGTCTGGTATGTTCCCGACCAGAAAATCTTGCCACATACGGGCCGTCTTTATAGCGTCATGCAACGAACGCTTATTCTTGGTGCAATACGGCGTTGGGGGTAGCTGGCGCTTCGGGCGTCGCCAGTTTGAGCCCCAGAATTCCCACCAGAATCAGGGCAATACATGCCAGCCGGGAAGCGGTCGCCGGTTCGCCGAATAGCAAGATCCCCAGCACGACCGTGCCGATCGCTCCGATTCCGGTCCACACGGTGTAGGCTGTTCCCAAGGGCAGCGAACGCATGGCAACCGCCAACAATATCATGCTCACCACGAGGGTGGCCGCCGTGGCGAGTGTGGGCCATAGCCGCGTGAGCCCCTCGCTATACTTGAGGCCCACCGCCCAACTGACTTCGAAGAGTCCCGCCACGATCAAAATCACCCACGCCATGATTTGCCCTCTCACCCGTTGTTCACGAAAGGCTCCACTTTACCGCTAACCACCTTCGGTTGAAAATAACCTGAATGAACCGTGTTCTATCAAGCCGGGTCACCGCCAACCAGTGGACCACCGCATGACGCTGAAGGTCGCTTGTCCCCATTGTCACACGCCGCTGTTGCTGCCCGAGGGCTGTGGAGGCCAGCTCACGCGCTGTCCCAACTGTCTGGAGAACTTCTTCATTCCGCACGTGGCTATCGTTCCGGTGGCCAGGGTTCTTAACGGCACGGAACCAGGGCCAGACGCTTCACAACCAGCTCCCCAGCCCACTGAAGCAGATCTTCAGCGGGCCCAACAGCGGCTCGACACGCTGACTGCGGAGAGCGCGGGCTTACAGGTTGAGTTGGCTCGCCGCGCGCATTACCGAGACCAGCTCCAGCGGCGTCTCGGCAGGCTTCGGCGTTTTCAACAAGGGCGTACCGCGATCGATCATTCGCTCGGCCGCATCGGCGGCTTTTTCATCACTCTGACCGTTGCTCCGGCCTTGGCAATTGTACTCGCCAACACCCTCGCGTTCTCGGCGTTTACCAGCTTCGTGGTCGCGGCGTTGACGACCGTCGCCGCCGGGCTGGCTTACCTGCCGTTTGCGTTCGTTCCTAGCGACGAGCACCTGGCGATGCTCATTCCGCGCGTCGAAGAATGGCTCGCCGAGGCTGTTACACAACACGACTTGCTCGCCGCGGGTGCGGACGTGCATCGCGAGGCACTGGCCGACGCCCAGCGCGAGCTTCAAAGAATTCGCGCCGCCGCCGTCATCAGCCGGCTGGTCTGACTCCGCAACTGACAATCGATGAACGCCAAGCCACTCGTCTCGTTACGCCGCGGCGGTTTCGGCGGGCATGGCTTCGAGGAACAGGCTTGCATCGTCGCTG
This sequence comes from uncultured Planctomycetaceae bacterium, assembly GCA_964598535.1. Taxonomy (GTDB): domain Bacteria; phylum Planctomycetota; class Planctomycetia; order Pirellulales; family PALSA-1355; genus JALHMI01. Next base: position 100,423 of record CAZRCI010000006.1, on the reverse strand, counting down.
AAATAGGCTGCCAGTTTTCGGATCGCCTCCGGACGCGACGTCTGCGCTTCACCGTTTCACGGGGTGTCGCACTTACGTCGCGGCCCGATCCGCGGCCTGTACGATCCGCTGCCACATCGGGTAAATGACAACGCCCGCGACGAGCACCGCCAGCGCGATTGGCAGGTATTCATACTGGGCGATCAGCACAAACAGCCAGCCTACCGCGGCAATCAGGCTCGGCACCGGATAGAGCCACATCCGAAACGGCAGTTTCACGTCGGGCCGCGTGGTGCGTAGCAGGTGCAGCCCAAATATCTGCCCCAAGAACTGCACCACGATCCGCACCATGACCGCGGCGAGGATGACCGTTTCCAACGAAAAGAAGCAGAACACCGCGGTTAACAGGCCCAGCGCCAGCAAGGCCACGGTCGGAAATTTCCCTCGCGGATTCAATTGGCCGAAGACCCGAAAAAAATCGCCGTTCTGGGCCGCCGCGTACAGAATCCGCGAGTAGCCGAGGGTCATTACGAATACCGAGGCCAACGCCGCCCAGATGATAAAGAAGCTGAACCCGATGGCCACGTTGTGCCCGTAGAGAATTTCCATGAAGTCGGCGGCGATATTCTTCGATGCCATCAGCCGCTCGAGGGGCACCACGCCCATGATCGAGATGTTCATCGTCATGTAAATCGCGGCTACCACGACCACCGAGATCATCACCGCCCGGGGGATCGTCTTTTCCGGCTGTACGACCTCGTCGCCCATGTGGCAGACGTTGTAATACCCGAGATAATCATAGATGGCGATCAACATTGCACCGCTCAGGCCGGAGGCGAACGCCGCGTTCAGCGTGAACGCGCCCTCGGGAAACTGAATCAACGAGGCGTCGAAGTTCAAAATGCCTGCCACGATTACAATCGCCGTGGTGAGCAGCGTGCCCCCGCACAGCACGACGGCCAGCGCCGCCAGCGAGCGAATGTTGCGGCACAGCGCGATGCTTATCGAAATGGCCGTCAGCGCCGCCACAACCATCAGCCAGGTGATGCGCGTCGTGGCGACGTTGCCCGCGGCATCGGTCGACGACCACTCGAAGATCGCCACGTCGATGCTTCGTTCGCCGCCCGAGAGTCCTTCGACAGCATACGATAGGTATCCCGCCGCGCCGATATAGCCCGAGGCCAGCTCGAGCGTACCGCTGATCATGAACTGCCAGATGAACAGAAAGGCGATCAGCCGCCCGCCGCGGTAGCGTCCGTAGATCTCGCGCAGAAAGTGATACGTGCCGCCGCTGCCGGGCATGGCCGCGCCCAGTTCGCTCCACACCAGGCCGTCGCACAACACGAGTATCGCCGCGACCACCCAACCGACGAGCGCTTGGGGACCGCCCATCGCAGCTACGAACAGCGGAATCGTAATGAACGGGCCGACGCCGACCATATTCGCCACGTTCAGCGACGTGGCCTGCACCACCCCAATGCCGCGCACGAGTTGTTGCGAGTCAGAAGGAGAAGAACCAGAATCGGACGGCGGGGCAGGGCGATCAGTCATACGCGTTTGGCACCTCCACAATGAATGAGAAGTGCCCAGTATACGCGCGGTCCGCCGCTGGATAAATCCTAACGCCAACGCGCTGGCGATTACGCTTAATAATCCGCCCGGGCGAACGATCGCATCGACGCATACAGCACGATCGCCCCAAACGCCAGGGAACTTAGCACCGAAAGCGTCATCGAGAAGCCGTGGGACGCGAGTGCGTCGGCCTCGAATATCCTCCCAAAGTGATCGCCGGCGCCCAGGGTGTTGTAGAACAACGCGCCCAGATCCGCGGGCTTCGGCAAGATCCAGTACCCCGCGTCGACGACCCAGGCCAACAGCGGCGACCTCAGGGCGTCGCCCGCCATGTCACCGGCTGAAAACAACGCATGCCGGCCGAAGTTCATGCTCCAGGCGACCACCCAGAAGATCAAGCTTCCCAGCACGCAAACCACGGTGCTCCGCGTGGCTACGGCCAGCAGCACCGAAAACGCGAAAAACACCGAGAAGTGCAGCAACAGCAACGGAATCGCCCATAGATAAGCTAGCGTCCAGATTCCCGTCCTGACGCCGATCGCCAACCACGTGCCAACCACGAATAGCACCGCATAGCACAGCACGAACGCGAGCACGCCCGTATATTTCCCCGCGAGCAGCACCCACCTCGGCGCGGGCTTCGCCAGCAACACGCTGATCGAACTCGCGTCCAAGAACGAGGGCAGAAAGCCGGCCGTCCAGATCAGCGCCAGCAACAGCCCCAGGGTGTCGGCCACGCCGCCGGCCAGTAGCAATTGCAGAAAATGCACCGCGCCCCGCCGATCGCGCGCAATGGGCACTTCGATCGCGCCGCAGGCCAGCGTCAGCGTGCCGCCGGCCGTCACCACGCCCGATTGTTCGAGCTTGGCCGTTTGCGCCGTTTCGGGATCGTTCCGCGGCAGGAAGTCGGGCGGATCACCTCCAATCGACAGCGACTCGGCGCCGCTCACGCCAACCGTCAAGCAGACCGCGATCGACAATAAGCTGATCGCCAATAACACGTATAAAATGCCGTTCGCCCGGGCCTGTCGAAACGTGTCCGCCACCAGCCAGTAGAACGTCGCTCGCGTGGGTCGGTCCATCATGTTCCTGTTCCTGCATAGAGTGCTTCAACTGCGCTTTCGAGCGGCGAGTCGTCATCGCCGGCCAATTCCTGGCCGGCCAGTCCTGTCACGGTTCCCAGGTAGGCCATGCGGCCCGCCCGCAATACCGCTATCCGGTCGCAGAGCCGACGGACATCCGCCAGCGAGTGCGAAACCAGGATCACCGTGTGCCCGGCGTTTCGCCGTTCTTCGATCACGTCGTCCAGCAGCCGGCGGGCCGGCAAATCCATCCCTTCGGCCGGTTCGTCCAACACCAGCAGTCGCGGATCGTTCACCAGGGCCTGCGCCAACGCCAAACGCTGTAGCATTCCCTTGCTAAAGTTCGCAATGCGTTCTTCGAGCCGGTCGGCCAGCCCCACGCGGTGCAAGAGCTCTTCCGCGCGGCTGCGAATCTCGCGGGGCCGGAGTCCCGTCATGCGACCGTAGCCTTCGACTACTTGCCGCGCGTTCAAATACCGTGGAAACGCGGGGTTCTCATGCACATAGCCGACGCGCGCCAGCGTGCCACGGTCCGAAATCGGGTTTTCCATCCGCATGATCCGGCCCGAGGTCGGCAGACAAATCGAAAGCAGCGTTTTGACGAGCGTCGTCTTGCCGGCGCGGTTGGGACCGATCAGTCCGACAACCTCTCCCCAGGCAATCGACAGGCTTATTTCATCCAGCGCGACGATCTGCCGGCCTCGCATTCCCACGCGATAGCGCTTGCTCACCTTGGAAAACACGGCGGCTGCGCGGGCGTTCAGACGGACATCCATTTCGAGGGACTCCCAGAAGACGACTACCACGGCCGTCCGCACGTCGGTGCGCGGACGCCGCCACGTGGCTTTGAAGCAGATCTCCCGCGCTCAACCGAGAGCGAAAAAACGCTGCTTCCCGTGTAGGAAGCCTAGCTCACGAAGCCGCGAGAGAAAGGGCGATGACAGAGCCCTGGAATTGGCGGAATAATCCGTACGATCGCCCCGCCCCACCAGGGTAACTTTCCGGCGGAGAATACGGCTAACGCATCGAGCGCTGCGGCTCGCGTTCCAGAATACCCATCAGCGAATCGACCGTCAGCGGCTTTTTCAAATGCTTGTCGATCCGCGCCGCGCTCCAGCGTACTTCGTCCACCTCGTTGCCGCTTACGGAAATGAACGTCGCTTCTGCCAGGCCCGGCAACTCGCGCAACCGCGGCGCGAGGTCGTAGCCCAGCATGTCCGGCAGATGAATGTCGATGAAGACCGTTTGCGGGCGAAATTCTCGCGCCATGCGAAGGGCCGAACCACCATCGTACGCTACCTGGGTCCGGTGACCGTAGGCACGAATCAGCGCCGCGAAGGTGAGAGCGACGTCCGGAATGTCTTCGACAACCAGCACGTTCACGAGAAGGCCTCTTCGAGCTGTCTGTTGAAATAGGCCATCATGGCCTGCTTCAACGAGCGCCAAGTGCGGAGCCAAGCTCTGCACGCGGCTCGCAAAATAACGAACTTGCGTCGTCATTCTTGGGGGCGCATCCGTGCGATCTAGCGGCCTGTCGAAGTTTTCGACGAACTGCTAGATCCGTCATCTTCTGGCATTATACTCCGCGCCGCCCAGAACCAAGTGCCTGCGCGACGATTTCAGTTTCAGTTCTTTTGGGGCAACCCCCATTCCTCATCGAACACTCCGGCCGCCAGCACGTTGCCCGGCTGTTCCGTCGTGGGCGGCGTGCGCACGTCGATGATTGCCCAATCCCCCAGCTTCGGGTTCTGCAATGAGTTCGTCCGATCATGGGCCTCGCGATGCGTCGGGCCGCTGTTCATGACCAGATATTTCGCGGGATTCAGCGGATTCGGCGCAATCATTAGCGGCACATGCACCGTTGCGTCGAACGCCCGATCGCCAAGCCGCCAGTGTCCCTCGCGCAGTGGAATGGGAAGCTCGGCTGCGATTCCGCGCAAGACCCGGTTCGATGCGGCGTCTCCAAAGCAAATCAAGTGATAGCTGTCGACCTCGTAGGGCGTCAATTCCGTATCGTGAATCTCGCGTAGCCTGCCACGGTAGACATTTTTCCAGCGGCGACGGAAGTGTTCGAGCTCAAACGCGACCCAACGCTCTACCTCGGGCGACGATTTGCCTGTCGGAATTACGACCAGAAACGGTTGGAGCAGCACGTCGTCGATCGGTCCTTGTTGCCCGGGCCGCTTACGGTTCGACACCCCCAACGCTTCGGCGGTCGTCACGCTCCAGCGCTCGTTCCGCTTGATCAGTTCAATCACTTTGGACGGGGGCGGGGCCAATTCCTGCCCGTCAATCACCAGACGCTCCACCGGCCGGGGTGGCGTCAGCCGCAACGAGTGGATGTTTTTCGTGACCGCTTCCAACTGCCCGGGTTCCGACAGTCTGACGTCCACGCGGCTGTCTTGCCAGTGCGCGTCGAGCCCCAAGATTTCCACCCAGTGCAGGCGGTTGTAACGCAGCGTACGCGTCTGAAGCGAGACGGCGTGGGGCGTTGTGTTACGCCCCACGCGAACAGCCTCGGCCAATGTTGCCATCACCTGCGCCAGTATCTCGGGATGATACTTGTGCCCCATACCCGGTCCGACAAGATGCGTAAGCGAGCGCCCTTCGGCGGCAAACGCCTCGCCCATGAAGTCGGCCGCGTCCTTCTGCTTGTCCACCTCGCCGCTATAGGCCACGACTGGCAGATGGAACAGATTGCGTACGTACTTGGGAACGTCGTACACGTCCCACATCCGCTGTTCGTACGCGGGCGGAAATTTTTCCGGCGCTAGCTTCTGATATCGCTGCACATCGACGAAGCCCGCACCGGCATGCACGGCGGCAAAACGATCGGCATAATGTGCGCCGATGTGCCAGGCCCCGGCCCCGCCCATCGAAAAACCCGCCAGCACGATCCGCTCGCGGTCGATCGGATACCGGCTGCACACCGATTCGATCGCTTCTAGCACGTCGATCTCGGCCGTGCTTTTCCAACCGAGGCAACTCCGCCCAAACGCATGTAGCACTATGGCGTCGTCGACCTTCCATTGCCCAGGCTTTTTGCTCCGCTCGTTGATGAACGCTAGATCCGTCAGCTTGTCGTTCCGCCCGTGCAACCAGACATGCAACGGAGCCGGCTTCGACAGGTCGAGCGTCTCGGAAATCTCCAGGCCGTAGGGTTGCGGCGAGCCGTCAATCGCCGAACGGTATCCGCGCACTACCAGCCCGCGCTGCTCGGCCCAACTGCCATTGCCACTTTTCAAGACTTGCTCGAGCCGCGTGCCGGCCACGTTCAGCAGCTCGCGCGCGGTTTGGACATCCTGGGAGCGATAGAACTCGTTTTCTTCCAGCGCGAGCTGCACGGCTTTGAGATAGATTTCGACGTCCACTCGCGTGCTATCACGAGCCTGAGGATGTCGAAAGGCCAGGATGCGCCACTCCAGATCACGCAGTTCCTTCTGGAGTGTCTCTCGATCGGCCTCGGCAATCGCGATTCCTGCGGGCGGCAGCGCTCTAGGAATCGGCTGCCATGCCTCCTCTCCGCGCGTCGGAACGCCTGTCGAGAGTCCCGCAAGAATCAACATCGCCAGCCGTGCCCAACCAAGACGCACTAGCCCCATCGTCATAGTCTCCCAACGTGAACGAGGCCGGTTACCCAACTGGTGAGTAACCGGCCTCGCGGTTTCCGATCGAAAAACGCTTTCGCCGGCTCAGACTACCTTTGTCAAGCCCGGCACCGCCAACTGGTACAAGCCATTCGCGTCCGGCAGCGACTTGGGCGTCGCGTCGAACGAGAACTCTTCTGGAGCAAGGTTGATGTTCGAAGCCAGAGCTTCGTCCCAGGTCAGTTCCTTGCCCGAGTAGGTGCACATCCGGCCCAAGATCGCGGTCATCGAACTCTTGGCGCCAAACTCGGCTTCGTTGATCGGGTTGCCCGCGCGAATGCTGGCGAACAGATCGTCGTGTTCGACTTGGTAGGGGTCGGGCCGCGGGCCGCGATAGCGCCAATCATCGCCCTCGGCCGGCGTGATCTTTGCGCCGCTAATATCGGCCGTGCCCTTGGTACCGATCGCATACTCCGAGACGCTGTTCCAGCAGCCCGGAATGTGCCGGCACTGGCTGAACATTCGCGTGCCGTCGGCGTACTCGAACTCCACGGCATGGTGATCGAACGTTTCGCCGTAGTCCTTGCCTTTGCGGACCTGGCAGCCGCCCATGCCGTTGGCCTTCACCGGAAACGCGTTCTTCAGCCAATTGCTGACATCCATGTTGTGGATGTGCTGCTCGACGATATGATCGCCGCAAATCCAGGTGAAGTAGTACCAGTTGCGCATCTGGTACTCCATCTCGCTTAGCTTGCGGCCGGCCCGGGCTTCGAGATCCTCTCGCGTGTGAACCCAGGGCGTCGAGCCGTTCCAGTAGACTCGCGTGGCCACGATGTCGCCGATCGCGCCGTCTTGCAAGCGTTTGATCGTCTCCAGGTATTGGGCCTGATGGCGGCGTTGCAGGCCGACGCCCACGCCCAGGTTCTTCTTCTTGGCTTCTTCGGCCGCGGCCAGCACCTTGCGCACGCCCGGGGCGTCGGTCGCCACCGGCTTTTCCATGAACACGTGCTTGCCGGCGTTCACGGCGGCCTCGAAATGAATCGGGCGGAACCCTGGCGGCGTGGCCAAAATGACCAGGTCCGGCCCGGCGGCCAGCGCCTTCTCGTACGAGTCGAATCCCACGAAGCGGCGTTCCTTGGGCACGTCCATCCGGTCCTTGATACCGCCTTGCTTTTCGAGCTGCTGGAACGCGTTTTCCACCCGATCTTCGAACACGTCGGCCATCGCGATCAGCTTCACCTTCCCCTCGGTCCGCAGCGCCTGGTTGGCGGCGCCCGTACCGCGTCCGCCACAACCGATCAACGCGATCTTGATCTCGTCGTCACCCGCGGCGTGGGCGCTGCGAGCGAGCGACAGGTTCGCGGCCAACGCCCCGCCCACGATGGCGGCCGTCGAGCCTTTCAGGAACTCGCGTCGGGCGACGGCCGAATTCGGTTGGGAAGCTTCGCTCATGGTGGTGGTCTCCATTACCTTGGATTCGTAGGAGGGAAAGGATTGAAAATAAATTCCTGGCGACTTTTCCTGGTTTGTCGAAGTCTGCTCATTCAAACACGCCGGCGTCCCACAGCTTGACTTTCTCCTCGGCGCTCGGTTCTTCCAGCGGCCGCACGACGCGAAAACCCTGGAACAGTGCGTCTGTAAAGTACCAAATGCTCTGCGGCAACTGCGGATCCTGTTGCTTCCATTCGCGCGTCGAGCCCCGCCGGGTGGCGCTCCGCAGCGCCTCGGGATCATCATCCCAGGAACCGCCGCGCACCGCCATAGGATAAAGCTTGGTCGGCACGATCCAAGGATTCAGCGTTGTTTTGCCTGAAAATTGCTCATAAAAATTCGGCACGTACTGGTCCAGCGTCCACTCGGACACGTTGCCGTGCATGTCGTGCAGACCCCAGGGATTCGGCTTCTTCTGGCCCACCTTGTGGTACTTGTCTTCTGAATTGTCGTAGTACCAGGCGTACTCGTCGATCTGGTCCACGTCGTCGCCAAACGAATAGGCCGTGGTCGTCCCCGCCCGGCAGGCGTACTCCCATTCGGCTTCGGTCGGCAGCCGATAGTAGCGCCCCGTCTTCGCGCTCAGCCAGCGGCAATAGTTTTTGGCCGCGTGCTGCGTCATGCAGATTGCCGGGTAACCTTCCTTGCCCATTCCGAAGGTCATGTCTGTATACGGTTTCGTCGGTCGGGCATATGCGTCGGCCGCCTTCTCGCGGTCCGTGGCGTCGACTTTGTTCAACTCGCGGCGCTGCATGTCCAGGGCGAACATCCAGACCTCATACTCGTCCCAAGTCACCTCACATTTGCCCATCCAGAAAGGCTTGATTTCCACCTCGTGCTGCGGCCCCTCGTCTTCCTTACGGCCTTCCTCGCCCTCGGGACTGCCCATCAGGAACTTGCCGCCGGGGATTGGCAGCATCTCGAATGTCACGTCGCCGTTGATGATCACCTCGGTATACGGCTTCATCTCCTCCTGCGTCTTGGCCAAGGCTGCCTGCACTGCGACCGCGGGGGCCTTGATCTCGTCGAAGGGGATCGGCGTCTCTTCGGCCGCGGCGGCACTCGAAATATCCGCGGCCAGCAGCGATAAACACGCCGCGGCCGAAACGCTTATTTGCCACCAGCGACGCACGCAAACTACGCTAGACATACAGGAGATCCTCAGAAAGCCTTTTCTCTCGGTGTTGGTTCAACGGACGCGGCAAGTCACGATGCAAAATGTCAGACAACAATTCCTGCGGCCGCACGGCAAGGGGAGACGCATGCTGCGCGTTGTGCTGTGGAGGGCGATCGCTTCGTGGGGGGTATTGCTCGTCTTGAGCGGCAACCACGACCTGTGGGCCGCGGAACCGGGCCTCGAACGATTCGAGGCCACTCGAGTCGAGATGGGGGTACCCTTTAAAATCCTATTGTACGCAGCCGATAAAACCGCTGCAAAGGCCGCCTTCGACGCGGCTTTTGCACGAATTTCCCAGCTCGACGACCTGCTCAGCGACTACGATCCCGACAGCGAGCTCAGCCGGCTCAGCGCCGCCTCACCCACCAAACAGCCGGTATCGCTCGGTCCCGATCTCTGGAATGTCCTCGAACGCGCACAATCGTTGGCACGTCGTACGGACGGCGCCTTCGACGTCACGGTCGGCCCCTACGTGCGGCTATGGCGACGCGCACGACGCCAAAAGGAAATGCCTTCGCCCGAGCGGCTGGCTGAAGCCCGAGCAGCGGTTGGCTACCAGCACCTCGTGCTCGACTCGGACGCCCGCAGCGCGATGCTGAACGTCGCCAACATGCGTCTCGACCTCGGCGGCATCGCCACCGGCTACGCCGTCGATGAAGCCCTGAAAGTGCTCCGCGCGCAGGGCATCACGCGCGCCCTCATCGACGCCAGCGGAGATATCGCCGCGAGCGATCCTCCGCCGGGAAAGCCCGGCTGGCTCGTCGCGATCATCCCGCTGGCGGAAGCGGGCTCTCCCACGCGCGATCTTCTGCTTGCCAACGCGGCCGTCACCACCTCGGGCGACGCCTTCCAGCACGTCGTGCTTGACGGCCGGCGTTATTCGCATATCGTCGACCCCAAGACGGGCTGGGGACTCACGACCCAAACGGCCGTGACTGTGATCGCCCGCGATTGCATCACCGTCGATAGCCTGGCCACGGCGGCGAGCGTGCTCGGGCCTGACGCCGGGCTCGCGCTTATCCATGAAGTTCCCGGTGCGGCCGGCTTTATCGTCTGCAATAATGCCGGCCAAATCGAAACCTTCGAGACGCCCGACTTCAAAAATCACGTGACCGCGGGAGTCCAGGGGCACTAAGCGTGGAACGCCGCATCGCGGCTTACGAAATCGCGGCCTCTACCGATTCACGCTTTGCAGCGTTTGGAGGTACCGCCGAATCACGTAGTTCTGCATCGCGCCAGACATCTTCGAGAGTTCGCGGCGCGAGAGCCGCCCATTCCGATCGCGGTCGAAGGGCACCAACTGCCGCACACGATCGGCGAAAATGGGAATCCCGTCGCGCGGGAAGCCGGATTCGTCAACCTCGCCGCCGGGTGTCGCGTCCGCTTCCTGCGGAATGCCGCCTTCCAAACCGGCCGCCAGCTCGTAGCCGGGCATCTTGGCGATCGCTGCCAGATCTTCCGGCTTGTCCGTATACACCTGCACGCCGCATAGGCACATTTCATCCGACGCCTGTTCGCCCCAGGTCACGTCGCGCGGCGGACTGTGCGGATTCTTGGGGTTTGCGGCCGAGTTGTCGTAGATCGCGTGCAGGCAAATCACCGATCCTTTGGGCAATCGCAGAGGTTTTTCAAACTGGTAGGTTCCCTGCCAGTTGAAGTCCCAGTCCTTGATCCAGATCAGCGGCAGATACTGCCCGCCCGGCAACTTGGCCGACACGCGGAACTCGCGGCCCAGGTCGTGCATGTGCGGTGAGATGCCTAGTACGTTCACGTCCACCGGCAATGGCGAGCAACGTGTCTTCACGTCGCAACTCGCCTTGCCCGCCGGCAACTTCAAAAGAGGCTGCGTCACGGCGATGCCCGTCACCACGTGCTTCACCGGTTCCTTGGCAAAGTAGATTCCGACGCTCGATTGGTCCTTGGTCGCCTTGCCGACCGGATGATAGTGGACCTGGAGCACCAGGTCGCTGCCGGCTTTCACGTAGCGGGCCATGCCGCTCGGCAAATGTCGGGGCACCGTGCCCGGCAGCCATGCCCCCAGCCCGCCCGTCGGCCGCACGTTCGCGCCGCCGAACGATTTATAACCCGGGTGGCCATCTTCGCCCTCGAGCTTGCGCGCGGCGCCGTTCGCGTCCAGAAACATAATCGAGTGATGAATCACCGAGCGGTCGCCGGCACGAAACTCGACGGCCGACACCATCCGGTCTTCGGTCAGGTTCATGGGAATCACAAAGCAGCGATTGATGTCCGCGCCGTCGGCCGGCACTGGAAACGGCTCGCGCATCGTCAGGACCAGATCGGGCGCCCCCAATCGCCAACCATCGGTAAACTCGGGCCCCGGCGGCAAATCGGCCCGCGTTCCCTCGGGAGCGCCATCGTCGACCCATTGCGCGATCAGGGCCAACTCTTCGCTCGATAGACGCCGCTCGCCGTGCATCTGCCTGACCCCCGGTTCCGGCTTCCAAGGCGGCATCCGTCGTTCGTGCGTAATCTCCTTGAGAAATCCGGCCCGCTTCGCGGCATCCGCATAGGTGAGCAGCGAGAACGGACCGACCTGCCCCGGCCGATGGCAATCGACGCAGTGCTCCCACAAGATCGGCGCAATCTGTTTGCAATACGTGACGCTGCCCGGTTCAATCGCCGTCGTTGTTTCCGATCCAGCGCAAACCCCGAACCTGCCCAGCACCAGGGTACAAACGACCACCAGCAGCAGACGACCACTATGCGTCCGCCGTTGCGACACCTTCATAGCCAACAGCTTCCTTTCGACGCGGCAAGAAAATCTGTTCCGTTTGCCGGCCTCATTGCCGGCCACCGCCTTGGTCGCTTCGCCCGAGCGCCTTCCCAGGGAGGTGCCAAGCGAATGCCGCACAAGAGTTTGTGCAAATGTGCAGGTGCAGCCTAGCCAATCATCGACCAACCTGCTACAGGCTGGCCGCTCGCGCCAAGCAGAATTCGCACTTGCGCAATAGATTTTCTCATTCGACGGCTCGGGGCGCATTCCCCACCCGCGCGCTCTCACACTGCCGAAAAACGCGAATTTAGATACCAGTCGGGGGACGAATTAGCGCCGCGAAGCGCGACACCAATCCTTGTCGGGCCCCTTGCAAGATTTTCACTACCGCGTCGGGCGAGGCTCCTCGGGCATCGCCGCGATCCACTGGCGCACCAATTCCACGCCCTCGGTGTGAACCATTCGCTTCCCTAGTTCCGGCATCATGATGCCGGCGTCCGTCGAGATGAGTCGAAACATGAAGATCGACTGCTCGGGATGCCCCGGCACGATGTCGAATTCATGGCCGCCTGAGCCACGTCCCGCCGCGACCGGCGTTTTATAAATGCCGAACTCGCGCGGATTCGCTTGCGACGCGAGCAGGTTGAGCCCTGAGTTCCGCGCCGGGCCCACCGGGTTGTGACAGTGCGCGCAATTGATCTCTAGCCACGCCCGGGCGCGTTCGTCGAGCGAGCCCGTGTTCGGGTCATCCCACGCCGCCAACCGCGGCGCGTCCGCCGGATCGGGCGAGTCTTTCAGTACGCCCACGCGTTTCCAGTGGGCGAGTTGATTTTCCGCGCCCTCACGATAGGCGAAGTCCTTGTTCAAGTGGCGTGCCTTCGGCCCCAGCGGCTCGACGTCGTCTCCCTGCTTGTGACAGCCTTTGCACTGGTTGGCGTTCGGAATGATATAGTCGTTCGTGCGTGTCTCGCCGCGCTCGTCGATCCAGCTCACCGGCACCACGTCGCCGGCCACCTGCCGCGTGGCTTCCGTCTGCTCGTCGTTCCAGATATAGGGGATGCCCACCCAGCCGTCGGCCTCGCGTTTCAGGATTCGGGTCTCCAGCAGCCGCCGCCCCTTGGTCGCGTCGCGCGCGTCAATCGGATAGGCAAACGTCTTGGCGATGACCGCGCCGACCGGAAACTCGAAGGCGCCCGTCTCGCGATACTCGACGGCCGTTCCCGCCGGGAGCTTCACGAACCGGAACTTCTCGGTGTAATCCGAAAACAGCGGCGAGTTCAGATCGTACGGCACGACGCCCTCGGCCGCTTCCTGCGTACTGCCGTTTCCCACAAACAAGCCGAATTTCGAAAGCTTGTCCGGATGTTGCGAAACCGTGCTTGCCGGCTCCGAGGTGCCGCAACCATTGGCCACAAGCACGCATGCCGCCACAAGCACGACCGCGCCGACGCGAAAAAAACCACACCCCATGACACACGCTCGCGAACGCCGGAAAACGAAGCCCCCCCTAAAAAAACGCGATGGTAGCCGAAAGGCGACCTCGCGAGCCCGAGGAGGGACGGACAACTGCATCATAATCCAAAGCATTACCTGGGCGACGGCGATTCTGGTTCCTCAGACCCGCCTTGCCGGCGGATTCGCTATTTCACGCCCGCGATTGTCACCGGCTCGATCTTCGGGATTTCTCCCTCGCCCTCGAACGGCTTCAGGTCGCGGCTGATCGTGCCCGGCTTCGGCTGCAACGGGTTGCTGATGTCGAGTCCCGGCAAATCGAAGTTCACGAACGTGGCGTCGCCATTGTCGCGAATGATGATCGCCAGTTCCTTCGGCAATCCGCCGTCCACGGCCTTCTTTGGATCGATTACACCGTCATAGATGATGTCCGGCAGCGTCTTCTCGCCGATGGCCATCGTCACGAGCTTGCCCAAGATGCCGTCCGGCTTCGTGCCGTTGCTCTCAAAGGCATTGTTGTGCACATAGATCGAGTCGCAGAACGGATCGTAGCCTGGATCTTTGTCGAACGGCTTTTGCGTTACCAGATAGCTGCAGATCGACATGCCGGCGCTATCGTTATTCTTGATCTTGTTGTCAAAGACCTGCACTTGCCGGCTGGCCAGAATCATTACGCCCGTCCCTGGCGGCACATTGGCCACGGCGTTCCCCTGGGGGGCAAAGTTCTCGTGGTTGTTTTCCACGATCTCGTTGTTGTAGACGCGGCAGTTGCGGCCAACCTTTAGTTCCAGGTCGGGCAGCGAGAAGACCAGAATGCCGCCCGTGTTGCCGGTGGCCACGTTCTCATATACGTCGGCGTTCACCGAATTCTCGATCTCGATGCCGGCCACGTTGTTTTCGGCCCTGTTGCGGCGCACGATGATGTTCGTCGACTGGCCGACATAGATCCCCGCGTCCGAGGCGTCGGTCGCGATGCAGTCCTCGATCAACACGTTCTGGCACAATACCGGGTACAGCCCGTACGCGCCGTTTTCGGTCTTCGGGCCACCGGTCCAACTGGTGCGCACGCCGCGCAAGGTAATGCCGTCCGTCTTGTTGACTTTAACCGCATCGCCCTTGGCGTCTTCGACAGCCAGATTTTCGATAGTCACGTTCTTCTTGCTGCTGATCGACAACCCCTCGCCGCCGGTGCCCGGGCCTTGCTTGGCAAACGAGAGAATCGTCTTGTCGTGCCCCTGACCGCGAATCGTCAGATCGCTCACGTCGCAGGAGAGCGTCTGGTCGAACTCGAACATCCCCGCGTCGAACTCGATCACTTCGCCCGGCTGGGCTTCGATCAGCGCGGTCTGGGCTCGTTTCTGGACGTCCGCCCCGGCTGAGATCTTGGTCACTTTGACTTTCTCGCCGTCCGGGGTCGAAGGTTTCACACACCCGGCCAGGGCGAGCGTCGTACAAACGACACCGAGCAAATGCAGTCGCGATTGGCGCACGGCCGATCTCCTGTAAGTAAGGCTCGCGGCAACATGCCCTCCAGCGCCGGGGGAACTCGCCAGAACGCTCGCCGCCAAGGGAACGGATAGGTTTTGCAAGAAGCCGCGATTATAGCCGAAAACACGATCCCGCAAACGGGCGGTAAGCGAAAAACGAGCCGGCGCGAAACGCCATCCCCTGCGAGCGTCATCCGGGCACGGGGCGTGCGGTGCTACTTCTTCGCCCAATAGTCGACGACCAGTACCTTGTCGAGCCGCGGCCCGACGAGTGCCCCGAAGGCCTTGTGGGCTGGATGCGGCAGATAGATGTCGCGCCCCTTTTCGTCGGCGAAGGTGACGAAGAAACAGTGCGTGAAGCCTTGCGCACGGTTTTCGACGCTGACATCGGTGCCGTATTCGAAGTCCTTGATCACGTCGATCTTGTTCTTCAAGTCGCGGAAGGCGTCGACGACTTCCTGAACTTGCTCGTCGCTCGTGCCGTCTTTGAACTTGAATAACACGACATGACGGAAGACCTTTTCGCCGTCGGCCGCGCGGGCCGGCGACGTAGATACCATTCCGCTCAAGGCAAACACTCCTACGGCCAGGGACAGTAACAGGTAACGTGACATCGTCGGTGGGCTCCAGGTTTGGTGGTCTGCTGCAAGAACATCGGCAGCTAGTTTAGAACCGTTGCCGCGCGGCTGCAAACACCGGCCCGAGATTGGGCCGGCGCGGCCGAACAACCTGCCTGTCTGTCCGTCGAATCGAAGTCGCGAGTTGTCAAAGAACGTTCTTGCGCGAAGGCCGCCGGCGGCCTTCGCGCCGGCAAGGTTCCATTTTCGGGGGCAGCCTTTATGGGGCGCTTCCGCATTCCTCTGATGATGGCGCCCCGATTTCGTGGCATTTTTTCAGAAGTTGAAAATAGTGCCACGGGCACGGGTTGTTTCTTGTTGTGGATGTCCAGGAGCGCGCACACACATCGCTTCGCAGCCACAATTGATCTCTACAGAGGGGTGTCGATCGCATGTATCTTCACTCGTTTGACAGGCGCGCTTGCGGCGCTGCGCAGGTGGTTGGTTCGTTGCGTTCGTGAAAGAGAATCCATCGAACGTACGCTAACCGATTCGCTGGCCCGATTACAAACGAATGCATAGCGCTGTGGATGCGCGATGCTGATTCGGCCATTGCGGAAACGACTTGTGATGCGAGGCGCACACAAGTCGAGAGGCCGGCGGTTGCCCCTCGGCGGAGACGATAGCGCGCGTGATTCCGCGGAACGGAGAGTTCTGAGGATCTATCAAGTTTCGCGCCCGTTCCCCGCAAGCATGGCCCCTGACGATTTTTCAAACAACTGGTCCCGAGCTCGAAAATCGAAGTCGTCGAATGCTCCAACTCCAGCGGCAATAACAGCCGTGCTTCGGCCTCGTAACGTCTGGCGTGCGACGATCTGATTGCCAGTCATCGCACGCCAGACGCGATTATTTTCGTGCTGCTGTTGAGGCGTATAGGCCTGATATGTGGAGTTCAGGCCTAGCGAAAGCCGGCAATCGTGGCCGCGGTTTCCCGAAGGACTCGACAGTTATCATGGACGCTGGCGGTCCCTGCCGGATCCCCGTGAGGATTGGGATACGTGAGCAGCGGACTTGAAAAGATACCGATCCGCTGACTCTGGCCGGTGCAATCGTAGGCCATGATGGTTCGCCATTGCTTGGCATGATTGCAGTAACAGTGACCGTAGGGAAATGGCGTGGTCGATGGATCTGCCCCAGGATCGTGTCGGCAGCCGAACAGGTGACCCAGCTCATGGGCAAACGTGAAATACCAGTCCGCGACTTCATCGTCGACAACCGCGAAACCAGTTTCCGGATTGGCTAGGATTGCGGCTGCCATGCCATAGGCATCCGCATGTTCAATAAGCAGCACGACCAGATCGGCCTTGCGCTGATCACGCACCTGGTGCAGGTTGTCCATGTGGCCATCATTCTGCCCCTTCAAGCGATTTACGTCGCGTTCGATATCGTTGGATTCGACGTAGGCGACTTTTTCCAAGCCCACAAGCTTTAGAGCAATGGGCACTCGGCTTTCCTGATAGCAGTTATTCGTGACATCAATTACGCTGTCCACGAAATCGGCAATGCTATTGTGGCGCCCTTCAACCGCGTCGGTGTAGGCGACCAGGATCGTCACCGTATGCGAAGCAGGCGCCTCCGCCGTGGACTTTCGAGCGGGCGGCTCCTTCTTATTTGCTTCTTCCTCGATCTTCTTGAATGCCGGGGGTTCTTCCTTCGCGTTGACCTTGGCTGGGTCTCGCTTGATCAATGCGTGCATGCCATTGCCCAGGGGGCGCAGATTGTAGCTGTATTTCCCGGCCCAAAACGAACCATTGCCATTGCTGTCGTTAATAGAAAAATGTGCCGTAAGCGGCATGTCCTTTACTTTACCTGACCAGGTGAATCCCCTGCCTGGCTGCTCTCGGAATAGCGTCTTGGTCGCCTCGAGCGATTCATTCGCGGCAAAGTTCAAATTTACGACCGGTTGACGCAAGGCGTCTGGTTCTAGCTTGACGATCGTGATCTCTTCGACGGTCTCTTCCTGCCCGAGTTTGTCCAAGAGGCTCTTTTGCTTGGGATTCAAATCCATCGTCGTCGGATCTACGAAACGAAAGAGCGGCGTCGCTTCGGTCTCTTGTGCCATGAGTTCAGAAGACGCTACGAGGCTGTACGACAGCAAGGCGAATACGATTCGTGACGCATAGAAAAGCCGCATCGCTCCCACCTCCAATTGGTTTAGTGTGCGTGACGGAAACCTTCGGGGTGGCCTGCGCGCCAGAAGATGCCACCTATGGCTGTTCGTTATATTTCAAAAGAGGGGTTATGCAAGTAGAGGGAGAGATTTTCTCACAGGCACTCCGGCACTCTGGGAAAATCGCCGAGACTGGCATGCGCACTCGGCTGCGCCCAGTTATGGCACGGAAGAAGATTCCAGCGCGCAGCAAGGCATGCTTCCGCGCTGGAATCTTTTTAGCGAGGAATAGAAGAAATATAGAGAAGAGGCGGCAGGCGCGCTGATGCAGCGTTCGGTTGATTTGGCGAACACGGTCGAGCAGAGCTCGTCGGCCGGCAATCGTCTTGCCGTTCGACTACTCGAGGGCTTTCAGGCCGGCTGTGCCGATCTGGGCGTCCTCGGTCGATTTGACGCCGGAAACGCCAATGGCGCCGATGAGCTTGCCATTCACCACGATCGGCAGGCCACCTTCAATCGGTAGCGCGTCCGGCAGCTTGAGTACCCGCGCGCTGACGCCACCCGATGCGAGCAAGTCTTCAAACGCTTTGGTCGGACGACGAAACAAGGCCGCGGTCTTGGCCTTCTCCAACGCAATCTGCACGCTGCCCAGTTGGGTGTTGTCCAGCCGCTGGAACGCGACCAAAAAGCCCGAGGGATCGACGATCGCGATGGCGACGGGCCACTCGTTTTTGGTTGCTTCGGCCTCGGCGGCGGCCAGCACCTTTTTCGCCTGTTCGAGGGAGATGGGTGCGCCATACGGCGTGGGCGTTTGGGCCTTGGCCGGCATTCCGAGGCCGGCGATCAGCAACGCAACCACGACGACAATACCAGCCTGCGAGAAGAACGAGAAAGACGTGCGTGACATGGTCCCATACCTCAAAAATATGTGTTCAAGTAAAAACGTCGAAGCACGGCAGGCGCCCCGCCCCAAGAACGACTCGCAAAACTAGGAACAACCCGCGCGATCGGTATCTATCGCGGCGGCGTTGAAGCGCCGCGTCCGTGAGGGCCGGTGCGGAGATCGAGTTTCCTATTGCGGTGAGTTCTGTATCTCGGGGCCGAAGGATCCACCGTGGTTGCGTCTGTCTTGCGACCAAGCCGCGCCGGGGTTACTGGCCTCGTGGGTGCCGCCAGGTTGTGGACGACAGGGGTAGGCCTAACCTCGGACGCTTGATCTCAACGGGAATGGGAGTGGTTCTTGGATACCTAGCGCGACCGGCTGCAAGTGTCCGCACGGCGCCACGTTTTTTGCACGGCGCCACGTTTTTGCACGATCGACGACCGCGGTCCAGTGTGACCTTCACGAGCAGGTTCTTCAAGGCGCAGCGAAACGTGAAAATGCCGTCCCGGAGCACCGGCAGACCTGCTGAAAAAAATGCGTCGTGACAGGTCGAGCGGGTTCGGCTTGAAGCGATCGCGCCGATCCGCTCGATCCGAGAGTATCGGTTTCCGCGGGCCAACGTTGCCCAAACGGCCGGTCAGGGGCTAGCCGGCGCAAGATACCGGTCAAACCACTTCCAAACCTTGGGATACTCGTCAAGAATTCCCGCCCAATGGGTATGGCCGCCGGTCTTGTGCTCGACCAGTTCGACCGGCAATCCGGCCTCGGAATACTTCTCGCGCATGATTCGCGATTGTTGGACGGGCACCGTCAGGTCGCGCAGCCCATGAATCAAGAGCAGCGGCGGGTCGTCGGGCGTGATGAAGTAAATCGGTGAGATGCTTTCGAGCTGCGGTTTGATGTCCGTAATTTCGGCGAACAGCCCCTTCAGGATATCGGGTCGAAGTTTGTTGATCGTGACATAGCCGTCCTTCATTCCCCAGTTGACGAGGTCCGTCGGCGGAAACCAGGCCACAACCGCCTGCACGCGCGAGCTTTCGCGATCGATCGGATCCTCGGCGTCGGCATGGCCGTCGTCACCGGTGAGCGCGACCATCAACGACAGATGACCGCCCGACGACCCGCTGGTGATACCCAGCCGGTCGGGCGCGACACCGTAACGGGCGGCATGATGCCGGGCAAATCGCACGCTTCGGCGAATGTCCTCAACCATCTCCGGCACGAAATAGCGTGGAGCGCTGCCGTGCCGGGCGACGAACAACGTATACCCGCCTTGGAGCAGCCCTTGGATCCAATGTTCGTTCTTACGCCGTTCGATCTCCTGGCCCGGAACGCTCGATTTGCCCGACCGCCAGCCGCCGCTGGAAACGAGAACGATTCCGACCCCTTTGGCGTTTTCCTTCGGCGTCAGCACGTCGAGCGTCAGGGCCAGGCCGTCCTTATGTCCATAGACGACATCCTCGACCAAGTCGAAGTCGGCGAACTTGCCGGATGTTTCCTCGGCGGTCACCACCGGCGCCAGAAATGCCAGCCAACAAACGAGCGAGAACCTACCAATTGAGGACGCGGACACGATATGGAGTTCCTATTCTGGGTTGGCATGGTTTAAGGCACGGAATTACCGGGGGCGGAATCGCCCTCGCAACACCCGATTATGACTCCCCCGGGACCGGGCTTCCAGCCGGCAACCGTCCCGGTAGTGTCCTAAGAGTGTGTTGCCGGAGGTGGCACGGCCCTGAGGAACGAAGGGCGTGCTCGAATGACCATGATTTTCCGAGTCAACTTCAGCACGCCCACGCTGCGCTCTGAGCGTGCCACACAGGCATTCCCTTCCAGCAACACACTCTTAGGACACCACCACCGTCCCGGGTTTAGCGTGTCAGGCGGGCCGCTGTTCATCCGCGGCCGGTGGGCTATAATTTTGCACTTCTACTCAGACAGCCGAGTTTGCACGGCAAACCCGGTCAATACCCACCCGCCAGCGTTCGCACGAGGTTACTGCATGCTCGCTACGCTCGAAACCGAGGAATTGCACCGTTGGCCCAGCATCGCGCTCCCCCCGGAAGTACGCGCCTCGGACGATGACGATGACGCCGAAGAGGCGGATAGCGAGCAGGACGACAACAACGACCTGGACGAGGATCTGGACGTTGTCGACGACCCGGTTGTGGCGCCTCTGGAACAGATCGACGACTTCGACGAGGACGATTTCGACGACGACTTCGACGATGATTTCGAAGAGGAGCTCGAAGAGGACGAAGAAGATCTCTCCTCCCCGGGACACGGCGATTTCGACGACGCATAACGGCGTGTCCGAGCGGGGGCCGATTTGTGGATCTGGCGCCCTCCCCACGCCGCGAGAATTCACGCCGTCCTGAATCGAATCATGGCAACGGTCTTCGCCGCCAATTACACTCTAGAGGAATGTCCCTCCGACGGGGTTCGCACGCAAGATATGCGCCAAACACGCACCGCGGATTGGCACCCGGAAAACAAGTTGATGCGCTCCTAAAAAAGTAACCCGAAAACGCGGCTCCAACAGAGCACTCGCGGGGCATTCGACCTCGCTCGCGACTCGAGCAGCGATGCCCGCTGGCTGGGCGCGACGATAAACCTGCCGACTCACTCCCTCAGTTCGTTGCGCGAAGCGCGAGGTTTTCTAGTGAATAACATTGCATTGCACCGCAAGCCGACCTGCGCAGCCTTGGCCGGCGTGCTCCTCGTCGCGCTGGCGTTACCGCCAGGAAATTGCACCGCGGCGGGTTTCGAGCTCCAAGACGGCGACCGCGTCGTTCTCATCGGGGGCACGTTCATCGAGCGCGCACAAGCGCATGGGCATTTCGAGACGGCTCTGGTCAGCCGCTTTCCGGGAAGACAGATTCAGTTTCGAAATCTCGGTTGGAGCGGCGATAACGTGTTCGGCGAGTCGCGTGCTGGCTTCGGCCCGGTCGAAGAGGGCTTCCAGCACTTGAGGGAGCACGCGCTGGCACTAAAACCAACCGTCATCCTGCTTAACTACGGCGCCAACGAATCGTTCGCCGGACAGGCCGGCCTGGACCACTTCCGCACCGGGCTCGATCGGCTACTCAAGGTGCTTGATGAAACCGGGGCACGCATCGTATTCATCACCCCGCCGCCGCAAGAAGATCTAGGACCGCCGCTGCCCAGTCCGCAGCAACACAATCAAGACCTGAAGCTCTATCGCGACGCGCTCATCCAGGTTGCTGCTCAACGAAATGCCCAGGTTCTCGATCTCTACGAATTGCTCGCCCCTAAGCGACTCAATGCGGACGGGCCGATTACCGACAACGGCATTCACCTGACCGAGTACGGCTATTGGTTCGCCGCGCCGCAGATGGCGCGTGGGCTGGGGCTTGCCGATCTGTCTTGGCAGATCGAAGTCGACGCCCGTCAACAAAACATCACGGCTCGCGGCACGCAGATTTCGCAGGCCAGGTTTGGGCCCGCGGCAATCCAGTTTGCCGCGCTCGATTCGCACCTGCCACACCCTCCGGCACCGGGCGCAAGCCCCCAGCCGGCGTCGCACCACGACCGCCGCACGCTGCGTGTGTTTGACTTGCCTGCCGGTGGGTACGCTTTGAAGATCGATGGCAAACACGTGGCTTCGGCCGACGCCCAAGGCTGGGCGCGCGGCGTCGAACTGGCGTCCGGTCCGGAATTTGAGCAAGCAGAGCGGCTGCGGCAGGCGACCGTCGCGAAAAACGAATTGTATTTCCACCGCTGGAGACCGCAGAACGTGACCTACCTGTTCGGTTTCCGTAAGCACGAGCAGGGGAACAATGCCGTGGAGATTCCACAATTCGATCCCCTGGTCGAAGCTCGCGAACATGAAATTCGCACGCTTTCACAACCGGTGCTACATATCTACGAGCTCGTGAAAGAGGCAGGTGAGTAATGTCGCAGTTCCACGTTTCTCGAAGGTTGGGTCGGCTCGTGGGATTGGGCGCGTTGTCGCTCGCATGCTCGTCCGCGTTTGCCCAGCGAGATCTGAAGGTTATTCCCACCCCCGACCCGGAGCTGGAACGACAGACCTTTCAGCTTGCCGAGGGCCTGGAAGTCAATCTCTACGCGGCAGATCCTCTACTGGCCAAGCCGATCCAGATCAACTTCGATGCGCAAGGTCGGCTTTGGATTGCCAGCAGCGAAGTATATCCCCAGATCAAGCCAGGCCAGGAAGCAACCGACAAGATCCTGGTGCTCGAGGACATCAACGCCGATGGGGTTGCCGATAAGACGACCGTGTTCGCCGATGGCCTGCTCATCCCGACCGGGGTCGTTCCCGGCGATGGTGGCGTTTACGTCGCGAACAGCACGGAAATGTTGCACCTTGTCGATACCGACGGTGACGGGAAGGCGGATCGACGCCGGGTCGTGCTCTCCGGTTTCGGTACCGAAGACACGCACCACATCATCCATACATTTCGTTGGGGCCCCGACGGAATGATGTATTTTAATCAATCGATCTATATTCACAGCCACGTTGAAACGCCCTGGGGCGTTCGCCGGCTGAATAGTGGCGGCATCTGGCAGTTTCGCCCGGAAACGATGCGGTTGGAGGTCTTCGCCCGCGGGCTATGCAATCCTTGGGGACACGTATTCGACCGTTGGGGCCAATCGTTCGCCACCGACGGCGCCGGCGGCGAGGGGATCAACTACGTCTTCCCGGGCGTCGTCATGTTCACCTACGCCGGGGCGAAACAAGTTTCCCCCGGTCTGAATCCCGGTAGCCCGAAACATTGCGGCCTGGAAGTGATCAGCGGTCGCCACTTTCCCGACGATTGGCAGGGTAGCTTGGTGACCAATGACTTCCGCGCTCATCGCGTCTGCCGCTTCACGCTCTCCGAGGTTGGGTCGGGTTATTCGTCCAAGGAAGAAACCGAGATCATCAAGTCGACGCATGCCGCGTTTCGGCCGATCGACGCCAAGATCGGACCGGACGGCGCCCTGTATATTGCTGATTGGTACAATCCGATCATCCAACATGGCGAAGTGGATTTTCGCGATGAGCGGCGCGATCACACCCACGGCCGAATCTGGCGTGTCACGTTCAAGGGGCGGCCGCTCGTCGAACGGCCGCAGATTGTCGAAGCCGCGGTGCCAGCGCTGCTGGAAATGCTGCGTGCGCCGGAGGAATTCACCCGCTCGAATGCAAAGTTAGAGTTGAAGTCTCGTGGCGCATCGGAGGTACAACCCGCGCTTGCCGGATGGGTTGCAGCCCTGGATCCCGAAGATCCGCAATTCGAACACCAGCGGCTCGAAGCGCTGTGGACCTATCAAGCGTTGGATCTTGTCGAGCCCGAGTTGCTCTCGAAGCTCCTGACCTCTCCGGTTCATCAGGTACGTGCGGCAGCCACACGGGTGTTGTCCGCCTGGCAGGAGCGCATCCCCAATGCCCTGAACTCGCTGACGGGGCTCGTCGCTGATGCCCATCCGCAAGTAAGGCTCGAGGCGGTGCGAGCCTTGGCCGGCTTGGGGACTCCTGAATCGGTCGAGATCGCCATGCGCGCGCTCGACCAGCCCCTGGACCGTTTCCTCGAACATGCCCTGTGGGTAACGGCGACCGACTTGCAACCCATCTGGCTATCAGCACTCGAGGCTGGGCAGATCGACTTCGATGGGAATGTGAAACATCTCACGTTTATCCTGCAAGCGGCGGGGTCGCCGCGCGTGGTCGCTCCGCTCATGGCACTTCTTGAGTCGGGGCAATTGCCCGCCGAGCGGCGTGAAAGCGTCCTGCTGCTCATCGCGGCGCTCGGTGGTCCTTCAGAACTGCGGCTCGTGCTTGATCTGGCGTTGGCTGGGGAGGTTCCACCGGAACAGCGTGCCGCGCTTTTACACGCGGCCGCAAGCGCAACGCGCATGCGAAAGGTTCGGCCAGAAGGAGACCTGGCCGCGCTTGCGCCACTCACCGGCGATGCGAATGAGGCCCTGCGGCTGGCCGCGATCGACGCCGCCGGACTTTGGAAAGTTGAAGCGGCCAGCGAGCCGCTAGCGGCTATTGCCACGGGTGAGGCGACTTCCGAAACGATCCGCAGTGCGGCGCTCAATGCGTTGGCCAGCTATGGCGAGGGACACCGCGATCTGTTGACCGAGCTGAGCGGTGGCGGGAAGCCGCTGGCAACCCGTACCGCGGCCATTGCCGCCCTGGCAAAGCTGGATGTGACCGCCGCGGCAGCCCAATGCATCGCACTATTGCAAGACGAGCCGCAAGCCGACCCCGCGCAGGCGATCGTGCCGATTCTCGACCGCGATGGCGGAGCCGCGGCACTCGCGGCCGCAGTGGGCGAACAGAAACTTGTTGCCGACTCGGCCAAGCTGGCGGTTCGGGCGGTGCGTTCCACGGCTCGAGAGGAGGCCGAACTTGTCGCCGCGATCAGCCGCGCAGGCGGAATAGCGACGCCCCAAAGAAAACTATCTCCAGCAGAACTAAATGAGCTGCTTGCCGAAATCGAAGCCAACGGCGACCCGGCTCGTGGCGAAGTGATCTTTCGGCGGGATGCCCAAAACTGCTTGAAATGCCACGCAATCGCCGGGGCAGGGGGAAGGGTAGGGCCCGATCTGGTTTCTATCGGAGCAAGTGCTCAACGCGACTATCTGCTGGAATCGATCCTCGATCCGAGCGCCAAGATCAAAGAAAATTACCACGCGCTCACGGTCGTGGCCGATGGCATCATCACGAGCGGTGTTAAGATTCGTGAGACAGACACCGAGCTGGTACTGCGCGACGCCGAAGATCGAGAAGTGGTCGTTCCCATCGACGCGATCGAGGCCCGCAAAGAAGCCGGCTCCATTATGCCGGTTGGTCTCACAGACGAATTAACGCGGCAAGAACTGATCGACCTGGTCCGATTCCTATCTGAACTTGGTAAAGTCGGGCCCTATGCGGTTGGCCAGAAGCCGGTCGCACGCCGCTGGGACGTCCTCGTGGAAGGCCCGAACGGCAAGTTCGATCCATCGACCGACCAGGGGCGTTGGGCCAGCGTTTATAGCACCGTGGCCGGGAACCTGCCCGTGGCGGCAATTCCCGCGAACAGCTCAGGAACGCGAGTTGTTCGTTGTCAATTGGAAGCCGCCAAGGAAGGCCAGGTCGAGTTGCAACTCACTGGCCCATTCGAACACGTCTGGCTCGATGGCAACCGGATCGACCAACCCGATCGATTGTCGCTCAACCTGTCGGCAGGCGTTCATACCTTGTCGATGACGGTGCGTGACGAGCCACAAGCCCAAATTCGCGTGGAGTTGGCCGAAGCGGCGGACAGTACGGCGCAGGTTCAGTTTGTCGGAGGGAAGTAGTGACGCCGGCCGCTGGATCTGCTGACGTGCCTGGCTTTCTGTTCGCGACTTGCCAGTTAGGGGCGGAAAATACGCTCAAAGCGGAAGTCCTCGACAAGCACACGGAGTTTCGTTTCGCCTATTCGCGGCCGGGCTATTTGACGTTCAAACTACCGACAGATTTTGCGCCGGCGCCCGCTTTTGAACTCAATTCGATCTTTGCGAGAGCCTGGGGCTATTCGTTTTGCAAGTTGGACGCCACGTCGATAGACACCGCCGCAAAGGCCGTTGTCGAGCGATTGACGACGGGCAACTTCGCCGCCTTACACGTTTGGCAACGCGACACGGCAGCCATTGGCCATCGCGGTTTTGAACCGCGTGTGTCGGCAGCGGCATTGTCCGCGGAGGCCGCCATTCAACAAAGGATTGCGGCCGCCTCGCTCGCGGCGCCCGCGCGCGTCGCCCGGCCGGGCGACCTGGTGCTCGACTGTATCCTGGTCGAACCGGATGCATGGTGGCTCGGACAACACTGGGCCACCCCCGGTGACGGAGCCTATCCCGGGGGACTCCGAACGTTCGAGCTTCCCGAGCCGCTCGTTTCACGAGCGTACATCAAGATGCAAGAAGCCTTGGCTTGGGCGGCATTCCCGACGAAGGCTGGACAGGTTTTTGCCGAGATCGGCTGCGCGCCCGGAGGGGCAAGTCAGGCTCTTCTGGAACGTGGCTTCAACGTGCTGGGCATCGATCCTGCCGAAGTCGCTCCGACAATTGCCGCCCATCCGCGGTTCACGCATATCCGAAAGCGCGGAGCCGACGTGCGGCGGCGGGTGTTTCGCGGCGTGCATTGGCTCGCCGCCGATATGAATGTCGCGCCTCGCTATACGCTCGATACCGTCGAGGACATCGTCACGCACGAGGCGGTGGATATTGAAGGCTTGCTGCTCACGCTCAAATTGCTTGATTGGCGCCTCGCAGACGAGGTGCCAGCCTATCTCGAACGAATAAAAAGTTGGGGCTATCGGAAGGTCGGAGCCCGCCAACTTCCTCACAATCGCCAGGAGATCTGTATCGCGGCGTTGCGGCGCAAATCGCGGCCTCAGGAGCGCCGTTCATGACCAGCGACTAATAGTCGTACCAGATGCCAAATCCGACTTGCTGCTCGAAACGGTCATAGAATTCATACTGCGAATTCTTTCCATTGACGTACTGAGCGCCCAGGCGAAAGGTCTTCATCGCTTCACCGCCGCGCCATTGCCAGCCAGCCTGCACGACAAAAAATCCACCGTAGTCAAATTCTTGCCGCAGGTTACCGTACACCGCGGCGAAGGGCGCCCCGCCGCGAATCGCCGGGCTCCAATCCGCACCAAACTGAAACTCCCAGGGCTTGGCCCCGCCGTCGGCGCCAAAGGCCCAATCCGCTTCGGCAAAGAGTCTCAGGCTGTCGGTATAGTAGTAGCCAATCCCCAGCATCCAGGCGTCGCGCATGTAATTGATGCGTTGGATATCCGGATAATCTTGCTCATAGTCCAACATAAACTCGTCGCCCAGGTGCGAGCTGATGTGGTAGTACCCGGTTTTGAACTGCCACTGGCCCCGGGCGAACACGATGGGGACGCCGATACGATAATCCGTGGCGATCAGCGGCGCACTGGGTTTATTGGGCCAGATGCGGGGCTGGGCCGCCGCTTCGATCTGCACTTCGAAGCCCTCGGGTCGATACGCATTCGGAGTTCCATACCGGAGTAACGAAACACGGCCGCCCAGGTTCGCATCCCAAGTCGTGCCGAACTCGGAACTATCGGCCATGAAAATCGACAGTCGCGGTTCCTTGATTCCCGCGAGGTAAGAGCGCCACACCAAGCCCTCGGGCATCAACTGCCACATCCAAGGCAAGTCGCCGCTCACATTCGGTTCGAGATTGCGCCAGTCGGTCAAGCGTCCCGCCACCACGCTGCCGGCGGATGCCCAAAGGCCCTGTTCGGCCGACTGATCGCTGGCGAGCGCTCCTGCTCCGCCGCTCTGATAGCTCGCGCCAGGCGGAGCGACGGGCATCGTCTCCGGCAACGATTGCCCATTTTGTGCCAACCCGATCGCTGGCATCCCAAGGACCGCGAGGAAGAAAAGTCCAACCGACCAGGCTCGTTGACATTGCAAGGCAATCATCGTGCGGTGAATCGTATTCGGGGTTGGGGAGCAGATGGCAGGAAAGCAGGGCGGGTTTTTCGCGTGCCCACCTTGCTTATCGGCAGATCCCTTAGAACCCGCTCCAGTCGCAAAGGCCTCATTACTGTAGTAGCCCACAGCACCGGCAGCCGGATAACCGGTAGGGTTTACCTAGCCTTTGCGAAAAGGTCTTCACTCGGCAGTCGATCGACGAAGCATGAGCGAATTGCACTCCGATTTGCAATTCGCGTCACCGGTGTTTCACCGGCCGGCCTTGCCCGCCAAGAATTGGTCCAGGCTAAATCGGCCGGCCCCATTCGCCATGAGAAAAACCATCGCTCCCATAAGCGCGAGATTCTTCATGAACTGAATCTGCTGAGCGGCCGCTTCCTGGCCTTCAAACCTCCAAAACGCGTGGAAGTAGTACGTCGCCAACACGAGAAAGATCAACAACAGGCCAGCTCCCACCCGCGTCTTGAAGCCCAGCACCACGGACGCGCTTCCGACAATCAGAAATACGATCGCTCCCGCCAGCAACAGACTGGCCGCGGGGACTCCCGCTTTCTGCATGTAGACGACGACATCACCGAAGTTAGGTATTTTGTTGCCCACCGCACTGAGCAAGAAAATACCGCTCAACAAGACCCGTCCAGTTACGCTTGCGACACCCAGCAGCTTGTCGTTCATTGCTTGTTCTCCACTTGAACATCCTGTGATGGTAGGACGCCCGCCCCTTTGGCCAATCAAGAACTTGTCAGGCAGGCGTCCGGTTCCGACACAGTATCGAGATTCTGTAGACTCCATTGCAAGGGCGACCATAAGACGAGAACAGGCACGCACCCCACGCTGGCCGACCACAAAATTCCGTGCCAGGGGGCAATTCTACAGCATCTGTTGTTCGGCGAGTCGTTTGTGGTTTTGTAGCTAGCTATCTTGTTTTCCGGTGCGGCGATTGGGCGGCTATGGCGTTGCGGGGGAAGTAGTATTCCATGAGGCGGAGCGACTGCTCGGAGGTCTGTAAGGGAGGGGCGATCGAGAGCCGCCCCGCAGCAAATCGAACGATTGAGACAGCGTGAGATGCTGCGGTATTGCATTTCTGGCGAACCAAGGTCGCGAACCAGTGTGCCATTGCGACCAGCGCCATATGATGATGCCAAGTGGTCCGCCCCCGGGAGGCAAACCGCATGGCAATCGGTTCAATGCTCTCGTGGCCCTCGGCTTGTGAAAAAGCCCGACACGTAAGTCAACGTTTTAGCGCTTCGGCCACAAGGATTACAGCGGCACCAAGAAAGAGGTGGCGAGACTCCTACGAGCGTCCTTGCGCGTGAGCGGTTTGCAAGGCCTATCCGCGTCGCGAGCGAGGCTTGTGCTTTTCGTCAATGTGGCTAGCAGGAACCGCAAAACTTGCCGTTAGTAATGCCGATCTTCTTGCAAAATTGACTCGAAAGTGGACAACTCTTTTCCGCCGTTGCGCCCGACTTCCGGCAAGGTCTGCGTACGGTAGATCACCGTTTTCTCGGTGCTCATCACCGGCTGGCCGTCCGCGTTCACCTCGATCTCGACAATCAGCGGCAAGCTTGGATGGTCGAAGGGACCGGAGCGTTTGCGCACCCTGGGGTCGGTCAAGGACTTCAAGAACTCAACGAGATCTGATTTTTGTTCCGGGGATAGTTCAAGCGGCACCATTTCGGGGTGCTTGTGCCCGGTGCGAATGTCGTCCTGGTTCGCGACAACGCGCTCGTTGAAATCGCCGCCGCGATTGTAGAACTCGACGACCGCATCGAGAGTGAGCAGACTGCCGTTATGCATGTACGGCCCCGTCAACTCGATGTTGCGCAGCGTGGGAGTCTTGAATGCTCCGGCATCCGCGATCTTCTCCGACGGGTTTTCGATTCCCGCGACTTGCCGGGCACGCAGATCTCGCTCCCAGCTCGGTAGAAACGCCCGGGCGATCGATCGCAAGGGGACGGGGGTGTGATGGGTCACGAGCGTTTCCTGCTGGCCGGAAAACTCGACCCTGATCAGGCCCAAGACGTTCGTGGCCGGTTGCGGCTCGGCGGGGGGCACTTCGCGCCGCTTTTCTATTTGTTTCTGGAGACCGATTTCATCGCCATCAGGCGTGAGCCGTAGCGATTGCTGGGTATCGTTCAGCGGATTGCCGTGCCCCAGGCGCGAGGCGGTCTGCGGCGCCGTGAGCGGCGGCTCACCGTCTGCAGCGGTCTTTACGCGTGCCTTGGCAGCCGTGGGCTCGACGGCAAGCTCGCTGGGGGGCGGCGCACTCGCCTCGACGACCTTTCTGAAGACATTTAAATCGATGCCCAGCAGGGTCATGAGCCTTTCGATCTCGTTGGGTTGGGCGAGCAGATGGTCCGCGAACCTCGCTCGCTGGAGTTCACTGACTGAGCGATAGGGCAAGGCGCCGACGGGTTGTTCTTCGGGCGGAACAAACTCGGCGCCGTTGCCGCTGTCTTCCCAATGGGCCGCGTTGGCGGGAAATAGAAGGTTCGTGACCAGTTGCCCGTCACGCACCGGCGGAGCGTCCGGAAAGGACGGGCGACGTTCGAAGCGGCTAATGCCCAGCACGTAGTTGCCGCTATCGTAGAGGCTGCTGAAGCGTCCGTTCACGTTCATGCACTCGACGCCCACCGGCGGCTCGGTGGGACAATACTCCTCGCCCAACGCGATGTCACCATCCTCATCCAGGGGTTCCGGAAATCGCGGCTGACCGTCCCGCCCCAAGAGGCCGATTTCGGCAAAGGAGGCGGAAGTGAAGTCGGCCCCCGAATGGCACTCGGCGCAGCCTACGTTCCGAAAGACATTCAATCCGCGCAGAGCGGCATCGCTCAGGAGCGAAGGGGGCTTCCCCGCCTCGCGCTCGCGAGCGAGTTGCGAGGTGGCCGCCGCGCGTTGCTCGCGATCAAAGGGAGAATCGTCCGAAATTAATGTCGACTCGTAAATCTGGATCGCCAGCCCCCAGAAAAGCGAAAAGTTGGCTTCCATCTGAGAATAGGATTCGTCGGCGGCAAGCGGCCCCGCCGAGCCGCCGAGCGGCTTGCTCGGCAGCTTGACGGACTTTCCTGGATGATTCCACCACTCGTCGACAAACACCTCCTTGATCAGTTGTTCGTAAGTGATCCGCTGGTTGGCATAGGGGGCCAGACTTGAGTCGTCCGAGGCGATTGACTGTCCGTCAAGAATCCGTTTGCCGAGCATGCGCCGGGCAAGATGATGGAACATTCGCCCGCGATAGGACATTTCGACGTCGCTGATAATCGGCTCCACGGCCTGCGAGGCCAGCGCGGCATTGGCGATGAAATACGGGTTCAGCTTATCGGGCGTATGTGGATCTGCGGGATCCCAGGTAAATATCCGCCTCAGGGTGCCCGCGCGGTTTTGCAAAACGAACAGGGAGTTGTTGATCTCGGCGAGGTCATGCCGTCCCCAGCCCGTCCGTCCGTTGAAGATCGTATCTGCGCGGCTGTCGTGAAAGTTCCTGGCATTGAAGACGGCGTTGATCACCGTGGCCGAGTTCCGCTGCGTCACCTGCCGGTAGGTGGATTCGATGGTATCCACGCGCTCGAGCAATAACTTCAAGCGAGAATCGATCACGGCGCCGGGCTCCAACTGGCCACCGGAAGCATCGCCGAATTCCTGGTCCGATGCGCTGGATTTGAGAGCACGCCGCGCAATGCCGATCGAGCCGATAACTTCCCGGGTTTTGAAGCCCCCCAGGCTCTCCGGATCGAAGACTCCCAGATCGGCGTCTAGCTCCAGCTCGGCGCCGGCCGACACGAGATCCTTCGCCGACAGACCATAGGGGCGGATCGCCCCGGTCAACGGCCGCTGGTGCGGATCGGGCCAGGGCATGTGAAAACCGAAATTGACCGGCAGCGTGACCGTGGCCTGCGTGCGGTGGTCCGTTCCGGCGGCGTAGTGGCAACTGGCACAGGCCACCTTCTGGTCGCTGCTAAAACGCACATCCCAGAAGAAGGCCTTGCCGAGAGCCACGGCTTTCTTTTCGGCGCCTTTTTTGATGAACGAATTGAAGTTCGTGAAGCGAAAGATCGTCAGGCTCTCATCCAGTTCTTGAAACGACGACTCCCGTTCGTCCGCGTTCGGGCCGGACGTGGCCAGCAACAACCGCCGGACTTCGCGACGCAAGTCTGGATGATCGAGGTCCGAACGTTTGAGCGCTTTGAGGTGCATGGCCCGTTTATGCTCTTCCCAACGCGGAATATCCGCGAGTGGGGTTTGCGCAGGAATCAGCAGTCGAGCGTCTTTGTATTTCGGATCTCGAACCAGCTCCTCATAGGTTTGAGGATGATCGTGGATCGGTTTTTTGATGGCGGGCTCTTCCGCGGCGCCGACGGGCAAGCCGCAGATTGTCATGGCCCAGCCGATCGACACGGCGGCAACCAATCCCCGTACCAAGCGCGAGACGGAGGTATCCATGTTTCTCATCCTGGTCGTTTCGGAGCCTACGAAATCCTGGGCGCACAGCGAAACAGGCTGGAACGCCATTGCCGCAGCGACGCCGTTGCAGGGAGCGTGAGCCAGTGGTGGGTGACGTCGCTTCCGATCAGCACCATCGCGGCGTGCCGCCGAAGCACCTGGCCGGGCGGCTCATCGAGATCGACGAACCCCAGGTAGCGGCGCAAGTCGTTCGTCGTTTCGAGCGACGCACACAGGAAATGCCAGTCCGCGCCGGCCGGCACCAGGCCGGCGTGACACGTTGCCAGTACCTGTGGCGTGTCGTGCCCGGGATCGAGCGTGATCGAAACAAACCGGGTCGGACGTTCGAGCTGCATTTGCAGTTTGGCCAGCGCGGACATTGTGCCCAGCGTGGTTGGGCAGCTTCCGTCGCACCGCGAGTAGAAAAAGTTCAGCACGATCAGGCGATTTGCCAACACGTCGCGGTAAAGGTCGACGCTATTTCCGCATTGATCGCGCATGGCAATCTCGGGCCAGCGGGCAAAGCGGGCCAGCGCGTTGCCGAGGATCTGATTGTCGGTTGCTTCGCGATCTTCGCTGACCGCGGGATCGTTGGCCGAGTTGTTCTGGGCGACGGCCGCGGCACCCGCCGCAAGCCAACCGCCCGAGCAAGCCGCGGTCAGCGTGCTCATGTAGCCGCGACGCGTCAGCCGTGGGAATGAAGATGCCTGAGCTTGCGAGCCTTTCGCGTTTTGCCCCATTGAATTTACCTCGCCGCGGATCGTGTCAAACAAGGAGGTTTATAATTCTTGATCCCAACCGCCCCAGATCGGATGGGCGCGAGGCTGCTTGGGGGTTAAGGTTGGCACCTCGTGCCAGGGCGGCATTTTTTTTGCTGGAGTCGTCCCGTCCTCGCTCGGGCCCGTGTCGATATGAGGACGCAGATCGATGTCATTGCCAGCGCTCGAAAACCGAAAGGGATGCCGATAGCGTACGACATGCTCGAGACGGTGATAGCGATGGCGCGCTTCCGCTCCCTGCGCGGCGACCGCATTCGGGGTGAAACGCGGATCGAAGGTGAACATCATCCGCATGTCTTCGTGTTCCAGGTTGTGGCAGTGGAACACGAACGGCCCATCGAACGTGCGGAACTTCATGAACACCTTCACACGGGTGTTGGGCCCCAGGATTGTCGTGTCGCTCTTGTAGCGGTCCCAGGGAGGGATCTTGATGCGGCGCCAAAGCCGGCCCGACTCGACGACCGAATCCGCGTGCAAGTCGGCGACCATGCCTGGTAGATCACCATACAATTCCTTGAGTCGCAGAAACGCCGCCAGCGGAGCTTCTAACGCCGGACGGGGGGCACCGTCGAGAGTTTCCTTCCGGCGCGCGGAAAACTCTTCCAGCTTTTCGACCGCGGCCCTGGTTAATCGTTGCAACGACGGCTCATCATTGGTGGCCAGCACCAATTCGGTTCTGTCTAGGTCGAGGACGCCGCTCGTTGTCACGGCAAGTTCGGTTTTCAACGCCGCCAGCGAGTCCTTCAAGAGCGTGAGCACCGCCCGAAGCTGCGCAGCCTCGCGTGGCGCTCCAATCGTTTCTTCATCGCGGGCCGCCTGATGAAACCGAACCAGGATCTTGCCCAACAAGCGGACCGCTTCGCCGGGCTCGACCTCCGCCAGATATTCGACCTGTTGATGCGATTCGAGGTGAATATGAATGGGATGCCACCAGCCGCCGCCGCCGTTCTCGAGGATCCAGCATTCCGCGGTATTCAGCTCAGGCACGAAGTTGCTGACGAACTCGTCGACAACTTTTCCGTTGATTTGCCAGATCCCGTTGCCGCGTTCGAACACGACCTCGCGCGTGCGTACGATTTCGTCGCGCCGAATGGGCCGGTGCGGCCGCAGCCTGGTTCCCAGAGAAATGCGCGCGTGCGGAAGCTGGGCTAAGTCCGTGTAGCCCAGCGAGCGGAACGCGTTGTTCCCCGCCTCGTCTGTGAGATCATCCAACGATTCCGCTACGGGGAACTTCAGGAGCAGCCACGGGCGGCTTAATTCCCCTTTGGCCGAGTCTTCCCGATCGTTGGGCACGTTGACGTTTTGAAACGGTTCCACGGGCGGCAATTCTTGCGCGTTGCCATCGGCCAGCTTGGCGCGCGGCCCACGGCCATTTTCCTGGTCGGTCAGATTGGCGAGATAGATGACGAGGCGTTTGCCCTTCGTTGCCTCGCGAAACGCGGCGTCGCTTTGAGCCTTCTGATTGAAATGCTCACGGATGGCGGCGAAGTCGACAATCAAATCCGCCCGATTCGCCATGCCGAGCAGCACCTTATCCTGCCGCAAGGCTTCCGGATAAAGCCAACTGTCCTTGCCAATTCGAAACCAGGCCGGAGCTCGCATCTCCTTGCGGAGCGAAATCAGGTTGTCCAGCGACGCGTCTGGGGCTGACGGGTCTTCAAAGTGCGCATACAGCGCCAACTTGTAGAACCGTGCGTTCGAGCCGTTGAGAATGCGAAAGCGATACTTGACGGGCGCAACCGGGAGGCGAGGGAACAATTCACCGTTCACCAGCACGTCGCTTCCTAGGAAGCCGTTATGCCCTTTGACGGTGTAGAGCAATTGGTTCTCAGGATCTCCGGCTTTGGCCGACTGCGAAAAACGGCGATCTTGCAGTGCGATCGGAATATCCAGCGGGTTTCGCCGGGCGGCCTTGAATACGGCATCCAAGTCGACGCCGGTCGAAGTCTGGTATTTGGCTCCTCGTGGACATCCCAGGGGGAGCGTGCTATCGGCAAGCAGCCCTAGTTCCAGGTCATCATAAATCGTGCAAAAGCCAGCCATGCCGAACGCGACATGCGGTCCAGTCACGTCCATCGAATGGTCGTGATACCACATTGTCGACGGCGTTTCCGTGATGTCCAGGTGCTTCGCACGATCGCCCGGGGGCACTCCTGGGGGCATCTCGGCAGGCACAGTATGCGGATAGAAGTAGTCGCGGTGATTTTGCCCATAGCCATGCGGCTTGGCGCGGTCTTCGGGGATAGGCCGCGGGACTACGAAGGCCGGATAGCCGTCGGAATGAGCCGGCGCATGCGCGCCATGCATGTGCACCGAAACATAGTCATCCAACTCGTTGACGCAGCGGATCACCATGGGATGGCCGAGGCGTGCCACCAGCGGCGGACCGGGCCATTGGGGTTGCGTCTGCTTGTTCTTGCGCGGGCCGTATCCGATGAACTTGGTTTTCGCGCCCGTCGGCCGGATCGCCTTTTCCCCTACGGCGACACCAAGCTCGTAATATTCCGTGCGTTGGTTGGCCACGCCGCCAAATTCTTGCCGCAGCGCGGCCAGCCATTCGGAAGACGCCTGCGAATCGTCATCGTCATCAAGATACTCAGTCACCTGTCCCCCGTCGACGATGGGGCCAGAGTCGCCAAATTCTTTGGCGATGCCGCAGGGGCCTTGGCCCACCTTCGCCGCGGCTCCGCCGTCCCAGTGAGCCGGCGGAGAGCCCACGCTCAGCGGTTCCAAGGGGGGCGGGCTCACTAACGTAGGGCCATTCTTGAAACTTGATGGCGTAGGTAGTTGCACCTCTGGTTTTTCGTCGCGATTGTCCGCTTGTGCGGCGGCCAAGGCAGGCAGAAGAATGGGACTCATGAGGGAAGCCGCGAGCAGATCACGTCGATGCATGCAAACCTCCGGTGCAGTAGCTGGCCCACTTCGCTCAGCGAGTATATGCCCCTTTTCCGGCGAACTTTATACCATCCACATGTGGGGATAGGCAAGTCGCCCGTAAGTTTTGTCGGGCCCCGCGGGTGGACGTGCAGAAAAGCAGGCGGGAAATTGGAGATCGCCGGGGCTGTCTACCCAGGCTCCTGATTCTCGGTCCGGAAAAACGCAACTCATTAACGAACGTCAAAAACCCGTGATTTGACGAGCGACACCCGCATCTGCTGCCGGCTGCTCCGGGTCTGAAAGTAAGCGCTGGTCGAAGTCGTCTTCAAGGCCCGTCGAGTCGATCGCGACTTGGTTCTTGTTCTCCGGCAAACGATTGGGCCGGCCTTCTGTCAACATGGCATCGACGATTTCCAGCGTACCTGAGCGATCGGCGAAAGTACTTGAGCGTCGAGTTACGACTGCATGTACTTGCCGGCCAAGCGTTTGTTCGGCGACGTCCCCGCGACCGACGTTTTGGTGCTCTTTGCTCATGCCTCGACGCGTTATCGCCGCGGATCAAAATCGTCGCGATGTTTTCAATAGGGAAATCTTGAGCGTGGCCTCCAAGCAACGATATGATGGGGACCACCGTGCGACCTTTTCGAGGGTGGCCTCTACGAATTCGACGCAAATCGATCAAGACCTTTGCTCGATTGAAATACGTCGGGCCGCTGCAGCTTTGGAGATCCGACGTGCCACGACATCAGACCGCGCGGCTTCAGCACCGCGTCGCTGGGAAAAAGTTCGTCCGCCCGGCCACGAGGGCTCTCGGCATTGAGCCACTTGAAGATCGCCGGTTGCTGGCGGTGATATCCTGGGACGGAGGTGGCGGGAACGCGCTCTGGTCGAACCCTCTGAACTGGTCTGGCAACACGCTTCCCGGCCCCGACGACGACGTCGTGATTAACGTGGCTGGCGACCAGACCATTGAACACACCTCCGGAATAAGTCACATCAAGAGTCTGATCTCGCAGGAGGGGCTGACACTTTCGGGAGGCACGTTGACCGTCGCTACGACGCTCCAAGTCGAAGGTGAGTTCAAGCTGGCCGGTGGCACCCTCAAAGACGCCACCGTGTTGCCTGGCGCCTCTGGCACTGCACTCAGGACCAGCACCAGCGGAGGCACATTGGACGGTGTGACGATTGCCGCCGGTGGAATCCTCGACGCCACGCAGATGAACGCCGGCTTCCCGCAGAACTCCAACTCGGCAAATGTGACCGGTGGGCTGACCGTCCACGGAACAATACTGCTGGGCGCTGCGGACGGCAGTACCCAGGGGCAGCTTTCATTCCTGGGAACGCAAACGCT